>NZ_JBDFME010000001.1:0-617500 GCF_047238145.1 Oceanobacillus phoenicis
ACTTAGATAAGTCCTCGATCAATTAGTATCCGTCAGCTGCACGTGTCACCACGCTTCCACCTCGGACCTATCAACCTCATCGTCTCTGAGGGATCTTACTCACTCGAAGTGATGGGAAGTTTCATCTTGAGGGGGGCTTCATGCTTAGATGCTTTCAGCACTTATCCTTTCCACACGTAGCTACCCAGCCATGCTCCTGGCGGAACAACTGGTACACCAGCGGTGTGTCCATCCCGGTCCTCTCGTACTAAGGACAGCTCCTCTCAAACTTCCAACGCCCACGACGGATAGGGACCGAACTGTCTCACGACGTTCTGAACCCAGCTCGCGTACCGCTTTAATGGGCGAACAGCCCAACCCTTGGGACCGACTACAGCCCCAGGATGCGATGAGCCGACATCGAGGTGCCAAACCTCCCCGTCGATGTGAACTCTTGGGGGAGATAAGCCTGTTATCCCCGGGGTAGCTTTTATCCGTTGAGCGATGGCCCTTCCATGCGGAACCACCGGATCACTAAGCCCGACTTTCGTCCCTGCTCGACTTGTAGGTCTCGCAGTCAAGCTCCCTTCTGCCTTTACACTCTACGAATGATTTCCAACCATTCTGAGGGAACCTTTGGGCGCCTCCGTTACTCTTTGGGAGGCGACCGCCCCAGTCAAACTGCCCGCCTGACACTGTCTCCGAACCGGATCACGGTCCTGGGTTAGAATGTTCATACAGCGAGGGTGGTATCCCACGGGTGCCTCCACGTAAGCTAGCGCTCACGCTTCAAAGGCTCCCACCTATCCTGTACAAGCTGCACAAACATTCAATATCAGGCTACAGTAAAGCTCCACGGGGTCTTTCCGTCCTGTCGCGGGTAATGCGCATCTTCACGCATAGTATAATTTCACCGGGTCTCTCGTTGAGACAGTGCCCAAGTCGTTGCACCTTTCGTGCGGGTCGGAACTTACCCGACAAGGAATTTCGCTACCTTAGGACCGTTATAGTTACGGCCGCCGTTTACTGGGGCTTCGGTTCAAAGCTTCGCTCCGAAGAGCTAACTCGTCCCCTTAACCTTCCAGCACCGGGCAGGTGTCAGCCCCTATACTTCGCCTTTCGGCTTCGCAGAGACCTGTGTTTTTGCTAAACAGTCGCTTGGGC
Source organism: Oceanobacillus phoenicis (assembly GCF_047238145.1). NCBI lineage: Bacteria > Bacillati > Bacillota > Bacilli > Caryophanales > Bacillaceae > Oceanobacillus > Oceanobacillus phoenicis. The sequence continues at coordinate 1,144 of NZ_JBDFME010000001.1, forward strand.
CTATTCACTGCGGCTCCTCCTATGAAGGAGCACCCCTTCTCCCGAAGTTACGGGGTCATTTTGCCGAGTTCCTTAACGAGAGTTCTCCCGCTCACCTTAGGATTCTCTCCTCGCCTACCTGTGTCGGTTTGCGGTACGGGCACCTATGATCTAACTAGAGGCTTTTCTTGGCAGTGTGAAATCCGGAACTTCGGTACTCAATTTCCCTCCCCATCACAGCTTGAAATTGCCAGACGGATTTGCCTATCTGACTTTCTCACTGCTTGGGCGCACACGTCCATCGGTGCGCATTCCTTATCCTACTGCGTCCCCCCATCGCTCAAACAATCATGAGGTGGTACAGGAATATCTACCTGTTGTCCATCGCCTACGCCTGTCGGCCTCGGCTTAGGTCCCGACTAACCCTGAGAGGACGAGCCTTCCTCAGGAAACCTTAGGCATTCGGTGAAAGAGATTCTCACTCTTTTTTCGCTACTCATACCGGCATTCTCACTTCTAAGCGCTCCACCAGTCCTCACGGTCTGACTTCACAGCACTTAGAACGCTCTCCTACCATTGTTCGTAAGAACAATCCGCAGCTTCGGTGATACGTTTAGCCCCGGTACATTTTCGGCGCAGAGTCACTCGACCAGTGAGCTATTACGCACTCTTTAAATGGTGGCTGCTTCTAAGCCAACATCCTGGTTGTCTGGGCAACTCCACATCCTTTTCCACTTAACGTATACTTTGGGACCTTAGCTGGCGGTCTGGGCTGTTTCCCTTTCGACTATGAACCTTATCACCCATAGTCTGACTCCCAAGTTTAAGTAACTGGCATTCGGAGTTTGACTGAATTCGGTAACCCGGTAGGGGCCCCTAGTCCAATCAGTGCTCTACCTCCAGTACTCATCATCTTGAGGCTAGCCCTAAAGCTATTTCGGAGAGAACCAGCTATCTCCGTGTTCGATTGGCATTTCACCCCTACCCACACCTCATCCCCGCATTTTTCAACATACGTGGGTTCGGGCCTCCAGTCAGTGTTACCTGACCTTCACCCTGGACATGGGTAGATCACACGGTTTCGGGTCTACGACCACATACTATATTCGCCCTATTCAGACTCGCTTTCGCTGCGGCTCCGTGTCTTCCACTTAACCTTGCATGAGATCGTAACTCGCCGGTCCATTCTACAAAAGGTACGCCGTCACCCATTAACGGGCTTCGACTACTTGTAGGCACACGGTTTCAGGTTCTATTTCACTCCCCTTCCGGGGTGCTTTTCACCTTTCCCTCACGGTACTGGTTCACTATCGGTCACTAGGGAGTATTTAGCCTTGGGAGATGGTCCTCCCGGATTCCGACGGAATTCCACGTGTTCCGCCGTACTCAGGATACACTCCGGAGGAAATTCCTTTTCAATTACAGGGCTGTTACCTTCTTCGGCTGACCTTTCCAGATCGATTCATTTAAAGAATTTCTTTGTAACTCCAAAGGAGTGTCCTACAACCCCAGAAAGCAAGCTTTCTGGTTTGGGCTCTTTCCGTTTCGCTCGCCGCTACTCAGGAAATCGAGGTTTCTTTCTCTTCCTCCAGGTACTGAGATGTTTCAGTTCCCCGGGTCTGCTCCCTATACCCTATGTATTGAGGTATAGGTACTGCTCCATTACGAACAGTGGGTTTCCCCATTCGGAAATCCCCGGATCAAAGTTTACTTACAACTCCCCGAGGCATATCGGTGTTAGTCCCGTCCTTCTTCAGCTCCTAGTGCCAAGGCATCCACCGTGCGCCCTTATTCACTTAACTAAGTTATTTCAGTAAATAAGCGTGCTAATTTAATAGCCTTGTTTCAATCCAGCTTCAGCTCCTAGTGACTAGTGTAACTTCCTTCTCCTCCGTACGATAAGTCAACATCGATTCACTATCGTTCATCGTGTTTCCTTTATCTCCTTCGGTTCAGTCCAGTTCATACGTCACTGAACAGTCGCTTCAGCTTTCTGTTTTTTGATGTCGTTGTTACTCTTATTTAGTTTTCAAGGTACAAACTTCCACACGGATGTGGTGGCTTCTGTGTTGTCACAGGACGTGACGTTCTTAACAGAAGTTCATTATTTCGAGAGATTGCTCTCTCAAAACTGAACCAAACAACCAAGTACGATTCCGTTAATAGTCTAGTTCCGGCGCCTATCGACTAGCAGATTTCGAATTCCATCCTACGATAAGTCAACATCGAATTACATTCGTGTTTCCTTTATCTCGTCTGGAGTTCTCCAATCTGTACGTCGATAAGCAAGGCGCCTGCACTTCCTATATTATCCTTAGAAAGGAGGTGATCCAGCCGCACCTTCCGATACGGCTACCTTGTTACGACTTCACCCCAATCATTAGTCCCACCTTCGGCGGCTGGCTCCAAAAGGTTACCTCACCGACTTCGGGTGTTACCAACTCTCGTGGTGTGACGGGCGGTGTGTACAAGGCCCGGGAACGTATTCACCGCGGCATGCTGATCCGCGATTACTAGCGATTCCGGCTTCATGTAGGCGAGTTGCAGCCTACAATCCGAACTGAGAATGGTTTTGTGGGATTTGCTTGACCTCACGGGTTCGCTTCCCTTTGTTCCATCCATTGTAGCACGTGTGTAGCCCAGGTCATAAGGGGCATGATGATTTGACGTCATCCCCACCTTCCTCCGGTTTGTCACCGGCAGTCACCTTAGAGTGCCCAACTAAATGCTGGCAACTAAGATCAAGGGTTGCGCTCGTTGCGGGACTTAACCCAACATCTCACGACACGAGCTGACGACAACCATGCACCACCTGTCACTCTGTCCCCGAAGGGAAAACTCTATCTCTAGAGTGTTCAGAGGATGTCAAGACCTGGTAAGGTTCTTCGCGTTGCTTCGAATTAAACCACATGCTCCACCGCTTGTGCGGGCCCCCGTCAATTCTTTTGAGTTTCAGCCTTGCGGCCGTACTCCCCAGGCGGAGTGCTTAATGCGTTAACTTCAGCACTAAGGGGCGGAAACCCCCTAACACCTAGCACTCATCGTTTACGGCGTGGACTACCAGGGTATCTAATCCTGTTCGCTCCCCACGCTTTCGCTCCTCAGCGTCAGTTACAGACCAGAGAGTCGCCTTCGCCACTGGTGTTCCTCCACATCTCTACGCATTTCACCGCTACACGTGGAATTCCACTCTCCTCTTCTGCACTCAAGTTCTCCAGTTTCCAATGCACGTTTACGGTTGAGCCGTAAGATTTCACATCAGACTTAAAGAACCGCCTGCGAGCGCTTTACGCCCAATAATTCCGGACAACGCTTGCCACCTACGTATTACCGCGGCTGCTGGCACGTAGTTAGCCGTGGCTTTCTGGTTAGGTACCGTCAAGGTGCCATCAGTTACTATGGCACTTGTTCTTCCCTAACAACAGAGTTTTACGATCCGAAAACCTTCATCACTCACGCGGCGTTGCTCCGTCAGACTTTCGTCCATTGCGGAAGATTCCCTACTGCTGCCTCCCGTAGGAGTCTGGGCCGTGTCTCAGTCCCAGTGTGGCCGATCACCCTCTCAGGTCGGCTACGCATCGTCGCCTTGGTAAGCCGTTACCTTACCAACTAGCTAATGCGCCGCAGGCCCATCTGTAAGTGACAGCAAAAGCCGCCTTTCAACTTCTCATCAGGAGATGAAAAGTGTTATCCGGTATTAGCTCGCGTTTCCACGAGTTATCCCAGTCTTACAGGCAGGTTGCCTACGTGTTACTCACCCGTCCGCCGCTCATTCCATTATCGTCACCTCCGAAAAGGATCAGATAACTTCCTGCGCTCGACTTGCATGTATTAGGCACGCCGCCAGCGTTCGTCCTGAGCCAAGATCAAACTCTCCATAAAAGTTGTGTTTCTTGTGCTTCAGAAGTCAACTTCTGACTTCATTTCTTTTTAAGAAAAACGAGGTGTTTTTCTTCTTTCGTACTGGTTGTTTTGTTCAGTTTTCAAAGAGCAATTTCAGTGTCGCTCTCAAAAAAGCGACTTTATAAATATATCATTTCTCTTAAATCCTGTCAACACTTTTCGAAAACTTTTTTTGAAGTGTTTTTTATAAGAAATGGTGGGCCTGAGTGGACTCGAACCACCGACCTCACGCTTATCAGGCGTGCGCTCTAACCAGCTGAGCTACAGGCCCATTTCTGGAGCGGGTGAAGGGAATCGAACCCTCGTCATCAGCTTGGAAGGCTGAGGTTTTACCATTAAACTACACCCGCAGTTATTCAATTAATAATATGTAACTCCTGGTCGGGAAGACAGGATTCGAACCTGCGACCCCTTGGTCCCAAACCAAGTGCTCTACCAAGCTGAGCTACTTCCCGATGGCGCGCCTGAGAGGAGTCGAACCCCTAACCTCTTGATCCGTAGTCAAACGCTCTATCCAATTGAGCTACAGGCGCTTAAAAGCGAACTTTTATATTTTACCATCTTTTCAGTTGGTATGCAACATAAAATATTAAAATATGATAATACTTTTTGTTGTTGTTTGTTGTAATTAATGAATCAACGTTTAATAATATAGCATGTCTCCCCATTCTATGCAAGGGGGTTTTTATTAAAAAAATATTTGGAATTCATTTACTCCTTAATTCATTTCATTAATACTAACAATTGAACATATTGTTGATTAAAGCATGTCCTTTTAATGTACTCCCTCCCTTCAATGCGAATACCTTATTAATTGTGAGTATAATATTTTATATACTACCTTGCATTGAACAGTAGTGAGTGCTATATTATAGTTGTTATCTACAATAAGAAAAGGTGATGTTATGAATGCCCAATTTAAAAAAGGAGTACTCGAGTTGTGTGTTTTAGTACTACTTGAAAAACAAGATCTATATGGCTACGAACTAATCAAACGCATAACAGAGAGAATCGAGATATCTGAAGGGTCGATTTATCCTATTCTCCGCAGAATGCTAAAACAAGAATTCTGTACAACTTACTTACAAGAATCGCTCGAAGGACCGAGTCGCAAATACTATCACTTAACTCCTAATGGCAAAAAGCATTTAATCGCACTGAAGGAAGAGTATAAAACATTTACTAACGGAGTCAATGCTCTTATGAAGGAGGAATTATAATTGGAAAAACGCGAGTTCTTAAAAGAGTTACAAAATCGATTAAATAGTCTTCCTAGTGATGAACAAAACGAAATACTTCAAGATATAGAAGAGCATTTCAATGTTGGTTTAGAAGAAGGCAAAACCGAAACGCAAATTGCTGACTCCCTTGGTTCCCCTCATCAATTGGCAAAAGACATTAAAGCAAATTACCATGTAGAAAAAGCAAAAGAGCATACCTCTACAGAAAATGTATTTAAAGCAACATTGGCTGTAATTGCTTTAGGTTTCCTTAATTTAATTATTGTATTAGGTCCCTTATTAGCGGTTGCAGGAATAATTGTCTCCCTGTGGGGAATAAGCGTTTCATTTATCCTTCAGTTTGTAGCATTAATAGGAAAAATGTTAATAACTCCAGATGCCTTTCAGCTTTTTGAATTATTTTTCTCTATTACTATAGTAGGAATAGGTCTATTTTTAGGTGTTGCAATGTATTATGTTACAAAGTATGCGATTAAAATCTTTATTAAATATTTGAATTATAATGTACGAATTGTTAAAGGTGGTGCTACAAATGACTAGTACTAAGAAAATACTTCTTCTGGCTTCCTTTCTTTTAGTTATTGGAATAATTGGTATCGCCATTACATTTCCTTATGGGAATAAGGAGGGTACACAAGAAACTGAAACTGTTAATATTGAAGAAATGGATTTCAATCAATTGAAAGTCAGTGCGGATAATGCAACAGTCAATATCTTATCTTCTAATGAAGAAAGTCCAAGAGTAGAATATACAAGTAGTAAAGATAATTATGATTTTAATGTAGAAACAAAAGAGAGCACATTAAATATAAATGCCGAAGAAAAAAGATTAGACTTTTTCAATATAGACTTCTTATTATTTGAAACTCCAAGTATACATGTCTACTTGCCAGATAAAGCATTGGAAAATTTACAAACGAAAACAGACAATGGAAAAATAACTGCTTCAAATATAGAAGCAACTAAGATCTATTTGAGTACTGATAACGGGAAAATTAATGCCGAGCAAATTGCATCTGATCTCCACGCAGAAACAAGCAACGGAAAAATTACATTAAACCAAGTAGCTGGAGAAGTAAATGTCACTACAAATAACGGAAAGATAGAAATTCAACAAGCAACAAATAATATCGTAGCAAAAACAGATAACGGCTCTATTACTATAAGCAATGAAAACCTTAATAATCCTATGGATTTACAGACTTCTAATGGTAAAATAATCGTGAATACGGGTACTGAATTAACTAATGCTACACTAGATTTACGTACAGATAATGGAAGCATTACTGTTTTTGGGACAAAAGATTGGGATACCGTGTACGGCAGCGGAGAAAATCTTATAAAAATGCGAACTAATAATGGAAGTATTACTATAGAATAAAGAAAACCACCAAGGATACATTCCTTTGGTGGTTTTTAGGATTTTATAATAATTTAGTTTCGCTTGTTTTCTTTCATTACTCCGATCAATATGTCGTTCTAACTATTATTTTCGATAAAAAGCCAATTAGAAGAAGCATTCTCCCCTTCTTTATTGGTATAAATTTTCTTAATATATACACACAAACTTTATGTATATAGATTTATATTAAATCAAATACTTTCAACTGTTTCCATATTATTATAATTGATTTTACTCATAACTCTTTATAGAATACTAATTACTAAGGAGGGTTTTGTTTGAATAACTTATGTTTAAGTCTGGTTCATACCTTTTCTCAAGAATAAATAATAGAGGAGAGAGTAATAAATGAACTTAAATAAATTTAATCATGTGATGGATGAATACTATGATTTAAAAATTAAACAAATGTCACAACTAACCAATCATGACGTAGCTGTAACATATCACTTGAATACAACTAAGGGAAGTTATGTTCTAAAACGGTTACCGTCATATATTCAAGATACTGAAACAGAGGGAAATTTAGTTAAATTCCTTTATGAAAACGACATTCCTGTAGCACAAATAATTAAATCTAATCGAGGAACATATTCGTTTTCGCTAAATGGAGAAAATTACCATCTGCAAGAATATATACACGGGGATATATATGACTTAAATTGCGGGAATGAATGGTTCAAGGATTTATCCGCTCAAAATTTAGGGAAAATTCAAGATGTATTATCACACATCCCAAAGTTAAAAACAGGCATTATTATTGAGAATTTTTTCACTAATGAACAAATAAATAAAGCTAAACAATCTTATCTCAATACTTTAAGAAAGGCAAAGAAATCTAATGATATTATGACTATACAAGATATTACTAATCGATTAGAATATCTAAAAACAATTAGAAACTTTACTTTTGATTATTCTAAGTTTACCTGTACTAATTCTCATGGAGATTATTATACTTCTCAATTAATATATAATGATAAAAAAATATATACAATTGATTGGACAGATGCTTGTCACTTACCGGCTTCTTGGGAATTAATTATGTCATTCGCTTATACGGACCCTAAAGCTAAGAGCGGAGAAATAGAATCTAATTCACTTAAACGTTATATAGATAGCTATTCAAAAAATTTTTCTCTTAATAAGTACGACTTGTTTAATATGTCCTATCTATATTTCTTTCAGTTGGCAGTCAGTAATTTTTATGAACCGTATGAGCAACTACCAAGAGAATATTTAGAAATTGCTAGACTCACTACTAGGCAGTTAGCATGGCTAAATACGAATGTCGATTCTTTAGCATCTCAATTAGTTTAAATACAATTAAAACCCGTGATTTTCACGGGTTTTTTATTTTAAAATACAATTGAGGATAGATACATATTGTTTAATTGGATTATTATATCTCAATTCTATTTAATTTGTAGACCTAATAACGAAGCAAATTGTATCGCTTGAGACGATGATACTATACATCCTTTTAAATTCTCCATTGAAACTGTTAAAAAATTAAAATCGGATGTACTTATGTCAATTCCTTTTAACGATGTCTCTTCAAAGTTTGCACCATTGAGATTGCATGAAAGAAATTCTACTTTTTTTAGTTTACAGTCAAAAAGGTCAGCACTTTCTAACTCATTATTTTCAAAAATCACCTTTTCAAGTTTCGAGCTACCCAACATAACCATGTTAAGAATCGATTCCCGAAATCTTGTATTACCGATATAAGACTCAGTTAAGTTGCTACCAAGTAACTTACAATTAAGAAACTCAACTCGATTCATAGAGGCATTACTCAAATTAGCATTGGATAAATCACAATTCTCAAAGCACACATCAGTAAGATCTATTCGGCTGAAGTCTGTATTTATAAAATTACAGTTTCTAATCACTGTTTTATATAATCGCACTCGATCAAGTACTTCATCGACAAATTCAGAATCGGTAACCATACACATTTCAAATTCCGTATTTTCTTCAAAAAAAATATCTGTAAATCTTCTCACTGTTAGATCTTCAGGGATTTTGGGTGTGTCAATTTTCACTGTACATCAACCTTCTTTCAGAAGAATTTATTTCATTTATAAACTTTCTAGATAAAAATATAAGGGAACGCACGTTCTTTTTCAAGGCTTGACTTTACTACATTTTCTGATACACAGTACTCATAAATAGTATCTTCTTTCTTTTGATGGAACCGATATTTTTTATATTCAAAATAATAAAATTAAGGTTTATTGGGTCTCCTCTGACGTTATAGATTTTATGAATCAACTAGAAGTATTTTAGTGAATTTTTTCTTTTAAATTTATTTTATGGTGAATTTTGTTGTAAAACTATTTTTTGCGAGTAATATAGGTACAAAATACCAACGGACGAAGTTCATCCATTGATATCACTAGTTTTATTAAGATGCGGTCAGTGGGATTTGAACCCACAGGGGCTATACGTCCACTAGCCCTCTAGATTGAGAGGTATCAATTATGGAATACACATCTTTTATTTAATCGCATTTCATATCGCCAGTTTTGTATAAACTCTAATGTCAATCTTTTCATAAATAATTTATTTTGTAGAACCTTATTAAACTAAAACTCTAGTTAGTTAAATAAAAAACACACCTATTAATCAAAAAAAGTTGATTTATACTTTGGAAAGTGTTATTTTTATATTAATCAATAATATTTGATTAAAGGAGGTTTACCTCTCATGAAAAATATAAATAATAGGTTAACAACTGATGAACTAGCCACATATGAAAAACAGTTTAAAGCATTAGCCGATACAAGGAGGCTACATTTATTAAACTTATTAAGCATCCAAGGAGAAATGTGCGTTTGTGATTTGACCGAAGAATTAGATATACCGCAATCCAAACTTTCTTATCATCTAAAAATTATGACAGATGCTAATATCCTACACAAAGAAACGAGAGGGACTTGGAGTTATTATCGCATTAATAATGAGCATGTAGACTCTATTCTTTCGGAACAGCTATGTTGTATCTTAAAACCGTCTAAATAACGGTTTTAATTTATATATAATTAATCAAAAAAAGTTGATGAAGGAGTGTTTGCGTTAATGAATGTACACATTGGTTTAAATGTGAAAGACTTAGAAGAAAGCAAGGTATTTTACCAAAAACTGTTTAGTGTCGCCCCTGCAAAAGAAAAAGATGGGTATGTAAAGTTTTTGACTACCGAGCCAAATCTTAATCTAACACTAACAAAAGTTGAAGATGTTCAAGGGAACAATATTAATCACTTAGGTGTTCAAGTGATCTCAAAAGAAGAAGTGTTAATGCATAAAGCACGCTTAGAAAAGGAAGGTTTTTTTGCAAGAGAAGAAATGAATACAACTTGTTGTTATGCGATTCAAGACAAGTTTTGGGTAACCGACCCTGATGGAAATGAGTGGGAGTATTTTTATACAAAACAAAATGTTGATAAAAAAGATAATTCCTCTTGTTGTGTAACGGTAAATTAAATAATCCATTAAAAAAATTATATAAAATAAAAAAGCACTCAATTACGAGTGCTTTTTCTTTGCTTATTGCACTATCCAGCCCCGTTAACTAAGTAGAATCTAAAGTTCATCCATAAAAATGTACATCATCTTTTAATTTTACTTTCACTGACAAATTTAGACTGGTACGATGAAGTTAATAGATTGGGCACTTAGAAAGTATAGAACGAACAAGAATTCTTATTATTTTCGAATACAAAAAAATACCAACGGAACTTCATCCATTGGTATTACTGGTTTCATAAGTAGATGCGGTCAGTGGGATTTGAACCCACACGGGCTATACGCCCACTAGGCCCTCAACCTAGCGCGTCTGCCATTCCGCCACGACCGCAAAATGGTGAGCCATGAAGGATTCGAACCTTCGACCCTCTGATTAAAAGTCAGATGCTCTACCGACTGAGCTAATGGCTCTTATATAAAAAACAATAAAAAAATACTATTAATGCTAATAGTATTGTACCTTCAAAATAATAAATGGCTGGGCCACCAGGATTCGAACCTGGGGTACACGGGATCAAAACCCGATGCCTTACCGCTTGGCTATGGCCCAACTTATGGCGGTCCGGACGGGACTCGAACCCGCGACCTCCTGCGTGACAGGCAGGCATTCTAACCAACTGAACTACCGGACCAATATTTATTTTATTTAGAAGGATGACCCGTACGGGATTCGAACCCGTGTTACCGCCGTGAAAGGGCGGTGTCTTAACCGCTTGACCAACGGGCCATTATTTAAGTAAAAGTAATGGCGGAGAAGGAGGGATTTGAACCCTCGCGCCGCGTAAACGGCCTACACCCTTAGCAGGGGCGCCTCTTCAGCCACTTGAGTACTTCTCCCTTAATGGCTCCACAGGTAGGATTCGAACCTACGACCGATCGGTTAACAGCCGATTGCTCTACCACTGAGCTACTGTGGAATAATTATTATGTATTGCGTAACTGAATTATTACGGCAACGAAAAATATCATACTACATATTTTGCCGATTGTCAACAAGTTAATACATTTTTTAAAAACGTTTCTTCGCCTACTTGTTTTCTCAACTTGTCAGCTTTATTAATTTAACACGGAAAGATATTTATCGTCAATACTTCTTTTGAAAAAAATTAAATTTCCTTTAAACTCCCCCTACATTTCCCACATCTATACTTTCTCATATTTACTTTTCTTATTCTTTTGTAGACAAACCCACATCGATTACATTGATATTTATAAAGATACTCTCTCTGTTGTGATGGTAATGGCGAACAATGTCTTGGAGATCCAGTAGCTTTTAAAAGTTCTTTAAATTCACGATCTCCATGTTTATATCCTTTTCCTTCTATATGAAGATGATAATGACATAATTCATGCTTTATTATCCCATAAAACTCTTCTTTATTACTCTCTATTACATACTTTGGGTTCAATTCAATTACTTTTTTACTCGGTAGGTATCTGCCACCAGTAGTTCTTAAACGTGAATTGAAATACACCTTATCTACAAAAGGTTTATTAAAATACGTTAAGGATAGCTTATCGACTAATTCAAACAATTCAATATCACTAGGAAGTCTCATTAAAATCTCTCCTTACCTTATCAATAAACTATTCTTTTAGTTTAATATAATGAGAAATTATTTGCAGTAATTTGTATCATTTCCTATTATATGTACTAAGAAGATTACCATTTAACTCGACAAATTTGATTTGCTTGGAAAATAAGGTAAATGTATGATATCAGTGATTCCGAGAACTCTCAATTAATAGAGAAAATGTTTGTCCTTAAACCAATTCAGTATTTGATCTATTTGTTATTTAAAATAATTGTAATTAAATATTGATTTTTATCTGGAATATATTATAATATTAATTGTAGATGATTTAATACTTAATGAAAGAGAGGAGATTTACATTGAGTAATAAGAAAAACACATTAACAACTGCTGCTGGAGCACCAGTAGGCGATAACCAAAACTCAATTACAGCTGGACATAATGGACCTACACTACTACAAGATTTTCATTTACTAGAGAAACTTGCTCATTTTAATAGAGAACGTATTCCTGAACGTGTTGTACACGCAAAAGGTGCAGGTGCACATGGATACTTCGAAGTTACAAATGACGAAATATCAAAATATACAAAAGCTGATTTCCTCAGTGAAAAAGGTAAACGCACAGACATGTTTATCCGCTTCTCTACAGTTGCTGGTGAACTAGGATCTGCAGACACTGTACGTGACCCACGTGGTTTCGCAGTTAAATTTTATACTGATGAAGGTAACTATGATTTAGTTGGTAATAATACACCAATCTTTTTCATTCGTGATGCAATTAAATTTCCAGATTTTATTCACACACAAAAACGTAACCCACAAACTCATTTAAAAGATAAAGACATGGTATGGGATTTCTGGTCATTATCACCAGAATCATTACACCAAGTTACATACCTTCATAGTGACCGTGGTATTCCGGCTACTTTACGCCACATGAATGGATATGGAAGTCATACATTTAAATGGGTTAATGCAGAAGGAGAAGCATTCTGGGTTAAATACCACTTTATTAGTGAACAAGGTATTAAAAACTTAGATCCTGCATTAGCAGATAAAATCGCTGGTGAAAACCCTGATTATCATACAGAAGATTTATTTAATGCAATTGAAGAAGGGGACCACCCTGCTTGGAAACTATATGTACAAATTATGCCTTATGAAGATGCAAAAACGTACAAATGGGATCCATTTGATGTAACAAAAATCTGGTCTAAAAAAGACTATCCACGTATTGAAGTTGGACGTATGGTATTAAATCGTAATCCGGAGAACTACTTTGCAGAAGTAGAACAAGCTGCTTTCTCACCTGGTCAATTCGTACCTGGAATTGAAGCATCTCCAGATAAAATGCTTCAAGGTCGTTTATTCGGTTACTCTGATGCACATCGCTACCGTCTAGGAGCAAACCATCATAGTATTCCAGTAAACCGTCCTAAAAACGAAGTAAATAACTATCAACGTGATGGCTACATGAGCGTAGATGGTAATGGCGGTAACAAACCAAATTATGAACCAAATAGCGTAAATGGTCCAACAGAAGATAATGAAACTAAAATCAACCCATTTGAAGTATATGGTCAAGCAGATAGTGTAACTTACGACAGTGATGATCATTATACTCAAGCTGGCGATCTTTATCGCCTTATGTCAGCAGATGAAAAAGATCGTCTAGTTGAAGCATTTGTAGGTCATATGACTCCAGTTACAAAAGATGAAATCAAACTTCGTCAAATTGAGCATATCTATAAAGCAGACGCTGAATGGGGAGAGCGCGTAGCTCAAGGACTTGGATTACAAGTTCCCGAAAGCGTAAAATAATTATTGTTTAATATTAAAGCATGGCTCTAAAAAAGAGCCATGCTTTTTATTTATCGTCATTTCTGACCATCGTTAATGCAATTCGACCTTTTTGTACATCAACTTGATCAACCCAGACTGTCACTACATCTCCAACTGAAGCAATATCCATGGGATGTTTAACGAATTGCTTCGACATCTTGGAAATATGCACAAGTCCATCTTGTTTCACACCAATATCAACAAAAACGCCAAAATCTACTACATTTCTCACTGTTCCTTGTAGTTCCATACCTGGTTTTAGATCTTCCATATTCATAACGTTTTTCTTTAATAATGGTTGTGGAAAGTCATCACGTGGATCTCTTCCTGGTTTTCCTAATGCTTCCATTATATCTTCTAGCGTTGGTAATCCTATATTTAACTTCTCAGCAGTAGCTTTTTTATCTAAATTATTTAGCTCCTGTTGTAATTTTTCACTACCAATATCATTCTCCGTATAACCTAACATTTGTAGTAATTTTTTTGTCTGATCATAGCTTTCCGGGTGAATTGGAGTGCGATCGAGAACAGTATCTCCATCAGGAATTCTCAAGAACCCTATTGCTTGCTCATACGTTTTCGCTCCTAGTCTTGGAATTTTCTTTAATTGCTTACGGTTCGTAAATTTCCCCTCTTCATTTCGTTGTTTCACTACATTATTCGCGACGGTTTTACTTAAACCAGATACATATTGCAATAACGAAGATGAAGCTGTATTGACATTTACACCTACTTGGTTAACCGCTGTTTCTACTACGAATGACAACGAACCGGATAACTCTTTTTGACTAACATCATGCTGGTATTGACCTACACCAATCGATTTCGGGTCAATCTTTACGAGTTCTGCTAATGGGTCTTGTACACGTCGCGCGATAGACACAGCACTTCTTTCTTCTACTTGTAAGTCTGGGAACTCTTCTCTAGCAAGAGGAGATGCGGAATAAACACTTGCTCCAGCTTCATTGACAATAATATATGGAAGGTCCAATTCTTTATTTCTTATAACATCGGAAATAAATTGCTCTGTTTCACGAGAAGCCGTTCCATTCCCAATAGCAACTAATTCAACACTAAACTGTTCAATAAGTTGTAAAACGACTTTTTCTGCTCCTTTGATATCATTTTTAGGAGCTGTTGGATAAATTACTCCAATATGATGTACCTTTCCCGTCTCGTCTACTACAGCTAGTTTACATCCTGTTCTAAATGCAGGGTCCACACCTAAGACAACTTTTCCTTTCAATGGTGGTTGTAATAAAAGGTTCTTCAAATTAACAGAAAATACCTCAATAGCCTGGGCCTCTGCTTTCTCTGTGAGTTCATTACGAATCTCTCGTTCGATAGATGGCTGGATAAGACGCTTATAGCTATCCTCCGCTGCCACTTTCAAAGAATTGGTAAGTTGCTCATTAATATTGTTCTTTATAGTTTGTTTTTCTAGATAAGATATAATTTGATCAACAGGAGGTTCAATTTGCACTTTTAATATCTTTTCTTTTTCTCCTCTGTTCAAGGCCAAAATTCGATGAGAAACTAAAGATCGAACTGCTTCACTATAGGAATAGTACATTTCATATATTCCTTTTTCATCATCTTCTTGTTTCTTCACTTCAGATTGAATAAGCCCGCGCTTAAATGTAATATCACGAATATAATCACGGTATTTGGCATCGTCGGATATCCATTCTGCGATAATATCATTGACTCCTTGCAATACATCCTCTATTGTATGTAATTCATATTCCTGAGAAAAATATTGCTTTGCCTCTTCTTGTAAATTAACATCTTTCTCTTGTGACCAAACGAGTAACGCGAAAGGTTCTAAGCCTTTTTCTTTTGCTATAGTTGCTCTCGTCCTGCGTTTTTGCTTATAGGGACGATATAAATCTTCCACTCGTTGTAATTGCGTAGCAGCTTTTATATCATTCTCTAGTTCCTTGGTGAGTTTTCCTTGTTCTTCAATGATTCTTAATACCTCTTGCTTACGTTCAGAGAGGTTAACCACATAATTCCATTTGTCTTGAATTGACTTAATTTTTACTTCATCTAATCCGCCTGTTACTTCTTTACGGTACCTTGCGATGAAAGGAACGGTATTACCTTCATCCAGTAATGCAATTACTTTTTCAACAGTAGATGTTCCTACTCCGGTTTCATCCGTTACCATTTTTAATAAACTTTTATCTATTTCAGACATTACTACTCCTCCTTGAATATACTATCTATTTTATCAAAAACTTCACTCGAATCCTAATTTTGATAGGGATTTGCTTGATTATCTACACAAAAATAGCTGATTTCATAAAAGACTAACATACTGTTAGTTGTTATGAAATCAGCTTATTTCTTAAAACGCATTGCAATTAAGGTAGTATCATCGTGTCTTATCTTATCCGTAGTTTGGCGATAAGTATCAATTATCGTATCCACATTAGAATCAACAAAAAAATGTTGAGATAACTCTTTATCTTGAACACCATCAGAAAACATGATTAAATTTGTGTTTTTCCTAAGTTCATATGTCATTACTTTACATTTTCTATTAAAACTACCTAGATAACCAGCATTAGGGATATTACGCTTTTTCTTTTTCCCTTCTTCCAATACCATGATCCCAATATTTCCGATTGAAGAGAATGCTGCGATATTATTATCAAAGTTAATCTTTAGAATTCCGAGAACGACGCCTCTCTTTCCAGATAACTCCCCATTACAAACACGCACAATCTCTTCAACTGGTGCTTGAACTTGGCTTTTAATAATATCAATTACTACCTGAGATGACTCCTTGGCAATCTCACCGCTTCCAAGTCCATCTGCTATTACACATAGAAATTCATTTTCTAACTCTATATAAAAATAGCTATCTCCACATTCATAATTCCCTTTTTTGGGTACTTGAAATACAGAGACATCTACATGTTCTCCAGAAATCAATCTAAAACCTCCGTACTCTCTGACTGAATCGCTTCTCTAAGCTTTCTTAAAGAACGACGCTGTAGTCTAGAGACGTGCATTTGAGATATACCAAGAAGTTCTCCTGTTTCTTTTTGACTCATATTCTTGAAATACGTACATTCTAAAATTTGTTGTTCTCTTTCTGATAAAATCGGTAATATTTTTTCTAACATCATACGTTGGTCTACATTATCGTAGCCATCTTCACTATTACCTACTAGATCTAGAATGGCGACTGTACTTCCATCAGAATCAGACTCGATTTTCCGATCAACAGATAGAGCTTTATAGCTCTGACCCATTTCCATTGTTTCTAAAATTTCTTCTTCTGATGTTCCTATATAATCTGCTATTTCAGCCACTGAAGGTGATTTTTGATTATCTGTAGTTAATTCGTCTACAGCTTTTCTTATTTTTGGTCCTAGTTCTTTAATTCTTCGTGGTACATGTACGCTCCATGTTTTATCACGTATGAATCGTTTAATTTCACCTATAATTGTTGGTATTGCAAAGGATTCAAATGACTTACCATATGTTGGATCATATCTCCTGACCGCGGCTAGTAATCCAATCATTCCGACTTGTACTAAATCCTCATGAATCGCACTATTTTTGGAATACTTTCTTGCGATCGACCCCACTAAATCTTTATACATCAAGACGATTTTTTCTTGTATTTCTTCATTAGTTGGATCTTTCTGTAGATACTCAATCCATTGGTAAACCTCATCTCCCCCTTTATTGTGTGGTTGAGATTTGGTCGTCATCTATGTCCACCTCTTCTTCTGTTATATATTTAGTCATCATAATCATTACGCCATATTGATTGTTGATTTTTACATCGTCCATTAGTGCTTCAATCAGGAATAAACCAAATCCACCTTCTCTTAACTTTTCTACGGGTTCTTCTGGGTGGTATGGACCTGTTTCCTTTTTAATTTTTTCTAGATCAAAGCTTTCTCCACGATCGGCAATCATAATTTCGATATGATCTTCATATATTCCAAAGCCGATTGTAATTTCTCCTGCTTCATTATCATTGTAAGCATGGTTTACCGCATTTGTAATTGCTTCAGATACCGCAACTTTTAGATCCTCAATAGATTCGTATGAAAAACCCATACGATTGGCAACTCCTGATAATGTAAGACGAACAACACCTACATACTCAGGTTTTGCTGGAACTTTCATTTCAATATAATCATAGTTACTCATTATTCATTGACACCTCGAATCGCTTTTAACTGAATGATTTCATCTAACCCTGTAATTTCAAATATGCGATAAACCCTATCTTGTACATTAATCAGCTCAAAATTACTTTCACTTTCTTTGGAAGCTTTAAGAGCACTTACAAACACTCCTAAACCAGTACTGTCCATATAATTGACCTCCTCTAAATCAACTTGTACATGATTAGAGGATTCTTTAATCAATGGTAATAGTGTTTCTTTTAATTTCGGAGCAGTATAAGCATCAATTTCACCTGCAACCTTTAATACAATTCGACCATCGTTTTCCTCTGTATTTACCGATAAATTCATTACGTACCTCCTCGTTCCTTAACATAATAGTTTAAACAAAATTTCTTATTAGGCCTTTAACTTATATACCCCATCAAATAAGAGATCAAACACTTTTTCTAATAGCAAATAATGTAAAATCATCTCGAAGTTGAAATCCTTGCAAACGCTCAAAATGTTTGTAAACACTATCAACCATCTCTTGTGCAGATAAATGTGCGTATTGTCGAATCACTTGTAAAACTTCTTCTGTTTCAATAAAACGGTCTCCATCACGACATTCGGTTACACCATCGGTTAGTAGAATTACCATATCATTATCATCCATCGTTAAATCGATTTCTTGATAAGTTGCGTCAGGCATTACACCTAACACTAACCCTTTCATCTTTATTTCTTCAAATGTATCTGTTTTTGCATGATAAAAATAACCGGGTTCATGACCAGCTGAAGAAAAACGAAGTATATTTTCCGATGGATGATAGTGTGCATAACACATCGTAATAAACATACTTGGGTCAATGTTTCTTTCTACTACTCGGTTAAGGTTTTTTAAAATAGTTTTTGGACGCATGGATTCCTCAGGATAACTATCAATTGCATACTTAATCATCGACATACAAAGCGCTGCTGGAATACCTTTACCAATAACATCCGCAATGGCAATTCCAAAGGTATCACCACTTCCTTTTGCAAAATGGTAGTAGTCGCCATTCATCTGATGTGCAGGAACACTAATAATTCCTAAATCCACACCATCAATTTCTGGTTTTTCGGTTCCTAGCAGTGTCTTTTGCATATTAGCTGCAATCGATATCTCCGAAGTTAATACATCTTTCTCTTGCCTGAGATTAGTTACTTCTTGTAGAGCTAAACCATAAAAAATCATCGCTTCCAATAAAAAGTTCATGGAGTTCTTATAATCATCCGTTAATTCGGGATTCAAGTTCTCCATTGCTTGTATATGAAGATTAATAATTTCTTCAGGTAATATATTCTTTTTTATAAAATCTTTACTTACTTTCTCAATTCCGTACAATGCTTCTTCATCTTGAGAATGAATATATTTTTCCAATAAATCTTGATATCTTTTTGTATTATTTTTTATCGTCTTTTCCATTTGATTATCCCCCGTAATTTATAAATAGAGGAAAATTATACTCGTTTTGAACCGTCATATGGATATCTTTATCTTACCCACTTCACAGCTTTTATTCTCGTACCTTTTCCTATTTCGGATTCAATATCAAAGTCATCCATTAGTCTTTTCACTCCTGGAAGCCCTGCTCCTAGTCCTCCGGAAGTAGTATAACCGTCTTGCATAGCACGACTAATATCGCTTATTCCAGGGCCATTATCTAACGCAATCATGCATAAACCTTGTTTCTTTTCGCCTTTAATAACTTCAAAACAAATCTTACCGTGTTCAGCGTATAAGTATATGTTACGAGCTAATTCTGATATTGCTGTTGCAACCCTCGCCTGGTCAACCGTTCCAAAACCCACTTGCTTTGCCATTTCACGACCAAGTTGTCTTGCTCCAACAATATCCCACTCTTTTTTTATATTCACGCAGGATTGTGGATCCATCATTATACCTCCAATTCCTGTTGAAGCTTAACTATCCCTTGTTCTAAATCTAATGCTGTAGGGACATTTTGCATATGGATACCTAAATCAATTAATGTCATTGCAACAGCAGGTTGAATCCCAGTAAGTACAACTTTCGCCCCCATTAAATCCGACATCGATACAACATCCCCAAGCACTTTTGCAATAAAAGAATCAATTATATCAACAGAAGTTAAGTCAATTACTACACCTGAAGCTCCTGTTTTATGAATTTTATCTAATAAGTCTTCTTGAAATTGAATTGCTGTTTGATCATCTATTTCTGTTTGAATAGAGATAAGTAAGTAGTTATGGAGTTTTAAAATTGGAATTCGCATATACTTATTCTCCTTTCAAGGAATTTATGATTCCTTCAATATCTGCCTCACGAGTTTTCAAATCTACAACTTCACGGCCTGTAAGTTCTAATGCTTTAGTAAAACCTTTTTTCAATGAACTCTGCGTCGGGAAATTACTTAGATCAATACCTAAATTGACAATCGTTTGGGCAATTTCAGGTCGTATACCTACTAAAATGCATGTAGAACCAATTAATCGAACAGCTTCTGCAGCTTGAATAATGTGATGCGCAACCATCGTATCCACTACTGGAACACCTGTAATATCTATTAATACAACTTCTGAATTATGTTTTATAGTACCTTCTAATAGGTTCTCCATAATTAACTTTGCTCTCTCTGTATCAATCGTACCAATTAAAGGCATTACTGTAATACCTTCCATAACCGGAATCAGTGGGGCAGATAATTCTTGTAAAGCAACACGTTGCAACGATAGAATATTCTCCCAGCTACCAGAGTATTCATTTACTAATTGGCGAATTAGAGGCTCCACCCACTCATCAACATTCGATAAAATCATTGAGAATTGGTTCGAATCTACTTGTTCGGATTGACTAAGCAGATAATCTATTGACACTCTTCGAAAAACCTGTAATCCATCTGTCAGATAGCTTAAAGGCCAACCTAGATTAATGATTTTTTCAGAAAAATCTTCTACTTCTTTTGAAGAACCTTGATTACGGATACTAGTAAATATCACATTAACAAATTCTCGATTTGTACTTTCATACAACTCGTCCGAAATAGTCGCTGTATAATTCCCCGTTTTTAATGAATTAATCTCCTCCAACCAATTTTCAACAATAGAATCGCTATTTTCTATAAGGAGCTCTCTAAGTCCTCGTTTCATGCTTTCTCTACCTCCACCCAGATAATTTAAATTAAAATTTAGACATATTGTTACACGTAATATCAAATTCTGCAATTAAAGTCTACAAATATGTGTGTATATGAACTATATTCGACTCTAATTATAACACAGATGCACTGTCTAATAACATTTATAACCTTGTTTAATAATTGTCCTCATTCACGAAGAGACAAAAGCAAACAAAAAACTCCTTACTCAAAGAAAGAGTAGGAGTTTATCCACCATATACATCTTTTAAGCCGAGGCTTATTTCCAGTGCCTGATTAATTTTAATCATCATTTCCTTATCTAATTTCGTAATTTTATCCGTTAAACGCTGCTTATCCAACGTCCTGATTTGTTCCAATAGAATTACGGAATTCCGATCAAATCCATATCGCTTTGCATCAATCTCCACATGGGTTGGTAATTTTGCCTTTTGAATTTGCGCTGTTATCGCAGCGACAATAACAGTAGGGCTGAAACGGTTACCGATGTCGTTTTGGAGAATTAGGACAGGCCTTACCCCACCTTGCTCCGATCCAACAACAGGGGATAAGTCAGCGAAATATACCTCGCCTCTTTGAACGATCAAATTGTTACACCCCGATCACAGAGCGCTCTAGGGTGTTTTCAGCCTCCTCTTCAGCTTGAAAGGCCTCGGAAGCAATCGTCAAATTAATACGTCCCATTTCTTCATAACCACGCTGCATTGTTTCGTGGAAGCGCTGAATGTGCTCTTCTTTTTTATGGTTTAAATAAATTTGCGTTGCTTCACAAATAAAATCGCTTAGATCGCTATTTTCATATTTCATTAACCCATCCACCTCACTTAGTAGGTTCTTTGGCATCTTCACCATGATTTCCTGTAGACTTTCTGACAAAACCATGCACCTCCAACAACTGTTAACGAACGATAATAAATTCTATTTTATCATAGCATTCCATCGGTCGATTTGCAAAGGGGTTCTGGCGATTTTATTAAAAAAACATATGAATTTGTCGTTTATTCCTGTGGAAATGGTGGTATATGATGTTAGTTATACTTCTTTAAATAGTTTCGCTTATCTTTTGGAACTCCTGTAAAATATATGCATTAATATTTAAATCATGCTAAAAAGAATTGCATCTTAAGTAAAAGAACTATACATACTGGTGATCTTTTGCTTACAATTTTAATGTTCTCTTATTGCTAAACTATCTTCTAAAAGACAAAGGAACAGGCCCAATCGTTGTGAGCCTGTCATCATCTGGTTTATTTTACGACCTGTCCTTGTACAGATTGTGCTACTTGAATCATTTCTTCCCTCGTAAGTTCATCGCTAGCGAGTGTATAGTCTACACCTCCGAATGTCCATTGAAGAGTATTCTCTTCCAAGGCACCAATCGTATTTCCAAGGTTAATAATTTCTCCATTTACTTCCTGTGGCTGAGACATTACATTTTCAGTTAATTTCTTTTCTTCCACTAAAGTAAAGTTTTTCTCGCCTTCAAACGTTAAAATGACACGAGCGCCGTCTTCCATTTCCACTTCTCTTTTATTTGTATTCTCTGCCCCTGCCGTAAATTGTGGATAGACAACCATTAAATCATCCGTTACACTTCCACTCGCTTCTATGTCTTCTGTGGCAGACGATTCTTCTCCTTCTTTGTTACCTGCCCCTTCCATATTTTTCTCCATTGAAAAATCATCTTCTGCGAAGGTCGGGTCTAACTCAAATTCAGAGAATGTTACATTCACTAGAGCATTTCCATCTTTATCTAAGACTTTAACCATTGCTGGGGTGAATGCATCTTTATCGAAATAAACCTCCTGAAATGGGAGATTATTATTGCTTTGATAATTTGTTTTTGTTTTAAAAACATAATGATTATCCGTTGATTCAAAAGTTGCCTCTGGATCATTAACTACATCTGTAACCAATGATTGGAACAGATATGGTTGGCTACTATTATCCGGCCACTCGGTCTGGAATTTAAAGCTTTTATCTAAAGCTGGAGTTAACACAAATACACCATCGTCATTCTTCAATATAATTTGGCTCTCCTGCTGATCCATTCCATTCTCTAATTTAACTCGATACTTATTATCTTTTTGGAACCATACATCAATTGCAAATGTTTGTTCCTCTGAACCTGTATTCATAGCCATTTCAGCAGTTGCCTTATAACCATCCAAATCTTCCGTTGTTTCTTGTAATTTTGCCACAACATCTTCTTGTGATTTCTCACCACATGCTGCCAACAATCCTACAAGAGCCACTAAAATAAATGCTACTTTAAAAGCATTGTGTTTTTTCATCAGCATATCTCCCTTGTCTCAATTAACAAAGGGAACTATTATCACTCACTAGAAGTTAATGTACGCAGGGCTTTAGGAATTCCTTCAATTACATCAGTTGCAGTTAGATCATAGACGGAATGCTCTGCTTTCACCAAATTATCTGCTGAAGCAGAATGTAGATAACAACCATTACAGATTGCTTCAAATATCGGTTGATCTTGCATTACCATAGCCAGAATAATTCCTGATAATACGTCACCACTACCACCTTTAGCAAGGCCAGGGTTCCCTCCAGACTCAACAACTTGTCTACCTGTAGGTGATGTAATGATTGTAAATTTTCCTTTTAATACTAAATATACTCCATACTTTATTGCGAAATCCTTACTAAAAGTAAATGGCTTTTGCAATATTTGCGATATGGATACATCTAGTAAAGATGCCATTTCTCCAGGATGCGGAGTGAGTATTGTAGGTTTTTGTCGTGACTTTAATCCACTTAATCGCTCTTTTAAATGATAGAGTCCATCAGCATCTACAAGTAATATCCCTTTCACATCAGTAATTGCATTCTGAATGAGTTGCTGTGTTACGTTCTCTCTTCCAATTCCCATCCCTATAGCTACTGCATCATATGCAGAATAATTGATTTCCGATGCATCGGATAAATAGCCATCTTCTTCTTGAATAGGTACATACATGGATTCATTACAACTAGAGGCCATTATGGATATTACTTCTTTGGAAGTGCCAGTTGTCGTTAAGCCCGCTCCAGATCGTATTGCTGCCTTCGTAGTCATCATGACAGATCCGGGCATTAAACGATTACCCCCTATTACTAACCCTCTGCCATGCGTTCCTTTATGGGAAGTCTCCTTTCGCTTAGGAAAAGAAGATTGAAAAGATATTCTGTTCCACCATTGCTTATCCGTATATCTATGAATCACTTCATTCGGAAAACCAATGGAGACCATCACCCATTCCCCATAATAGGAAGCTGTATCTTGTAAAAATAACGACTGTTTTAAGGCACCAATTAAGACCGTTGTATCAGCTTGTACAGCATAAAATTTTGAATGATATTCTTCTGCTGGAAGCCCCGATGGGATATCAATAGCAATCACTTGTTTATTCGATTTATTTACGAGTTGTGCAACGGATAACAAGGAATCTTTTAAATTTCCTTTCACTCCAATTCCTACCATTGCATCAACAACTACTGTTGACTCCTTTATAATATGCCGTACTTCGTCCACTGAGAAATCTAGATAAAATATTAATCCGTTGCATCGAAGAAACAAATTTTTATGATAATCTGCATCCCCTCTAATTTTTTCATCACCGACAACTTGGACCACTTGTACACTGAATCCTTCTACATGTAACGTCCGAGCTACTACAAACCCATCTCCTCCGTTATTCCCGCCACCAACAAGTACTGTAATGACATCATTTTTCGTTATTCTTTTTTTGATTTCCCTACTTACTTCTCTACCTGCATTTTCCATTAGTATCTTTCCGTCTACACCAATACTTCCCATTGTTTCCCTATCAATTCCGTACATTTCTTCTGCGGTGACAATATACATGTAGTTCCCTCCTACCGCACTAAAATATATGAGACAAACTATACAATTATGCATTTTCCATTATTCATGTGTTTCTAAAATAACATTTGCCACGGCATATGTTTTACTATGCGAAATAGATAAATGAATCACCTTGTCATTAAATCCATTCACCTTCATATGTGGTGCACCATGAGCATTATTGATAATTTCTATATCTTTGAAACCCAGCTCACCAATACCTGTTCCTATAGCTTTCGCAAATGCCTCCTTAGCAGCAAATCTTCCTGCTATATATTCCACTTTTCTATGATCTGATAAGCAATGGAACTTTCTTTGTTCGTTCTCGGTTAAAATACGATCTATAAAACGTTCATTTCTTCTTATTAGTGCTTCAACTCGATTTAGTTCAATAATATCAATTCCTACTCCACAAATCATCGTGCTCTCTCCTTATTTAAGAGGTTTATAATTGTTAAAAAGACCTTATATTGGTCATAATTGATATAATTCCGTATTATAATGATAGTATTTCTAATAAGGTATTAGAGTAACTAGTACCTTCTATTATACATGTATTGGGGGATTCCTCATTGTTTATACGTAATGAACGAAGTATTAAAGAATTTATGAGTCTATATCCTGTTGTCTCTGTATTAGTTATTATCAATATAACATTATGGGCAATGAACGATTTACTACAATTACAAATTGGTAGGTTTATCGAAATTTATGGAATAGGATTCAATGCAGCAATTGCAGATGGCCAATGGTGGCGAATAATTACACCGATTTTCCTTCACGGAGGATTAATGCACATGTTATTTAACTCATTTTCCCTTGTATTATTCGGCCCAGCATTAGAACAAATGCTAGGGAAATTTAAGTTTATTCTTGCATATCTCGGCACTGCAATTACTGCCAATATTGCTATATTCTTTCTACAGCCAATGAATTATGCTCATTTAGGAGCTTCTGGAGCGATATTTGGGTTATTTGGTATTTATGTATTTATGGTAATGTATCGCAAAGACTTAATAGATCAATCAAGTAGTCAAATGATAGCTGTCATTGTTGGTATTGGATTAGTAATGACTTTTATAAGACCTAATATCAGTATTCTTGGCCATCTTTTTGGATTTCTTAGCGGACTCATTTATGCACCATTATTATTAAAAAATGTTGCTAGCTATTCCCCTTGGATGAGACGTAGAACAAAATTTTCTTCAGATGATGACTCTGTTCAGTTTGATCCTAATCGTTGGCGAAAGAAAAAACGAATTCCAGCATTTATTCGAAAAAACCTTCTCTGGATCGTCATCGGATTTTTTGTTTTATTAGGGATACTAGGAAGAATGGGAATACTATAATAAACACGGCCATCGTGAGAGCCGTGTTTTTATTTGTCTCGAGTTATTTATTGACTATATAGATATGATGTCCTGCAGGTTGAAAACACGCATCCGTTTCAACTTGTTTTAAATTTTTATATATTGTTTGATCAAAAGTAGCATCACCATATACACACATTTGTCCTGCTCCCCATTCTGGGCCGGTATTCCCTTTTATATGTGCATCTCCCCCGACGACAATTTGGCTTATCTCTTGAAAGTGAAGATTACCTTCAAACGTAGCGTTACCGTCTATTGTTAAATTTGAACGACCATTAAATTGTACTTTCTCAAAAAAATGCGCATTTCCACCTACGTGTATGACTCCATTATTTTCGATTCGTACTTCTTTTTTTGCTTCTAAATTTCGATTAGTGATTACTTCTCCATTCGTTACTGTCAAAGGAGATTCAAACAATGCATTTTCTCCAATTTCAAGCTTTGCATTATTATGTAATATAGTACTTCCTTGTACTTTTAGATTTTTTCCCACTTTCATCGTCCCTGGAGTGAATGTTAATCCACCTTCCATTAGCGCGCTTTCTCCTACATTAACTGTAGATTTCTCATGTAGAGTAAAATCTTTATCTGCAAATAAATTATAATCAACAAATAACTTAATTTCATGGATGGAAAAATTATTAAGAAACCAAGCATTACCCTCATGAATAGTAGTAGGGTCACATGCATTCCAACTCCCCATTTGTGATTGTTTAAACGAAGTATTTCCATAGAAGTCACAAATGTACTTATCCCAAGATGGATGAGTATCTCCAGGTTCATAATCATCTGGATCTCCCTTATCTATATCATCCTCCGGTTCTACTTCAAAAGCTAATGAAAGTGATTCTTTTCCATCTAATAATGTATGTAAAATTAGCTGTTCATCCCCTTTACTAAATACAAGTTCAAGATTTAATTTCTCATCTATACGATATTCTTCAGTCGAGCATCCTTCAATCATTGTAACTTCATGATTATTTACAATGACTTTGTCGACATGTTCCAATCCCACATTCGAACATAAAGTAAATGTATCTTGAGTGGAAATACCATTTGTTTTTTGATTATAGTCTTCACGAAAAGCATTTATGATTACGTTGCCATTTTGTTGCATGGAATTAGTTGTAGTTACTTTGTCTTTTCCACCTATACCTTGATAAATTGCAGTAGAAAACAAGGCAATAATTGTACCCAATAAAGCCAATATAGCTAATAATTCTACTAAAGTGACTCCTTTTTCATTCAAAAAAATTCGAAAATTCATTTTAACAACACCCATCTAATGGTATAATAGGATAAAAGTTCTAGTTAATAAGGAGTATATTAAATTGTATTATAAAACTATTTTACTGAATAGGAAAGGATTTACTTTAATTGAAGTAATTGCTGCTATATCTATTCTTGCTATAACAATGAGTATACTACTCCCCATGTTCCCTCAATTATTGAACTGGGAGAACAAAACAAAGAATGAAATTGTAGCAAGTAATTTATTGCCACAAATAGTCGGAGATATAAAGCAAATTGATAGTGTTACAAATTTTTTTAATAAAGAATTTCAATTCTGTAATCATCCATCAAGAGAAGATGTCAGTTTTAAAGAGTATGAGGTTAATAACTTAACGTATAATGCAAAGCTTAATATCTGCAAAGAAGCGGAAGTAGACCTTTTTCGCACCCACATCACTGTCTTATCCAGTGATGGAAAGAAAATTACAGACTCTTATACATATCTACCTGGTGATAGTGATGAATAATTGGAAACAAGAAAAAGGAGCTGCATTAATATTAAGTTTGTTTATTATCACTTTGTTTTTATTATTTTTTCTTACACTTTCTACACAACTAATTAATACAAACAAACAAGTAAATCAGATGGATGTTCGTTTAGATGCACAGCTTATTGCAGAAATGGGAACAACATATGTACAACAACAAACGAAAGAAAAGCAATCAGAATTAGAACAAATTATAAACACGAATTACTCAGATTTAGAAATACTAGAACAAGAAATTGAGGACGTAATGAATACATGGTTTAACGATTCCTCAACCAAAAGAATAGATTCAACAAGGTACTTCTTTATTTCAAAAATGAACGCAACTAGTACAGAGAATTTAATTCGAATTGAATACTCCAGTACCGGATATAACGATACTACCAATGTAAAAGTAGATGAAGTCATGGAATTCACACTAAATAAACAAGAATGAAAGCGAGGGAGAGGAATTGATAACTAGAAAACGGTTAGGTGATTTACTTCAAGAAGCTGGTTTAGTTACATCCGTACAAATCAATACAGCACTTGAAAACAAAAAAACCAACCAAAAATTGGGAGACGTTTTACTTGAATTAGGTTTTATTACTGAGCAACAACTAATCGAAGTTCTTGAATTTCAACTTGGTATACCACATGTCTCTTTATTTCAATATCCAATTCAAGAACAAGTCCTTGGATACGTGACAAAAGAATCTGCCCAAGAAAATTTGGTTATACCTTTACAATTAAGCGAAGGTAACTTACTTTTAGCAATGGCAGATCCTATGGACTATTTTGTAATCGATGATATAGAAATAGCCACAGGGTTCACTGTATCACCAGTTATCGCAGCTAAAGATGATATCCGCTTTGCCATCAATAAATACTATTATAATAATGATGTTAGTCATATTGTAGATGAAGATTCTATTGAGTCACCGGTAATTGAACTACTTGATCAAATATTACATACTGGTGTGCAGTTAAAAGCGAGTGATATACATATTGATCCACAAGAATCTACCATACAAATTAGGTTCCGAATTGATGGGCATTTGCAAACAGAAAAAGTAATTTCAAAACAATTTCAATCCGCATTAGTAGCCAGAATAAAGATACTAGCAAATATGAATATTACCCAGACAAGGTTGCCTCAGGATGGAAGAATTACTTCTGTAGTGAGCAATAAACCAGTTGATCTTCGCATATCATCATTGCCAACTGTACACGGTGAGAAAATGGTTATTCGGATACTAGATTTAGCAAATTCATTATTAAAAATGAATGAATTGCATTTCTCTGAGCGAAATAAACAATCCTATGAGAAGTTGATAAAACAACCATCAGGACTAATATTACTTACCGGACCTACTGGGTCAGGTAAAACTTCTACACTCTACACTACGATACAACGACTGAATAGAGAAAATGTAAATGTAGTTACCATCGAGGATCCTGTTGAATATCAGCTGGAAGGTATTAATCAAGTACAAGTAAATAGTCAAGTTGGACTAACATTCTCTAGTGGTTTGCGGTCAATTTTACGTCAGGATCCAAATATCATTATGGTAGGAGAAATCCGAGACCAAGAAACTGCAGAAATTGCTGTACGTGCTTCATTAACTGGTCATCTAGTATTAAGCACCATTCACACGAATAATGCTATCGACACAATACCTAGACTTCTAGATATGGGGATTGAACCTTACTTAGTTGTATCTTCATTATCTGGAGTAATTGCACAGCGATTAGTAAGAAAAATATGCAGAGATTGCCTTACTCAACGCCATCCAACTGAGCTAGAACAAGAACTATTTAAAAAGCAGAACATCAAAATTGAAGAAGTTTCTTACGGTAAAGGGTGTAGTGTCTGTCATCAAACTGGTTATAGAGGAAGAATTGCAATTCATGAAGTAATGACGCTAAATGATACTATCCGCAGTATGATATTACAGTCAAAATCAATCTCTCAAATAAAAGATTATGTAAAAAAACAAGAAGTCCCTTTTCTGATAGAAGATGGCTTACGAAAAGTTTCTAATGGGTTAACCACGGTAGAAGAAATTATCCAAGTTTCCATTAATATCTAAGGAGATACTCTCATGAAAAAATTATTTGACCATTTATTACAATTAGCTGTTGAATTAAAGACTTCCGATATTCATTTAACTGTTGATAATCCACCAATATTCCGTGTTAATGGTATATTAATTCCACAAGAATTAAACCTTATTGAACCACAGCACACAAAAGAAATGATTTCTTTACTTCTATCACCGAAGCAATTAGATAAATTTGAAGAGAACAAAGAAATCGATTTTTCTTTTGAAAAAGATAACTTAGGCAGATTTCGAGTAAATGCCTTTTATCAAAGAGGAGCAGTATCTATTGTTATTCGCATCATCCCAAATCATATTCCAGAATTGAATGAATTACATTTACCAAATGTTGTAAAAGAATTTTCTATGTTTCATCAAGGATTAGTTCTCGTAACCGGGCCCACTGGCAGCGGTAAGAGCACAACACTCGCTTCTATTATCGATTATATGAATAAAACAATGCGAAAACATATAATCACGCTAGAAGACCCAATCGAATACATTCACTATAATAAACAATCTATCATTAACCAACGAGAGATTGGTGTAGATACAAATTCATTTGTAAATGGTTTAAGAGCAAGCCTTCGACAAGATCCTGATGTTATTTTAATAGGTGAAATGAGAGATCTCGAGACCATCAGTACGGCAATAACTGCTGCAGAGACTGGACATTTGGTTCTTGGTACTTTACATACGAATGACACTGTATCAACGATAGAAAGGTTAATTGATATTTTTCCAAGTACGCAGCAACAACAAATTCGTATCCAGTTATCATCGATATTACAAGCTATATTGACCCAGCAACTATTTATCACGAAAGATAAGAGAAGCAGACGTGTGGCAACCGAAGTACTAATAAATACACCAGCAGTAAAAAACTTAATCCGTAACGAAAAAATCTATCAAATTCCAAATATACTACAAACTTCTAAAGAACAAGGAATGCATACTTTTGAAATGGACCTTTTTCGTTTGGTTAAAGAAGACATTGTTAATCCGGAATCCATTGCTCCATATATCGATCAAGGGGGTAACCAACAAAAATGGATTTCCAATATGTAGGGCGAAGCATAACTGGTAATAGAACCAAAGGTAATATCGAAGCAGATTCAAAACAACAAGCTTTAAAGAAATTAGAGTCTAGAGGATTAATTGTCATTAATTTAGAAGAAACAAAACCTTGGAATAAAGACATTACTTATTTTCAAAGAGTAAAAAATAAAGACTTTATTATCTTTTTAAGGCAGTATTCTACATTAATTCATTCAGGAATTAATATTTCAGAAGCAACAAAAACAATGACTCACCAAACCGATAGTCAGCTACTAAAGAAAACGCTAGTTGATATAGATAAGAAATTAGATCAAGGAATCCCGCTATCTAAAGCGACAGAAATGCATCCTAAAGTCTTCCCTTCTCTGCTTGTTCATATGATTCACGCTGGTGAAGCGAGCGGACAATTAGACGAAATTCTTCATGAAATGGCGGACTACTATGAAAAGCAGTATCAAAACCAACAAAAAATTATTACTGCGCTTCTCTATCCAACTGTAGTGGGTGCAATTACTATCATTTTAGGTTTGTTTTTACTTATGTTTGTCGTTCCTCAATTTGTTAATATGTTTCAATCTATGGGGCAAGAACTTCCTTTGTACACGCAATTGATTATTCAGTCAAGTGAAATTGCAGGTAAGTATTGGTGGATCTTAATCCCCATAATAGTAGCTATCATGGTTGGATATTTTTATATAAAAAGATCTGATTCCTTACAAATATATCTCGACACTTTAAAAATGCGTATTCCTCTAACTGGTAAACTAGTACAACAAGGAGCATTAGTACGTTTGACAAAAACAATGAGTACGTTAGTAAATAGCGCTGTACCAATGATAGAAGCTGTAGATATCACTTCCAAAATTGTTCAAAATAGAGTAATGGAAGAAATATTAAATGATTCCAAAAATGCACTTACAAATGGAGATTCTTTAGCAAAGCCAATGAAAAATCATTGGGCATTCCCAAAATTAGTGATTCAAATGATTGAAATAGGAGAAAAAACAGGATCATTAGATCAAATGCTCCATCGAGCGGCTTTATTCTATGAACAAGAAGTCGACCAACTTTCAACAAGAATTAAAACCCTTATTGAACCTTTTATGATCGTATTTTTAACTGTTTTTGTAGGTGGAGTCATTGTCGCTATAGTACTACCAATGTTTAACATGTTCGAACAATTTTAATAAGAAAATTCTAAATTTCTACAATTATTTTTCATTAATAGTAGATTTTCCCTATTATATGTTTTATAATTTTTATTAATAGTTAAAAAGTAGGATGCGCGGAAGAATTATCTTTATGTGGGCACTTGGATAATTTGGAGCTAGTAGTGCAACCGGCCAACTAACGAAATAGAATTCTAATTTCATAGGAGGCATAAAAATGAAACAAAAACTAAGACAGCTATTAAAGAAAGAAAAAGGTTTCACACTCGTTGAACTACTCGCGGTTATTGTTATTTTAGCAATAATTGTAGCAATTGCGGTGCCAGTTGTAGGAAATGTTATTGACAACTCAAAAGAAGAAGCTCATGAAGCAAATATGGATTTATTAGAAAATGCAGCTAAACTAGCCGATATAGATGGAAATTTATCAAATAGTACAACGGTAGAACAATTAGCTGCTGCTGGATATTTACAAGAAGTACCAGAACACCCTAATAATGGCGATTATGCTAAGGGTACGTTTACAAAAGATGAAAACGGTAAGATTGTTTATAGTGGCAGAGAGTAACGTTACTTACAGAGAAAAAATAACTTAATAAAATTAAGAATTCAACTGAGAATCTCATAATTGCTAAGTTCCTCTTAAAAGTGAATTAATTGTAATAGTTATATAATAATGTTCGTATTATAACAACAACTTGGCTTTGATTGTAATGATAGACGGCGACTTCTGCAGGAATAGCATGAGCTTAAAATCCACTTGAAAAGTGTTCTTCTTTTCCATAAAAACCGATGCCTGCGGAAAGCGTCCGTCTGTGATGAAAAATAAAACAGCGAACATTCGGATTTATTCCCCATACCCCAATGGGCATTCATATCTCCACTGAATTTCTTTTATTATCATTTACAGTAAGGAGCCTCGCTTATGTTTGATATTTATCCTCTACTATTCTTTATCCTCGGAACTATTTTTGGTTCATTTTTTATGGTCGTTGGTTTACGGCTCCCCAAACAACTTCCCTTCGCTAATACTCGGTCATGTTGTGATCATTGTTACTATCAACTTGGTTGGTACGATAATATTCCTATTGTTTCTTATATTTGGCTTCGGGGAAAATGCAGTAATTGTCATGAAAGGATTCATCCACTCCATTTTGTAACAGAAATCATAACCGGAATTTTATTTACAGTAAGCTATTATCACATCGGCTTACAGTGGGAGCTAATTATTTCCTTATTACTTATATCTTTATTAATTATTATTTGTATTACAGACTTTTTGTACATGGTAATCCCAAACAAACTGTTGCTTTTCTTTTTACCCATCTTCATTACTTTACGAATTTTGCTACCTTTAGACCCATGGTGGTCTATGTTTGCAGGTGCTGCAATAGGCTTTGGAATTATATTTCTAATCATTTTATTAAGTAAAGGAGGTATGGGAGCAGGAGATATGAAATTACTTGGCTTGGCAGGTATTGTCTTAGGTTATAAAAATATCATTCTAGCATTTTTCTTAGCGTGCATAATCGGTTCTGTCATCAGCATATTTTTATTATCTATCCAATTAATTCAACGAAACAAACCATTTCCATTTGGCCCGTTTATCGCGATTGGTATTGTCATATCATATTTCTATGGAGATTCATTATTTAATTGGTATCTTCAATATTTTATCTAAGTAGGTGATGCGATTGAAACTTTGGAATAGTGGTCGAGTGCACATAGTAATTACTAACGAGCGAATACGTTACAGTTTTCATAAAGCACCATCTCTTGAAAGTTTGGTAGTGAACGGGGAAATACAGCTCCCTTCTGACACGATAAAAGATGGGATAATAGAACAGCCAGATATTTTCGGAGAGATTATGAAAGAGTTGGTCGAGAAATATAAATGGAAACGAAAACAGCTTTTCTTTGCTTTGCCAGATGACACAACTGTCATAAGACAAATGGAAGTACCTATTTCTCTTAGCTCAGAAGAAATTTTACCTTATATACATACACAAATTGGTAACACGTTATTTCTTCCTTTTTCAAATCCTGTACTAGCAATTAACAGTTTAGAAGAAAAAACGGAGACGAATCAACAAGTATTGCTGTTTGCTTATCCGAAAGAGAAAATAGATCAATTTATACATGCATTTGAACGTGCAAAACTAAAGCCAAGAGCAGCAGATTTTACTTCTTTATCAATATATAGATACTATTATCAATTAATTGAACCAAAAAAGCAGCATGTTTTACTCATCCATTGGACGAACGATTCCCTATTTCTAACTGTCTTTCAAAAACATAAAGCTATCTTCTCTCGATATATAAAAGTAAAACAATCAGGCGATGAATATAATTCGGATCATCAAACATTCATGAATGACTATATTACAGAAATTAGCAGAATTATAGATTTCTATCAATATTCGATTTCAAAAGGAAAGCATAAAATCGAACTATTGTTATTGACCGGAGACATACCATACCTACCTCAAGTTAAAGATAAATTGCAACAAAATATTGACTTAGCTATTTATTCATTTGATGATCAAGAAATACCCAACTCATCCATTGATGTTTTTGGGTTAGCTTTAAAAACAGTCTAGTAAGGTGGGGAAATCAAGTGAATACAGAGATAAATTTAATTGAAAAAAAAACTAATAAATATCGAATAATTTATATTTTTATATTTATTATATCGAGTTTACTTCTTGTAATGATTGGGATACTTCTTTTTCAACACCATCAAGCAAAACAGCAACTTGATACCACTCTGGAACAATTAGTTATAACAGAGAATAGCATATCAGAAACTAATCAACTATTTTCTAATAAACAATATATGAATGAAGTTCAATCAAGTCTAAATAACATACAAGATAATATGGTCCATTATGTGAATTTGTACCATGCCGTATCGGATTTACTTCCTAATAATGAACAATTGGTAGAAATTGAATTAGGTAAAGACCTACCTATAACAATCTCTACCGTTAATTCGAATATGGACGAAACAATTACACTCTTATCCAAAATGGATGAACAACCATATATCTTGGATACTGACCTTATTAATATAAACAAAACGGATAATCAATACACAAATACTATCCTTATAGATTTAGATCAAGAGAAAATTAAAAAGGAGTTTCCATACAATGAGTAATACATGGACAAAAAAACATACATGGCTACTTCTTGGTTTGATTATTGTTATCTCATTGGCATATATTTCTTTATATTATCATTATATTCAGCCTACAAAACTGCAAGTCGAGGCTAAAACGGTAGAATTAGAATCGTTTAAAAATCGTTTTGCCTCGATTGATTCACAAAAAGTTGAGGAAGAATCTCAAGAAGCAGATACACTCACTTCCCGTGTTCCTGCTGGCAAATCAGCAAACATCATGTTGCAATTAATAAAAGAAAATGCTGATGCATCTAATGTGGAATTAACTTATATTACAACAGAACAGCAAAATGACCTACAGATACAGTCAAATGAACAAAAAATAGATACTAAAAATATCCGAGAAAATAGCTATCGTATTGAAGTAACCTCAAAAGACCTTCATTCAATAGATGTTTTTATGAACCGTATTACAAAGAGTCCTCGATTATTTCGATTTGAAAACATATATATTGAAAAGGTTGACCAAGGCTTTATACTTTCGTTATTGGTGACCATTTTTTATACAGAGAAGTCCATTTCATCATAATTATAATGAAAGGCGACTGCTCTGGCAGAAACAGCAAGTGCTGAAAATAAACTCGGAAAAGGGGTTTCCTTTTCCGTGAAAGGACAAAGCCAATTGCCGTGAAAACCGCTTCTAAACTCCATTCATTAATACAAAATAAAAAACAAGCCAAAAATAGCTTGTTATTTTATTTATTTCTCAATTCGTCGAAAAAAGAAATTTAAATTTCGCTCCAGCTTTCATATAATCTAGTATGGATATGTCTTCTGCTACGATTTTCCCAATCACATTTACTCTATTATCTTTAGGTAAATCAACCTTCGTAATTTGTAGTTCTCCTTGATATCTACCATAATTACAATTATCAATGGTAACCGAACCCTTACTTCTTGCTTCTATTCCTAGTGGTTTAATCATAGTATTTCCTTTACTCGCATAACCTCTCGATTCTACAGAGCGAATCACATCACGCGCTGCATCCATTCGATTGTTATGATTAATATTTAGAAGTTGTAATATTTCTTCATCCTTTGTTAATACATCTATTCTTAATAAAAATGCTTTTTCATTTATATAATGTTGAATTTGATCTATAGATGTTTCACTAATTCCTGTGTCTCCCACATATACATGGTCTACCCATTCATTATGATCGAATTCAACAAATGCTAAAAATGTTGATGTTTTTCTGTGTTTTTCAAGTGTTGGTAACCTTTCATATAATGGTGCTCGTAATGTTTCTTCACCTGGTATAAAGGTCATAACTTTTAGACCAATTGATTTTAACCATTGGCTTTTTTGATTAAAATCTTCTACACCCAATCCTGTTTCTGGACGTGGATAATAATTATGCCATGCTTCCATATTCGATAGATCTCCGTCATGATGGATAATTCGATTAATACTTTCCTCTGTAATCGTACTTGCATTTAGTGCAACTTTCATCTGTTTAGAAAGATCAGCAATTGTTTTATCATCAATACCATAATCTACTCGTAAACCAGTAACTCCCCAATCAATGAGTTCATTAGCATTTTCCCATGAATAGCCAAGGTAGCCTAACGATTTTGGGGATACATCTGCTACTAGATCCATATGATAAGTCTTAGCAATTCCCCCTAATTTCCGAAGACGTTCCACGTAAATATTTGGATTATCTTCTGGAATATGTAATGAAGTAAATATCCCTTTAAATCCACTTGCATTCATTTGATGAATATATCTTTCCCATTGTTGGTAATTCGGATCATTTAAAAATACAGATATTCCTTTCATATCATGTCCTCCATCTCTTTTCCTTTATTCGATCTGCCAACTAAGAAGACTCCCTAAATTCTCATTACCAGGAGTCTTCTTATACAGGAGTATTTTATTTTAGATTATCTGCCATCGATTCTTTAAATCCGAAGAAATATGTTACTAAAAATCCTGCTGTATATGTGATTAATAACCCTAGAAAATAGAATAAAAATTTATTATCAACAATTAACGGTATTAATGGTAAACCAGAAACACCGATACTAGATGAAGCTGTCTTCATCGTTGCTTGGAATGCTCCACCCACTGCTGCTCCAATACATGCAGTAATAAATGGTCGTCCTAAAGGTAAGGTAACTCCATAGATTAGTGGTTCGCCTATGCCTAGGAAACCAGTTGGCAGTCCACCTTTAATCACATTTTTCAAACGTTGATTTTTTGTTTTAACATAAATTGCAATTGCTGCACCAACTTGACTAGCACCTGCCATTGCTAGAATAGGTAATAATGCTGTTGCATCATATGCATTAATTAATTCCATATGGATAGGGGTTAATCCATGATGCAAACCAAACATAACTAATGGTAAGAAGAATCCTGCTAATACCGCACCAGCAAATGCTCCTCCAACATCTAACACCCAATTTATTCCCACGGTAATCCCTTCTGTAAGGACACCAGCAATTGGTTGGACTACTACTAACGTCAACATTCCAACCGTAAGAATGGTAAGTGTTGGTGTGAAAATAATATCCACAACACTTGGGATAATTTTTCGGAATTGCTTTTCAAAGAAAACCATTAGCCAAGCGGCAAACATAGCACCAATTAACCCTCCATAGCCAGGGGTGAGATTGCTTCCAAAGATAGAAATATCAGCCAGTGCAGGATTCATTGTGATAATACCTGCTATTGCTCCAAGTACTGGCGTTCCACCAAATTCTTTGGCTGTATTCCACCCTACAACAATTGCTAAATAGCCAAATATACTGCCACCTAAAACAGTTAACAATTGCATCCATGTTAATGTAGGATCAACACCAGTGTTTTTTAAAAATCCTGCAGCACCATTTATGATCCCGGAACCAACTATACCTGGGATTAATGGAATAAAAATACTCCCAATCTTACGAAGAAGATTTTTCATTGGAGTATTATTTTTTTGCTTTATTCCTTCTTTTGTTTCTTTAGCAACATCGTCACCGAATAATTCAGATGTATCACCGATTTTAATACCAGTGATATCCGTTATGTAAGCAGCTACTTTATTCACAGTACCTGGTCCAACCACTATCTGTAACACATCATCCTCAATGACACCCATTACCCCTTCTATTTCTCTCAGAGCAAACTTATCAACTTTCTCATCATTTTTTATATCTATACGTACTCTTGTCATGCAATGTGTGAAAGAACGAATATTATCTTTTCCACCGATATGTTCTAATATCTCCCTGGCTATCCTTTCTTCCTTCTTCATTGTCTCTCCCCCTAATTTGTTTTACGTATAAACCCATCTGCCTGATCTAGATGTTGTTTTGCTTCCTCATAACCACAATTTAATAAAATCATTACAATGGCTGTCTTTACTGAGTTGTTTGCTTTTTGTAAGTAGTTTTCTGCAGTGGCGTAGTCGACTTGAGTGGCCTCAACAATAATTCGTTTAGACCGATCTACTAGTTTCTTATTCGTTGGTTGGAGATCTACCATTAGGTTTTCATATACTTTTCCTACACCAATCATGGATGCAGTAGAAATCATGTTTAGGATCAATTTTTGTGCAGTTCCCGCTTTTAGCCTTGTCGATCCGGTTATAACTTCTGGTCCTGTTTCAGCCTCAATAGCAATTTCAGCTATTTTCCCTATTTCTGAATTTTTATTATTGCTAATCGAAACGGTCGATGCTCCTATTTCTTTTGCATAAGCTAGTCCTCCTTTTACATATGGAGTTCTACCACTTGCTGCAATTCCAATGACAGTATCGTTATCTGTTAAATTAATTTCTACTAAATCCTGTTTTGCCATTGCTTCGGAATCTTCAGCCCCTTCTTTCGCTTTAATAATCGCCTCCATACCTCCTGAAATTAATCCTTTTACCATTTCAGATGAAACCCCAAACGTTGGCGGACATTCAGACGCATCTAACACTCCCAATCTACCACTAGTTCCTGCCCCAATATAAATTAATCTCCCATTACTTTTAAAAGAAATGATTGTTCGTTGAACCGCTTTTTCTATAGACAAAATTTCTTTTTGTACCGTCTGTGGAACAGTATAGTCTTCACGATTCATGATCTCTAGAATCTCTTTTATCGATTTTGTGTCAATATCCATCGTTTTCGGGTTACGCTGTTCCGTTGGTAACTTTTCTAACAAATTCCCACTTCCTTTCTCCTACTATTCTTAGTATTTATTTTACAATAGTGAAACTATTAGTCAATTATATTTTGTAAAATTATGAAATTAAATTTCATTAAGTGTTCAATTGCTTTATTTATATTTTAACGCCTTAATCGTTCTACTTCTTTTCTAGCATCTTGATATTTCGATAAGACTTGCTCACCTTTAGAATGAAAAATACTTAAATAAAGTGCATCTATAACTGTAAGTTGCGTCATTCTAGAAGGAATGCTACCTATTCTGAAATCATGCTCTACGGTTGGTGTACATAAATGAATATCTGCTAATTTATATAAAGGAGATTTGTCTAAATTTGTTATCGCGATTACAGTAACTCCACTACGCTTTGCTACTTCAGCAAGATCAACTACATCTTTCGTTTTACCCGACATACTGATTGCAATAAGAACATCATTTTCCTTTAAATAAGGAATCGTTGAAAGCATTAAGTGAAAGTCTTGTGGAGCAGTACAAGCGTATCCTAATCTCGTAAATTTATAATAACCATCATTTGCTGCTGTAGAAGACCCCCCCACACCAAAAAATAATATCTGATTTGCCTGTTGCAGAAGATTAACTGCTTTATCCAAAGATTTACGATCGATAGACGAGAGCATTGATTCAATCGCTGTCTTATTAACGTGGACAACCTGTTGAAAAAAATCAAATGGTTCTCCCTTTGTTTCTAGAATAGAAAAATCAGTTAATTGGCTATCAGCTTTGGTTATTTCTCGAACTAATTCCAATTTTAATCTTTTAAAACTTTCGATACCGACTGATTTACAAAACCGTACAACAGTTGCTTCACTACTTCCTGTTTTTTTAGACATATCCTTTGTCGTCATATTCGGAACTAACTCTGGATATTGCAAAATGAAAGCACCTATTTTTCGTTCTGCTTCTGATAAATGATTAATATTTTGTTGAAGTCGTTTTAAAATAGATCCCATTATAGTACCTCTCAAACTTTAATTTATTTACTAAACTTCATTATACATACTTTTACCAAATTCACTAAACCCAACAATTACTTAGCAGTTTGATCAAAGTGTTACATTTAAGCAAAAGATCAACTGCATGTTTTCTTTCCCCACTAAAATGGCAGTACCACAAGGGAATGACCTAAAGGACCTTAAAACAGAATCGGACAATTATCCTTTTAACTAAACATTTAGTCTTAAAGTGCAGAATTACTACCCGTGACATTCAAGATATTCAAAAAAATCTCTTGATAATTTCTTCATACCAATAAAACAAAGTTAACTGGTATATACAACTATACTAATTTATGATAAATTTATTTTAGAAGGGAAATATCCTATTGACCTGATTACAGAAATGGTATGCATCAGTAACTATTTCCTAAAGTAAATACGAGAGTCTATATAAAAACCAAAGACTCAGCTAAATTAGCCGCCTTTGGTTTTTTCATCTCTATGAAGTGTGAGATGGAATTTATATTTATCTGCACGATATATTGTTTGGGTAAATTCAATTGGAATTTCCGTCGGATGGTCTAGATAACTTACTCTTTCCATAATCAACACGGGATCACCGACATTAATATTTAAGAAGTTGGCTTGTTCATTAGTTGCTAGTGCACCTTCAATTGTTTGATTTCCAACAATAATGCGCTTCCCTATTTTTTGTTCAACATATTGGTAAAAAGAGCCTTGTAAATGAATTTCTTCCAGTTCTCCAACCACTTTGTTAGGAGTGTAAATAATTTCAAAAGCCAGGGGATCTTTGTTAGCAAAGCGAATACGTTTTATTTCATAATAGGATTCATCTGGTTGTAGTTGAAGTTTATGCGCAATTTGACTTGGTTGGTTGTGAAGCTGAATATATAACAATTGATTGGATGGGGTTAGGCCACGCTGCTTCATATCTTCTGTAAAACTTGTTAATCCAGAAAGATCATGTTCAAATTTAGGTTGAGCAATAAAGGTTCCCTTCCCTTTCACACGATAAAGAAGCCCAGCAGCAGCTAAATTATTTATGGCTTGGCGAACTGTCATACGGCTTATATGATATTGTTCAGCAAATTCTCTTTCAGATGGTAGAAGTTCTCCGGGAAGCCACTTTTGTTTATCAATTTGATGTTTTATATATTCTTCTAATTGGTAATAGATTGGTATAGGTGAATTTTTATCTATCATTTTAATACCCCTTTAATGGATTGAGTCAATTTCATAATTGCCAAATTGGATTAAAAAACGAATAATCATTATGAATATAACACTAATGTTCGTATTATAGGAAATTCTTGGCTTTGATTGGTATGGAAGACGGCGACTCCTGAAGGAATAGCACGAGCTGAAAAGCACCATCAGAAAGGAAACCAAACAGCACAACATTTGGATTTTATACCAAATACCTTAATTATGAAATTGATTGAATTGGATTGAACGAAAAAATTTATTAGAAATAGCTTATCAGAATTAACTTTTAATGTACATTAACATGTATAGACAACTGTATATGTTTAATAAAAAAAGAAGGTCGGATGAAAATGAAAATAATACAAACAAAAAATTATCAATCGATGAGTAAGCTTGCTAGCCAGTATGTGATCAATACTTTAAAACAAATAGATAAACCCGTTCTCGGGCTAGCGACCGGATCAACTCCTGAAGGTCTCTATCAACATTTAATTAAAGCTTATCAAACGCATCAAATTTCTTTTGCAAATGTATCCACATTTAATCTAGATGAATATGTGGGTTTGGACAAAGAAGATAAGAATAGTTATCACTATTACATGCACAAGTTTCTATTTAACCATGTTGATGTCCCTTCTAGAAATATCCATTTGCCCAATGGAATAGCAAATGACTTGAACGTAGAATGTACATCTTATGAAAATCGAATTCAGTCAGTTGGTGGTATTCATATACAAATACTAGGTATCGGGAAAAATGGACATATTGGTTTTAATGAGCCTGGCACTTCCTTTGAAAGTAGAACTCATGTCGTTGATTTGGATGAATCTACAAGAAGAGCAAATGCACGTTTCTTTGACTCCTTCGACGAAGTGCCAAACCAAGCAATCACAATGGGAATCCAGTCTATCATGCAAGCGAAAGAAATACTCCTACTTGTTTCTGGTAGTGAGAAAGCAGAGGCGTTAGAAAAATTGGTAAATGGTAAAGTTAATGAAGATTTTCCAGCATCTATTCTTCAAACACATCAGAATGTCAAAATTATCGCTGATAAAGCTGCCTTAGAAAACATTTCTTATAGATATGTTTCAGAAACTATGTGATCAAACTTATTTAGTAAATTAAGGAAGAAAAGCTTCTCCATAGCAAATGGTGAAAAATACCGTAAAAAATCCCACTACATACTTTTGTAGCGGGATTTTTTAACTTAATTGTCTCTATTACGGCGTTGGAAATTACCTTTTCCTTTTCGGTTGCGACCACCTTGACCGCGTCCTCCTTGGTTACGGCCACCTTGTCCACGACCACCATAGAAACGTTTGTTATTGGAACGTCTATTATTTTTATTATCTTTTTGGTTTTTCGCTTTCTTCACGCTGATTGGTGCAACAGAAGAAATACGAACTGGTGTATCACGACGTTCTTTCGTCATCATACTGATAGCAGCTGAGACAACTGTAATTGAATCGTACTCATCCAATAATTCTTTTGCTGCATCTTCGTATACTTTTAAGTCTTTCTC
Organism: Oceanobacillus phoenicis; assembly: GCF_047238145.1. Classification (NCBI taxonomy): domain Bacteria; kingdom Bacillati; phylum Bacillota; class Bacilli; order Caryophanales; family Bacillaceae; genus Oceanobacillus; species Oceanobacillus phoenicis. Next base: position 44,252 of record NZ_JBDFME010000001.1, read on the forward strand.
ATTAATTGCTTTCTTTAACTTCTCAATAGTTACTTGTTGTTGACCACGACGAGCATCTTGATTCGTTGGTGGTGCCATACGCTTCATTTTACTCTTTGTCGTTTGTTCAATTAGATTTAAATGCGCCATTTCTCTCGGAGTAATGAAAGAAATTGCTTCACCCATTTTTCCAGCTCTCCCTGTACGTCCAATACGGTGAACGTAACTTTCTGGATCTTGTGGAATGTCAAAGTTATAAACATGTGTTACACCTGAAATATCTAATCCACGTGCAGCTACGTCTGTAGCAACTAATACATCAACCCGGCCTTGCTTGAATTTCTTCAATACAGACATGCGTTTTCCTTGTGTTAAGTCACCATGAATACCTTCTGAGCGATATCCTCTTGCTTGTAACCCTTCCGCTACTTCATCCACACGCTTCTTCGTACGTGCAAATATAATCGCAAGTTCTGGGGAATTAATATCTAAATGATTGTTTAACGTATCAAATTTATACTTCTCAGGGATTTCGATAAAGTACTGATCGATATTCTCTACAGTCATTTCTTTCGCTTTTACTTTTACTTCTTTTGGTTCCTTCATAAGCGTAGTAGCGATATTACGGATTTCTTTTGGCATAGTTGCAGAGAAAAGTAATGTTTGTCTTTCTTCTGGAATACCTTTTAAGATCTCACGAATATCATCGATAAAGCCCATGTTCAGCATTTCATCTGCTTCATCTAAAACTGCTGTATGCACTTGATCAATACGAATCGTTTTTCTACGCATATGATCTAATAATCTACCCGGAGTAGCAACAACGATTTGTGGACCATCCTTTAGTGCTCGAATCTGACGGTCCATCGGTTGACCACCATATATTGCGAGAGCTCTAACACTCTTGAATTTCGCTAGACGATTTATTTCTTCTGCTACTTGAATAGCAAGTTCACGAGTTGGTGCAACAATTAAACCTTGCACCTTTCGTACCTTTGCATTAATTTTATTGATTAACGGAATACCGAATGCTGCTGTTTTACCTGTTCCTGTTTGTGCTTGGCCAATAACATCATGACCTTCTAGTGCATGTGGGATAGTTTCCGCTTGAATTGGTGTAGCTTCCTCAAACCCCATTTTTTCTAATGCTTTCATAATAGGGGCGGAAACACCTAGTTCGTTAAATTTTGTCACCTAATAGTCGACTCCTTTTTTGTGAATATTCATCGCAAAAGAGGCCCTGTGATTTTTCTCATACTTTATTCCATCCTTCATTGATAGTACAATTTAAAGAGGTGGAACCCTATTAGAGCAATGGGTTACCTTCTCCATTGCACGATTTAAAAATTGCTGAAATGAAACTTACATTCATCGTCAGCAATTAAAGGGAATAATAAGACCTTTATGTGGTTATCCATAATAATCGGCTTTTAACTAGTAAAGTATAAAAAAGGCTTCACCGTTTGGTAAGAGGCCTCGAAACGAATGCTTTCATTATCATACCATAATTAATGGACATATATCTACTCTATGGCTTAAAATGATTTTTTAAATCGTACATGATAGAATAGGATTTAATAATTTACTACCGATAAAGCCTATTATTTACAGTACTTGAATCATCATGAAATTAAAGGATGTCATATTATGCGTAAATCACCTTTTAATCCATATGTTGCAGTAGTAATAGGAGTTCTATCTATTTCTACTTCAGCTATATTTGTCAGGCTTGCTTCAGAAGCCCCTGCCTCTATTATTGCAAATTACCGCTTATTATTTGCTGTACTCTTATTATTACCCATTGTTATTGGAAAATATCGTCATGAATTTAAAAATATAACTAGAAAAAATTGGTTCTTATCTATACTAGCAGGTATTTTCCTTGCGATGCATTTTATTTTTTGGTTTGAGTCATTAAATTATACATCCGTTGCCAGTTCTGTTGTATTAGTATCGATGCAACCAATATTTGCTTTTATTGGAACATATTTTTTATTTGGAGAACGTTTTTCATTTGGCGCAGTTATTAGCATTGCCATCGTAATTATAGGCAGTATTATTATCGGCTTCAATGATTTTCAAATCGCTGGGAGTGCGTTATTTGGGGATGCATTGGCATTACTTGGGGCTGTTACAGTAACGATCTATTTTTTATCTGGACAACAAGTTCGAAAGCATGTTTCTTTAATAACATATACATTTGTTGTATACGGTGTCAGTGCTATCACACTTATACTTTTCAATATTATTAAACAAGAAGATTTCTTTCATTACCCTGCTGACCATTGGTGGATTTTCATTGCTTTAGCAATCATACCCACTTTCCTAGGTCATTCCTTATTCAACTGGTCATTAAAATGGCTAAGTACGGCAACAATTTCCATGGCAATTGTTTTTGAACCAATAGGAGCAAGTATTTTAGCAGTAATCTTTTTAGATGAAACTCCAACCTGGGCTCAATTGTTAGGTGGAACAATAATTATTTTTGGGTTATTTTTATTTATCGTAAGTACTTCAAGGAAAAAAAAGGTAACGATTTCAACAAAACGCCATAAATAATCCTATAATACGCTAAAATCGTATTATTACTACACATTAACTGTTATAATGAAGATCATAGTTACTATTAAGAGCAGGTGAAAAGATGCATATTCAACTAATGACAGATAGTTCTGCTGATATTCCAGCATTTTTAAGCGAAAAGATAGAAGTAAAGGTAGTTCCACTCTATCTTCATTTTAGTGATGGACAATATACAAGTGGGGTTACGATGGGGATTGAATCCTATCATGAAAAAGTAAAGGAATTAGGAGAATTACCTCGTTCTGCAGCACCGAGTCCACATAACTTTTATGAAGAATATAAGAAAATCCCCGCTGACAAACCTATTATTATGCTTAGCCTTTCTAGTGCACTAAGTAGTACGTATGATCATGCATTAGCCGGAAAAGAGTTATTATTAGAAGAAGAACCGAATCGTGTGATTGAAGTCATCAATACAAAGACAGCTTCTTGCGGAATTTCACTATTATTACATGAAGCAGGCAAAAAATTAGATGAAGGATATTCATTTGATCACCTCGTCGAACACCTACATGAGCGAGTTGAACAAACAACTACTTTATTTGTTTTAAAGACGCTTGAAAATCTCGTACTTGGCGGAAGACTTGAAAAGATGAAAGGTCGAATTGCAAAAACGCTTAATATCAAAATTCTCATGAAAGCTACCGATGAGGGAAATATTGAAGTAGCTGAAAAAGTACGTGGTGATAAAAAGTCGATTCGTCGGTTTATTGATCAAATTGGTGAATACACAAAAAATACAGAGAACAAAATTATATCAATGACCCACTGTAGAGACGAGGATCGCGCTAACAGCGTTCTTAAAGAAATACAACATAAATATCGTTTTAAAGATTCTCTTCTTGCTGAAACAGGACCATTAATCTCAACTTATGGTGGAGAAGGCGCTCTTGTAATGGCATTCTTTAAAGATAAAAATAAATAAACAAATAAAACCGTATGCTCTCTGCCAGGTGAGAGCATACGGTTTTATTGTTGTTGAATGAGGAAATCGTATACCATTCCATTTAAAGTATCTTTATCCTCTCCTAAGCATATTAAATGCCTAGATCTTTCAAACACGACGACTTCTTTTTCTTCAGAATGAATTTCCTTATCTAAATAATATGCCGTTTTATAAGGAACCATTCCATCAAGTTGTCCATGTGCAATTAAAACTGGAGAATTCACCTTATCCAAGTAGCGCCTTGTAAAGCGAACCAATTTCATAAATTCAATATTTGCTTTTAAAGGTACCATACCTAACTTCTTCTTATAATGATTATACAGCTTATTTTTGCTTAAATCCCCGCGGAGACCATCACCTATACACGTTGCAATATCTAAGCCAATTTGCTTGAAACTCAAATATTTTCCAGAAGGTGCTAATAATACTAATTTGTCTATTTGATACTTTGCCGCGAGATAGGCAGCAATCATTCCTCCCATGGAAAAACCAATTACATACACCTTTTCATATTTTTCCTGTAAAGGCTCAAGAGCTGCTTCTGCTGCTTGAATCCAATTTTTGTAAGATGCATTTTCAAGGCTAAGCTGTTCCCCATGTCCTGGTAATGTAGGAACTTCTACATGCCAATCTGTATTCTCTCTTAAGAAGTCTGCTAAAGGATCTACCTCATATGGACCTCCAGTGTAGCCGTGTATGATCAAGCACGCTATCATAATGATTTCTCCTTTTTTGTGTGCTTCCCCAAAACGACTGTTCTCCCAAAGGCAGAAGAACAGTTTTATTGTACCTAAATCTTATGCATGTTATGCGAGTTAACTTAATTAACGAAAAGTTTTTACGAATGTACTAAACTCTTTAATAATTGGTGAGACTTGATGGTACGTACTTGCCAATTGCCCAACTGTATTCATAACCTTATCAAACTTTAAAGGATTTTCTCCTTCCCCGGGGATAAACTGCTGGTTAGGCTGCGCCGAATTAAGCATATTCCCCTGCCCTTGCTGCAAACTCTGTAATGGTAATTCCGGTTTTGCAAAAACTTCATATGGGGTGGAGGGGTGTTGTTGTGTATTCCAAGTATTAGTTAATGGAGATATAGGTTGTTGTTGGGGTATTTGATTAAAGTTATGATTATCAGAAAAATTATTCATTTGACGTGAATACTTATGACGTTGCATGATTCACACACCCTTTGGTGATGTACTTTTTATAGTAGTATATGTTCACTCAAAATTAGGTGTGAAAGTCATCCATATAAATTATGAGTTAAATCCATCAAACAAAGATGAATAATGAGAAACATCATCTAAGCCTAGTGCGTATTTCAATTTATTTTTTTGAAACCCTAACACAAAGTCTCCATCTATCTCTGTAGCTGGAGTACCGTAGATTCCTTTATTTTGTAAATCCTGTAAATACGTCTTATTTTCAGTTACATTTTTTATCTGATAAGTTATTTTATATTCATCCAGTAACTCGATAACTTTTTTGGAGGGTTCGTTAACTTCACTAACATAGACTACTACTTTACTCATCGTTATTTTCCTCCTGATGTAGTACGAAATTTTTTCTTCGTATTATCTTGTACCCATGAAAACATTGTCCTAAACATTAACTTAACAATATTGAAACTTTACTGTTATAATCCCCTAAAAATTCACTTATATTAACGTATAAAATACATGAATCAATATTATATCTAAACAAAAAGTATGTGCTAAGTATTTTTTTCCATGGAGTAAATTGAAAAGAGGCCGGGAAGTATTATTCTACTTTCCCTAGCCTCGTAATAAAAAAATATAATGACTAAATATTAAAGTTCTCGAATAGCCGTTCCTAACTTTCTTAATAAAACGATTGCTTCTTCTTTTTCATGATAGTCTAATCCATGCATAATTTCTTTAATTTTATCCCAATGCCCAGGGAAAATAGAATCAAGTAATTCTGTTCCTTTATCAGTAATAACAGCATAGGTAACACGCTTATCTAATTCACACTGTTGCCTCGTTAGATATCCTTGCTTTTCAAGCTTATTTACAACATACGTAATACTACCGCTTGTTAATAAAATCTTATCCGCAATTTTTTGTAATGGTTGCTGACCCCGATGATACAATAATTCCAAAACAGCGAAGTCAGTAAAACTTAATCCCCTGGACTTCACATCTAGCTCTACCTGCTCCATCACTGTTTTGTATGCTTTGGATAATATAACTAGTAACTTCAAGGATGGATCCTGTTTTTTAGTTACCAATTCCATCTATACTCCACTCCCTCAATTATACTATTCCCCCCTCTTTATTATATCTATTTTCAACAAAAAAGCATAAATAATTACAAATATTACATAACTAACCAGCAATTAATATTACAAAAAATTAAAATCAATCTAAAAATGAATTGTTAAAACAAATTTAATTTACAGAATTTGACTGGATTTTTAGTCAAAAATATTATTTAATAGAAATGTAAGATATTTCTTTATATTACATAGGAGGGTCAAGATGAAGAAATTTTACAGTTTATTGCTTATCCTTGGACTTGTATTATTTTTAGCAGCTTGTGGTAGCTCTGAAGAAGATGCAGGTACTGGTGATTCAAGTAGTAATGGTGATGAATCAAATGGAGAAGAAGAAACAGCAGAAGGGGAAATCCCTGATACGCTTGTAATGGGATTTGTTCCATCGCAGGATTCAGACACAATTGCAGATACAGTAGAACCTCTAGCAGAAAGACTAGGGGAAGAATTAGGAATTACTGTAGAAGGACGAGTTATGACCAATTATAATGCTTTAGTTGAAGCAATGGGGGCAAACCAGGTACATGTTGGATTTATCCCTGCTTTTGGTTATGTGCTTGCTAGTGAACAATATGATGCAGAAGTTATTTTAAAATCTATTCGTTTCGGTTCTGGAACTTATAAGGCGCAATATGTCGTACGTTCTGATTCTGGCATTGAAAGTTTAGCAGATTTAGAGGGGAAAGTTTGGGCCTATGCGGATCAAGGATCCACTTCAGGCTATTTATTCCCTGCCAGTCAATTAATGGAAGAATTTGATTATGATACTGCTGCTGAATTAGAAAGTAACTTCTTCGGTGGTTCTATTGCTTCCGGTGGACATGACAACTCTGCTATTTCTGTTTTAAATGGAGATGCAGATGTAGCAACAACTTTTGATGACGTAAGAACGGAATTAGAAGAAGAATACCCAACTGTAATGGAAGACTTATCCATTCTAGGTTACACAGATGAAATTCCAAATGACACTATTTCTGTAACAAAAGAACTACCTGATGACTTTGTACAAAAAATAAAAGAAGCGTTCTTGACTTTTAATGATGATGAAGAAATGATTCAAATTATGAACGAAGTATATAATTGGGATGCAATCGATGAAGCATCGGATGAAGAATACGACATTGTTCGAGAAACATACCAGGAGTTCAAAGATAATATCGAACTATAAACAAACGTTTTTTGAATCGATCACACCAATAAAAAGGGAAGTTATTATACTTCCCTTTTTTCCTAGTGTTTTGACTTATTTTGTAATGGAGGATTACTACTATGATTGAGTTTAAGGATGTCGGCCTTGTCTATCCAAATGGAACGGAAGGTCTGAAAAATATTAATGTAAAAATTAATGATGGAGAATTTGTTGTAATTGTAGGCTTATCTGGAGCCGGTAAGTCTACATTTATTCGTAGTATTAACCGATTAGTTACTCCAACAACTGGAGAGTTAATCATTGATGATGAAAATATTTTAAAGTATAGCGGAAATAAGTTACGTATGTTACGTACGAAAACAGGCATGATCTTTCAAAATTATAACCTTGTTAAGCGTTCTAATGTATTTAAAAATGTACTAGCTGGTCGTCTTGGGCATACGGGAACCATCCGCTCTATCTTTAATCAATATAAAAAAGAAGATGTTGCATTAGCTTATGAGAGTCTGCAACGTGTTAATATCGCTGAAAAAATTTATAACCGTGCCGATGAACTTAGTGGCGGACAACAACAACGGGTTAGCATTGCACGTGTTCTTACCCAACAACCAAAATATATCTTGGCTGATGAGCCTGTCGCATCACTCGATCCTCCAACTTCTCATCAAGTAATGACTTATTTAAAGAAAATTAACCGTGAAGACAAAATTACAACAATCGTTAACCTTCACTTTATCGATATGGCGATGGAATATGCAGATCGGATTATTGGAATGCGAGCTGGTGAAGTTGTATTTGACGGTCCTGTATCGGAGGTTAGTGAAAGTACCTTCGAAGAAATTTATGGTCGCTCTATACGTGAAGATGACCTACGTGGGGGTGCAAATGAGTCGTGACAAACTCCAAGCAACCATTGAGTAAAAAAGAAATTCCATCTCTTTATCCAGCCAAAACAAAAATGCAAGTTACCGTTATCTTCTTTGTTGTACTAGCTCTGTATTTATACAGCATGATTAGCACACAACAACAGATGACAAGCGGATTTGGAAATGCGTTGTCAAATATGAGACAAGTAATTGAAAAGTTCTTTCCACCAAATCCAGCTGTTTTTGTACCAATATTACCTGCCATTATTGAAACAATACAGATGGCAATTATCGCAACTACAGTGGCAGCGCTCTTCACTGTGCCACTATCATTACTTGCAGCACGCAATATTACAACAGTCAAACCATTATATTACATAGCTCGTACATTTTTAAATATATTACGTACAATTCCAGATCTTGTTCTTGCTGTAATTTTTGTTGGATTATTTGGTATCGGTGTTTTCCCTGGTATCTTAGCACTTATTGTATTTTCCATTGGAATTCTTGCTAAGTTAATTAGTGAAACGATTGAAGCTGTTGATATGAATCCACTAGAAGCAATGCGCGCATCTGGAGGAAATGTATTTCAAGTAATTTGGTATGCATTAGTCCCACAAGTATTACCACAATTTACTTCACTTGTGCTTTATGTATTTGAAATTAATATTCGTGCATCACTTGTACTTGGTCTTGTAGGTGCTGGTGGTATTGGTTTAATACTGAATCAACAATTACAATTCTATAATTATCCAAATGCTATGATGATCATTATCGTTATTTTTGTAGTTGTAATTATCATTGAGTATATCAGCACAAAAATAAGGGAGGCGTTATTATAATGGAAAATAAAAATCTTTCCTTACCTCCAAAACCAAAGAACTCTTTAGCGAAGAAATTCCGAAATATCATTATTGCTATACTTGTTATTGCAATGTATATTTGGACGTTTGTGACCATTGATGTTGATTGGGGACGCGCAATTGAAAGAGCCATAAACAACTTCCAGCGTGTTATCCCAGAACTATTCAGTCCTGATTGGTCTGCTTTAGGTGAAGTTTCCGCAAGTATGTTAGAGACTATCTTTATCGCATTTGCTGGATCATTAATGGCCGCAGTGATAGCTGTACCATTATCATTTATTGCAGCACGCAATATGATGGGTGGTAAAATCACTTCTGTCATTGGGAAATTTTTCTTATCTGCTGTACGTGCCTTTCCGGAGATTATCCTTGCTATTTTATTTGTAGTAGCAGTTGGACCAAATGCTTTTGCAGGGGTACTTGCTATTGCTATTGGGTCTACAGGGATGCTCGGAAAAATGTTCTCTGAAATTATCGAATCGATTGATATGCAAGTCATTGAGGCAATGGAAGCTTCGGGTGCGAATAAAATTCAAATTTTATTCCATGGTGTACTTCCGCAAATCATTCCAGAATTCCTGTCTTATGCCATTTATCGATTTGAAGTAGATATACGTGCTTCTTCTATACTTGGTATCGTTGGAGCAGGTGGTATTGGTACAATGATTATGTTCGCATCAAGTAACCGTAATTGGAATGAAATGGGTATGATTTTACTAGCGATTATTATTGTAGTAACTGTTATCGACTTTGCCTCGGCAAGAATTCGTCGTAAAATTGTATAAGATGCTTTATGAAAGAAAGTAATTAATAGTGATCTTTCCGTCCTCGAGTAAAGTTCCCATAAACTCGAGGGCGTTTTAACGATTACAAATAGGAAGTAGTCGTACGATAGAAAGGATGTTTTTTGAATGCACCAATCAACCATAACTATCTTATATACAAGTGATGTACATGGACATGCAATGCCAATACAGTATGGAACAAACAAGGAAGAAGATATTGGACTTGCTAAATATGCAACAGTGGTAGAGGAGTACCGAGAAGTCGAAGACAATCTAATTATTATTGATAATGGTGATTTAATTCAAGGAACACCACTTATGACACATTATGTGAAGGAACATCTAGATAAACCCAATCCTATGGTGGGGATAATGAATCAATTACAAATTGACGCGGGAGTTATCGGTAACCATGAATTTAATTTCGGAAACTCCGTTTTGCAACAAGCAATTCATGAATCAAATTTTCCTTGGTTATCCGCGAATATCATACATAAACAAACAAAGGAACCCGCTTTCGGTCCCCCTTATATTATTAAAACATTTAATAATGGAATAACCGCAGCCATCGTTGGAGTAACTACTCATTATATTCCTAATTGGGAATCACCTGAGCACATCAAGGAATTATCATTTGAGGATGCATTCGATACATTAAATAACTGGGTTACTTACATTAGAGAGAACGAGCAGCCTGATATTGTAATTGCTGCTTATCATGGTGGTTTTGAACGCAATATATTAACGGGACAAGCAACAGAAGACTTAACTGGAGAAAATCAAGGTTATAAAATGATGGAGGAAATTGATGGTATCGATATTTTATTAACCGGACACCAACATCGTAGAATAAATGAAAATAAAAATAATGTTCTAGTCTTACAACCAGGAAATAATGGGCAAGCGTATGGAAAAGTTGAAATCAATCTATTGAAAGATACTAAAGATAAATGGGTTATCCAAAGTAAAGAAGGAACCATCCAAGAATTTGTTGGAGTAAAATCATCTCCAAGTATACTTCAATATCTGGAACCTTTAGAGTCTTCTACGCAGGAATGGTTAGATCAACCAATTGGCAAAATCGATGGAGATATGGTTATCCATGACCCATTTGAAGCACGCATTAAAAAGCATCCTTTCATTGAATTTATTCATAAGGTACAAATGGATGCAGCTGAAGTCGATATATCTGTTTCTGCGTTATTGAATAACACGTCAAAAGGTTTTTCTTCAGAAGTGACCATGCGTGACATTGTATCTAATTATATGTATCCCAATACGTTAACTGTACTGGAATTAACTGGACAAGACATGAAAGATGCTTTAGAAAAAAGCGCAGAATACTTTACTATTGAAGATAATCAAATTACCGTTAACCCTAGTTTCGTTGATCCCAAACCACAACATTACAATTATGATATCTGGCATGGAATTGACTATACGATGAATATCTCAAATCCTCCAGGTGATCGTGTTTCCAATATACGCTACCATGGGGAACCAATAGAATATGATGATACATTTCACGTTGTATTAAATAATTACCGTGCATCTGGCGGTGGTAATTACGATATGTTTAAACATAAGCCAGTAGTAAAAGAAATACAAAAGGATGCTGTAGAACTAATTCGAGCGTATTTTGAAAAACATCCTCGTGTTACTGCAACTACGACCAATAATTATCAAGTAGTTATGGATCACAAATAATGGATGGATTCGAATGAATTTCTTTTAAAAACCCGCTTCAGTACTGCTAATTATACGTCAATGTAAAAACGCGAGCGGCTATGATCCTCCCCATGTGTATTATAGTAATCCGAGAGCAGACATTAGCCATGGCGTTTCTCTACTTTGAGTATTTATATTTTTTTATGCTTTTTATTTTATCGTACTCTATCGAACATTTTCTTGCTTTTTTTAACCGGTCTATTCACCACTTTTTCGAATTTCTCATGCTGTTTTGGTTTATAGAACCGGTCTATTCACTACTTTTCTGGATTTCTCATGCTATTTTGGTTTATAGAACCGGTCTATTCACTACTTTTCTGGATTTCTCATGCTATTTTGGTTTATAGAACCGGTCTATTCACTACTTTTCGGATTTCTCATGCTGTTTTGGTTTATAGAACCGGTCTATTCACCACTTTTCTGGATTTCTCATGCTGTTTTGGTTTATAGAACCGGTCTATTCACTTCTTTTTCAGATTTTCAAGCTTCGTTTGGGTTTTGGAGACAGTGTATTTTACATTAAGATGCTTTCCCGAACTCGTTTTGATTTGCCCTATCCATTTTTTAGCACAAGAGGTTTGCCCTCTTGTGCTTTTTATTGATTAATCATCGAAACGATCATCGTCGTCCGTTTCTATATCCATTTCCAACACATCACCTGTTACTGCATCTATTTCAAAATCTGCTTCTTTATTTCCTTCTCTCACTTCAATTTCATAAACATACTTACTATCATCTTCATCTAACTCAAATCCTACGACTTTGCCAGAAAACTGTTCCAATGCAATTTCTTTCGCTTTTTGATCGCCAATGAAGTTTGAGCTATCTACATTAGAATTTTTATTTGTTTCCTGTTTATTTTCTAGTTGAAATTTCTCTACGTTTTCTTTAATAATTTCTCCTGTTTCTGCATCAATTTCCAAGTCATATTCTTCGTCGTCATTGATTACCTCTACTTCGTAATGAGTTTGATTGTCATCTCTGTCTAATTCAAAATCAGTAATCTCACCCTCATACTGTTCGTTAACGATAGAAGTGATATCTTCCGAAGATAACGTTGGCTGTTTGTTATTTTCCGAAGCTGAAGCTGCTTGATCCGATTGTGAAAGTCCTAACCCTACTGCTGTTGAGATTGTTAATGCTCCTACTAGTACTGCCAATTTCTTTTTCATTTAAAATTACCTCCTTGTTGTTGTTAACTACATCATATCCAACAAGGATTATAAGACTCTTTGATAAAGATTAGAATTTCATGAGAATTTATTGAAAGGTATTTAATATAGCCATAAAAAAAGCTACCAATATGCATTAGTAGCTTAATCATCATCATCTTCAGTTTCAATCACGATAACATTTCCCGTGTACGCATTAATTTCAATATTTGCTTCTTTACTGCCATCGACTATTTCAATTTCATAAATCATTGTTCCATCATCTTCATCTAGCTCAAGTTCACTTACAGTTCCAGAAAACTGTTTTAATGCAATTTCTTTTGCCTCTTCTGATGAGATGATCGCATTGTTTCGTTGTTCAGATGATGGTTCGTCTTTATCAGCTTTATCTGTATCATCATTATTCTGTTGACCATCTTGGTTATTACCTTTATTTGAATTTTCATCAGGTGTTGTATTATTGTTATCATCTGGCTTCACATTCTCTGCTTTTTCAGCTTCTGTTTGATAGATATCCAATACCTTACCTGTGTTCCCATCTAATAACACTTCGTAACTACCATTTTCCTGCTGTACTTCCACTTGATATACAGGCTCGCCATCCTTTAATTGCAGATTTGGTTCATTTTGATTCCCAGGATACTGTGCTTCCACTAGTTCTTTTATTTCGGCTTGGGATAGCTTTGGCTCACTGGAAGAAGCTCCTGTACGATAAATAAAAAACAAACTAACAACTAATATTACTACTGCCCCGATAAGCAGTGTACGTTTATTCATATGCTTCACCTCTACATGCAAACTTTATCATACTAATCATCATAAAATACTAATAAAAAGATTAGAATTTAATGAGAATCCGTTAGCTTATTGGTCCATGTTAGGAAGATGAATATGGAATATCGAGCCTTCACCTAGCTTACTTTGGACAGTTATTTCTCCTTGATAGGTATCCACTATGACCTTAGCGATTGCTAAACCAAGTCCCGTACCACCAGTTTCTCTGTTTCTTGCACGGTCTACTCGATAAAACCTTTCAAATATATGTTGCTGATCCTGCTCCGCCAATCCTTCTCCAAAGTCTTGAACAGATACTATCATTTCATCACTTTGGTGTTGTAAGCGAATATTTACTTCTTTTTCACTGTATTTTAGCGCATTTGTTAACAATATATAAATAACTTGTTTGATTTGATCAGGATTTCCTTGCCACATATACTGTGTTTTCTCATCCGCGAATAAATTAATCTCTCTTGGAGCATATGCTTTTTGGAATGTCCCCGCAACTTGTTGCAGAAGTTCTCTCATATCTACTGTTTCAACAACTTGTTCCTGTTGATTCTTGGCTAATGCTAACATTTGCTCAACTAAATTCTGCATTCGATCCGCTTCAGAATCGATGGCTTCCGTAGATTCTTGCAGTAATTCAGGATTACCTTCACCACGACGACGTAATAATTGTGCATAGCTCTTTATAATCTGGATCGGCGTTTTCAATTCATGAGATGCGTTTGATACAAAAATCTCCTGCTTCTCATAGTTTTCTTTCAACGAATCGATCATCTCATTAAATGTTACTTCCATTTCATAGAGTTCATCTTTTGACCTGTTTTCAATATCTATCTTTTTCCAATCTCTCTTTGATATATTTGTCTGCATCGTCTCTTTTAATTTTTGAATCGGGTTTAATAAAAAGCGACTTAAAAGAACACTTGCAATAATAGTTGGAATTAATATAATCGCACTTGAGAAAAATAGCACATACCTTAATGTTTGCATCGTTTCTTTCATATGAATTAAACGATCAGAGACTTGAATGGTAACAATTTCTCCGTTTTGCCAAATAATTGGTTTCGTAACAACTGCAACATCCATTTGATTAAAAGAAATAACTTCTCTTTTTTCCGTTGTTGTATACTCTATAGGTAACTTTTCGTCTTGATTTGGTTTTCTTTGAGTAACTACCTCTTTCTCATTTTCATCTATAACTCGAATCATTCCATTCGTAGGTAAATATGCTTTCAATACATTACTCATCTCTTCTTGAGAAACAGACGAATTTTCCCCAATTGCCTCAGTCATGGTATCCACATGAGTAGTTAACTGATCCAATTCTCCCTCTGAAGCTGATTGATAAAACAAGAAATAGATTGCCGTATTTACAATTAATATTAAAATCAACATAAAAATAGTGGAGAAAAAGATAATTTTTTTTCGTAATGTCATAGACGAAAATAGATTAATTATTTTTCGAAATATCATTGTTTATCGTCCTTAATGGTATAACCTACCCCGCGTACTGTTTGAATCAGCGGTGTCTCAAAGTCTTTATCTATTTTTTGGCGTAAATAACGAATATAAACGTCTACCACATTCGTATCTCCAAAATAATCGTATCCCCATACCGATTCAATTAGCTGTTCTCGAGTGAGAACAATATTTTTATTCTTTAATAAACATACCAATAAATTAAATTCACGAGGAGTTAATTCAATTTTTCCACCGTTACGTTTTACCTCATATGCATGTAAATTCACTTGCAGGTCTGCTACAGACAGATTCTGGTTATCATTTGTAGTTTGGACTCCCTTTCGTAAATGTGCACGTACGCGAGCGAGTAGTTCTTCAATTTGAAATGGTTTTGTTATGTAATCATTTGCTCCTAAATCAAGACCACTCACTTTATCATGCACCTCATCACGAGCAGTTAATAAGATGATCGGTGTTTGATTTTCCGCTCGCCGGACACGCCTTAATACTTCTAATCCACTGAGTTCGGGAATCATAATATCTAATAATACCAGATCCCAGTTTTCTTGTTCAATTTTATCTAACGCGTCTTTTCCATTACTAGCTACCTCAGATTCATAACCTTCGTATTCAAGCTCTAACTGTAATACTCTGCTAATTTTTTGTTCATCTTCAACAATTAATATACGTTCTGCCATGAATCCTATCCCTTCCTTCATTAAATATAAATTAAGGCAATTTTCTCCTTAATTATAAACTAGGAATCCTCAAAAAAGCGACCATTCTAAAAGAATGATCGCTTTTTTAATCTAATTTTAATCTAATTGTTGATGTAAAAATTCCGACACAGATTCCGGTGATTTCGTATATGCGCTATGTTGATGTGCAATTTTTTCACCGTTTTTAAAGATTAACATACTTGGAATTCCCATCACTTCATATTTTTCTGCTAGTCCTTCTACTTCGTCACTATTCACTTCATACCAATCATAATTGTTAAACTCTTCGATTACTCCATCGATAAACATATCCATACGTTTGCAATCTGGACACCAATCAGCATAAAACTTAATAATTACCGGTTGTTCACTCGCAATAATCTCATTAAACGAATCAACACTTTCAATTGCTTTCATTACTATCGCTCCAATCTATTATTATTTATACTCTACTCGACCTAATATATAAGCTGTAAAAAGGCCAAGCCCGAACGTGATCACACTAATGATTAATCCTATTGTTCCATCTGAAAATCCTGGATAAACAACTACTACTGCTCCTATTACCAGTCCAATTATTACTGCGTAAGTCGAAGTATAGTGATTCTTTAAAAAGTAGGCAATAATTTTGCTCATGACAATAAAACCAATCGCAATTCCTAACCCAGTAACGATTATTATATCAAAGTATAAATTACTAATTGCTGATATAACCGTAGTATACACCCCTAGCAATAACAACATAAAAGAGCCGCTTATACCAGGAATAATCATCGCACTACTGCCAATAAACCCTGACACAAACAACAATAAATAAGTCGCTGGAGTCATATTCTCAATCACTTGTCCCTCCGTCGGATTAAAGAATGCCATAATACTCACAACGATAAATCCAATGATTAAGTATACGTAATGTTTGGCAGTAAAGTCCGTTTTTGCGTTAGCTTTGTGAAATAAATACGGTAACACACCTAAAATTAATCCTAAAAAGAAAAATTGTGTTTGCTGTGGATGGTGTTCAAATAACCACTCAATTACACTAGCTAATAAGAATATTGCTGTTACCATCCCAATTCCTAGAGGAATTAAAAAACTCAAATGCTTCTTCCATTCTTTACTAAAAATTCCATTCAATGCTTCTATCAATTGATCGTAAATACCTAATAGTACTGCAATAGTACCACCACTAATACCCGGGACAACATCGGTTGCTCCCATAACTAAACCACGATATATATTTTTCCATTCCATGTCATAATTTCTCCTCTTTTTTTACCAACAATTTAGAACAAATCAATCATACCAAAATGAACAGAAACGATACAATAAAGATCTCTCTTAATTATTTTTCTAGAAAATCCACTTCGTCTATAAATTGATTTATATGTTGTTTTGTATCTTCATATTTTTCTTGAGCATTATTTAATTGGTCATCCGATAATTGAAACATTGGAATGACCCTATAGTTAGTGTAGTCATTTTCAAAATGAACATAAGTTGGCACAAATGTTGGAGAATGAACTTCTACTTTTTCTTCGTCTCCCTTGATCTGCTTCGTTATAGAGAATCCAAATATCCCACCAACACGTTGATCATACTTTTGTTGATTGGAAAGAAAATTTCCAAGTGAATAGGCAACTAAAGTCTGATGTCCGTCCTTGCCCTCCACCCAGTCGATTGGTTGTAACACATGCGGATGATGTCCAATAATTACATCCACCCCTAGATCAGCAGCAAATTTGGCTAGGTCTTTCTGCGATTGGTTAGGATACGGCTCATATTCATTCCCAAAATGAAGCGAAAGAACAATCACATCAGCTATTTTTTTTGCCTCGATAATATCTTTTTGCATTTTTTCACGATCAATTAAGTTGACTAAGTATTCTTTCCCGTGTGGAACCGGTATTCCATTCGTACCATATGTATAAGCTAATGAAGCAATTGTTATACCTTCTTCGGTTTCCAATACTCTGATTTTTTCTTGATCTTCCTTACTTTGATATGCACCTTCATACAGCATGTCTATCGTCTGCCAATGTCCAATTGCATTAGTTATAGCCCGTTCACCACGATCTAGTGTATGATTATTGGCAAGCGTAACAATATCTACCCCATTCTCTTTGAGAGCATCCCCAACCTCAAATGGACTATTAAAAGATGGATAAGAAGATAGCCCTATTGCTTCTCCACCTATCATGGTTTCTTGATTAGCTATCGTCACAGTAGATGAATCAAGATAGGTTTTAACATGCTTGAACATAGGATTAAAATCAAATCCGTCACCTACTCTCGCATCTTCATAGACCGGACTATGAATCAGTACGTCTCCTACAGCGGATAAGGTAATTTCTTTTTCTATAGTTGGAACATTTTTCTCCTGTACCAATGATGTATTTCCGGCATGAACATGATACTTTTTTTCAATGGATTCACTATCAAAGAAGCTAATGAATACTAAGATAAATATAGCGATTGTAGTAATAGGAAAAAATCGATGTAATATTCTCAAATGCAACACTCCCTCACTAGTTTTTATCATACCATTTTCGATACTTTTTTGATAAAATTCATCAAAATTTAATGGTATAGTTAATAACATGTATAACGACTGTCTCAGTCGTATTTCATTCAAAATATCTTATTATGAAAATCACGGATTAAAAATACAAATAATATGTAGAAGGTACGTTCATTTGGTATAATAAGGACATACAAAAACACATACTAATAAATATAAATAATAATTATATAGGTGCCTTACCTGGGGGAATGATCGATCATGAAGAGATACTATACGTTAATTTTGATTTTGCTTAGTGCTGTAATTATTTATATAGGCTCTAAAGTAGAGGTTTATTGGAGCGGTATAGTAGCATGGGGCTTAGCATTAATATGTTTAGTATTTGCATTATACTATTCTAGATATATTCCAAATGAAAAAAAACAAGATAAGAAAAATGAAGAAGTGTAGGAAAGAACAAGTGTAAAAAATTTCTATCCCTAAAAAGCAGTACAATTAATTGCGAATTGTACTGCTTTTTTATTTAAATACACAGGAAACCGCAACCTTTTAGAACCCTGTCACGATTTCTTGTCATCCGTTTATAATGTTAATAAATTGTATTTATATTACATCAATCAACTATAAAAAAGGTTTGGACGATTATATTTGTGGTAAAGTAGAATGTTTTATACTGGAGCATAATGGGGAAGGAACAAAATAAGGTTCTCACGTTCAATAAGACCCTTGTATAATGTGAATTACTATTCTTATCATAATGCTAATTGATACCGCAAAGTAGAAAAACTACATGAAATATGGATTTTTTTCAATAATTAAGCAATAATGATTATAATGGAATTATAATACGTTTGACGTTTAAGTACTGGAGGATGAAGAATGAGGAATACAACGGCAATGGAACCAATCTCCAACATATACTGTAAAAATGAATATGATTCTTTACACAAGGTCATCACCGTTCCCCCAAAATATATGAAAATTAAAGAAATCATCAATGAAACCCAAACACATTATGCAGACGATAATATCGATGTCCAAAAAGCAACGGCACAACATCATGAATTTATAAATGCCTTAATAAAAAATGGGGCTGAAGTTATTCAACTAGAGGCAACCCCCCATTTAAATGAGCAAGTTTTTACTAGAGATATAGGGTTTGTAGTTAATGATCATTTGTTTGTTTCACATATGCAACGTGACATTAGAAAAAAAGAAAGTCTTGTACTCAAGGAGTGGCTACAAGCAGAAGGAATCCCCTTCACTACTATCAAATCCGCTTCCATAGAAGGTGGAGACGTCATCGTTGATAATAAAGATATTTGGATAGGTCAAAGTAAGAGAACCTCGGAAACAGCCATTGCAGAATTTACCTCTTATTTACCGAATAATGAGGTACATTCCGTAGCATTGCGTGATGACATTTTACATTTAGATTGTATATTTAATGTATTAGAAAATGGATATGCATTAATTTATAAAGACGGGATGGATAGTCAATCTTACCAAACAATTCAGGAAAAATATAAATTAATTGAAGTAACTGAGGAAGAACAATTTCATATGGCACCAAATGTACTTTCTATAGGAAAAGGGAAAATAATAAGCCTCCCAGAAAATAAGCGTGTAAATGACGAACTTTCGAAAGCAGGATTTGATGTCATCGAAGTAGACTTCTCTGAAATTATTAAGTCCGGTGGTTCATTCCGATGTTGTACACTGCCTATTTCAAGAGGATAATGAAATTAGTAAAAAAACGAACAATAAAATGGATCGACATTGCTTTTCTGTTAAGTTGGCAATAGAAATCCATATATATTGTTCGTTTTTAATTTAAATAGCGTGAGCATGCAGTTCAGTAATGCATCAATTTATACGTCTAGCAAAGTCCACAAAACGAAATTTATCAGGTCGATGTCGAGACTCTGTGTATTGAAATAAAGTAGTATCATTTAAATACACTTGACTTCGAATAACAACTACATTATGAAATCCCGTTAAGTCTAATACAGCCTTATCCTCTTCGGTTGGTTCTTCTACAGTTACTTCTTTATGTGCAAATCCTATTTTTATCCCTAATGTTTCTTCAATATATTGATAAATGGATTTACTGCAAATTTCCTCTGAAAGCTTTGGAATAATTGCTTCATTAAAATAATCTTTATCTAAGATAATTTTCTCTCCTGCAATTTCACGAACCCGATGTACGTACCATACAGCATCCCGATTATCCGGACTAAGTGTACGGTAGATTTTATTTTGCGTTGGAGTATATCCTAATTGATGAATATAGGTATGGCTTTCCTGTTGTAATTTATCCATAAGCTCCGTAAAACTCTCAATTCCAGACACCGGAAAAGTAAATTTATTATAATCTAATACAACAGATCCTTTTCCCCTTACTTTCTGAATATAACCATTTTGAGAAAGTAAATTTAACGCTTTGCGAATGGTCTCTCTGGACGTCTCATAGTGTGTTGTTAGTTCATTCTCAGATGGCAAGAGACTATCAATTGGCCATATATTCTGCCTTATTTTCTTTACGAGATCCTCATATATTGATATATACTTATTCTGCATGTTCAAACCTCTTTAGTTAATAAAATAAACAATAGATTCATAAGGACGTAAGTTCAATTCTGATAAAGAATCTTTTACGTCTTTATAATTTGAAATCAAGATTTCAATTTTACCCTCTTTGTCGATAGGGAGACGGACCGTAATCGGTTCTTCAAAGAAATTACTCACCACTAGTATTTTTTCACTCATCCACCTTCGTTCATAAGCAAATACAGATGGATGATCTTTTAATAATAGCTGATAATCACCATAAGTAATAATATCATATTTCTTACGTAGTTTAATGAGTTTTTGATAATGATTAAAAATCGAGTCACTATCTTTTAATGCATTGTTTACATTAATAGAAGTATAATTCGACACAGGTTTTATCCATGGTTCCCCTGTTGTAAAATCAGCATGTTTATCTGAAGACCATTGCATAGGAGTTCTACCATTATCCCGAGATTTTTGTTGCAAAATCTCCATAATCTCAGACAAGGATTTGCCGTCTTCTTTCATTTCTTTGAACGCATTTAAACTTTCAACATCTCTGTAATCCTCTATATTTTCAAAATATGGATTCGTTATTCCTATTTCTTCACCTTGAAAAATATAAGGAGTACCCTGCATCATATGCAAGGTAGATGCTAGCATTTTTGCAGATTCTTTCCAATACGTTTTGTCATCCCCAAAACGCGATACTACCCTTGGTTGATCATGATTGGACCAGAATAAAGCGTTCCATCCACTTCCTTCATGCATCCCAACTTGCCATTCAGATAGGATTCGCTTTAATTCTAAGAAATCAAACGGAGCTTTCGACCATTTTTGTCCATCTGGATAATCTACTTTCAAATGATGGAATTGGAATGTCATTGTTAATTCTTGTCTTTCTGGTCTTGTATAACGGATGCACTCCTCTAATGAAGTAGAAGACATTTCCCCTACAGTAAGCATATTGTATTTAGAAAATACGCGCTGATTCATTTCATGCAAATACTCATGAACTCTTGGCCCATCTGTATAAAAACGCCTCCCATCTCCTATATCATCATTAGGAAAGGATTGATCTTTAGAAATAAGATTGATGACATCTAAACGAAATCCATCAATACCTTTTTCCGCCCAATACCCCATCATATCAACCAGTTTATTTTTCATTTCTTCATTTTCCCAATTAAGGTCTGCCTGAGAAGTATCAAATAAGTGCAAATAATACTGTCCAGTATTTACATCCAATTCCCAAGCTGAACCACCAAATTTTGACTTCCAATTTGATGGTTCTGCACCTTCTACAGGATCCTTCCAAATATAGAAATTCCGGAACGGATTTTCTTTAGAAGATTTTGCTTGTTGAAACCACTCATGGGAGGTGGATGTATGGTTAATGACTAAATCCATAATTAATTTCATACCACGCGTATGTGTTTCCTCTAATAATTGCTCAAAATCCTCCATTGTTCCATACGCTGGGTCAATCACGTAATAATCACTAATGTCATAGCCATTATCATTTTGTGGAGATTGATAAATAGGTGTTAACCATATGACATCTACCCCAAGTTTTTTTATATAATCAAGCCTGGAGATTATTCCTTGTATATCTCCCATACCATTCCCTGTTGTATCTTGAAAGCTCTTTGGATAAATTTGATATACTACCGCTTTTTGCCACCATGCTGACTCTGTCATCTTGAATTCACTCCTAAACCTATTTATTACTTGTTCGTTGTTTTCTTATTGCAAAGAAATATGTTAATAAGAATGGAATAATAACAACTATTGCCACTCCGATAAAGAAAGCCCCCCACATTTGATTAACGATAGATAGAAATGCCGGCATACCACCAATTCCTACTCCGGTAGCAAGAACACTCTGTAATGTAATAAAAGCTCCTGCTATAGAAGTTCCTATTACTGCTGCAATAAACGGGTACTTAAAGCGCAAGTTGACCCCAAACATAGCTGGTTCTGTTATTCCTAACCAAGCAGAAATCCCTGACGTACCAGCGAGTCCTTTTAATTTTTCATCTTTTAATGCAAACATCATCGCGAATACTGCGGCCCCTTGAGCAATATTAGATAATGCCAATATTGGCCATAAGAATGTCGTTCCTGTTGAACCAATTAATTGTAAATCTACCGCTAGAAATGTGTGATGCATTCCTGTGATTACCAATGGTGCATAAATTGCTCCATAAATCATACCTCCAATAATTGGAGCCGCTTCAAATATAGTTACAATACCATCTGTTATCCACCCACCAATTGTAAACGTTACGGGTCCAATTAATGTAAATGCAAGAAAACCAGTAATTAATAGTGCAATCGGGGCAACAACCAGTAGTTGTAATGAATCAATTACTTTACGTTTTAACCATATTTCAATTTTAGCTAATACCCAAGCTGCTACTAAAACTGGTAAAACCTGACCTTGATAACCAATTTTTTCGATTTCTAATCCGAATAAATTCCAAGTTGGAATAGTGTCTCCATTACTTAATGCATTACTATAGGAATGTGCATTTAACAGATCTGGATGTACCAATATTAAACCAAGAACAATTCCTAAAAGGGGATTTCCGCCAAATCGCTTCACTGCTGACCATCCAATCAATGCTGGTAAAAAGGTGAAAGCTGTATTAGCAATGATATTAATCATATCGGCTATTCCAGCCCAAGAAGGATATACTTGCACAACAGAAGCTTCATCAAAAAAGACCCCTTCATTTGCGAGTAAATTATTTATCCCCATTAATAGACCCGCTGTTACAATAGCCGGTAATATCGGGATAAATATATCAGCTAACGTTTTTACACCTCGCTGTAATGCATTCTGTTTTTTTCCTCCTGCTGCTTTTACTTCTTCTTTTGAGGATTCTTTTATTCCAACATTATTAACCATCGACTTATACACTTTATCTACAGTGCCTTGGCCAATAATAACTTGATACTGTCCGCCTGTCATAAATGTTCCTTGAACAATGTCCAGCTCATCCAACTTCTTCTGATCTACTAATTCATCATCTTTCAATGCAAAACGTAATCGTGTAACACAATGGGTTGCTGCATAAATATTATCAAGACCACCTACTGCTTCCACAATGGCTTTAGCTTCTTCAGCATAACCACCTTCTTGTTTGTTTGCAGAAGATTCTTTCTTGATTGTTTTCATACTCACTTCAAATAGAGACGAAACTCCCTTCTCTACCTTCTTACCCTTTGAGAAACTCCATTCTTGTACGAGATTACTATTCGTAATAATTATAGGTGTAATAGCACTTGCTGCATTTTCTTCTATAAACGCTAGGTCAAAACTAACTAGCTTATCTCCCGCTTTTACTCGATCGCCTTTTGATACATGTACTTCAAACCCTTGTCCTTCTAAATTTACAGTTTCCAATCCAATATGAATTAATATTTCTAAACCATTATTTGTTGTAATACCAATAGCATGCTTGGTAGGAAATGTAAGTGTCACCTCCCCATCAGCTGGAGCTACAACCTCACCTTCTGTTGGTTCAATAGCAACTCCTTCTCCCATCATTTTTTGTGAAAATGTAGGATCAGGTACTTTATCTATCGAAATTTGCTTTCCATTCATTGGTGCCAAAACTACTTGTCTAATTGTTTGCTCCAAGGAATTCTCCCCCCTTTTTCATAACACAAACTTGTATATACAAGTCCGGTATTCGCTACCAGTATAACTTGTATATACATATTTTGCAAATGCTTTCATCAAACCTAAAAAAACCGAATGAAATCTTTACAATTCCATTCGGTGACTCGTCTATAATTTAGCATTTACTTCTTGTTGTTTGATGAACTCGACTGCCATTTTTACATCTTTAAATGTTTGCATGCCACTCCAAGTATCCTGAATCGATAGAGTCTTCATCGCCATATCTGGTCGAATTCCTGCCACAAGTAAGTCTTTTCCCATCATCGATACAAATTGATGAATTTTTAAGAATCGAGAAACCGTATATGTATCCATTTCAAACAAACCAGATAAATCAATAATTAAATATTGTTGGTCCGAACTCTCTAAATAATTCGAGAGGGAGGTTATTAGAGCTTCCATTCTTGTATCATTCATCGTTCCAATCAGCGGAAGAATAGACACATCTTTCATAATCGGAACAATTGGTGTAGAGATACTTTCAATCTCTTTTAAACTCTTCTCATACAGTAATTCATTTTGCTTTTCATTGGTGATATCTTTTTGCACACCAACAAAAAAGTATTTTTTTTCTTGCTCGTTCCACATATGATCGATAGTTAGTTCATTCCAAAAACCTGTTCCGTCTTTCTTATAATTATATAGTTGAATGGTAATCGACTCTTTATTGTGTATTGCTTTTCGAAGCATTTGAATACTATGCTCATCCGTATCTTTACCTTGTAAGAATCTGCAATTCTTACCAATTATTTCGTGTTCCTCATAACCAGTTAGCTCTAAAAATCCCTTGTTAGCAATAATTATTGGATTGTCCTCGATAGAAGGATCAGTAACGATAATTCCTACACGTGTATAATTTAAAGCTTGCTCTAGTAAATGCATTCTTTTTCTACTATCAAGTTCCAATTTTTCTTCCCCCTTTAAAATTCCTTATTATATTATAGGTTAAATAATTTTATGATACGAATCATTGAATTTTGCACTAATCTTCCAATGGGATCCATATTAACCGATCATCATTATTTGATGGATCGCCTCTACCATCTGTGTTATTTGTGATTATATATAAACCATTATTTCCATATTTAACATCTCGAATTCTTCCTTCACCCTCAAAGATTGTTTCTACTTCATTATCTCCAGGATTATATGACTTAACACTTTCGCCTCTTAATGTTGCAAAATATAGAACATCATTAGCAAATTCCATTCCGGATGGAGCCCACGTATCTTCGCCAGAATGAATAATCGGGCTCACCATATCTTCCTCTGTTTCATCTCCTTCAATAACAGGCCATCCATAATTGCTTCCAGGTTCTATTAAATTAATTTCATCTAAGGCACTATTGCCATGCTCTGTTGCGTATAATTCTCCCTTTTCATTCCAAGCCAGTCCTTGTGGATTTCTATGTCCATAGCTATACACATAGGAATTATCAAATGGATTATTTTCAGGTATGGAACCATCCGGATTCATCCGTAACACTTTACCTGCGAGGCTATCTAGATCTTGTGCTAATTCTGGTTCTGAAGCATCACCCACAGTTATATATAAAAGATTATCTGGCCCAAACTGGATTCTTCCACCATGATGATATGTACCACCTGGAATTTCATCTAGCAATATTTCTTCTTCTACCCATGAATCTTCTTGTTCTGATATTGTCGTAATTCGTTGGAAATTACCGTTATTGGTATGATAGGAATAATAGATATAGGCTCTATTAGAAGATGTAAAATCATTTGGAAAAGCGATACCTAAAAGACCAGATTCTGGTTCTCCTGCTAAATCATCGATGAATTCCACTGGCTTTCTTGTTAAATCGCCACTTTCTGAAATCTCGACTATATTTCCAGGACGCTCCGTTAAATAAATTGTCTCGTCTACCTGCGCAATTGCCCAAGGAGTTTGTAATTGAGATGCAATGACTTGTTGCTTATTACTCGGAGTTGTATCATCTGAAGGTTCCTCCGGTGATGGATTGGATTGTTCAGCACATCCAGTTATAAATAGGAAACAGAATAAGAGACCGTATTTAATACGCATTATATCCTCCTCATAAAATAAGATTTCCAATAGTAAGATTTGTGATATTTATAAAAAACTATTACTAAATTGTTTACCCATTTTAAGCTAGAAAAAAACCTCTTATTACAATTTTCTTTCATTAAAATATAAAAAAGCTGTCTAACTAGTATACAAACTAATTAGACAGCAACTACATTTTTATTATACTTTACGCTTTGCAGCTTTTTCTCTCTCATTTTTATTTAGTATTTTCTTTCTTAATCGAATGGAATCAGGAGTTACTTCACAATATTCATCATCACTTAAATATTGGAGTGCTTCCTCTAAAGATAATGTTCTAGACTTACGGATTGTTGCTGTTTGATCTTTCGTAGCTGAACGAACATTAGTTAGATGTTTTTCACGTGTAATATTAACCGTTAAGTCATTATCACGATTATGTTCTCCTACAATCATACCAGCATATACTTCTGTTCCTGGTGATACAAAAATTACACCACGATCCTCTAGATTCATAATACCGTAAGTAGATGCTTTTCCGTTTTCAAGAGCAACTAATACCCCTTCACGTCGTCCGCCAACTTGACCTTTAATTAGTGGCTCGTAAGCATCAAACGTATGATTTAAAATACCGTATCCACGAGTTTGTGACATGAATTCAGTCGTATATCCTAATAATCCACGAGATGGCACTTTAAATTCAATACGGACTTGACCATTTCCTTGATTGACCATGTCAATCATTTCACCTTTACGTTCACCTAGAGACTCCATGATTGCTCCCGTATATTCTTCCGGTACATCTACTTGCACACGTTCTACAGGCTCACATTTCACACCGTCAATTTCACGAATAATTACTTCTGGTTTGGATAATTGTAGTTCATAACCTTCACGACGCATGTTCTCAATCAGAATAGACAAGTGGAGTTCTCCTCGTCCAGAAACAGTCCATACATCTGGTGATTCCGTTGGATCTACGCGTAGACTCACATCTGTCTCCAATTGTTTCATCAACCGTTCTTCAATTTTACGAGAAGTAATGAATTTTCCTTCTTTCCCAGCAAAAGGACTGTTATTTACTAAGAAAGTCATTTGTAATGTTGGTTCATCAATACGTAACCACGGTAATGCCTCTGGATGTTCCACGGGACATACGGTTTCTCCTACGTTTAAATCTTCCATACCAGAAAGTGCAACGATATCACCTGCTACAGCTTCTTGAATTTCAATACGTTTTAATCCAATAAATCCAAACAGCTTGGAAACGCGGAAAGATTTCTGAGATCCATCTTGTTTTAAGACAACCACTTGTTGGCCAACTTTTATACTTCCTCGAACAACTCTTCCTACACCTATTCTTCCTACATAATCATTATAATCCAATAAGGTTACTTGGAACTGTAAAGGCTCTTCTTTCGTATCAATCGGCGCTGGAATATGTTCTAAAATCGTTTGGAAAACAGGATCCATTGTTTCTTCTTGTTCTTCTGCTTCTAATCCTGAAGTTCCATTAATAGCTGATGCATATACAACTGGAAATTCTAATTGTTCATCATCGGCTCCTAATTCAATAAATAAGTCAAGTACTTCATCAACAACTTCTTCTGGGCGTGCATTTGGACGGTCAATTTTATTAAGCACTACCATCGGCGTTAACTTTTGCTCCAATGCTTTCTTTAACACAAAGCGTGTCTGTGGCATTGTACCTTCATAGGCATCTACCACTAAGGCAACACCATCTACCATTTTCATGATACGTTCTACTTCTCCACCAAAGTCAGCGTGCCCTGGTGTATCTAAAATATTTATTGTTGTATCTTTATATTTAACAGCTGTATTTTTAGCTAAAATTGTAATTCCACGTTCACGTTCTATATCTCCAGAGTCCATCGCACGTTCATCGACATGCTCATTGTCTCGGAAAGTTCCAGAATATTTTAATAGTTGATCCACAAGCGTTGTTTTACCATGGTCAACGTGCGCAATAATTGCGATATTGCGTATATCATTTCTTAATTGCATAAATTTTACGCTCCTCTATCATCTTCAAAATGAATAACCAATTAATTATATCATACATTCAAATAAATAGGAAAGTTACTTTGGCTTTTATTTGTCTTCAACTGTAGGCTGATATTTAGGCAATTGAATAGTGAATTTAGCTCCACCAACCTCAGAATTTGTTACAGAAATATTGCCTCCAGCTTGTTCAATGATTGCACGCGCTATTGCAAGTCCAAGACCTGTCTCGCCATCTTTTCCTTTTACAAACCGATGGAAGATATGCTCCGCATCTTCTTTCGTTATGCCATTCCCGTCGTCTTCTACATCAATCATTACCTTTTGCTCTTTTTCATATACTTGAATACTTACAATCGATTTAGAATGGCGAATTCCATTGAATACGACATTGAGTAAAGCTCGGAGTAATTTCTCTTCATCAGCATAAATCACAACCCCACTCTCCACTTGATGATTTAGCTCTATTCCTTCTTCATTGACGATGGGATGGGCACGATCAAGAACTTGATGAATAAATTGTTCTGCATCTAAAGGAAATGGAGAATAACCAGCTGGCTCTGTATCCAACTTAGCTAAGAGTATCATCTCATTAATTATTCCTTTTAGACGATTCACCTCAGTAACCATTACCTCTAACCCTTTTTCGGTGTCATTTTCGTCAAAAATTCCATCTTTAATTCCTTCTGCATAACCTTGAATTGTCATGAGAGGAGTCTTGAGTTCATGGCTCGCATTTTGGAAGAATGTTTGTTGCGACTTCATATATTGTTCCAGTGTTTGTGCCATATCATATACACTTTGCTCTACTTCTTTGATTTCTCCGGTTGCTTTCACTCTGCTCATTTGATCAAATTGACGATTCTCCACCTTTTTTAATTCTGTTTTTAATTGAGATAATGGAGTGACAAGTTTATTCGTCATGAAATAACTTAGTATAACAGCAGCTGCTGCTCCCACTAGAAATACCAATAATAGGCGCACAAAGAAATTCTGCTGAACCACTTGTAAGTCATGCATTGGTGTCAACAAAATAAGCTCTAATCCAGACTGCTCTGGAGAGAATATGATACGTGATGTAACAAATCGATCATTACCATATTGCCATAAAAACTCATCATTATCGGCAAAATTATTTTGCTGAAAGAATTCATTTACGACAGAAATGGACATTGTAGAAAATAATACTGTATCTAAATTTCGATCATACAAAAATAGCTGTAAATCCTGTTCTTGTAAGAAGTCATTTATATTTTGGTAATTACTAGCATCATCATTATATTGTTCATTAAGAAAACCTACGAGTAATTCACCCGTTTCAGCAAGCTGTCTTTGTTCATCTTGAATTAATAAATCTAATATTAACGAATAAATAATATAGCCTGCCGTTGTCAAAATAACTAGAAGCAATGCTGTAAAAGCAGCGTTTAATTGTGACTGAAGCTTCATTGCTATTCCTCATCTTTTCTTAAGCGATATCCAAATCCCCATACGGTCTCTAATGGAATATTGCCCATTTTTTTACGGATTCGTTTAATCAAATCATCAACTGCACGATCACTACCAAAATAATCATTACCCCAAATTTTCATGAGCAGTTCTTCTCTTGAAAATGCTCGGTTTGGATTTTCTGCTAGTAGAAGAAGCATATCGTACTCTTTCGAAGTAGTTTCAAATTCATCTCCTTCAAAAAATACACGACGCTCATTTTTGTATACTAGTAGCTGGTCTACTTTTACACGGTCTTCTTCTATGTCATCTTGGCGCCCAGAAGTTGAACGTTTAAATAATCTTTTCACTCTAGCTATCAGTTCTCTAGGACTAAACGGTTTCGTTAGATAATCATCCCCACCTAATTCTAGCCCAAGTATTTTATCAATCTCTTCATCTTTTGCAGAAATAATTATAATAGGAACATCACTTTCATTACGAATTTTTTTGCAGAATTCATATCCATCCATTCCAGGTAACATAATATCTAATATCCACATATCAGGTGGGTTGTTTTCCCAAAGCTTCCAACCATCTTCCGCATTATCCAAAATTGTAGTTTGATATCCTTCTTTCTTTAAATACGCAGAAACGATATTTTGAATGTTTGTATCGTCTTCAACTAGACCAATATGAACTGTCATTGACCTTCACCTTTTCCTTTTATAGTTACATACATTCTTACATAATTCGTTTAAAAATTACAATGGAAGGTATCATTACACATTTTTTCCACATTTGTACCAAATGATTACCTTCCAAGACGCCTATAATAAAGATATCAACATTTCATTGGAGGTGCTTTTGCATGACTTATAGAGACAATAATAATGATGAAGAAAGAATTTTTCCAGAAGAGGAGAATAAAGAAAGTCCTTCAAATATTGAGCAAGCGCAACAAGATAATGGAACTGAAAATAAAGAAGACTCATATTACGATAACCATTCATCACCATATAATGACAATGAGACAGCTTCTACATTAGAAAATGATAATAATAGCAATTCCTCATCAAAGACTAATAAAAACAAACAACGTGGGGGATGGTTACGTAGTTTTTCTGGAGGAGCTATTGGTGGGATAATTTCCTCACTTATTATCTTGATGCTATTAGGTAACAATATACTTCCATCTTCAGATACTTCAGTAGAAAGTAATCAAGGTAATTCAGAGGGAGGTAATGAAACTTCGAACATTGTTCAAACCCTAGCTTCTGATGATGCGGAAAAATCCACTAATATTGATGAAGTATCTAAAGCTGTTGTTGGTGTTATTAATAAACAACAGCAAAGCGTGTGGGAAGGCAGTCAAGAGGCTGGCACCGGTTCCGGTATTATCTATAAAAAAGAAGATGGAAATGCCTATGTTGTAACCAATCAACATGTTGTTGATGGAGCACAAGAAGTAGAAGTTGTTATCGATGAAGAGCATCGTATTTCTGCTGAAGTACTTGGCGTAGACTCTTTAAGTGACTTAGCAGTACTTGAAATAGATGGTGAAAATGTGGACACTATTGCCAACTTTGGTTCTAGTACCGATACACAAGTCGGAGAAACCGTTCTAGCCATTGGAAATCCACTTGGTATGGAATTTGTAAATACAGTTACAAAGGGAATTATTAGTGGGTTAAACCGTTCTGTAGAAGTAGACACCAATAGTGATGGTAGAGCAGATTGGATTACTGAAGTGCTACAAACTGATGCAGCTATAAATCCTGGAAACAGTGGTGGAGCACTAGTTAATGAAAACGGCGATGTTATTGGTATCAATTCCATGAAAATTGCGCAGAGCAGTGTAGAAGGAATTGGATTTGCCATACCAGTAGATGAAGCCTTACCAATCATCGAACAGTTAGAAACAGAAGGTGAGGTGTCTCGTCCACTTATCGGAATTAGTACAGCTCCACTAAATCAAGTGCCTGCACAGTATCGTGCTGAGATAGAAATTCCAGATGATATAGAGGGCGGTATGGTTATTGCAGATGTTCAAGCTAATTCACCAGCAGATAATGCTGGTTTAGAACAATTTGATGTAATCACTAAAGTTAATGATCAGGAAGTAACTTCTATTATAGAATTACGTAAACATCTTTATGAGAATGGAGAAGCTGGTGAACATGTTAAAATCGAATATGTTCGTGATGGTGAAGTACATTCCATCACATTAAAATTAGATGAATTTCAGGCAGAATAAAATTTTAAGTGTCAGATTATTTTTAAGAGGTTGGGACTAATAAAATATAAATCCGAATGGATGGTATTGACAAACCCGCTTCAGAAATATACTCTGTTTTATCCAGCGGCGGCTGTGAGCCTCTGGATGCTAAGCATTCCGGGGTCTCTCCTATTCCTCACTCCCACAGGACAAGGAAGATCTCGGCAGCATTGCATCGCACGCAGAAAATCGATTTTTGATTTTCAAAAAGTCTCCGTATATTTCTTACGCTTATTCTAATTGGCATCCGTCTTTTGATTAAAACTTTTTATTATGTCACAACCTCTTTTTATTTTATTTAGCTTAATCTTACATACCTTTGTCCGATCTTTGTTAATTCCATTCTTCATCTAAATCTGCTTCATACTTTTCATGATTCGGCATCACTTTTTCATATTTCCCGTAAATATTGGCTGCAGCAAAATCACTTATATCCTCTGTTAGTTCCTCACTATTGGCATACATATCATCATAGTTTTCATGGTCACCGTATAAATCGGATGGGGTTTCTGACGTTCCATACTGACTAACATCTTGCCAGGCGTCCTCTCTATCATACACATTTTGTTCATCTTCATATTTTTCATCCGGATTGAGATTAGGACTATACGATTGCTCCTCAGTAGGTCGATACCTTTCTCTGCCACCTTCATTTGCATGTTCGATACAACGATCGGTGGTTGGAATCGCCTCTAACCTTTCGTAGGGTATATCTTCTCCACATACCGTACAAATACCATAGCTTCCTTCTTCAATCGCATGTAGTGCCTTATTAATGTCTTCCAATTCTTTTTCCGTATGCTCTTGTAATGCAATGTCTTTTTCTCTTTCAAACAATTCTGTCCCAGTGTCTCCAGGATGATTATCGTAATTGGATAGTTCTCCAACATTCTCACGTGCAAACTCTACATCCAGCCCAAAAGTATGGCTTTGCGCATGCTCAATTAACATAGATTGTCTTCGCAGTAAGTCATCCTTACATTGGAGTTGTTGTTGTTTGGATATCATAAAATTTTTTCTCCCCCTTTTGGTGCATGCTTTCGTTGAAACAATAAAATAATGGCTATTTATACTATGTGTGATTTTAAATGAATGATTCCTTTTCAAACATCCCAATTACTGACAAGACTAATTATATTTTTTCCACATGTAAGAAGGATTCATAGGAATTTTGTAGAATGGTTGTATAGGTCTTAAAATAAGGAGAATGATGAAAAATGTTATCAGCTAAAACAACTACGATAGGTTTCATTGGTACGGGAGTAATGGGGAAAAGCATGGCTAAAAATCTGATCAATGCCGGGTACACTTTACGAATATTCACAAGAACTAAATCCAAGGCTGATGATTTATTAAATATAGGAGCTAAATGGGATAAAGATATACCAACATTGGCCAAACAATGTGATGTGATCATAACAATGGTTGGTTATCCTTCAGATGTAGAAAAAGTATATTTAGGTGATCATGGATTAATAAAACATTCCAAAGAAGGTTCTTATATTATCGATATGACTACTTCTAAACCATCATTAGCTGAAGAGATTTTTTCAGTTGCGGGAAAACATGGCTTGTATGTATTAGATGCGCCTGTATCAGGGGGAGATATTGGAGCAGAAAATGGTACACTCGCTATTATGACTGGTGGTGAAAAGAAAGTGTATGATCACGTTTTTCCTATTTTTCAAGTGCTTGGGGAAAATATATCTTACCAAGGACCTGCAGGAGCTGGTCAACATACTAAAATGTCAAATCAAATAGCGATTGCTTCCAACATGATCGGGGTTTGTGAATCCATATTATATGCAAAAAAAGCCGGACTTGACCCGAAAAAAGTATTGGCCACTATTTCTACTGGAGCTGCAGCTAGTTTCTCACTTTCAAAATTAGGAGCAAGGATGCTTGAAAATGACTTTGCTCCAGGATTCTATGTAAAACATTTTATTAAAGACATGAAAATTGCGCTTGAATCTTCTCAAGAGTTCGGATTGGATACTCCTGGTTTAAGGCTTGCTATAGAATTATATGAAGAACTCGCAGATATGGGTGAACAGGATAGTGGAACCCAAGCCTTAATCAAAAATCTTGCCTACAGATCCGAAATGACATTATAGATACGTTATTTGCACTGTTAGTGGAAATAACAACTAAAACCCACCTAAAACGTAACTAAGTCCGGTTTGTCTAATACAATAAAAAGCCAAGAAATGATCCGATTATTCCCGCTTCATTTCTTGGCTTTTTTCAGATACAACCATTGCTAAATCATCATTACCATACGCTTGAAGAATCTGGATAACTAATTCCGTATCAATCGTATCTGACTCAGAAGCGTTAACTGTCCAATCGATAACTTCTTTAAGAATGTAATTATTCATTTGTGTTGGATAAGCTTCTCCATAAACAGTAAATGGGTCAAGCTGATGGTTTACGCACCATTGTGCAAATATAAGCACCATTCTTTTTTCATCTTCTTGATATTGACGAATTACTTTTTCATTTTTATCCATATATACACTTCCCTTATAACAACACAGTAAAAGAAGAAAAGGACTACCGAGTTTGGTAGTCCTTGTTTATTTTAACGATTAATTATAAACGAACAACGTTAGCAGCTTGTGGGCCGCGGTTACCTTCAACAATTTCAAATTCTACATCTTGACCTTCTTCAAGAGTTTTGAAACCATCAGCTTGGATAGCTGAGAAATGTACGAATACATCGTCTCCATCTTCACGCTCGATGAAACCAAATCCTTTTTCTGCATTAAACCATTTTACTTTACCAGTCATTAGAATGACCTCCTTTAACAAGATCTGCAAGTAAATTGAATCCTAAATACTTTTACACCATCTTGAAAAAGAGACCGTAAAGTATTTCTGAAACTCCAATTTCCTTTTGCAACTTTATTTTACTCTTTTTGTCAGTAAATTGCAAGCGTTTATCTTAGCGCAAAATCTGACATTATTCGCTATTTCCAAGCTCAATCTTCCATTAAAAAATACTAAAGATTTAATGAAAAATTACCATTAATTAAGCATGATTTTCTAAGTCAGCACATAAATTTTAACTTTGAATGGAGGAATATAAATTGAACACTCTTCTCGTTTGTATTATTAATAGCATAAATAAACAAACACTTCTAAATACATTGCAATCCCTAAAACCCCTACACTCACAAATTTTAGAAATTCGATGTATTAGTTTAAAAAGTAACAGTTTGACGAAAGATATTAACCATCCGTTATTAGAGCAAATCTCTCCTATAGATAACGATTTAGGTTTAACGCTTAATTATGTAATTAAAGAATCAAAAGCAACAACAGTATTATTTTTCTACAATACAGACTATTTACAGAACAATTTCTCGATAACAAAAGAAAAAATATATCATATGGAAAAGGAATATAGGAATGTAACAATTAACTATCCTGCCTTAGTTCCCGTATCAACATTACTAAAATATCCATTTCACTCAAGTAAGCATTTTGTATTTCAAGAAGCAGTCTTCCCATTATGGTTAAGTAAAGTAAATTTCAATTCATTGAAGGTATTAAATATCAAACCAACAAAGATTAATAATTCTAGATCCGAAATGGAAAAACAAAAAGTAATTCATTCTTATAGTTTTACCCCTAACTACAAGCGATCTCCTTCCATCTCTGTATTAATTTGTGCTTATAATGCTGAATCTTATATTGACACTGCAATTCATTCTGCATACTTACAAAATGAACCAGCGGATGAAATTCTTATTATGGATGATGGATCAACGGATCACACTGCTTCCCGTATTGATCAATGGAACAAGTTTCAACCTATACGTTCCTACTTTCAAAAAAATCAAGGTAAAGCGAACGCATTAAACAAGTTACTATCACTCGTTACTAGCGATTTTATTTTAGAATTAGATGCGGATGATTGGCTAGACTACAACGCTATATCAACCATTAAAAATAAACTCCACCATTTAGATAAAAAGGATGTTCTTCTTTATGGTAATTTCAGAAAATGGAAGCAACTCCCTAATGATGAAGTCATATATACCACGCATGCAAAAGGAAAACAAATTTCTCATAAACATCAATTATTTAAATACTCCTTACCTCTGGGTCCAAGAATCTATCGTACATCTAGTTTAAATGCAATTCATGGATTCCCAACCATTCCTTTTGAAGAAGGTAGACTATATGAAGATGTGACAGTACTGCATTCCTTATTGGATCAAGGAAATTTTTGTTATCATGATTTTACTATTTACAATGTAAGAGAACATGATCAAAGCATTACCAAAAATAACCATTTCAAATGGAGAGATTATGTAAAGTATATGGAACAAAATTTCAAGACAGATTAAACTTTGTGCATAAGGAATGTAAAATAATAATTAGTAATATAATGCTTCATAAAAATACCTTAATTAAAAAACGAATAATCTACTGATAGGATGGCAAAGGCGAGTCCTTTAATTTGAAACTACTCATAGACTCGCCAGCCAACCAAATGTTACCGTAGTAAATCTTTGACTAGTATCTTAACTTATGCCGCACTAGAAAAGCGGACAAAATTAATTGCACTCAAAGCAATATATCGTCTATTACTACCACTATAACCACCAGTTTCAATCACCAGAACCACTCCAAGTGAAACACTGGCTAATACGCCTTCAATAAGGTTATTGTCTGTAGCAATCTCAATTGTTGATCCTACACGAGAAGCTAATTCCGCTGCAAACGTATTATTCATTATTATCTCTCCTTTTTAAGATTCGTTTACTGTTTCGATTTTTTCAATTAAAACTAGCACTTGTTCTCCATTATCAATTAGAGCAATATAGTCATTTTGTACAGAAAGTAGAAGTCCGGATACGATTCCAAATGGAGTAGCGACATCCACATTTTCATTTAATAAGCCAAGTAATACTTGTCGAATATTACTTGGTTGACTACCACCGTTTCCGTTCTCTCCATTCCCACCACTACCAACACTAATTCCTCCCAAGTCTATACCTACATCGATACTCGGAAAATCAATTGAAAAATCGGTGTTCGTTAATGAGTTTGTATTTAAGTTTTGCAAGTTTTGAAGAAGAGATAATAACCTTGCCTGACGCTCTGTCAAATTAGCCAATTTCTTTCATCCTTCCTGTTTTTTAATTTTCCAACATAACAGGAACCCATGAATGATAAGAATTTATTGACACAATTTTATATTTTGTACTTGTATTACAAGATATCTAAATTAATAACAATTGCTACAAGCACTTGAATTAATAATTGTATATTCACTGCAATATCTGTATCTGTTGTTGTGATGGTAACATTTTTTGATTTCTCTACAATTGTTTTTTGACGGTTACTTTGTCTCGTTCCCAAGAATTGGTTTAAGTCTTGGAAAACATCGTCTGAACGATCAGAATCAAAAATGGTAATGCTGAGTACTACTGCTATAGCTACTTGAATTCCGATTTGTAAGGAAATTGCAGCTTGCGTATCTGTTGTAGTTACTCTAACACCCTCTGAATCTTTAATGATTATCCATTCATCTGAGATTTGCTCTGTAACAGATACTCCATCGAATTCTTGGTCTACATCTGCATTGTCATCAAAACGTTTGTCATCACAATGATCTAAAGCTCTCCATTCTTTTTTAGACATACTAATTCACCTCACTTTTTTTGAGAATTTAATTACAAGATATCGATCATAATTACAATAGCTACAAGTAATTGCAGTAATATTTGAATATTTATTGCTAAGTCTGTATCTGTTGTAGTTACAGTTGCGTCTTTTGTATTATAAATATAGACTTTTTGTTTATTTACTTGACTCGTACCAAGATATTGAGTCAATTCTTGAGCAACTTGTTCACTACGATCAGTGTCTCCAATGCTAAGACGAATGACAACTGCTATTGCAAGTTGAAGTGCAACTTGTAGGGATACTCCTAATTGTGTGTCTGTGGAAGTTACTGTAATGTCACAAGACTCCTTCACCCAGATTAATTCTGCTGATTCCTGTTCTAGAAATGAAAAATCCCCGTCACGTTGTGTAACTGTTGCGTCATTATCAAAGTCAAATGGGTGTGATGATGAATAACTATCAACATAAGTTGAATCACAGTCTGAATGACAAGATTCACTTTCTACATAGTCATATTGTTTTCTGTCGTCGTAGTGTCTTTCTTCATAATGTCTATCTTCATAATGTCTATCTTCGTATTGCTTTTCATCTTGTTTTGAGCTCCTAAAAACTGTCATATACTAACACTCCTTTCTAGTGGTTATAAAATACTTTATGGTAATTTAAACTAGAAGAACTGTACATCTGCACCAGTAATCTAAAAAATAAATAAAACACCTAGTATAGGTGTTTTATTTATCATTATTTTTTGTCATTTTCTTTGTCAGTTAACGTTGTTTTTTTATGATTAAATTCTTCTACTTGTTGCTTTAAGTTTTCAACCATTTCTCGTAACATTTGCTTTTGCTCATCAGATAAGTTTTTCTTTACATCGTCTTTATTAATTCCATTTTTTTTAAATATACTATCCACCATCACTTCTACAACTTTATCTGGTAAACCTGATTTGTTATCTGCCATATCAACTCACCCACTTTCTTTATTTGTCATAGTACAATCCTTCGTAAAATCTAAATTCATCATAGAATTCAAATTTCACCAAATGCTACCATCATAGTAATCAACACACTCAACTCTCTGCTTCATGCAGATACGCTTTATATTTCATCGTATGGTGCAAATTCCCATTATGACTATGCTTTTGTCTATATATTAGGAATTGAAAAAGCAATGAAGCCGTGCTACAATGTTTATTTGCAAGATAAAAAATAGTATAGATACCTACCAACATTTATATCTTGCAAATATGAATGAATAGGTGGTAAAGAAAATGGAAACAAAGCAAGAATATCAAGTATTGTTGTATTACCAATATGTAACAATTGATGACCCAGAAACTTTTGCAGCAGAGCATTTACGCTATTGCAAAGAAATTGGTTTAAAAGGACGCATCTTAGTTGCCAATGAAGGAATTAATGGAACTGTATCAGGAACCATCGAACAAACCAATGCATATATGGACCACATGCACAACGATACACGTTTCCATGATATGACATTTAAAGTAGATCCTCATGAGGGTCATGCATTTAAAAAAATGCACGTTCGCCCACGACCTGAACTAGTGACTTTACGTCTTGAAGATGATGTGAATCCATTAGAAACAACAGGAGAATATTTAGAACCAAAAGATTTTTATCAAGCATTACAAGATGAAAATACAATCGTATTGGATGCACGTAATGATTATGAATATGACTTAGGCCACTTCCGCGGCGCAATCCGACCTGATATCAAAACGTTCCGCGACCTCCCTGAATGGGTTCAAGAGAATAAGGATATGTTGGACGGTAAAAAAGTCGTTACCTATTGTACAGGTGGAATTCGTTGTGAGAAGTTTTCAGGATGGCTCGTAAAAGAAGGTTTTGAAGACGTTGCTCAATTACACGGTGGAATTGTAACTTATGGAAAAGACCCTGAAGTACAAGGTGATCTTTGGGATGGTCAACTATATGTTTTTGATGAGCGTATTAGTGTACCAGTGAATCGTAAAGAACATGTTATCGTTGGTAAAGATTACTTTGATGGCGAACCTTGCGAACGATATGTAAATTGCGCGAATCCAGAATGTAATAAACAAATACTGGCTTCAGAGGAAAATGAGCATAAATATTTACGCGGTTGTACACATGAATGTCGTGTTACTCCTCGTAACTTATATGTGAAAGAACATGAACTTACTGGAGCTCAAGTCGAAGAAAGATTACACGCAATCGGTGAATCTTTAACACAAGAAGTGTAACTATAGATAAAAGATCTGACAAACATTATCCTGTCAGATCTTTTTTTACTCTATTCATATTTAACATACTCTACATACCAAGTATCTTTTACTTGTATCATCTTTACTCCTACATATCCGTCATTTACGTATTGCTGTTGCTTTTGGATATCTCCCATTTCAATCGTTTTCATTTCTTTTACTCGATTATCATTAGCTTGAAGGTCCTTACAAAAAATATATCGGAGTTTACCACCATATTTATTCTTTAATTGGTAAATCCTCATCCCTAATGCAAATTTATCTTTTAAACTAGCTATATTAAATGGAGCTACTGTCGCTAAAATGTATCGAACATCTCTTCTATTCAACGAATCCATCCATGTTTTCCCCATAAACGTCTGTAGACCATTCCCTCGATAATCAGGATGAACATTTGATATCTCCGAATACACAATATGAGGGTATTCACTTTCTAGTAATCCGATATCTTTTCCTAACCCCTCTTCATCATTTTTAGGGTTCAGAAATGCTCGAAAGCCAATTAATGTCTTTTGATTAAATACTCCAATCATTAATTTATCACCGGATAGAATAGTAAGGAATTCCTCTTTTGACAAAGGTTCTAAACGGTCCTTATCAATTAAATCTTCCAATACGATATTCTGTAATTGCATAATTATAGGTAAATCTTCTCTAGTTAAGTATCTTACCTTTACATTTGTACCATCTCTTAATACATGTTGCATCATAACCTTACCTTTCTATTTTGACCACTCCATGAGGCATTGATATAATTTTAATAAAGGAGGGATTTTCTATGAGTGTACATGATTTTACAGCAACAACTATTGAAGGGGAAGAAAAAAGCCTTTCCGATTATAAAGGTAAAGTAATTTTAATTGTGAATACTGCAAGTAAGTGTGGCTTTACTCCACAGCTAGAAGGTCTCCAAAAATTATATGAAAAATACCGTGAAAGTGGATTTGAAATCTTAGGTTTTCCATGTAACCAGTTTGGTAATCAAGACCCTGGATCATCAGAGGAAATTTCGGCATTTTGCCAAAAGAATTATGGCGTATCTTTTCAAATGTTTAAAAAAGTTGATGTAAAAGGTAAAGATGCACACCCACTCTATAAACACCTAACTGAAGAGAAAAAAGGCATACTTGGTGAACAAATCAAATGGAATTTCACAAAGTTCCTTGTTGATCAAGATGGAAATGTTGTAGATCGTTTTTCTCCACAAAAGAACCCATCCACATTAAATAAAGATATTGAAGTATTGTTACGATAAAAATGGGAGCTGGTGAGGAATCGGATACTTTCTCTAATCGTAGGCTCACCAAGCTCTTTTTATAAAGATTCTTAAACTGCATTATTTACTCCACGTTCTTATTACTTCTTCACTTGATTAAACTCATGTCGAATTGCATGAATTAAAGCTTCATCTGTTAATAAATCATAACCCGTTTTCGCAAGCGATAATGCCCCATCATATAACGTTTTATGACCATCTTTCGTTATTGTCTGATTAGCAAACTCTGTTGTATGTGCAATAATATCCGATTTGTTCATCCCAATATATGGATGAATTGCAGGTACAACTTGACTCACATTTCCCATATCAATAGAGCCATAGGATTCTTTGGCTGGGTGTACTGGAAGTTCACTTGTTTCTGTTAAGTTTTTGGTGAATACCTCTGATAATTGTTGGTTGGTAATCATATTATCATAGCTCAACTCATAGTTTGTCATTTCTAATGATGCACCCGTCATAGCTGCGGCACCATTTGCAATATCTTTTACTTGATGCACCACACGATCTAAGTAATTTCGATCCTTTGCACGAATATAGAATTGAGCCGTCGCTTTTTCAGGTACGACATTCGCTGCTACACCACCCTCTGTAATAATTCCATGCATTCGAACATCACTAGTTACATGTTGTCGTAGAGCGTTAATTCCATTAAACAACTGAATCACACTGTCTAAGGCATTGATTCCTTGTTCAGGAGCAGCAGCTGCATGTGCAGGTTTACCCGTATAGCTAAACTGTATCGCATCCATTGCCAAAGCTTCGCCACTTTCATGGGATATATCTCCAGGATGAAGAATCATTGCAGCATCTAACTTATCAAAAACCCCTTGTTCGCTCATCGGAACTTTAGCGCCATTCGTTTCCTCAGCAGGTGTGCCGAATACATGCACCGTTCCTCCGATTACAGACATTAGCTTACTTAGCGCAATGGCAGCTCCAACACTCATTGTTCCGATTAAATTATGGCCACATCCATGTCCAACACCTGGTAGTGCATCGTATTCTGCTAAATAAGCAATCTCAGGTCCAGACTGCGCCCCCGAAAAAGTAGCATGAAATGCAGTCTGCCTTTCTACAATATTTGTCTGCACTTGAAAGCCATGCTTTTCTAGAAGATTAATAAGGAGCTTCATTGATTCAAATTCTTGATCGCCTAGTTCTGGATGGTAATATAAATGATCACTAATATCTATTAAAGTTGGTATAATTTCTTCCATCTTCTGTTTTAAAAGCCGTTTCATTTTAAACCTCCATCAACTTTATTTAAACGTACATTCGTTTCGTTTAATTACTTGCCCATACCAGCGTAATGTCTGATTGTGATGAGCAAT
The DNA here is from genome assembly GCF_047238145.1 of Oceanobacillus phoenicis. Lineage (NCBI taxonomy): Bacteria > Bacillati > Bacillota > Bacilli > Caryophanales > Bacillaceae > Oceanobacillus > Oceanobacillus phoenicis. Next base: position 86,627 of record NZ_JBDFME010000001.1, read on the forward strand.
GATTTTATCTGCAGTTAATGTATCATTATCAAATGTGCTATGCGCATTTGATATTAAGGAAACTTTATATCCCTGACTAAATGCACTTCTCATCGTCGTATCGACACATACTTCTGTTTGTATACCTGTTAAAAAGAGGTGATTAACTTCATACTTCACTAATTCATCTTGAAAATTGGTTCGGTAAAATGCATCTGGAGTTGTTTTCTGGATAACGATATCTTGGCTTTTAGGTGCTATTTCTTGTCGAATTTCCCATCCAACAGTTCCATTTTCTAATGCCTGCCCCGTCGCTTCATTATGTTGAACGTAAAAAATTGGAACGGATGATTCTCTTGCATTTGCAATGAGCATTTGCAACTCTTTTACTAACTGTTCTCCATTATAGACTCCTTCATCAAACATCGCATTTTGCACATCAATAATTACTAATGCAGATTTACCCACTCCATACACCCCAATCAAAAAGTTTATACTATTACTATCATTTTATCATTCTTTCGTATCATTCTTCAGTCGTCTTAGTTCAAAAAAGAAATAGGCTCCGATAAGTACATAACTAATTAACATCCCAATAATTAATCGATTATCTTCGGTAATATTTGTATACATTAGGAGATAACTTGGCAGGTGTAATGCAATTAACACATACGGTAGAATAGCAGTTTTTGCCCATACCGATAAGCCAATCACTAGTATAGCTGCAAGTGATGCAACTATTAAACTTGTTGTTAGACTAAAATGATACATCGGGGATGAATATAAATGATTGATAAACAGCACTGCCATATAAAACAACATACTTAAAATAATTGGTACAGCAATAATCACATATTGTTTTATTCCTAATGATTGCTTTCGTGAAACATATCGAAAGGCTATGACGGTTCCTGTTAAAAAGAAAATACCGTGTAACACTATACCTATGATTTGTAGCAAACTATAGTTTAGTGTAAAACTGCTTCCTTCTAATAAATTTCCAAATATACTAAAGGATATGCCACCAATTAAAATTAATGGTATATACATCATCCAAGATGTTACATCTACTTTCATTTCTTTTGAGATCATTTGCATATACTCTTCTGGGGAATCCCCCACTACATGATGAATATTTTTCCCTGATTCTTCCGCCTCCATTAAGTGACCTTGTAATTCTTCTACAATTTCATCGATTTCTTCTGTTTTTTTACCACTTGCGAATAGGTATAATCGAAGGTTCTCTATAAAACGAACACTTTCTTTACTTAATGATTCCGCACTCATTGTTTATCCTCACTTTCTTTTTGTAAAATGTCATTCACACTCGATTGAAGTTGATGCCATTTTGTTATAAATTCTTCTAATTCTTTCTTTCCTTCTTCTGTTAATGAATAATATTTTCTTTGCGGCCCAGCAGTTGATGCTTTTTTTACTGATTGAACTAGATTTTCTCGTTGCATTCTCATAAGTAACGGATAAATTGTTCCTTCACTGACATGATGAAATCCATATTCGCTTAATTTCTGAGCCATTTCGTATCCATAACATTCTTCACCATGGATGATCGCGAGTAGACAACCGTCTAGTATCCCTTTCATCATTTGTGTTTGTGACATTGCATTGCCTCCACTTATTATCATGTAATGTATGATATTAAAAAAGCATATACCTTGTAACACAAGGTATATGCTTAGTATATATTTCACTATCTTGTATTGCAAGGTATATAGTAAATAAAATAACGATAATTCAAATATCACTCTGAATTACCGTTCATTCCTCTCCTACATATTTTAGTATGCTCTAGCCCAATATACTAGTTCTTTCGCTTCTTTGCCACAGCATACACAAGTGTCTGCTACTTTTTCTTCTTCAAAAGGTATACAGCGAGATGTTGCGGTTGTTTCTTCTTTAATGGATTCCTCACAACTCACATCTCCACACCACATCGCTTTAATAAATCCACCATTCTCGATTTTCTCTTTAAATTCATCCATATCTTTTGCAACAGTAGTCATCTCATGTCGATGATCTAATGCACGTTGATATAAATTCGATTGAACTTCATCAAGCAATTCAACTAAACGAGTTTCCACATCCGCTACTGGAACGAACTCTTTCTCTCCAGTATCACGTCGTACCAGGACAACTTGTTCTTTTTCGATATCTTTTGGACCCATTTCTACACGTACAGGTATCCCTTTCATTTCATATTCATTGAACTTCCAACCTGGCATCTTATCACTACCGTCAATATCTACACGAGCAACTTTTGCTAATTTATCACGTAATTCATAAGCTTTATCAAGTACGCCTTCTTTATGTTGAGCAATCGGAACAATCATTGCCTGCGTTGGTGCAATTTTTGGAGGAACAACAAGTCCACGATTATCTCCATGTACCATAATCAAAGCACCCATAATACGCGTTGATAATCCCCAAGAAGTTTGATGAACAAATTGGCTCTTACCATCTTTATCAAGATAATTAATATCAAATGCTTCTGCAAACCCGGTGCCAAAATGGTGAGACGTTCCTGATTGTAAAGCCTTACCGTCATGCATCAATGCTTCGATCGTAAGTGTAAATTTTGCACCAGCAAATTTTTCTTTATCTGTTTTTCTTCCTTTTAATACAGGGACAGCTAAATACTCTTCCACAAGTTTTGCATAAGTTTCTAACATGCGATTTGTTTCTTCAGTTGCTTCTTCATCAGTAGCATGTGCAGTATGACCTTCTTGCCAATGGAATTCTGAAGAACGCAAGAATGGACGTGTTGTCTTCTCCCAACGAACAACATTTCCCCATTGATTATATAGCTTCGGAAGGTCACGATACGAATGAATATTATTGGAATAGTAGTCACAGAAAAGCACTTCTGATGTTGGACGAACCGCAATACGTTCTGTTAATTCTTCTTCTCCTCCATGAGTTACCCATGCAACTTCAGGAGCAAACCCTTCTACGTGATCTTTTTCCTTTTGGAGCAAGCTTTCTGGTATAAATAATGGAAAGGCTACATTTGTATGTCCAGTTTCTTTAAACATACGATCCAATTCATTTTTGATATTTTCCCAAATTGCATAACCATATGGTTTAATAATCATTGTTCCTCTAACTTGACCATAATCTACCAAGTCTGCTTGCTTCACAACATCGGTATACCATTGTGCAAAATCGTCTTCCATCGCAGTAATTTTTTCCACGAACTGTTTATTTTTCTTTCCCACTTCTTACACCTCATTTTCATCTATTTAAAATGTATTTGAAAACACAAAAAATCCTCCATCCGTAAAAGGGACCGAGGTCTGGTGGTACCACCCTTGTTTGCATCCAGATTGGATACACACTTTACTTAGGTAACGGATTTCACCGCGCACATCTTACAGCAGAGCCTTTCGATGGCGAACTCAGGAGGCAGGTTCCTAAAATTAACTATGGAAGATTCTCAGCAATCTCTTCCTCTCTGTGTTAGATATATAAAAGTACTAGTCTCCGTCAACGCTTCATTATGTTTTAAATATATAGTCAGACGCTGTGAAAGTCAAGTGTGCGACTATCTTATTTCGGCACCAATCGACTGTTCAAAATGCCCAAGCGCCCATTCATGTCCCAGCTGATTAAAACTAGCCACTGCATCCTGATGAATTACAATTCGAAAGCCTTTATTATATGCATCTACAGCTGTATGCAAAACACATATGTCCGTGCAAACACCAACAAGATGGACTTCTTCAATTCCACGTTCTCTTAGCTTTAACTCTAAGTCTGTTCCAGCAAATGCACTATATCTTGTTTTATCAAAGTAATAGACATTTTCCTGTTCTCTTATACGTTGATAGACGGATTCTAACTCTCCAAATAATTGCCTACCTTTTGTGCCAACTATATTATGTGGAGGAAATAGTTTTTGTTCGGGATGATATTCATCATCCGGTTGATGTGCATCAATAGCGAACACGACATAATTTCCTTGTTCAGCAAATGTTTTTGTTATTTGTACGATTTTACTTTCTATGACTTGTCCAGGTTTTCCAGTAGTAAGTGCACCATCTTCTGCTACAAAATCAATAGTATAATCAATATTAATTAATGCTTTCTTTGACATCTACTCTAAACTCCCTTTCTTAAAACAAGATTAAAATAAAGAACCAAATAATCATGATTAGCTGTAAGACGATCTTTGCAACGGAACCACCTAAGAAACCGATAAGCGAACCAATTGCGGATCGAAACGCTTCTTTAAACGTTCGATTTTGGATTTTTTCAACAAACAATACCACTAAAAACGGTATATAAATGATTCCAAATGGAGGGGTTATGAATGAACCAATAATCACAGCAACAGCTGCTGCCCTCTCCCCTGTTTTACTGCCTCCAAAACGACGTACAAAATAGCTATTCGCAATAATATCAGCACCAAATAAGAGAATGGTAATAAGTACCATTGCAATCCAGAATAACGTATTTAATTGATCTCCGCTCAAAACAAATTGATATAGCAAAAAACCAATCCAAATTACTAAAACGGAAGGTATAATTGGAAAAATAATACCTATAAAACTAGCGACAAATAATAGTGCGATAATGATCCATATGATAATGTCAAACAAAGTTATACCTCCAATCACTTCTCTAACTTGCTTTTTTCCCAAACATACTGGATAGTTTTGTTTCTTCTTTTCCTATTATCCGCTTATAATTTTCTATATGTTTATAAATACTCAAAACAGATAACCCGATTACGATGAAAAATGGGACTAAACCAAAAAAGGAGTAGGTTGTTATGAGAAATGAGATATACATACCTAATACTCCGATCGCCAAATAATCCGTAGCGATAGTAAATACTATAAGTATTCCTATCCCAATCAATGCTATTCTCCAGTCAATCGCCATTACAGCTCCGACAAGTGATGCAGTACCTTTTCCACCACTAAAACGCATCGTTATCGGGTAGTTATGTCCTATAATAACAAATAGTGTTGTTAAATAGATATAAATATGTTGTTCTTGAGTTGGTATTGCATTTCCGTGAAGTAATATTAATAGTAATAATATAGCGGCAGTTGCTTTAAATATATCAATGATTGCTACGGCAACTCCATACTTCCAACCTAATAAAATGGTTGTATTAGATGCACCTGCATTCTTTACCCCTTCTTCTTTAATATTAATCCCTTTAAGCTTACCTACGATTTGAGAACCATGTATACAGCCAAATAAATACCCTAGTATACAAGCAACAACAGAATACATTTTTCTCCCCCCTTTAATCATCACCACACTGATCAATTATTCGTAAGACAGTATCTCATGAAGTATATGCTCGAGTGGAAGCTAATACGTTAGGTAAGTCTCGATTCCCAGATCATTTAAAGAAATTCCTTCAAATGAAGTAGTCTCACTTCATTATATGGTTACGCTTTCACATAATCAATTACCTTTTTACATGGAGGAGTCTATTTCTAAGTGTTCACCTGTTTTCAACGAATAGATAGATAATCATGACAATTTTTCTTCAATACGTATAATTTAATTTCCCTAGAAGCATATCCATGTTATTCTTTGAGAGACATAAATTTTGTCACAAAAGGAGCAAAAAGCTTAATGAGAGGCTTGACACATTTTATAACTACATGGATGCTCATTACCCTTTTTGTAGCTATTGTTTTTATGATTTATCAAGAAGCAAATCAACCTGAGACCATATATGTAGGAGAAGAAGCAACAGAGGCTTCTGAATTACACCCCGTTGTGGAAAAATATAAAGATGAGTTGATTGATCGAGCTTCTAAGATAGATATTGATGTCATGATAACGGATGATGTCCGTTCCAAAGAGAGACAGGATGAACTTTATGCAAGAGGACGGACCACAGAAGGAGCCATTGTAACGCATGCTCAAGGTGGAGAAAGCTATCATAATTATGGACTAGCTATTGATTATGCTATTAAAGACAATAATGGCAATGTGATATGGGATATTCATCACGATGGCAATGACAATGGCGAATCCGATTGGTTTGAAGTAGCTGAGATTGCAAAAGATATTGGTTTTGAATGGGGAGGCGATTGGCAGCACTTTAAAGATTACCCTCACCTTCAAATGACATTTGGCTTAAGTATAGACGAGCTTCAAAAAGGCTACAGGCCTCCAGATAAATAAAGAACCATTCATGTTTACTTGAACGTTTTAACATCGGTATCATGAATGGTTTTGTTTATTATTCTTTTTTTCTACCTTGATCGTTCTCCTCTTCCTCATCGTCTTCATCTGGAAGCGGATCAATCTTATGCTTATATCCATATCCTTTAGACAGGGTTAACAACGATAACCCAACGACCATTGCTACGACAACTACAGATACAATTATGACAGTTATCATTGAACCAGACATTCTATCCCTCGCTTTACATACTTGCTTCTTTTAGAGTATCGAATATACAAATTTCTTTCAATCACAATATTTTGATTCTAACCACTTTTTACAGCAAATCCCATGTATTTCCAAGCATATATAATTATATAAAAGTATATCTCTGTATAAGTCTTCTTATATTCTTTAAATATAAAAATATAAAGATTAATTGTAAATTATCAGAATATACCGCATTTGAGAAGTTGTTCATATCTCTGTAACATGTTTAGTAACGAATGTTGGGCGAACACCACATTCTTTTTTTTAGACTATAATGCGGTGATATTTTACTAGAGATAATAGAATCCAATCCGTATTCATAGTTATTTTTTCATAGAATTAAATAAAATTACTAGGAGGTCAATTAAGTTGAAAAAAAAGTTAATACCTGTAGTCATACTTAGTGCAATGCTAGTTTTCTTAGCTGCCTGCGGTTCTGACAGCGGTAGTTTAGAAGACTTACAAGATGCAGGAACTGTGGAAGTTGGTTTCGCAAATGAATCTCCTTATGCTTATGAAAATGATAATGGTGAATTATCAGGAGCATCGGTTGATATTGCAAAAGCAGTCTTTGCAGAACTTGGTATCGATAATGTGGAAGGAAAGCTTTCTGAATGGGGAGAATTAATCCCAGGTGTTCAAGCTGGCCAATTTGATGTAATTACCGCTGGAATGGCCATTCAACCTGCTCGTTGTGAAAATGCCTTATTCAGTGAACCTACCATGCAGTATGGGGAAGGACTTGTTGTAGCTGCTGGAAACCCTCACGGTCTAGAAAGCTATCAAGACATTGCTGATAACCCCGATGTAACAGTAATCGTAATGGAGGGTGCAACTGAGATTGGTTACTTAGAAGAAGTTGGAGTGAACCCTGATCAGATCACTACTGCAGGTGATATTCCTGCAACATTCTCCGCGGTTCAATCTGGACGTGCTGATGCAACAACCGGAACAGAGATGACTGTTCGAGAAAATTTTGCTTCTGCTAATACAGATGACCTGGAACTTGTAGAAACATTTGAGCAACCAGATATTCCTGGTGTTCCAAGCTATGGTGGAGCAGCATTCCATCCTGATAACGAAGAGTTACGTGATGCTTATAATGAAAAATTAAAAGAACTAAAAGAAGATGGAACTGTGGCTGAATTGCTTGAAAAGAATGGCTTTCACCCTGAAAACAACTTTGTAGAAGATGGTTCTGTTACGACCGAACAGCTTTGTAATGGGGAAGTTTAATTTAATTTGATAGACTCCATAGGGTCCGTTTCCCTGCCCGAGGGAGCGTACCCTATTTTTTTGTTGTGAATACTAAAATGAGATAAGGAGTGAATCACCATTAGTGATACAATTGATATTATTAGTCAACTCTCCCGTGGGTTGGGAATAACTGTTTCCATACTAATTGCTTCAGCTATACTAGCATACTTCATGGCTTTTTTCGCTGGACTTTGTCGTCTTTCTAGCTCGAGAATTGTACGTGTTGCTACTGGGTTTTATATTGAAATATTCCGAGGAACATCATTGATTGTTCAATTATTTTGGCTATATTATGCCATCCCAATCATTTTCGGAATTCAATTAGGAAATAACTGGGTAATAGGTGTGATTGCGATTGGTTTAAACTACGGAGCATATCTATCTGAAGTAGTACGTGGATCGATCATTTCTGTAGATAAAGGACAAACAGAGGCTGCGGTTGCATTGAATATGTCGAAAAAACAACGTATGCGTCTTATTATCCTTCCTCAAGCAATACGGATGATGTTACCGGAGTTTGGAAACTATACGATTCAAATGCTAAAAGGTACGTCACTTGTATACTTAATTGGATTAACAGATATTCTTTATTATGGAAATATGATGCGCAATACGAACCTAGACCTTTCTCCACTTATCTATATATTAGTACTAGTTTTCTATTTCTTACTTGCATTACCTTTAATTTGGTTTACAAGAAAAGCAGAAGACATATCGAAGAAAGGAGTTGCTAGTTAATGGGGTTTAGTTTTGAAACTTTTATAGATGCCCTACCCTATGTTCTTGATGGAATTTGGGTAACAATTGGTTTAACATTTGCTAGTTTCGCCTTTGCACTCATCTTTGGGTTTGTATGGACATTTCTAAGACGTGTACCAAATAGACCATTTAATTTCATTGTCACTTGGATAATGGAATTTATTCGTTCCACTCCTCCGATTGTACAGCTGTTCTTTATATTCTATGCTTTACCTACACTTCCTGTAATCGGTGTATCACTTCCACCATTTTTATGTGGTGTAATTGGATTAGGAGTTCATTTCAGTACGTATATCGGAGAAATCTATCGTTCTGGTATTGAAAGTGTTGATAAAGGCCAATGGGAAGCTTCAAAAGCTTTAAATTTCTCTACTTGGGATAAATGGAAAAAAATTGTTTTACCACAGGCAATACCACCCACCATTCCCATGTTAGGTAATTATTTTATAATTATGTTTAAAGAAGTGCCACTAGCTTCCACCATAACCGTAGCAGGAATTATGTCTATGGCAAGATCCTATGGTTCAGAGCACTGGTCTTATGTAGAACCATTGACCATTGTAGGTATTATTTTCTTAGTATTGAGTCTACCTTCTGCTATGCTGATTAAGCGATTAGAGTTAAAATTTAATAGACGCTTCGACAAAAACCAAATCAAGAAAAAAGGAGCCTTAACGTAATGACAGAACCGATAGTAAAATTTAAAGATATCCATAAGTCCTTTGGTGATGTAGAGGTATTAAAGGGAATTAATTTAGATATTCATCCAGCTGAAAAAGTTGCAGTGATTGGTCCTAGTGGTTCTGGTAAAACGACTATTATCCGAATGCTTATGACATTAGAAGAACCAACCGATGGTGACATTATTGTCGGAGGGAAGAACCTCTGGAAAATGGAGAAAAAAGGGCAAACAGTTCCTGCCAATGAGAATCACTTACGTGAAATACGTGGAGATATCGGTATGGTATTTCAACATTTTAATTTGTTTCCACATATGACAATTTTAGAAAATTGCATGACTGCTCCTATTAATGTAAAAAAAGAACCGAAAGAAGAAGTTAAAAAACGTTCCATTGAAATGTTAGATCGTGTTGGCCTCGGAGACAAAGTGGATAACTACCCTAGCCAACTATCTGGTGGGCAAAAGCAACGTGTTGCGATGGCCCGTGCACTAGTTATGCGACCGAAAATCATGTTGTTTGATGAGGTTACTTCTGCACTTGACCCAGAGTTAGTAGGAGAAGTACTGAATGTAATACGTGATATTGCAAAAAACGATGATATGGCGATGATTCTCGTAACACATGAAATGGACTTTGCTCTAGATATTGCCGATAAGGTTCTATTCTTAGATGAAGGGGTAATAGCGGAACAAGGTACGGCTAGTGAAGTAATTGAGCACTCTGAAAATGAAAGACTTCAGGAATTCTTACATCGCTTTAGAGGCTAAATCATTCGTGAAAAATGTTATATGAAAGAAAGACAAAAAAGTGCTATCCGTTAAAAGTAAAACGGATAGCACTTTAATTATTCTACTGGATCTTCTCCAATAATTCTTACTTCACGTTCAAGCTGTACACCAAACTTATCGTTAACTGTTTTTTGTACGTGTCGGATTAAATTGATATATTCAGTGGCACTTGCATTATTCTTATTAACAATAAATCCAGCATGTTTTTTTGATACTTCTGCTCCACCAATTTGTGTTCCTTGTAACTCACTATCTTGAATAAGTTTTCCAGCAAAATACCCTGGTGGACGCTTAAAAACACTTCCACAAGATGGATATTCAAGTGGCTGCTTTGATTCTCTTTTATAAGTTAAATCATCCATAATTTCTTTAATATCAATTGAAGCAGCTTTATTTAATGCAAAGGTTGCCTCCAAAACAATATATCCATTATCCGGAATATTACTTGTGCGATAATCAAGGTCTAGCTCCGCGGCAGTCAATGTACGAATGTCTCCTTCTTTTGTTGCTACAATCGTACTTTCCAAAACATCCTTGATTTCCCCTCCATAGGCACCAGCATTCATATAAAGTGCTCCGCCTACAGAACCGGGAATTCCACAAGCAAATTCTAACCCTGCAAGACTTTCTTTTAATGCCGCTCTAGATGCATCAATAATACGCGCTCCACTTTGAGCCATTATTTTATCTTCTTCCCTCCAAATAGAGGCAAGTTTTTGTAAGTTCATTACAATACCGCGAATTCCACCGTCTTTTACAATAAGGTTGCTACCATTACCTAACATTGTAAAGGGAACTTCTTCTTTATTGGCTAATTTAATAATATCTTGTACTTCACTATACGTTTCAGGTGTAATATAGACATCTGCTTTTCCACCTAACTTCGTATAGGTATGATTTTTGATTAATTCATTAACCATCACATTTTCTTCAGAAGTAATACGTGATAGTTGATCATACAAATGATGGCTGACTTTCATATTTATCATTCCTTTAATCGTTCAACTATTTAATATGTTTCCATCTAAAACCTTATTCCATTGTAAGTTATTCATCTGATTCCTGCCACAAAAAAGAATAGATCAATTTGTCGACTTTCACACTTTCATGCAGACCACTATGCCCTAGTTCTTGATTTTCAATTACTACTTCTTTAAAGTTCTCCGGTGGTATAATACTTCGTAAAGTTGCTACACTTTGTGGGACTGCTACAGAATCTCCTGTACTGGCAATATTTAATACTTTTACATCGCTTGGAAATGTCATTGTCTGTAGGAGCTGAAGTGCGTTTGAACCTGGTTTTAAATCTTCTGCTGCCTCGTCATTATGAATTTGGAAATATTCTTCACTATATATCCCATCAAAAGGACTACCAATTGTTATAAGTTTATCTACTTCCGGATATCCTTGCGATGCATATTCCATCGTATACTTCAAAGCAATAATTCCACCCATTGAATGCCCAACCAAATTAACTCGATCTATATTATACGTCGACTGCATATGCAGTAGTACTGCAGAAATCCATTGCGCACTATCAGCAAAACTAGCCCGATTATCCTCTAATACTATTTGTACAAATGTAGGAGCATATCTTCCTTTATTTAAATTATAATCCAGTACCTGACCATCTTTGGTTACATAATAGACAAATCCCTTATTTCCCCAACCATATTTATTTTCGAATCGATCCAACATGAACCCAAAAGACTGCTCTGTACCTTTGTATCCATGAATAAATACAGTTGGCTCTCCCTCGTAAATTTCAGAACGAGTATCACCTGGATAATATAAGAACACAAATACTACCACACCTATTAATATAACTATGCCAACTACTAAGCTGATGATTGATTTTTTACCCACGTTTATCTTCCTTTATAACTGTACCAACATTCATATTAAATGTTATAGGTTTAATTTCTTCACGTTATTATACCATTCCTTTAGTAACACAAACACTAAATCGATTATTTTCTATATATCTTTTTTACTTCCTCAATAGATGTGAACGTTGGTAACTGATTCTCATAAGAAGTAATATGAGTAAAACCGATTGATTGCAATAGTTCCAATGAATCTCGGAAGCTTTGTGAAATTTCGTTTGGACGGTGAGCATCCGACCCTATGGTTAATATTTCTCCTCCCAGTTGACGGTAGAGCTCTAATATTTCTTTACTTGGAAGTCCTGCCTCTAAACCATATTTATAGCCTGAAGTATTTAATTCAATCCCCTTACCTTGATCAATTACAAGTTTCAATATTGCTTCAAGAACATCGAAACATTCATCTTTACTTGTCTGCTTTGCATAGCGTCGAACTAAATCAATATGCCCTAATACTTGATAAGAACTAAACTTCTGTATACACGCATATAACTCTTCATAATATTGACGATAAGCAGTCTCTACTGATTTATTCTGAAAAAAATCACCTGAATGCAAGTCTGCTTCCTTCGTTGCGTGCATGGAACAAATTACAAAGTCAGGCTGCAAAATGTTTACAAAATCCGCTGTTTCATCTAATACATGCGGTTGTACCCCAACTTCTACACCTTTTAAAATGGTTAATTGGTTTTGATACTTGCTTTGTAGTTGTTCTATAGTCTTTGTATATTTATTCGGATCAAATGTAAAATTCCATTCTTTATCTGGATAATCTATATCTAAATGATCTGTGAAACAAATTTCTTTTAGTCCTTTTTGAATAGCAGATTGTACCATTGCTTCCATTTCAAAATCGCCGTCCGCGGAAAAATTACTATGCATATGAAAATCGAACATTTCTTAAACCTCCATTGACATTTTTTCTGATTATTTATATAATACTATATAACTTTAATTAGATAAAGCAATAAAGCAGTAAAATATTAAAGAATTAATTGTTAAAGGAGTATATGATGAGAAATTACAATTTCCGTAATCGAACATCCTTTCCTGAAGGTTATCAAGAAAAATCGAATGTAATAAAACAAATACAAAATCGTTTTTATACGTATGGGTATGACCAAATCGAAACACCACTATTTGAAGATTATGATATGTATAGCAATGTACAAGGAACCGTTCATCAAGATGATATGGTGAAGGTGATCCATCCCTCTGGTAAAGTACTTGTATTAAGGCCAGATGTAACCATACCAATAACACGACAATATGTAGAGACAGATATGAATAATCACTATCAACGTTTCTCATATGTTCTTGATATCTTTCGATATAATGAAACCCAACAAGCATACCGTACTCAAGCAGGCGTTGAATTCTTTGGAGATGAAAGTCCAGAAGCTGATGCTGAAGTTATCGCACTTGCAATTGATAGTTTAAAAGATTTGAAAGTAACTCCTTTTAAATTAGAAATTGGTCATTCCGGTATCTATAAAGAACTACTTGCACAGGCAGACCTATCTTCTCAAGAACAACAAACTTTGCATGCATTAATTCAGTCTAAAAATATATCAGAAACATCAAGCTTTCTGAATCATTTACCCCTTGATCAAGACTTAAAACAAAAAATAGAGCTGATTCCCATGTTATACGGTGATCCTTCGACAGTTATAGAGAAGGCTCAAGCATTAGTAACCAATGAGAAGATGCAAAACGTTGTGAACACATTATTCGAAGTCTATTCATTATTAAAGGACTATCAAATAGAAGAATATATTTCGCTTAATCTTGGTTTGATTAATAATATGAATTATTATTCTGGAATTATTTTTCAAGGTTTTACAGAACAAATCGGTCAACCTATATTAATGGGTGGTCGTTATGATCATCTCAGTTTGCAGTTTGAAAATGAAATACCAGCTGTAGGGTTTGCTTTTGAAGTTGATAAATTACTAACCGTGATTGCTCAGGAAGATAATTCATTGATTAAACAAGCAGACTTCCTTATTGAGTATCAATCGAATTGTCGACAAGATGCATTATTACTAGCCAAAAAAATTCGTCAAGCCAACCAAAGAGTCGTTATACAACCAATAGAAATATCGTCCGAATTAAAAGCAACTAACATCATACAAGTAGACTTAGATAGTTACCAATTAAAGAATTCAAAACAACAAAAAACATTTTTATCCATTGATCAAACATTACAACATGTATTAAAAAAGGGGTGAATATGATGCAACCAGTTACTATTGCTCTTGCAAAAGGAAGACCAGCGAAACAAACCATTAAGTTACTCCAAGCTGCAGGTTTAACATTCGAAGAACTAGATGCATCATCTAGAAAGCTTGTATTTTACAATGAGGATCAATCTGTACGGGTAATTTTTCTAAAAGGAATGGATGTACCTATTTATGTAGAGAAAGGTGCAGCTGATATTGGCATTGTCGGTAAAGACAATATTATTGAATCCCAAGCAGAAGTTTACGAATTACTTGACCTTGGCATTGGAAAATGTAAGTTCTCGATTGCGGCTAAGCAGGGTGTGTCTCTTTCTACAGATAAAGAAATCACTATTGCAACCAAATATCCAATTGTTGCAAAGCGTTACTTTGGTCAAAAAAATCAATTGATTGATGTTGTTAAATTAAATGGGTCCGTTGAGCTTGCTCCTCTTATTGGACTAGCAGATTACATTGTAGACATTGTGGAAACAGGAAATACATTAAGAGAAAATGGATTAGAAATTCTCGAAGATATCGAGACAATAAGTACAAAAGCAATCGTTAATAAAGCTAGTTTCGCTACACGTTCTACTGAAATACAACGCATCATTAATCAATTGAGTACAGTGGTGGGGTGAAAACATGGAAATACTCTCTTTACGTCAATGGAAGCAACAGCAGGCTGAAAAGTCTTCAAATATTCGAAACAAGCAAGTTGATCAAGATGTTCTCCGTATTATTGAACAAGTACAATTACAGGGAGATGAAGCATTAAAGCAATATACGCGTCAATATGATCAAGTACATCTTCATTCATTCGAGGTTACGAATGAAGAGTGGGAACAAGCGATCAAAAAAGTAGACGCAGCATTATTAGATGCTCTAGAAGTTGCAGCTCAAAATATCCGACGCTATCAATCTGAAATGATAGAATACGGCTGGTCAATTACTCCAGAATCAGGAGTAAAACTAGGCCAACAAGTAAATCCACTTGATCGCGTTGGAATCTATATTCCTGGTGGAAAAGCAAGCTACCCTTCTACGGTACTCATGGATGCAATTCCAGCAAAAGTCGCCGGAGTGAAGGAAATTATCATTACCTCTCCACCTAATAAAAATGGCGAAATAGATCCAGTAGTCTTAGCAGCAGCAAAAATTGCGGGCGTTACGACGGTTTATAAAGTTGGAGGAGCTCAAGCAATTGCAGCACTTACTTACGGAACCGAAACGATTTCTAGTGTCGATAAAATTGTCGGTCCAGGAAATATATATGTTACTCGAGCGAAGAAATGGGTGTATGGGGATGTAGCGATTGATATGATCGCCGGTCCAAGTGAAATTTGTATTTTTGCAGATTCCAATGCCCCCGTTTCCTATGTTGCAGCAGATTTACTCTCACAAGCCGAACACGATGAAGAAGCAACTTCACTTTGCATTACAACTGACCCTTCCTATGCAAAGTTATTGCAGGAAGAAGTAAATCGTCAAATCCCTTTATTAGAACGAAATGAAATCATTGAAGCTTCTATTTCTCAAAATGGAAAGATCATCATTTGTGAGAACAATGAAGAAGCAATTGATACTATAAATCGACTAGCACCAGAACATTTGCAATTGATGACTACTGATTCAGAAGAAATCAGCACAAAAATTAATCATGCCGGCGCAATATTTATTGGTAATTATTCAAGTGAGCCATTAGGTGATTATTTTGCTGGTCCAAGTCATACTTTACCGACTAATGGCACAGCGAGATTTTCTTCTCCTCTAGGAGTCTACGATTTTGTTAAAAAAACGAGTCTAATTCAATACTCAAAAAGCAAGTTAGAAGAAGCTGCAGATACAATTATTACACTAGCAGAAGCTGAAGGGCTAACAGCTCATGCAAATGCAATTCGTATTCGAAAGGAGAATGACAATGCGTAAAGCATCTTTAAGCAGAAAAACCAATGAGACATCTGTTAATTTATCTCTACAATTAGATGGAGAAGGAATATCCACTATACAAACAGGAGTAGGTTTCTTAGATCATATGCTAACGCTTTTCGCTAAACATGGTGGTATAGATTTAGATATATCTTGTAACGGAGATTTAGAAGTAGATCAGCATCACACCGTGGAGGATATCGGAATTGTGCTCGGTCAAGCGGTGCGTGAAGCTTTAGGTACTAAAGAAGGAATTACTCGTTATGCAAATGTTATGAGCCCGATGGATGAAGCATTATCTTCGATTGCATTAGATATAAGCGGACGTTCTTACCTTGTCTACAACGTGGAAGGATTAAAAGAAAAAGTAGGTACCTTTGATACAGAATTAGTGCAAGAATTTTTCCAAGGATTTACTAGTAACGCTCAAGTAACACTCCATATTAATCTATTATACGGAGTTAATTCTCATCATATTATTGAATCGATTTTTAAAGGATTTGGACGTGTTATTCGTCAAGGTTGTTCCATCGATCCAAATCAAAAAGGAATACCTTCAACAAAAGGAAGTTTATAAGGAGGCTATCACATTGATTGCAATTATTGATTATGGAGCAGGAAATATAAAAAGTCTTCAATTTGCATTAGATAAATTAAATAAGCATTCCATTGTTACAACAGATGCAACAGAAATTAAACAAGCAGAATCGATTATTTTACCTGGTGTCGGAGCCTTCAAAGATGCAATGGATGCAATTCGTCAGCTTCATTTAGATACAGTTCTGCAAGAAGAAGCACAAAAAGGAAAACCAATACTAGGAATCTGCCTAGGAATGCAGCTATTTTATGAACAAAGCCTTGAGAACGGAGATTGGGAAGGGCTAGGACTTCTAAAAGGATCGATCGAACGGATCTCTAGTGAAGTAAAAGTACCGCATATGGGATGGAATACATTAGACATTCAACAAACTTCACCATTATTTGATTCAAAGCAAGAAAATCCCTATGCATACTTCGTTCACTCTTATGCCGTTTCTTCTTACGAGAAAAATACATTACTTGCGAGTTCTCAATATGGACAGCTGATTCCAGCTATCGTTCAAAAAGGAAATATAACCGGTATGCAATTTCATCCAGAGAAAAGCGGAGAATTTGGGATTGAATTACTAAAAAGATATGAGGAGATGATTGTATGATTATCTTTCCAGCAATTGATATTCGAAATGGTAAATGTGTTCGACTAAGACAAGGCGACTATAATCAAGAAACAATCTATAGCGATTCTCCTGTTAAAATGGCAAAAGAATGGGAATCTGCCGGAGCGGAATATATACATGTTGTGGATCTAGATGGTGCAAAATCAGGAGAATCAAATAATATCAAAATAATCCAAGATGCCGCTCAATCGCTCTCTACTCCTATTCAATTAGGTGGCGGAATCCGATCACTCGAAGTCATTGAGAATTATATCCAAGCAGGTGTAAGTCGAGTGATTCTTGGAACAGCAGCAATTAAAGATACCGCATTTTTACAAACTGCCACTGAAAGATACGCTGAGAAAATAGCAGTATCGATTGATGCCAGAAATGGTTTTATCGCTACTGATGGTTGGACAGAGAATAGTACGGTTGAGGCAATTCCTTTTATTCAACAGTTAGAATCAATCGGAGTAAAAACCATTATCTACACAGATATTTTAAAAGACGGAATGATGAGCGGTCCTAACTTCCAGGAACTAGAAGCGGTACAACAAGCCACTACCATGAACATTATTGCTTCTGGAGGGGTTACTACAAAAGAAGATATTCAACAATTAAAAACCATGAATCTTTATGGTGCAATTATCGGAAAAGCACTCTATGACGGTTCCATAAAATTACAAGATATATTGGAAGGTGAAATGGATGCTCGCTAAACGAATTATTCCTTGCCTAGATGTTGATAATGGGAGAGTAGTAAAAGGGAAAAAATTTCTAGATATACAAGATGTTGCTGATCCAGTTGAATTAGCAAAACGATATAACGAAGAAGGTGCTGATGAACTTGTCTTCTACGATATTACTGCTTCTAATGAACAACGAGGGATATTTTTAAATGTTGTTGAGAAAGTAGCAAAAGAAATCGCCATCCCGTTTATGGTTGGTGGAGGAATTCGTACAACCAAAGATATCCATCAAGTTCTCCGATCTGGAGCTGATAAAGTATCGATAAATAGTGCAGCTGTTCAACGTCCTGAACTTATTTTCGAATCAGCGCAAAAATTCGGCAGTCAATGTACGGTCCTATCTATTGATGCAAAAAAGGTGTCAGCTGGAAAATGGAATGTTTTTATCAATGGAGGTAGAAAAGATACGGGGATTGATGCTATTGAATGGGCGAAGAAAGGCGAATCTTTTGGCGCTGGTGAAATTGTCGTAAATGCTATGGATGCAGATGGCGAAAAAAGTGGCTACAATCTCCCCTTAACGACAGCCATAGCAACAGCAGTGAACATACCGGTAATTGCAAGTGGCGGAGCTGGAAAAATCGAACATTTCTCAGAGGTGCTTTCACAAGAAATAGATGCCGCTCTAGCAGCTTCTGTTTTCCACTATGATGAAATCAAAATACCAGCACTTAAAGATTATTTGAATGATCAGGATATTTCTGTAAGGAGGAATGCGAAATGATCAAAACTATTTCTATCGATAATTTACAATTTGATGAGAATGGATTGATACCGGCCATTGTACAGGATCACCGTTCTGGACAGGTATTAACCTTAGCTTATATGAATAGTGATTCTGTCACCAAAACAATCGAAACAAACGAAACTTGGTTCTTTTCTAGAAAAAGACAGGAACTTTGGAATAAAGGTGCTACCTCAGGAAATAAACAAACAGTAAAACAAATTCACTTTGATTGTGACGCTGATGCACTTCTTGTACTTGTGGAGGCACAAGGTCCAGCATGTCACACAGGAGAAGAAAGCTGCTTTTATGAAGATTTGTATATAAATGACGTTGCGTTACTTCAAATAATTCCTCAAGTGACAGCTAAAATTAATGAGCGTCATGAACATCCTGTTGAAGGTGCATACACCTCTTATTTATTTGAAAAAGGTGTAGATAAGATTTTGAAAAAAATTGGAGAGGAAGCTACGGAAGTTGTTATAGCTGCTAAAAACGAAGATAAACAAGAATTAACAAGCGAATTATCAGATCTTCTATATCATTCTCTCGTACTCATGGAACAACAAGGAGTTACATTAGAAGATATAAAAAAAGAGCTATATAAACGTCACGTTGAGAAAGAAGGACAACAACGTGAGTAAATTTTGGAGTTCTCTAGCTAAACAAGTAGAGCCATACATCCCTGGAGAACAGATAAATGATGATACGATTATCAAATTAAATACAAATGAAAATCCGTACCCTCCGTCTAAACAAGTAATACGAGCCATTGATGAAGCGTCTAAAAACTTGAGGTTATACCCCTCTCCAACAGTTGATGAATTAAGAAGCGAAATTGGAAATATTAATGAGCTAAGTAAAGATCATATATTTATTGGAAACGGGTCTGATGAGGTACTTGCTTTCAGTTTCATGGCATTCTTTGAACCAGGAAAAAGAATCAAATATCCAGAAATCACTTACAGTTTCTATCCGGTCTATGCAAAGTTATTTAACATATCCTCTGAGCAAATCATGTTAAATGACGACTATACGATACCTATAGAGCGGTTTTATGATTCCGACGGAGGAGTAATATTCCCTAACCCTAATGCTCCAACTGGCATTTATTTAGAATTAGAAGCGATTAAGCAAATACTTGAAAACAACCCTAGTCATGTAGTGATTATAGATGAAGCATATATCGATTTTGCTAAAGAGAGTGCGGTATCCTTAGTTGAAGCATTTCCGAATTTACTTATTATCCAAACCATGTCGAAGTCTCGTTCACTTGCAGGATTACGGATTGGATTTGCCATAGGTAGTCCCGAACTAATAAACGGATTAGAAAGAATTAAAAACTCATTTAATTCTTATACCGTTGATCGATTAGCCATTGCAGGTGCTATTGAAGCCATAAGAGATAATGATTATTTTCAACAAACCACTACAAAAATTATAGAATCTAGAACCTATTTAAAAAATCAATTAGAAGCAAGACATTTCGACATTCTCCCATCGCAAGCTAACTTCTTGCTTATATCTCATAAAGAGGTGAATGCTGAATCGTTATATCAAGAGTTGAAAAAACAAGGGATTCTTGTACGGTATTTTCAAAAACCTGGTCTAGAAAATTTCTTACGTATTTCAATTGGAACACCAGAACAAATAGAAAAGCTCTTAGAGAAAATAGACCACATAATAAAACCATCGCCATAATGTTGGCGATGGTTTTATTATGTGGTAGTTCTATTAGGTCGCTTGCGCCTTTGTTCTTAAATCTTTTTATCAATTTCTGCAGATTCTTTAAGTTCTTCTACCTTTTGAGCATATTGTTGCTGTTGTTTTTGCTGTTCAATAGAAGCTCTAATTTGGTCTTCTACTTCAGAAAGTTCTTGAGCTTCTCCTTCACTTTGTTCTGTCATTTGATTGTAGAGTTCTTCAACTTCTTCATCTGTCACTTCTACTTCAAATTCTTGTTCTACATATTCCATTGTTGTTAAATCATATCTTAATTGATTCTTAAAGTTTTCTTCCGTCATGTTTAATTGTTCTAACATCGTATTGAATTGTTCTTCATCTGCACTTTCTTTATATGCTTTTAATTCTTCTTCTAATTCTTCATTTGTTACTTCAATTCCTACATTATTCGCTTCTTGAAGCATTAATTCTTGTTCAACAAGAAAATCTACTGTTTGATCCTTTAATGCATCTAAATCACTTGTATCTTGTCCAGATTGATGCATCATTGATTTCACAAGAGAATACGCAGCGTTATACGTAGTTCCATTCACTTCCGAACCATTTACTACTACAACAGATTCACCCTCATCAACAACTTCTTCATCTGTAATTTCTAAGGGCTCTTGTTGTTGCGTTTGATCCTCTTGATTTTCGGCTTGATTAGCTTGTTCTTCACTTGCTTCTTCATCATCACTACATGCTACAAGGAACATGGTTAAACTTAATATTATCAATAGCGTCCATTTTTTCATCGCTACATCCCTCATTTCTTAAGTAAGTCTGGTTTCATTCAATCATACATTATTTACGTTATCAAATGTCTGAATTGTCTGTAATAATCAAAAATCGCTTTATAACGGGAATAGCAAGCATTTGGTTACAGTTCGATAACAAATTTTACTTACTTTTACGATAAAAATTCTAACTTCTTCGTGTAAAGATGTTCTTCCCTTTCACTTATTCTCTTGGATATTAGTGAATATTCCCGGTAACATACTGGATTAATACATTAATTAACAACCACAGTCTTCATCTGTACAATATGAAGTTTCAGTATTCCCCGTATCGATCATCTTCAATTTAGGATTTTCCTTTTCCTCTTGCCATACCTTGGTTAGAACCTCATGAAATACTTCTTCAGGTTGTGCTCCAGACACCGCATATTTTTCATTAAATACGAAGAAAGGAACTCCTTTAACTCCAATTTGACGTGCGGTATCAATATCTTCATTAACCCGATTAGTGAATTTTTCGGTGTTCAACACCTCTCGAACTTCGGAAGATTTTAATCCTACTTCTTCTGCTAAACTTATTAAAGTCTGATGATCACTTAATAATTCTGAATCTGTAAAATAAGCATACAGGAATCGTTCTGTTATTTGTTTCTCTTTGCCTTGCTTTGCTGCAAGCTTGGCGACACGATGAGCATCGAATGTATTTGAATATTTCATATCATCAAAGTTATAGTCTAAGCCCACCTCAGATGCTTGTTCCTTTACTTGACGATTCATGTTTTGTACTTGATCAAGTGGCATCCCTTTTAATTCAGAAAATGTATCATAGAAACTTTTACCGGGGATATGTTCTGCACTTGGATCTAATTGATAGCTTTTATACTCTATTGTAACTTTATCACTTTGTTCAAATTTATCTAATGCTTTCTCTAGTCTTCTTTTTCCAATATAACAAAATGGACATACAAAATCAGACCAAACTTCTATTTTCATCAAAAGCACCCCTTTTCTAGACGTAATTGTAGCACAACCCTATTAAAAAGGAAAAATTACTTGCTTCATCATATCCTTGAAAATGCAAAAAATCCGAACTCAATTCACTAATAATGTGAATTGAGTTCGGATTCCATAATAAACAATTATTTTAATTCATTGAGGACTTCATCAATCTTGTCTAACTCGGATTGTAATCCGCCTCCACCTAGGTACCAAAGTGGTCCATCTAGGTAAATTATATTTTCATTCTCATATGCTGTAGTTTGTTTAATAATATCGTTTTCTAGGTCAGATTCTATATTAGAATCTCCGCCGACTGCTGCAGTACGATCAATGACAAATAATACTTCTGGATCGAAATCAAGGACTGCTTCAAAACCAAAGTTAGAACCATGAGAAGAGGATTCAATATCTTTCGTTACAGGCTCAAATCCATATAGTTCATAAATGTATCCAAATCTTGAATTTGTAGCAAATCCAGATAGATTTCCTTCATTGTACATCGTTACTAAGCTTGTTTCATAATTGCCAGCTACTTCTTCTAATTCTGCTAGAGCTGCATCGTATTTATCAAGATATTCTTGAGCTTCTTCTTCTTTATCAAACATCTCAGCAGCAATATCTACAGATTTTAAGAACGTATTCCAATAGTCATCCTCTTGTGTTCCAATAAAAATAACATTTGGAGTGATTTCTTTTAATTGATCATAGAAAGCTGACTGACGTCCAGAAATGAAAATTACATCTGGTTCTAATGAAGCAATTTCTTCAAGGCGTGGTTCTTTTAATGTACCAATGTTTGCATACTCATCTGATTCATATTCAGAAAGATTTTCTGGAAGTGTAGAATCTTTTGGTACCCCAACAATTCCTTCTACCCCTAGTGTATCTAATGTATCTAACATACCATAATCAAACACGACAATGTTTTCCGGCATAGAATCTAATTCAACATCTTCAAAAGTATAGCTACTACCATCTCTACTTTCTGATGAAGATACAGTTGGAGAAACCGTCATCGGATATGCAGCGTTTTCATTCTCTTCCGTAGTTTCCTCTGATGCATTATTATCAGTAGATTCTTCAGATGCATTTCCTTCATCTGATCCACACGCTGCTAATACTAAAGCTAAAACTATAAGTGCTATAGCTAATTGCCATTTCTTCATGTACTTCTCTCCTCTTCTGTATATGTACTATGTATTTAATTAATAATGATAATCATTATCAATTAGCACATGTATAATTATAAGTGCCTTTTTAACTCCAGTCAACAGTAATATTACTTCTTTGTAATATTATTTTAACTTTTTGTCACACTTATTTATTTTTTTATAAAAAACCTAGAGAAAAGATCAAAATTATATGCTTCTCTCTAGGTACTTTTTAATAGCTATACTAATTTACTTCTGTGTGTGAATTAAAGTATACGCAAATACGACATCCATTTTGTTCCTGAATAGGTATATCCATATCATAAATTTCTCTTAATGCGGTAGAATTAATTATTTCATTGGTTGGTCCATTTTTGACAAGCTTTCCATTCTTTAATGCTACAATTTGATCAGAATACACAGAAGCAAAATTAATATCATGTAAAACGATTACTACAGTTCTACCCAACTCATCAACAAGCTTACGTAAGATTTTCATAATTTGTACAGAATGCTTCATATCTAAGTTATTTAATGGTTCATCAAGCAAGATATAATCCGTGTCTTGTGCAATAACCATGGCAATGAAAGCTCTTTGTTTTTGTCCACCAGATAATTCATCTAAAAACTGCTCTTCCATATCCTTTAGATTCATATACTTAATTGCTTGATCCACATATTGTTCATCTTCACTCGTTAAACGACCTTTTGAGTATGGATAACGTCCAAATGATACTAACTCACGAACAGTAAGTCTTACATTAATAAAATTCGCTTGTCGTAATATAGCAACTCTTTTCGCAAATTCATTGGACTTCCACTTGTTAACTTCATTTTTATCCAATAATACTTCACCTGAGTCAGAGTCCAGTAATCTACTGACCATCGACAATAATGTAGATTTACCAGCTCCATTCGGTCCGATAAAAGATGTAATTGTACCTGGCTTTATCGTTACAGATACATCATCAACAACTTTCTTTTTTGAGAATTTCTTAGTCAAACTCTTCATTTCTATCATCTTGACGACCTACTTTCTTTTAATAATAGGTAAATAAAGTAAATCCCACCAACAAAGTTAATAATGACACTTAACGTCGTTCGTAATTCAAAAATATGCTCAACTAAAAACTGCCCACCCACAAGTGCGATTATACTAATTAAACTAGATCCCAAAATTAAAACAGAGTGTTTGTAGGAAGCTAAAAATTGATAAGCTAGATTCGCTACAATTAATCCTAAAAATGTAATTGGTCCTACTAAAGCAGTGGAAGTAGCTATGAGTATAGATGATAAGATTAGTACTTGCATCACCATTCGGTCATATTTAATACCTAGATTAATTGAATTTTCTCGACCTAGTGACATTACATCTAGTTTATTTAACATAAAATAGCCAAATATAAATGAAATTAACAAGATTCCTACAGCAATATATAGAATTTCAACATTTACTCTAGAAAAATTAGCAAATAATAGTGATTGCAATCCTAGATACTCGACTGGATCAATAAGCACTTGTAAGAACGTTACAAAACTGCCTAAAAATGTTCCTATAATCATTCCGATTAATAATAATAAATAAACCGGATGCTTATCTGCTCTGAATAAGAATCGATATAAAAGGAATGCAAAAAGAACCATTGCTAGTAATGCTGCTCCAAAGTTTAAGTATTTATTCAAGACCCACATCGACATCGAACCTGCAAAGAAATAAATCAGTGTTTGAACTACTTCATACATGGAATCTATTCCCATTACCGATGGTGTTAAAATACGATTTCGTGTGACAGTTTGAAAGATAACTGTCGCATACGAGATAGCAATACCTGTTATTACCATTGCAAGAACTCGGTTCATTCTTCTAGGGAAAGCATAATCAAAGCCACCCTTAATATCATAAAAAGCATAAAACAAAATACAGAGTAATCCTATAACGGCTAAAAATACCAACTTTGTACTATTTTTTCGCATATGCTCTCCCCCTAAACAACATAATTAAGAAGATCGCACTACCGATAACTGCTACAGTTACGTTCACAGGGATCTCAAACGGATGTATCACAATACGTCCAATAATATCGCACACTAGTAAGAACGCAATTCCCATTACCGCCGTATGTGGAATCGTTTTCCGTAAGTTATCTCCTAAATATAGAGAAACAATGTTTGGAACAATTAACCCTAGAAATGGTATAACTCCAACAGTAAGTACAACAGTTGTAGAGATAATAGCTACTAGTACAAGCCCGATATTCAGTACAACTTTATAACTCAAACCTAGATTTTTTGCGAATTCTTCACCCATACCTGCAACTGTAAATTTATTGGCATAGATATATGCTAAAATGACAGCTGGAACACTTACATATAGCAATTCATAACGACCAGCGATTACTAACGTAAAGTTCCCCATTAACCAAGAAGATATATTTTGGAGAAGGTCTGACTCATAGGCAAAAAACGTCGTTATTGAAGATAAAATATTTCCATACATGATACCAATTAATGGAACAAATATGGCGTCTTTAAATTTGATACGGTCTAAAATTTGCATAAAGACAAGTGTTCCAATTAATGCAAACGCGAAACTAAAAATCACTTGTTGTGTATATGTAACATTTGTAAAAAACAACATGGATATTAAAATTCCGAGCTTAGCTGCATCTAATGTACCCGCAGTCGTTGGTGAAACAAATTTATTTCTGCTAAGTGATTGCATAATTAGACCTGCAATACTCATTCCAGCTCCTGCCAATATAATCGCCATTAAACGAGGTACTCGGCTAATAAGAAATGTTTGGGTCTTATCAGACTCCCAATCTAGTAAATCGGTTACCTTAATATCAATTGCTCCTATAAAGAGCGAGACAAATGACAAGATTACAGTAAAAATGATTAATATCCATAACTTCATAAATAATCCTCGTATCCTCTAATATTTACAACTCAATTGAAAATGATTATCATTACTAACTACGGTTTTAATTATATAAAAGGCTAGGAGTAAAATCAACCTGAGTTAGCTAAAAAAACTAGAAAATTAGCGTTATAGAATACCCATCAAATACTTATATGTAAAAATAAAATTGCAGTAAAAGGAATCTTGTCCCCTTTACTGCTAACTTTTTGTTCTGCATATTTATTTTTATTTATTATGTTTATTTTAATCAGCGTAAGATCGCTGTTCTTCTATAGAGCCGTCTTCTTTATAGATGGTTAGTGAAGTTGCTTTCTTACGTGCAATTTCTACTGCTCTTGCAATGGCTTCTTGTTTGGTCGATAATACTTTGCTTGCCCTATCAGAACCAACGGATGCCACTGCCCAACCATCCTCATGTTTATATACCTCTTCCCCTTCTTCTAATCGCTCTGGATTACTTGTCGATTGTTTTCCTTCTTCCGATCGCTTAGTCGGACTACCTTGGTCATAATACGTATCTATTTCGCTTTGTGATGCATTTTGCTTCCAATCTTTTGCTTGTTCAATTGCTATTGGAATTGCTTGTCCTTCCTTGTAGCCATCATCAATCATAGAATTTGCAATATCAATCGCCTTTTTTCTTGTAGCTTTATCGAGATTCTTCATTGAACTTGGATAATCTTGCATTGTCCACACCATACACCTCAACTCCTTTTTTATTTTATTTTCCCTATTCTTATGTATTTAAGCCATTTCTATAAAAAAGAGTCATAAAAGGTATACCCTTTTACAACTCTCTTTATTACTTATCCATTAATGATTGTCCCATAATAGAAACTCGAGAAGTGTTTTTTAACTCTTCTAAATTAACAGCCCCGATTCCAAACATCGTCATTTTCAGTTCTAATTCTAGCTGTTCCATTGTTTGAATAACATCTTCAGGTGTTTCCATTGCAGCTTTTAATAAATGTCGTGCAAAGCCTACGACATCAGCTCCAATCGTAATTGCTTTCGCTGCATCCACACCTGTTTTCATTCCTCCACTTGCGACTAATGGTACTTCAGGTAATTCTCCACGAACAGATACAAGACAATCTTTTGTTGGATTTCCCCAGTTATTAAATGCTTCTGCAGCTGCTTTATTTAATGGATCTTTGGAACGTAATTTTTCCACCTGACTCCAGGATGTACCTCCAGCACCCGCTACATCAATATACGCAATACCTGCGTCATACAAGCGTCTAGCTACTTCACCGTCAATACCAAAACCTACTTCTTTTACTCCCACTGGAGCATTTACTTGTTTACAGACTTGCTCTATCTTTGGCAGTAAATCTTTAAAGTTGAGGTCGCCGCCATCTTGAACCGCCTCTTGTAGACTATTTAGGTGAAGAACAATAGAATCTGCATTGGTTTTATCAATAATTCTTTGACACTCTTCTGGACCATAGCCGTAATTTAATTGAACCGCTCCGATATTAACAATTAATGGTGCAGTAGGCGCTTGATTTCTGATTAAAAACGAATCCTTATGTTGATCACTTTCTAAGAAAGCCCTTGTTGAGCCAATTGCCAATGCCCATCCCTTTTGTTCTGCAGCAATAGCAAGATTCTGATTAATTGTAGTCGCTAGTTCCGATCCACCAGTCATCGAACTTACCAAAAACGGTGCTTTTAAATGTTTCCCTAAGAAACTTGAATCCAGTGAAATGTCTGCGAAATCAATCTCTGGTAATGCGTTATGTATAAAGTTAATGCCCTCTAATCCTGTAGATTTATTCACTCCCTCTACATCTCCAGTAAGGCAAAGACGTATATGTTCTGTCTTACGTTGATTAATTCCTTTTTCCATTGATGTTACCTCCGCTAATGTTATATCATTACTTCTAGTGTAATGGTTTATGTGCTGAAAAGAAAGAAAGAGCTTTTCTAAAAAACAACTCTTCTATTTCAACTTAAATGAAGTGTATTAGTATATTAAGTAATTCTATTTCTTGATATGTATTCAAGTACAAATGAACCACATGTTTAACTATCCACTTCTTTTAAAATTTTATTGTATCCTTACAGCAATTAAGATACTATTATACATAGAATAAATTAATTTCACTGAATTAAATGATAATTATATTTGAACAAGAAGTTATTTATTTCATATGCTATCAATACTAAACATTTATATTCGGAGGAAGCTATGTTAAAAGAGAAGGCAAAATCCTTTGCTACAAAGGCACACCAAGGACAAACTAGAAAAAATTCGGATGAAGCATATATCACTCATCCAATTCGTGTTGCCCAAAGACTTGAACAAGAGGGGGGATCAGACTCACTTGTTTGTGCAGCCTATCTGCATGATGTTGTTGAAGATACTCCTGTTACTATTGATGACATTCATCATGAGTTCGGTAAAGAAATCGCACAACTTGTAGCTGCTCATACAGAAGATAAGTCCAAGACTTGGAAAGAGCGCAAACAACATACAATATATTGCATTCAACACGCTCCTAAAGAAGTAAAATATTTGATTATCGCAGATAAACTAGACAATCTAATTGAACTTGAAAAAGAATATAAATTACTAGGAGAAACCATTTGGGCAAATTTTAATGCAGGATATGAACAACAAAAGTGGTATAATCAATCGATTGTTAAATATATGTACTCCGGATTAGATAAATCTGAAATACCATCTTATTTTTATGATTATGAACAAGTAGTAAGTCGGGTATTCTCCTCTGTTCAACCTTAAATCAAGATGTTCGGTCATAAGAAAAGCTCCTAATTACTGTCAGTTACATCTACATTAAAAAGCTAGATATAACGTAGTTTTAGAATCTTTTTATTTATCGTTCTTATTCTCCAAGAACTAGAATCGTATATTTTCGTGTTGACGATCCTCAATTTCATCAAATATTGCAGATGGACTTACAAATGTCCAATTAATATTAAAGGTCTCTTCTAATTTTTTAAGTTACGAGCTTTTCCTTTTGCAGTTGGGATAACCACTTCTGGAAAATCTTTTCTTTCGATAACTTTACTTAGTTATCTTTATCAGCTAAAGATTTCCTGCTCTACCTACAATAACAGCTCTTAACATGGTAACCTCAACCCAACTCCAAGTTTTCAATATTCAACATACAATTGAACCATTATTCGCAAAAGCTCAACTTGCCATGGACAAGTTTGATATTACTATTAAAGATATTGTAGAAGATATTAGTTCAAACGATCATGTTTACTTAATTATTTCTTTTCTTTATTGAGAACCATCAGCAGTTATAGAAAAAGGAAAAGCCTTTTGTGCTTTTCCTTTTTTTCGATATATTATTATCTCACATTCATTTCACTTGGTAGTGTACCACTTCTCAAATTTCTATCTAATTCATTAATCTCCTGCATTTCAGAAGCCGTGAGTTCAAAATCAAATACATCTAGGTTTTCTTCAATGCGATGAGGTGTAACGGATTTAGGAATTACAATCATCCCCGATTGCAGGTGCCAACGGAGAATTGTTTGGGCAACCGTTTTTCCTTTTCTTTCTGCTAAATTTTGGAGTTCTTCACTTTGAAGCACATCTTTCCCATTCATTAATGGACTATATGACTCTACATAGATATTGTGCTTCTCACAAAAAGCTCGGAGTTCTTTTTGTTGTAAATACGGATGGCATTCTACTTGATTAAGTACTGGAACTACGTCACATTCATCAAGAATTCTTTCTAAGTGTTCAATATCAAAGTTACATACACCGATTGCTTTAACTTTTCCATCTTTATATAACGTTTCTAAGGCTTTATATGTTTCTACATATTGATCAAAATTTGGAGTTGGCCAATGAATTAAGTATAGATCTACATAGTCAATACCCAATCTTTCTAAACTAGCATCAAACGCTTTTAGTGTATTTTCATACCCATGATCGCTATTCCATACTTTTGTAGTTATAAACAAATCTTCACGTGGTATTCCACTATTAGATATAGCTTCTCCTACTCCTACTTCATTTCCATATACTTTTGCTGTATCAAGTGAACGATAACCGACTTTTAATGCATGTTCTACTGGTGAAACGACTTCTTCATTCGGTACTTTCCAAACCCCAAAACCTAGTTGTGGCATTGTTAAACCATTATTTAAAGTTACATACTCCATGCTTTATTCATCCCTTTCATAATAAAGTGTCTTTTATTATACTTCATTCTATAGTTTCACACGATTAATTAGCTTATAATATCTAATCTTTCATTAAATTTTAACAATTATCTTCATACTTTCTACCTAGTTGCCGATATTAAAGAAAACATACAAACGGGCGGGGGAAAATATGAAATTTTTTAAAAACAAAAAATTGAAACCTAAAAAGACGAATAAAAACAAAAAATCACCTTTATTTTCATTCATAAAACGAAAAAATAATAAAGACAAGTCAAAGCAGCGTTTTTCTATAAATATCAAAGCTTTCAATAATTTAAGTATAGGAAAGAAATATTTATTATCATTTCTAGTGGTTATCTTTTTCACTTTTAGTGCTTGGTTTTTTGTAGGCCAAGAAGTTCAACAGTCTAAAAAAGATGCTGAAGCGGTGTATACATATAGTGAGCAAGTAAGTAAGTTAAATCAGCTATCACTAGCAATTCAAGGTAAAGATGTACAAATTGCAGATTATCTACTAACGAGCAATAGTTTATATGTGGACCGTTTTAATGAGTATAAGACTCAAGTAGATGAATTAATAGTAGAAGTGGAAGGATTCTTATCTACAGAAAGTGATTCTTTCAAAATAAGTCAATTAAAGCGATCTGACGATACGATTAACAGTACTTTTGAAGATAAAGTTATACCATCTATAGAAAATGACGATAATATAATG
Organism: Oceanobacillus phoenicis; assembly: GCF_047238145.1. NCBI lineage: Bacteria > Bacillati > Bacillota > Bacilli > Caryophanales > Bacillaceae > Oceanobacillus > Oceanobacillus phoenicis. The sequence continues at coordinate 117,625 of NZ_JBDFME010000001.1, forward strand.
GCAAACACCCTAAGGGAAACAACTTATCGTTACCGTACAAGCAATGTTGATATTGTTAATGAATTAATATCAGGAAAAGAACAAGCTCAAACAGAGGCTTCTGATGCTGCGGAAAATAGTATGAATCGAATTTCATCAACACTTACGATGGCAAACTTATTCACCATTGTTATAGGAGTAATTATCTTTAGTATAGTTAGTGTCCAAATTTCCAGAAATCTGAAACAAGTTTTACAAATTACATCGAAGGTTGCAGATGGGGATTTAACTGCAAACCGTATGGAATATAACGGTAAAGATGAGATTGGACAATTAAGCTCCTCGGTTAATCAAATGAAAGACAATATGAAAGCTATTCTAACAAAGGTATCTTCAGCAAGTACTTCTGTTCTAGAACGAAGCGATCACCTTACCCAAGCTGCAACCGAGGTAAAGGAAGGTAATTCACAAGTAGCTGCTACAATGGAAGAATTATCAGCTGGAGCAGAAACGCAAGCAAATGGTGCTTCAGACTTATCTGAAAAAATGTCAGACTTTGTAGAGGTAGTAAACAAATCTCGTGAAAATGGAGATAAAATTACAAATACAACGGAAAAGATGTTAGAACAAACGAACCAAGGAACTGCTTTAATGCGAAACTCAATGGAGCAGATGCATCGAATCGATGAAATTGTGAAAGTTTCTGTAGATAAAGTAAAAGGTCTAGACAAACAATCAAGAGAAATATCGAATCTGATATCCGTTATTAAAGACATTTCTGAACAAACGAATTTATTAGCATTAAATGCTGCCATAGAAGCTGCAAGAGCTGGTGAACATGGTCGAGGATTTGCAGTTGTAGCCGATGAAGTTCGAAAACTTTCTGAACAAGTATCTAATTCTGTTGGCGAAATAACCACTATTGTTTCCAATATCCAAGATGGAACGAAGGAAGTTGTTAGTTCCCTTAATAATGGATACAAAGAAGTTCAAGAAGGCACAAGTCAAATCGAATCAACAGGTAACAACTTTAAAACAATTCAACTTGGCGTTAATGATATGGTAAATAAAATTGAATATATTACAACAGACTTATTAAATATCGTTGAGAATAGTACCAATATGAATCAACTTATCGAAGAAATCGCCTCAACTTCAGAAGAATCAGCTGCTGGTGTAGAACAAGCATCTGCTGCTGCTCAACAAACTTCTAGCTCTATGGAAGAGGTTGCGGACAGTGCTAACACACTTGCAGAACTTGCAATTGATTTAAACAATCAATTAAAAGTATTTAAACTTCAATAAATTAAATAACCGAACTATGTCCAAGTTTCTAATCTACTCCATCGAAGTAAAAATTCGAGAAGAAGTATATCATGCTTGGATTGTAGTTCGGTTTTATATTGTAATTAATCGATGAATTAATCTTTACAGGTTACCTTCACTATTTTGTTGATTGCCATGGTATAAAAAACATTGTTGTGTATGATCATTAATCATTCCAATTGCTTGCATAAATGAATAACAGATGGTTGGACCCACAAAGCGAAACCCTCTCTTTTTCATATCTTTACTCATCTTTTCAGAAAGATCATTATAAGCAGGAATTTCTTTATCATCTTCCCATGAATGTATGATTGGTTGTCCATCTACAAAACTCCAAATATAATTATGAAAAGATCCAAATTCCTTGGCGACTTCGATACACCTATGCGCATTATTAATCACCGAGTTTATCTTCAATTTATTTCGAATAATACCTTCATTTAATAATAATGATTCTACTTTTCCGTCGGAATAAGTAGCCACTATTTCCGGATAAAAATGGTCAAAAGCTTCTCTATAATTTTCTCGTCTTTTAAGTATCGTAATCCAACTCAACCCTGCTTGAGCTCCTTCTAAAGACAACATTTCAAACAAATATCGGTCATCCTCATAAACAGGAACCCCCCATTCTTCATCATGGTAAGAAATATAGATAGGGTCATCGGTTACCCACCCACAACGTCTTAACATTACGTGGTCTCCTCTCCAACTTTCACATCATTTTCTTCATAAGATATCCAATCGCTAAAACTACCAGGATACAACTTTACATTATGAAATCCTGCTGCCTCTAGGGCAAGTATATTTGGACAAGCAGAAACTCCAGAGCCACAAGAGACAATAATCTCATCGTCTTTTGATAGGTTAGCAAATAAGGATTCTAACTGCTCTTTATCTTTCCAACTTGTACCATCTTTCGTAAGAACATCTTCCCAAAAATAATTGACTGCTCCCGGTATATGTCCTGCTCTTCGATATAAAGGTTCCTCATCTCCTAAATATCTTTGATAAGAACGTGAGTCGATTAATACTGCGCTCCCGTTAGAAATTTTATCGCGTACTTCCTTCATATCCGCTGTACGATTTTGTTTCATTTGAGGCTGATAAGTAACTGGAACTAAAGAAGGAACTTCTGTTGTTACCTCTCCCCCTTCTTTTTTCCATTGATCTAATCCACCTTCTAGAATATAAACTTTTTCATGGCCTACATAATCCAATAACCACCACAATCGAGGTGCAAACATGTCATTCCCTTGGTCATAAACTATTACCGTTGTTTCACTCGTTATCCCTATTTGTCCTAGTTTATTTATAAATAAACCCCAATCTGGTAGAGGATGGTTACCTCCATGTTTGCCAGCCTTCCCAGATAAATCTTTATTTAAATCCATGTAAATTGCACCAGGTATATGCTCTTCCAAATACGCTTTACGTCCAGCATCGGGATCTTGTAAATTAAATCGTACATCCACAATTACAATTTGATTTTGCGAAAATCTACGCTTCAAACGTTGTACACTAATTAAATTTTTCATACTATCCCTCCCGCATCTATTTATTTTCTATCATATCATTTTATAGAATAATATACAGATTAATCAACTTCATAAAGTGCTATGTTTAATCTAAAAAAGAACATATTAATTATAGTTATATTAACATTCGGATTATGTTATAACTTGGCTTTGATTGTATTGAAAGACGGCGACTCCTGCTCAGAACAGGGAGCCTGAAGAAGTGTTCTTCTTTTCAAGTTAGCTGAGGCCCTGCCTGTTAAAAAGCACCGTCTGCAATGGAAATCAAACAATGTAACATTCGGATTTATCATAAAATATCTTATGATAAAATTACTCAGATATCTAAATAATCAATATATGGTAAACTAATTAAAAAACGAAGAGGAGATTCAATATGCAAAAACAACTTATCAATCGGTTAATTACTTACGCAAAAATCGACACCCAATCTGACAATGAATCTAATATTACTCCATCAACTCCTGGTCAATGGGATTTAATTCACTATCTTCAAAATGAATTAAAAGAAATTGGCATGCAAGAAGTCGAAGTAGATGAATATGGATATCTCATGGCTACATTACCAGCAAATACGAATAAAGAGATCCCGACGATAGGTTTTCTTGCGCATGTAGATACTGCCACGGATTTTACAGGTAAAAATGTTAATCCACAAATCGTTGATTATAATGGCGGGGATATTGTATTAAATGAAACGCTTCAAGTTGTACTTTCTACTAAGGAATTTCCAGAGCTTCCTTCCTATAAAGGACATACATTAATTACTACCGATGGTACAACGCTTTTAGGAGCTGACAATAAAGCCGGGATTGCTGAAATTATGACAGCAATGCAGTATCTCATTCAACATCCAGAAATAAAACATGGTAACATTCGTGTTGCATTTACACCGGATGAAGAAATTGGACGTGGTCCGCACAAATTTGATGTAAGTCGTTTTAACGCTAAGTACGCATATACCATCGATGGTGGACCTTTAGGAGAGCTTCAATACGAAAGTTTTAACGCGGCTGCAGCAAGAATCACTTTTACAGGAAACAGCGTTCATCCAGGAACTGCAAAAAATAAAATGGTTAATTCAGGGAAGATTGCTGCCGAATTTATCTCGAAATTTCCAGAACAGGATTCTCCTGAGCATACAGAAGGATACGAAGGATTTTATCATTTAATATCTATCGAAGGTGATGTAGAAACAACCAAAGTTTATTACATTATTCGCGATCATGACCGTGATAAGTTTGAATCCCGAAAAGCTACGTTACAAAAATTCGCTACTGATTTGCAACATAAATATGGAGAGAATGCTGTTCACGTGGAGATGGAAGATCAGTATTACAATATGCGCGAGAAAATTGAGCCAGTAAAAGAAATTGTCGATATCGCTAGTGAAGCTATGAAACAATTAGATATCAATCCTATTATTCAACCAGTACGCGGGGGAACGGATGGATCTCAACTCTCTTATATGGGGTTACCGACTCCAAATATCTTTACCGGTGGAGAGAATTTCCATGGAAAATATGAATATATCTCTGTTCAAAATATGGAAAAATCAACGAAAACAATTATTGGTATCGCTAAACTATTTGCTGAGAAATCCATGGACTAATCAAACTACCTCTCGTTTTGAATCAGTGGTAAGTTAGTAATTATCTTGCCATTGGTTCAAAACAAAATCTTCATATAACCCAACTCACCTCCTCAAAATTTAACTATAAATTCAGAAATTACTAACTTATCGTTTTAACTACTCAACCTTATAAAAATATGAGAAGATATAATCTGCAAAATTATTTCTATTTACAAATTAGCAAAATATATTTATAAGAGCGATACATTCTATCCACATTGGAGGTAAAATCCCCAATTATGGTAAGCAAAACTTATCAAGGTGTTTACGTCCTTATCCTATTTTAGGATTATTGAATAAATAAAGTTTACCGACGATTCTCACCATGATACAGAAAATGACATTGTAAGAGTTAGGAGAGTTTAATATGCAACGTTTGCTTTGGTTGCTATTGATTGGTGTACTGCTTTTCATGAGCGCATGCCAATCTAATGATGATAACAATTCATCTTCTCAAGATAATTCAGAGAAGCCGAAAGAGGAAGAAGATGTAACAGGTAACCAAGGTTATGAACAGTTACCAGAACCCCCTTTACAAAAGCTAGATCAAGGAGAACAGGTAGTGGCTCTTCAGCATTTTCTCGAACAGTTAGGGTACAGCTTTTCTGATCAAGGTAATTATAACGAACAGGTGACTTGGGCCATAACTGATTTTCAAATTCAACAAGAAAATCTATTGGTTTCTGGAATCTATGATGGAAATACAAAACAAAAATTTGAGGAAGTTCTTCAATCCGAGAGTGCATATAAACCAGGTGAGGGTCTACTAGCACCAACAGAACCTGCGTTTTCAGATGCGGGTACGGAAGTTATTTCAAACCCGTATGACCAATTAGTTCTTGTTAATAAAGATTTTTCATTACCTGCGGACTATATTCCCGATGATTTAGTTATACCAAATGTTCCGTTCCCTTTCACTGAGGATATTCCGAAAAAATATATGCGCCAAGCTGCCGCTGATGCATTAGAAGAATTGTTTGCAGATGCTCAAAAGGAAGGCTTAGATCTATATGCACAATCTGGGTACCGATCATACGACCGTCAGGATACTATCTTCGCAGCAAATGCAGCAGAAAATGGTGAAAAGCATGCAAACACATTTAGTGCCCGCCCTGGAGAAAGTGAACATCAAACCGGACTAGCTATGGATGTAACAAGTCCAGAAGTTAACTTTAATCTTGAAACGGAATTTGGTGAAACAAACGAAGGAAAATGGGTAAAAGAAAATGCTGCAAAATATGGTTTTATTATTCGATTCCCAGAAGGAAAAGAAGATATTACTAAATATCAATTTGAACCATGGCATTTACGCTATGTAGGGCATAAAGCAGCAGAAGAAATCATGAATGAGGACATAACTTTAGAAGAATATTTGGAGAAATAGCCGGTAAACGTCCTCTTATTTAGGGGGCGTTTTTTATTGTAGATAATAGTAAAATGAGGAGAAAAGAAAAATATGTAACCTTCTAAATCCATGCATTCTTTATTATGCATGCTTAGAAGTGGTATCTGCTTTATTTAAAGCATTATCAATTTGTTTATCTAATGCTCGAATTCTTGTTAACGCTAATTCTGGATCGACTTCTTTATAATGATGATTGCCACCATATTCTTCATCTGCTTCATCTGCCATTGCTACAACTTTTTGAAGTGGATTTAATTGTAATTCCCCTTCTGGCAAATAAGAATCGGTATGAAGTAAAATAGCAACGGCAATTTCTTTTGCTGCTTGTCGCTCCTCACCATTTCGAATTAATAGTTTATGCGCACGACTTGCACCTTTTATTGCATGAATATCATTTTCTTTATAGAGATCATAATCCCATTCACCATTACGATACCATGTATAGTGACCAATATCGTGTAATAGCGCTGCTTTTGTGGCAAGATCTGGATTCACTGCAAATCGCTTGGAAAAAATATATGCATATTCCGCCACTGCCACTGCATGGGCAACCCCAGACCGTTGTAAATACTTCTTTGTGATTGGGTGAACAAATATCTGTTCTAAAGTAACTCTTTCCATCCCTATTCTCCTTTCTTTCGTGTATATTAGTTAAATTACCGAATTTCACCGAATATAAACATGTATGAAAAAAGCACAGACTTTAAGTAGCTACTGCGCAATAATGTCTTTTATTCAGTTAGTTTTCGCAAATATCTTCCAAAAAAAGATATTAATTCATTGTAACTTTTTACAAGTCAGTTGTAAAGTAAATTATTCAAAATTTGCAAACAATGTGCGATTCCGTTACAATTTAATTGATAATAATTATCAATTAAATGTATAGGGGTATAGGTATGGAAAGAACAACATTAGCGAAACTTATTAGAGAACGACGCGCCATAAAAAAAGGGTACACAAATAAAGAAGTTACTGAAGATAAAATAAAAGAATTATTAGAAGATGCAATATGGGCACCTACACATGGAATGCGACAGCCTTGGCGCTTTTTGTTTGTCGGTCAAGAACACTTACCTTCTTTCGCAAAAAAAGTTGCATCTACTTACCCTGTAGAAAGACAAGAGAACAGAGAAAATTATTTAAATGAACCTAATGCAATACTCGTTGTTATTATGGAAGAGCCTGAGATTCCTAAGCAATGGGACGAAAACTACGGGGCTGTTGCTTCCATGATTCAGAATTTCTGGTTACTTGCATGGCAAGAGAAACTTGGCGTAGTCTGGAAAACAAACCCGCATATTTATGATGATAACGTTAAAGGTAAATTAAATATTAACCAAAATGAAAAAATAGTTGGTTTCCTTCATTTAGGTTACTTTGAAGAAATTCCGCCACAGAAAGAACGAATCTCCGTCGATGACAAATTTGAAACTTTTCTAGGTTAAAGCAGACTTAATTAATAGATTTAAATCATTAATTGTACTTTAGAAAAAAATTTAAAAAGGTTATTGACAATTGCTTGTCCTTTCCGGTAAGATGAATTCAACAAATTAATGAATCGGCACTGACGAAGAAGAGTACTTAATAAAAACCCTTAAGAGAGCTGATGGTTGGTGGGAATCAGCGGGATATTTTTGTTAAGGAATGGACTTCTGAGCTCCAAACCGAACCGTTAACTGAAGTAGGCCTTGGCGAATTCGTCTCTCGTTATCGAGACTAAGTAGATAATTTATTATCTTACTTTCAAAGTGAGCTGAACTTCAGCTAATAAAGGTGGTACCACGGTCCCTCGTCCTTTTTAGGATTAGGGGCTTTTTTGTATTCAGACAACTAAATAATTGCAAAATCATTGAGTAAGAGAAGTAGATATTCAGGAATCGTTACAGAGAGCTAGAGATTGGTGAAATTCTAGCACGTGGAAGGGTATTGAATGGACTTACGAGAGTTTTCTTGAAACATAGTGAAGTAGGGAAAAACGGGTTTCCGCCGTTATACGGATAGGATATAAGGAGAAAAAGATTCTCCCGTATCTGAAAATGAGTTGGGAAAACAATTCCCAAATGAGGTGGCACCGCGGTTCCTATCGTCCTCTATAAGCACAGTACTGTGTTTATAGGGGACTTTTTTTATTCAACCAATTTTAAATGAGGAGTCGAAGACATGAGTATCCGTTATGTAATTGAACAGCAACCAATCGAACAATTATTACCTATTCAAGTTCTAACCCAACTAAATAGCCCAAAAAAATATTTGTTGGAAAGCAGCTTTCCACATGAAGAAAAAGGACGCTTTTCATTTCTTGGAATGAATCCATACGAAGAAATACTCGGTTTCGATAACCGTACTAAGGTTTGCAACTATAAAAATAATGAAGATAAATGGGTAGAACAACACGCCTTGCACTATATACAACAGCATTTACCCAAAATCGAGATAGATATTTCTGTTCCATTTTATGGTGGGGCAATTGGTTATATCGGTTACGATACGATACGTTCCTTTGAACACATCGGGGATAGATTACCCGATGAACGGAACATGCCTGACATACACCTGATGTTGTTTGAAGATACGATCATATTCGATCATGAACAAAATACTTGCTACCTACTTGTAATTGACACGGATTCATCCGCTTCTGAACAAGGTTTACAGCAACGTCTAAAACAACTCAAAGAAATTATGACGAAAGCAAGAAAAACGCAGGTCCCCGTCCCAGCGAGATATTCATTTACTCCAGAGATGGGCCAACAGACATTCGAAAAAAATGTCACTACCGCAAAAAAATATATTGAAGAAGGAGATATTTTTCAAGTTGTATTGTCTCAACGAATGCAAGCAAAAGTCGAGAATCCAGAAACATTTTCTATCTCATTTTATGAGCAATTGAGACAATCAAACCCCTCACCCTATATGTTTTATATGGATTTTAATGATTATCTCATTCTTGGAGCTTCACCAGAAAGTCTAATTGAAACAACGGGCAAGAAAATCATTACGAATCCAATAGCAGGTACAAGAAAACGAGGTAGTACTGAAGAGATTGACCAAATACTAACAGAAGAATTGCTCACTGATGAAAAAGAAAGAGCAGAACATCAGATGCTTGTCGATTTAAGCAGAAATGATCTTGGAAGAGTATGTGAAATTGGAAGTATTGATATCCCAGTGTATATGAAGATAGAAAAATATCAACATGTCATGCATATGGTTTCTGAAGTCACCGGCATTCTAAAACCAAACTACTCTAGTATTGATGCATTAATTTCTTGTTTACCAGCAGGAACGGTATCTGGAGCACCTAAAATTCGTGCAATGCAGATAATCAACGAGTTGGAGCTACACCAACGGGGTCCTTATGGCGGAGGTATTGGTTTTATCAATTTCCAACAAGATGTACACATGGCTTTAGCCATACGAACAGTGATTGTCAAGGATGATAAAGCATATTTACAAGCTGGAGCAGGAGTCGTATATGATTCCATACCTACAAATGAGTATATTGAAACGTTAAATAAAGCGAGATCATTTATGGAGGTGAATGATTATGATTTTATTAATCGATAACTATGACTCTTTTACGTATAATCTCTACCAATATATTTCTGAATTTGATAAGGAAGTCCATGTTATCCGTAACGACGCCATTACCCCTGATGAAATTCGATCCCTTCATCCAGAGGCAATTATTATATCTCCTGGACCAGGTTCTCCTGCAAAAGCAGGAAATTGCTTGAAGATAGTTAAGGAATTACATCGAGAATTCCCAATACTCGGTATTTGTTTAGGCCATCAGGTACTAGCAGAAGCTTTAGGAGGAGACATAAAGCAAGCCAAGCTGATAAAGCATGGAAAGACTTCTTCCATCGCAATAGAAGAATCACAGTTATTACACTCACTAGGAAATCCAATACAGGTCATGCGGTATCATTCACTAATTGTTGACTCGACCACTTTATCTGCCGATTACCAAGTTACTGCACGATCCTTAGATGATAACGAGATTATGGCAATAGAACATAAACAACTACCACTTTTTGGAATGCAATTTCATCCAGAATCCATTGGTACAAAAGATGGAAAGCAAATCATTCGAAATTTTTTAATACAAATCAACGCATTACAGGAGGATGAAAATAATGAAGCAATCACTTCATAAAATTATTGATCGACATGATTTATCAACAGAAGAAATAAAAGAAGTATTTACACATTGTTTTTCAGAAACAGTATCTGATTCGGAACTAGCAGCTCTTCTTATCTCACTAAAAATGAAAGGAGAAACCGCTGAAGAAGTGGCTGGATTATCTCAAGTTATTCAAGAACATTCTCCTTTCCTACTAAACTTTCATCAACCCGTAATGGACAATTGCGGAACTGGAGGAGATCGTTCAAATAGTTTTAACATCAGTACATGTTCCGCTTTTGTATTAGCTGGAGCTGGTGTAACTGTAGCAAAGCATGGAAATAGAAGTGTATCAAGTCAAACGGGAAGTGCGGATGTCTTAGAGAAATTAGGAGTATCTCTAGCTTTTACCAAAGAACAAGTGAATGAAATGTTAGAAGAAAATCAAATTGCTTTCTTGTTCGCTCAACATGTACATCCGACACTAAAACAAGTGGGAAAAGTAAGAAAAGATTTACGAATACCTACTATTTTTAATTTCATCGGACCATTAACAAACCCTGTTCACTTAGATTCTCAATATATAGGAGTCTATGATCCAGCAGCTCTTCATATGGTTGCAAAAGCTGCACAGTTACTTGGTAGAGAACGAGCAATTGTAATTCATGGAGCAGGTGGTTTAGATGAGGCTTCTTTACAAGGAGAAAATCAATATATACTCGTTGAAAATGACCGATTAGAGGAAAAAACCATTCATCCAGAAGAAGTTGGATTATCCGTTTATCCAAATGATGAAATTCAAGGAGGAAATGCTACAGATAACGCAAATATCTTACTTTCTGTATTAAAAGGTGAAGAGAGCGCCTATCTGGATACAGTATTACTCAATGCAGGCATTGCGTTGTTTGCTGCAAAGCAATCTGAATCCATACATGATGGCGTTAAACTTGCCAAGCAGAGTATTCATTCTGGATCAGCACTAAATAGATTGAATAACCTTATCACATTCAGCAAGAAAATTAGCGAGGTGGTTTAAAATGACTTTTCTATCAAAGATTTTAGATAAGAAACAAACAGAAGTTGGTATTAGAAAACAAGAGAAAATTGAATTAAAAGATCGACAAATACCCGTTTATTCATTTATTAGTCACATTAATCAAACGAACACAATATCCATTATTGCTGAAATTAAACGTGCCTCTCCTTCTAAAGGAGAAATTCAGATGGACATTGATCCAGTCGAGCAAGCAAAAAAGTACGAGCAAGCAGGAGCATCTGCTATATCCGTATTAACAGACCAAAGTTTTTTCCAAGGTTCACTAAAGGACCTACAAGAAGTAAGTGTAGCCGTATCTATTCCAGTTCTTTGTAAAGATTTTATCATTGATGAAATTCAAATCGATGATGCAAAAGATGCAGGGGCTTCTATTATTCTCTTAATTCTAGCAGCTTTACCATTAGAAAGATTCCAAGAATTATATAATTATGCTACAAATCAAGGACTTGAGGTTATTTGTGAAGTGCATACTGCAGAAGAATTAAAGAATGCATTAACGATATCCCCAGCAATCGTTGGAATAAATAATCGCAACTTGAAATCCTTTGAAGTTGATTTACAAACTACAACACAACTGGCTCAACTAGTTGATACCAATAAAACTATTGTCATTAGCGAAAGTGGTATGAGAACAGCTAGTGATGCAACACTAGCTGCCGAAGCTGGAGCAAAAGCTATTTTAGTCGGAGAAACATTTATGAAGTCAACTCAATTAGAAACTGATTTTAATAATTTACGCGTGCCTCTTGTTGAAAGGAGTTTATAGATGTTTGTAAAAATATGTGGCATTTCTTCCATTGACACTGCTCAAGCAGTTGTCGATGCAAACGCTGATATGATTGGATTTGTATTTGCACCAAGCAAACGACAAGTATCCATCTCTCAAGCTGAGGAAATAGCTAAAAATCTTCCTCACACCATTCAAAAAGTTGGGGTATTTGTAGATGAACCTTTAGATAATATCCTATCAATAATCGAGACGGTAAATCTTGATATTGTTCAGTTACATGGAGATGAGTCTATTGACTACCAGAAGAAGATTCCAATTCCCATTATTAAAGCATTTCCAGCTACTACAAAGGGCTTACAACAAGCAAACCAGTCATCTGCAAAATATATTTTAATAGACAGCCCCCCTGTTCAATCATCACGAGGAGGAAACGGAGTAACATTCAATTGGGATATGCTTAAAGACCAAGCTTTTACTGACAGATTAATATTAGCTGGTGGTCTTAACTCAGAAAATGTACTTGAAGCCATCCAAACTGTAAGTCCAGCAGGAGTTGATGTTTCAAGTGGAGTAGAAACAAACGAAAAAAAAGATGTCCAGAAAGTCAATCAATTTATTACTAAAGTACAAAGAAAGGATGTTTTTCAATGACTACTTATTCTTTTCCAGATACAAAAGGAAAATACGGAGATTTTGGCGGGAGATTTGTACCAGAATTATTAATGCCTGCAGTACTTGAATTAGAAAAAGCTTATGAAGATGCGTTGAAAGATGAATCATTTATAGAAGAACTTCAATCTTATTTAAGTGAATATATCGGACGTGAAACTCCTTTATATCATGCAAAAAAATTAACCGAACATGTCGGCGGCGCACAAATTTATTTAAAACGAGAAGATTTAAATCATACTGGTGCTCATAAAATCAATAACACGATTGGGCAAGCATTACTAACATTACGCATGGGTAAGAAAAAAGTTGTAGCAGAAACTGGCGCAGGTCAACACGGTGTTGCTACCGCGACTGTATGTTCTTTATTAGGATTAGAATGTATTGTTTTTATGGGTGAAGAAGATATTCAACGTCAAAAGCTAAATGTCTTTCGCATGGAATTACTAGGGGCAGAAGTAGTCAGTGTCTCTCAAGGCAGTGGTACCTTAAAAGATGCTGTTAACGAAGCTCTTCGCTACTGGGTAAATAATGTCAATGACACCCATTATATCATTGGATCCGTAGTCGGTCCGCATCCTTTTCCAAAGATTGTCCGAGACTTTCAATCTGTAATTGGAAAAGAAACCAAAAAGCAAAGTATGAAGAAAATAGGAACTCTACCTAACGCAGTTGTCGCATGTGTAGGTGGCGGAAGTAATGCTATGGGAATGTTTTATCCATTTATCGGCGATGCAGAAGTTACCTTACACGGTGTTGAAGCTGCTGGTGCAGGTTTAAACACAAAGCAACATGCAGCAACACTTACTGGTGGGTCACCAGGAATGCTACACGGGACATTTACGTATCTGCTTCAAGATGATGAAGGGCAAATCGAAGAAGCATTTTCTATATCTGCTGGCCTTGATTATCCTGGTGTAGGACCTGAACACAGCCATCTTCACCAATCAGGTCGAGTAACTTATTCTTCCGTTACCGATGATGAAGCATTAGAAGCCTTCCAACTCCTTTCTAGAAAGGAAGGTATCATTCCTGCCCTAGAAAGTGCACATGCTGTTAGTTATGCTACACGATTAGCCAAAGAGATGAAACATGATGAATCTATTGTTATCTGTTTATCAGGTAGAGGTGATAAAGACGTAGAACAAGTAAAAGAACGACTAAAGGGGGATAAATAATGGGACAAGAGAAATTAAATGAACGATTAAAAGTTGAAATGGAAGCTAATAGACCAATATTTGTACCTTATATGATGGCTGGAGATGGTGGAATTGATAACCTATCTAGCAGAATTGACCTTCTTGAGGAGGCAGGAGCATCTGCAATTGAATTAGGTATTCCTTTTTCTGATCCGGTAGCAGATGGACCTGTAATTCAAGATGCTGGACAACGGGCGCTAGCAAATAAAACTACGATAAGTTCTGTATTAGAAGCATTGGAAAAAGATAAATCGCATCGTAACATCCCGATTGTTCTTATGACCTACATTAACCCAGTATGGAAATATGGCTTTGAAGAATTTGCTAGAGATTGCTCACAGGCAGGTGTCGATGGAGTAATCATCCCTGACATTCCGATGGAGGAAGAAGAAGATGTTGCTTCCTCCTTAAATAATAACGACATCGCATTTATTCGCTTAGCTGCAATGACGAGCACAGAAGACCGCCTCGAAAAGATAGCGAAACGTTCAGAAGGATTTCTATATGCAGTATCTGTAACTGGTACAACTGGAGAACGTGCTAAACACGAAGAAAATGCGTTCCACTTTTTAGAAAAGCTGAAGCAAATGAGCCATGTACCGGTATTAGCTGGATTTGGCATATCCACTCCTGAACGTGCAAGAGAGCTATCTGTCGCTTGCGATGGGGTTGTTGTGGGAAGTAAAATCGTTCAGTTATTTGAGCAAGGTGATGAAGAAGGCATTATGTCACTTATTAAAGAGAGTATTGGATTTGAAGTGATCAAGTAGTTTAATTACTTCAATGTATCTTGATTATGTGTCCATATTTTTGTATAGCCTTTGATTCTGGTAAGATAAATAGAATTTATCTTACCAGTTTTGAAGAACATTTCCAATTATGGGATGATAAGCACATTTTATTTTACCATTTCTAGCATGAGTGCCACTTTCTCGTAAGATAAAGCACTTTTATCTTACCTATTTTTGCCACATATCCTCTTTTAGGGAAGATAACCTTTTATTAAAAAGAGCCCACCGTAACTACGTGGACTCCTGTTTTTTATCTTGTCATTGAACGAATATAGTCATATTGTACGGATAATTTCTCGCGTAATAAATGCTCTTCGTTTTTCATATAAATATCTTGTTTGTTATTTCGATATCTAAATAATTTCTTCAACATTACTATCACCTTCCTTTACTAAAATGACCGGTCAGTTTCTTAATATATGAGGAATCATCTAAAAAGATTCCAAATTTAGGCATTTGCTATTAAATATGTGATAAGCACTGCTTCCATTTCTTTAATACGTGCCTCTAATTTTGTTTCATCATAACCAATGACAGCGTGTAACCAAATTCCATCATGCAAGGACCAAAACATAGACGCAGCTGCTTCAGCATCAATTTCTTGCTTAATCTCTCCTATGTTTTGTCCTTGCTCAATAATCTCTTTTGTCAATCCAAACATATCGTCAAAACGTTCAACTAAAATATGTTGAACTTCTGGTGAGTCTGTGGAGTATAACCAAAACTCAACATGTACACGCATAAATTTTTTCTTTTCAAGGCTATATGGAATATCTTCTCGAATCCAATATTTCAGTTTTTCTAGTGGACTATCGATTTTTGCTAATTTAATAGTAAGCTCTTCTACCATTTCCTGCCGTTTTTTCTGAAGCAAATGAATAAATATCTCTTCCTTGCTTTTGAAGTAGTTGTAGACTGAACCCTTACTTAAATTAGAATATCTAACAATATCGTCAACTGTTGATGCATAATATCCCTTGGAAGAGAAACATTCTAAAGCTGCTTCTAATAAATGTTCTCTACGTGCTTCTTTTTCTTCATCAGAAATTCGCGGAGCCATGATTACACCTCTTTACAAAACTGACTGGATAGTTTATATAAATTGTAGTCCTTTTTCACACAATTTACAACCCTTTTGATTATCTTTTATTCTTTTATTTCAACAAAAAAGAACCCTCCTCCCTATTAGAAGTCAGGTTCTTAAAATCTTAAATTATTCAGTTAATAAAGGATAAACGCCGTCCTCATCATGTGTTTCCGTTCCTACTAACGCAGGGTTGAACACACATACCATACGCATTTGAGTTTTTGCACGTAAATAATGCTTATCATTATCATTTAATAGATACATCGTTCCTGGCTTCAACTGCCATACCTCACCAGTATCCTTTTTCTCTACTTCCCCTTCACCTTCAATGCAGTAAACTGCTTCAATATGGTTCTTGTACCAGAAATAGCTTTCAGTTCCTGCTTTAATAATTGTATCGTTAAGACTAAATCCAACATTATCTTTATTTAAAACAAAACGTCTACTTTCCCAAGTTTCGCCTTTTTGATGATCTTCTGTACCTTGAATATCCTCTAATGATTTTACGATCATGATTAAAACTCCTCCTTATTTCTCTAGTGCTGCTTGAATACTTTCTTCTAAGATGTCCATTCCTTTTTCAATACCATCTTCATCAATAATTAATGGCGGAAGGAATTTAACAACTTCATCCTTTGCTCCTGATGTCTCTACAATTAATCCTCGAGAAAATGCTTCCGCACAAATTTCACTTGCAAGTCCATCGACATGAACCCCAATCCCTAGCATTAATCCTCTACCTCTTGAATCCGCATTGAGTTGCGGAAACTTCTCTACAATAGTTTGCATTCTTTTTTGGAAAAGTGAACTCATCTTCTTAATATTTTGAGAGAATACATCCGTTTTCCAATTATTTAACGCTTCTGTAGCTGCTAAAAATGCAAGGTTATTTCCACGAAATGTACCGTTATGTTCACCAGGTCCCCATTGATCAAATTCAGGCTTAATCAATGTAATCGCCATAGGTAAACCAACGCCGCCAATTGATTTTGACAAGCAAATAACATCTGGATTAATTCCCGCCTCTTCAAAGCTAAAGAAAGTACCAGTTCTTCCACATCCTGCTTGCACATCATCAATAATTAATAGAATATCCCATTTTCTGCAAATCTCTTCTATTTTCTTCACCCATTCAAGGCGAGCAGCATTAATTCCGCCTTCTCCTTGAACTGTCTCTAAAATAAATGCTGCTGGTAGTGCTACACCACTTCCAGAGTCTTCTAGGAAACGTTCAATATATGCAATTGAATCTTGCTCATCTACATATTGATCAAACGGCATAGAAATTGCGTGATTTAATGGTATTCCAGCTCCACTACGTTTAAAGGAATTACCTGTAACAGATAATGAACCTATTGTCATTCCATGAAATGCATTCGTAAAGCCAATTACCGTATCTCGTCCAGTTACCTTACGAGCAATTTTTAAAGCACTTTCAACCGTATTCGTACCTGTAGGACCAGGGAACATAACTCTATAATCCATGTTACGTGGCTTTAAAATAATCTCATTAAATGATTCTAAGAATTTTTTACGCGGTGTGGTAGCCATATCAAGGCTATGAATGACACCATCATTTTGTATATAATCAATCATGACTTTTTGCATTTCACTTGGGTTATGGCCATAATTTAATGCACCTGCCCCAGCAAAGAAATCAATATATTCATTTCCATCTTTATCCCAAAGCTTATAGCCTTTTGCTTTTTCAAATACTACAGGCCAGCCACGGCTATAGCTTCTTACTGCTGATTCCATTTCTTCAAATGCAGTCATATCATTTCGGGCTTTATCAACAATCGTTGTCATTATATCATCCTTTTATTTTTATTTTTTCTCATTGGCCCTATTCTAAAAAGTAGTTCCTCTTCATGTTCTTCATCTTTAGCTGGAAAATGGTCTGTTTTAAAATAATCGCTAATTTTCCAGTTTGTATGAATCTTTCTCGCTAATCCTAGGAACAAGTAATTTGATGGTTTATTTGAAGGGGCAACTGTCGCCTCAATAAAATTAACCGACTCGTTCCACTCAAGTAATTGAAGTAGCATCTTGGTGGCTAATCCTTTTCCTCTTTGCGTTGAAGAAACGGCAACCTGCCATATAAAGAGGGTATCTTCCTTTTCAGGATGCATGAATCCCGAAATAAATCCGACAATTTGTTGTGTCTCTTTGTGTTCTACCACGATGGAAGATTCTGCAAAAACTTCACACCATAGTACATAACTGTATGATGAATTTAAATCTAAATTTCCTATCTCTCTGACTAGTTCCCAAACGGGACCCCCGTCTTCTTTTGTTGGTCTTCTAAAGTAATACTCATCCGTATCTACCTTTAACTTTTCAGCAACATCTAAAATCGTAGTGATGCTTTCACCTCCAAATTATTTGAACAATCACGTCTTTTAGAATATAAATAATTTGCCAATTCGTCAAAACGGATTAAACGTGATTAATAGCGATTAATGCCCATTCATTGGAATGAGCTCTGTTTAGATGCCATCGCTTTTTAATTAGTCCCAAATCATGCCATATAGTTTAAATTTTGGATCACCTAAAAAATTCCAGTTGAAAACTTCCTTATTATATAGCAGATTTTATATATACATAAAAAAATGGAGAAACCGTCTATTTCGGTTTCTCCTATTCATGGGTTGTTGGAAGTTGATCTATGACAAATATTGTCTAGATTCAATATAATATATGTGAATGATTGCAAACCCGCATCGTCACCTGTATCAATGCAAACATACATTTTTTTAGAAGCCCTCAGTAATAATTAATAAAATTCCATCAAATCTACATATACCTCTAAGTTTTCTTCTGTTGGATCATTTACTGTTAATTCTCCAGTAAATATATTATGACCGGTATCAATATCAGTAACGTTTAACGTAATTTTGTTTCTTCCTTCATTTGGAGAGTATAATAGATACGCATTTTCATCTCTCACTTCTAAGATTGGAATAGTATACTGATTTTCTACTTCCACGTCGCTTACTGTCTCCAACTCTTCTGTATCAATATTAAACAATTCAATACTTAATTTACCTTCTTCATTTTTTACAAATAAAACATTACCTTTATATAATACTGGACTAGAATTCTCTGTAATCATTTCCGGTAATTCTATCTGCTCTCCTGCTTCTGTGTCATATAATAATATTTTGTGAGTAGGATTTGTATTTTGGAAGTTTTGTGATTCAGAACTTTCTTCAATTAGATTATAAGTACGTTCCACAATTAGATAATATTCTTTGTTTTCTTGTATAAAACTATCTAAGAATTCTAGTTCAATATCCTTTTGCTTGTTGTTATTGTTATGTTCAACTATTTGTTTTTCTTCTATTATTTTTTCTTGTTCAAGGTCAATTCGAATCGATATATGATTCATAAAATGAAATCCATTTATACTTATTTCCTTTTCATAACCTAGATTGATATACAATTGATCATTATTGTACTCAATAGAATAAACTCCCATATAACTACTTTCTAAATGTTCCAACGGAAATTCCATCTTTTCAGTTTCATTATTTTCTTTGTATAATACTTCTACCACCAAGTTATTTTCCTTGATGTCTGCAAAGATTACATACTCATTTGTTTCTTCAAACAATTCAATAAATAATGGTTTCCCTCGCATAAATGATTTGTATTCATTTATATAATCATTTAATTGCTGGTGATTAAAAATAGTTAAATTCGAATCAATAAAATTAGCTCCTACAATTTCTTGCTTTAGATTATCATTTGATTTATTTGTTGATAGCCTATACATTACTGATTGATTAACTGTTGAGGTAGAACCTACAATGTCCATATTGTCTAATTCAGAATAGTTACCTGAAGTTTTTTTCCAATCTAAACCAATTGGAGTATGATCTATTTGAGCGTAAAAAGTTGTGATAATGACTGCAATTGCTAATAATATACTCCAAATACCCCAATACCTTTTTAAATTATTCATTTAGATCACACCCTTATTTTCTTATTCAATAAGTAGTTACTTAACCAAAGCGATAATCCACCAATCAGTATGAGTAATACACCTCGAATAAATTGAACTTCTGACCAATAAAAATAATAATTCGTTATGGCTTGGATTATGTCTGGAGAAATGAGTAATAGAATAATCGCCCCACCATATACAATAACCATACCAAAACCTAATAACCGAAAGCTTCTTTCCATGAGAATCATTGAAAAAATAACGAACATTAATATAATTCCTATAACATAATAAATAATAAAATCAACATAATAGGTTGGTATAAACAAGGACAGTGCCTGATTTCCTAAAATAATATCAGTTAAAGTCAAATCCAGACGAAAGTCTATCGGAACCAATAACTTTAATATAAAATGGAGCGTCGGTATCATTAAGATTTGAAGCACCACAAAACCAAATATAAATATCAATATAGAACAAGCTTTAGAAAAGAAAATATTCATTCTATTCGTAGGCAACATAAGTAACCGATACACAAAGGTATTCTTTCCAAACCAATCTCTATACCAGATGAAAAGCAAATAGATTAGTAAAGACACAACAACTAAAGCAATCGCACCTAAAAAGAATATATTATTAGTAATTTCGTGCATGGAAATTAACCCATTTTGGTTAATATAATCTGATTTGTTCATTAGACCTGAAAAATAATTATCCTCTAGATTATTTCTAAAAGACTTTGAAACAATAAAAGTCCCGATTATTTGAACGGCTATCAAGACTCCGGATAAAGCTAAAAATATCGGCAAAAATCGTCTAAATTCAAAGTTCACTAATTTCCCAAAATTCCTCAAGAGCGATACACCTCTCTCATTACGTCAACTACAGATTTCCCTTCATCTTCTCGCATTTGCTCCGTATTAAATTCTTTAACAACTACTCCATTATCTATTAAAATGGCCTTATCGATTAAATGTTCAATATCACTAATTTCATGCGTTGTAATGATAACTCCCCTGTCTTCCACGAGATGACTAGTAAATACCTCTGCAATTTGTTCTCTGCTAAAGATATCGATCCCGGAAAAAGGTTCATCCATGAGAATATAATCCACGTCCATTGCAAGTCCCAATAGCATATTTACCTTTGCCTTATTACCTTTAGAAAGGTTCATAATTCTTTCTTCACGATTAAGTTTAAAGAAGTTTAACATCTCATCCGCACGCTTTTGATTCCAGTTAGAATAAAAATCATCCATAAATATAAATGCATCTTTAATTTTCATTCTTGGCAACAGCGTAATGGTATCAGGAATATACGTAAGCTTTTCATACGTTTTCTTATTTAGAAGATTTCCATCGATGGTAATCTTCCCTTTACTAATTGGAGTAAGATTCATGATTGATTGAAGTATAGTTGTTTTTCCAGATCCGTTAATACCGATTAAACAAGTAATCGCACTCTTTTCTGCTTGAAATGTTATTCCGTTTAACACAGACTTTCTTCCAAATCGTTTATAAACATCATTTAGTTCAATCATTCAAATCCTCCTACTCATGACATCATATTGGTTCTTAATGCGTTCTATAATTTCTTCTTTAGACAAATGAATAGGTTCAACTGCCTTTAAAAATTGAATAATCGCATTATTGATAAGTTCTTCTCTAATACCTTCTATCTTATTTGTATCAGAAGTAACACAACTAGGAAGGTTCTTTTCTGTATATATCAATCCTTCTTCCTCCATTTCTTTGTACGCTCGTTGAGCAGTATTCGGGTTGATATCTAACTGACTAGCTAACTCTCTCCGTGAAGGAATTTCTACTCCTGGTCTTAGTTTTCCGGTTGCAATTTGTTCTTTTAGATGTCTCTTCACCTGAATATAAACAGGTTCTCGCTTATTGAATTGCAATTTCATTGCTTTCTCTCCTTCATCTTTGAAACCAGCAATTGGACTTATTTAGTGTATTAAGCGTATAATACACTCACACTGTATTATATGCTTAATACACTTTAGATACAAGCGAAATTTTAAATTTTATAAAAATTAATGTGCAGAAATCGGCATTTCCATTATTTTCATTGATTCAAAATCTAAATAAGATAAAATTGGTAATGAAATTCACAGGAGAGGGGGATACATATTTTGAAGAGATTACATACGACGATACTCTCAATAATATTCTTCAGTACACTTTATTCAGGGGCTTCTTATATACATGTTTCCCAACGTGCACCTAATACATATTACTTCGATTTTTGGGAGACATTTGTTTTTGTATTTATATTTAGCATTCCACCGTTTATTGCAGGTGCTGTTATATCTATAGTAATTGATCTGCTGGTTAAGAGAATGAGTATTTCATCGAATATTGCACACTATTTGTTACAACTAATTTTATATTCATTAGCAGCTTGCTTAATCATTGGTGTATTATTTGTATTGGATGATGGACCTTTTGATATGCTGGCATTCATGATATATCTTCTACTTGGAGTTATCGCAGCTAACATTTATTTACATATTCTATTAGCCCTTAACAAGATCCATAAAATATTAATACATAGATATAGCAAATAATCCGTTTTTCCCAATTTTTGTCTAAAGCCTTTCGACAACATATTTCCCGGGAAATGTTATTTTACAAAAAAGTCGTGTTTTCTACAGGTTAGAAACGAATTATGTTAAAATGACTATCAGATTAACGAGGAAGGAAGTACTGATATGCATTTTGTATCATGGAACGTGAATGGGATACGAGCTTGTGTTAGAAAAGGATTTTTAGAATTTTTTCATGAAATGGACGCAGATTTCTTTTGTATACAAGAATCAAAATTACAAGAAGGTCAGATTCAATTAGATTTAGATGGATATTACCAATATTGGAATTATGCGGAGCGAAAAGGTTATTCAGGTACAGCCATCTTCACCAAATGGGAACCACTTCATGTTTTCTATGGTTTAGATTCCAATAACTTCGAACCAGAAGGAAGAATTATTACTTTAGAATATGAGTCTTTCTATTTGGTCAATGTGTACACGCCTAACTCCAAGCGTGATTTAACCCGATTAGAAGATCGCCTTGAATGGGAAGATCGATTATTTGACTATTTAAAGGAATTAAATAAGAAAAAACCTCTTATTTACTGCGGAGATTTGAATGTCGCACATCATGAAATCGATCTACGAAACGACAAGACAAACCATGGGAATTCAGGGTTTACAAAAGAAGAAAGAAGTAAAATGACACGATTACTAGAGGCAGAATTTGTCGATACACTTCGTCATTTTCATCCTGAACAGGACGACATCTTTACATGGTGGTCTTATATGAAAACTATTCGTGAACGAAATATTGGATGGAGAATTGATTATTTCATCGTATCAAAACAACTTATTCCAGCTCTCAAAAAATCGGAAGTTCATTCTTCTGTATTAGGGAGCGATCACTGCCCTATCGGACTTGTAATAGATGAGAAACAATTAATGCAAACAGGAGTTGGAGAAGATGAGAGGACTTATACATCATATTGAAATTTATGTTTCCAATCTAAAACGATCACAAGAATTCTGGGGATGGTTATTAGTAGATCTTGGATATGCGCCTTACCAAGAATGGGATAAAGGCCAAAGTTGGAAGCTAGATCAATCATACTTTGTATTTGTCCAAGCTGAAGATAAATTTTTAGATATTGCGTATCATCGGTGCAGGGTCGGTTTAAATCACTTAGCTTTCCACGCGTCATCAAAAGAACATGTGGATGCACTTACAGAAAAATTGCATGAAAAACAAATCCCTATTCTATATAAAGATCACCATCCTTTTGCAGGCGGACCGAATCACTACGCTGTTTATTTTGAAGATCCTGACCGTATTAAAGTAGAAGTTGTCGCTCCTTCAAAGCCAATAACTGAGTAGTCAATTTCATAATTGCCAAGTTCCATAAAAAAAACCCAACATTAACCTTACTTTCGAGTTTGATAGAAGTTGGGTTTTTATCTTTATTTTATAGGAATACTTTATTTGGAAGTTTGTTTTTGTAAATAATCAATAATTCCTAACGCACTAACTTGTAAATCCAAGTTTATAATTGTATATACTTTATGGTCATCAGGTATACCTTTGTCCTGTAAGTCTGCTTGTACTTTACTTAATAAAGCCTTAGCTATTGCGTCATACCCTTTATCCTCGGCAATAGCTCTTTTGCCTTCCTCTACAAAAACATCTAGCCAAGATTCAACTTGATTAAACGTTTGATTAACTAAATCTGTCGCACCATAATGACCAAAATATATGTAATCCAAGTTTTTCTTACGCATTCGTTCAATAGAGGCTCTCATTGCAACAGGATCAAAATGATTAGGTGATGTAGTTGGCAGGAAATAATCAATACCATGTGGCATTAACTGTTCATAACGTATTCCTGCAGTATCCCCTGTAAACATTCCATTACTCACTGGATCATAAATTCCTATATGATGTCGAGAATGTCCTGGAGTATCCCAAAATTCAAGTTTACGATCTGGACCAATAGTCAGGTTGTCTCCTTCTGTTTTTACGATTATACGATTTTCAGGAACTGGTATAATTGGATCGAACAAATCAGAAAAACTTTCACCATAAATAGCTCTTGCTCCTGCAGCTAATTTTTTAGGATCAACTAAATGCCGCTTCCCGTTAGGATGCACAATTACTGTTGCATATGGACAAAGCTGTAATAGCCGACCCGTACCACCACCATGATCTAAATGAATATGTGTAAGAATTATATATTTCACTTCTGTTAAATCATGTCCTAACGCTTCTAGTCCTTCTTTGATATAAGGAACTGATGGACTTGGGCCTGTTTCAACAATCGTTAGTTCTTCTGCTTCCAACACATAAATACCTGTTCTACTCTCTACATCTAGATCATAACCGTCTATAAGTGAGATGCCATTACCTAAAAAAAGTGGTCTTTTATTACTTCGTTTCATTTCTCTTAGACCTCCTATCAGTTTGTATTCGGTTACTATTATAGTATCATATATGCTTTTTCCATTATAAAATTCTTTGATAGATTTTCTTTGTTTTTACATACACTAATGGTGTACATTAACAGTAATTATATATAAAGGATGAAAGCATATGACGAAGAAAAATGTAGATGACTTTTTACAAGAAGGTATGTATGGTACACGTTTACCGAAAGATGCTGAACGAAAACACTTTTTAGGCACATTACGAGAACGCATAATCCTTGCTTTAACCATTGGTGAAGTGATGTCCGATCGTGGATTAGAAAAATTAGAGCAAGAAATGAAGCAACATCCTAATTCCACATTATTAATGAATGGTAGCGTAGCTTATAAATTCTTAAAGCAAGAAAGAGATCTAGCCGATAAGTATAAGATTTCGCATACAACAATTAGTAATCAAGAACACCAAACAGAAATTGGAGCCGTGTTAACCTATAATCACGCAATCGATAAAGAAGATATTTATCTTTCTAATGACAAAGATCCTGAAGAAACAGACAAGGTAGAGGATAACCAGAAGAATCGAGGAATTGTCAAAAGGATAAAATCTTGGTTTAAATAATTTAATCGCTAATTACTGATAAAATTCTCCATCAAAGGAATACTATTGATGGAGGTGACGTAATGACACATGCATATCGATGTCCCAATTGTAAAACAAACCGCTCTAGATTTAACTTAATTGAACAGCATGCAACTCCTGTAAAGATGGATCCGCAAACTGGTGAAACAATTAATGCGTACACCGATCAAAATGTTGAAGTTTTTCATCAGCTATATAAAGGTCCAAAATTAAAAGTACAATGTGCTGCATGCGGACTTATTGAAGAAGAACAAAGTTTTATCAAATATGCGGATTATAACGGTTGATTTATTCCAACCGTTTTTTTGTTTAGCGATTACTTATTATTCCATAATCATTCTAATCGTCATCTGGCACTACGTCTGTTAAACTTATACATAGAATGGAGGAATAAACGATGCAATTACAAAATAAAAAAGTGTTAGCACTTGTTGATCATGATTTTGAAGATCTAGAATTATGGTACCCTGTCCTCCGGTTACGCGAAGAAGGAGCTCAGGTTGACCTTATTGGAAAAGAAGCCAATCATCAATATATTGGTAAGTATGGAGTGCCTGTAGTATCAGACTTTGCATTTACCGATGTAAATGATGCTGACTACGATGCGATTCTAGTACCTGGTGGTTGGGCACCAGACAAATTACGTAGATTTCCAGAAGTTCTTGATATGGTTCGTAATATGAACCAGGCGAAAAAACCGATCGGTCAAATATGTCATGCTGGATGGGTGCTTATATCTGCAAATATCCTTAATGGTAAAACAGTAACAAGTACTCCTGGGATTAAAGATGATATGACAAATGCTGGAGCAACTTGGGTTGATGAACCTGTGGTTGTAGATGAGCACTTAGTATCAAGTCGTCGCCCGCCAGATTTACCAGATTATTTACGAGAATTTATTAACGTATTAGCAAATAAATAGGGGGGACATTGGTTATGAAGATTGTTTCTATTGAACCAACGCCTAGCCCACATTCAATGAAAATTAATTTGAATGAATCACTACCTCCAGAAGAAACGTATAATTACAATGAAAATGATGATTTGAGTAATGCACCTAACTATATACAGGATTTATTTTCACTTACAGGTGTTAAGAATATTTATCGAGTGGTAGATTTTATTGCATTAGCAAGACATCCAAAGACACCGTGGGAAGAATTATTGCCACAAGTACGTGAAGTTCTGGGTACAACGGAAGAGATATCAATTCCAAATGTTAACCCATCCATTGAGCAAGATGGTTTTGGGGAAGTCCACGTCTTTATACAGATGTTTCTCGGTATTCCAATGCAAGTAAAGCTTGAAGAAGATGATGAAGAGAAACGTTTTGGACTACCTGAGATTTTCACAAATGCTGTCATGGATGCTTCCCCAGCGTCTACAAATGTAATTATGGATCGTAAATGGGTGGAACAACACCCGAGATATGGTGATATGAACGAAATTGGCGAAGAAGTTGTTGAAGAACTAAAAGCAAGCTATGACGAAGAAAGACTTCAAATGCTTGTAAACTTGGCATTCCAAACGGATAAAACAGAACAGAATTCTGGCTATTATCAATCCGTACCTATTGAAAAGTTAGATGATCCTAATTGGAAAAATCGCTATGCTGCTTTAGACCGACTTGATCCAACTATTGACGATTTAGATCTGTTAGAAAAAGCACTTCACGATGAAAAATCATCTATTCGACGTCTAGCAACCGCATATCTTGGGATGATTGAAGATAAAAAAGTGTTGCCATTGCTCTATTTAGCTTTAGAAGATAAAGCTGTTAATGTAAGACGAACTGCTGGTGATTGTATTTCTGACCTTGGATTTGTAGAAGCCACACCAAAGATGATTACGACATTAAAAGACAGAAGCCGAATAGTTCGTTGGCGTGCGGCCATGTTCTTATATGAAGTTGGAGATGAATCAGCTATTGCTCCGCTTCAAGATGCTATCGATGACCCTGAATTTGAGGTGAGAATGCAAGTAAATATGGCGCTCGAACGTATTCAAGGTGGCAAGGAAGCCCAAGGGTCGGTATGGCATCAAATGACACAAGCTACAAAAAAAGGCTGATTATCGAATCAGCCTTTTTCATCGTGAATCGTGATAAAGCGGAATCTCATTGAGTGGAGGTTTTCATACTACCTCCTCAGAATGCAAGTACCTCAAGAACATGACCTAAAGGCCATTGAACAGAATCGGAGATTTACGGGCAGTTTATCCTACTTATCCTCCAAGCTTAGCCTCATTGTCTTCGAAGTCCATGTATTACTGCCTGTTACATGCGGGATAAAAGTACTCTTTACGTAAAGAAAACGTTTTCATATAATAGGATATAAAGAGAATAGAGTTAAAGGGGGAAGAGATTATGAAAGTAGAAGAAGGTACTTTATTATGGGAACCGAGCGAGCAACAAATTAAACAATCAAATATGTATGCATATCAGCAATGGTTAGCAGAAAAAAAACAGCTTCATTTCGAGGATTATGCTTCTCTATGGAAATGGTCAGTAGATGATATTACATCATTCTGGGAAACGATATGGGAATACTTTAATGTAATTTCTCACCGCCCCTATCAACATGTATTATCGAGTACAACGATGCCTGGAACCAGGTGGTTTAAAGAAGCAAAAGTCAACTATGCAGAACATGTTTTTAAGCATAAAGATAATTCTAATCCTGCCATCATACATGCTTCAGAGACACGAGAAATGCAAGAAATATCTTGGAAACAGCTTTATCAAGATACGGCTGCTCTTCAACGAACACTTGTAAATTTTGGAGTAACAAAAGGAGACCGAGTAGTTAGCTATGCACCTAATATTTATGAAACTGTTGTCGCGTTTTTGGCAACTTCTAGTCTCGGAGCAATCTGGTCCAGTGCTTCTCCTGACTTTGGAAAACAAAGTGTTATTGAACGTTTTCAGCAAATTGAACCTAAAGTTATGATTACCGTAGATGGCTATCAGTATGGCGGTAAATCTTATAATAGAATGGCTATTATCGAAGAAATTCAAGCAACATTACCTTCTTTAAAAGCAACAATTGCGATTCCTTATTTGCATTCCGATACAGATTTTTCTAATTTAAAACAACCAATAACATGGAGTGATGCGGTTCACTCTAATAAACCTTTAGAACTAACTTTTACACCAGTCGGCTTCAACGATCCGTTATGGGTACTTTATTCATCTGGTACAACAGGAAAACCGAAAGCAATCGTACATAGCCAAGGTGGGATGTTACTCGAGCATCTAAAAGCCACTCACTTACATGTCGATTTAGACCAAGATTCTCGGTTTTTCTGGTTTACTACGACAGGATGGATGATGTGGAATTTTCTTGTTGGCGGGCTCCTAACTGGTAGTTGTATTATTTTATATGATGGAAGTCCAACCTATCCAGATGAACGTTTCTTATGGAAGTTTGCTGAGGATACAAAGATGACTGTATTTGGAACAAGTGCCAGTTTCTTAACCTCATCGATGAAGAAGGATATTCATCCAGGAGAAGAATTCGATCTTTCTGCTTTGAAAAATATAAGTTCGACAGGATCCCCGTTACCTCCTGAAGGGTTTCAATGGTGTTATTCTCATGTGAAGAAAGATATTTGGGTATCTTCTGTGAGTGGCGGAACCGATGTTTGCACGGCCTTCTTACTTGGCTCTCCAACTTTACCAGTTTATGCAGGAGAATTGCAGTGTAGCGGACTAGGAGCTAAAGTAGAGAGTTTTGATCGAGATAGAAATTCTTTAGTTAATGAAATTGGCGAGTTAGTACTAACAAAACCATTTCCATGTATGCCAATCTTCTTCTGGAATGACGATGATGGTATGCGAATGTATCATAGTTATTTTGATACTTATCGTGGAGTTTGGTGTCATGGTGATTATATAAAAATCACGGAAAAAGGTACTTCTATTATCTATGGACGTTCGGATGCAACAATAAATCGTGGAGGAATTCGTATTGGTACAAGTGAAATCTATCGAGCTATTGATCAAATTGAAGAAGTAGAAGATAGTTTAATGATAGATTTGCCTCAATCAAATGGAGATTCAATAACTCCTTTGTTTGTAGTGATGAAAGATAGTAAGCCTTTTACAGAAGAAGTAAAGCAATCTATTAAAAATAACTTGCGAACTCACTGTTCACCAAGACATGTGCCCACTCATATGTTTGAAGTCGAAGAATTGCCTAAAACACTAAATGGTAAAAAAATTGAAGTTCCTATTAAAAAAATATTAATGGGCGCAAGTATCGAGCAAGTTATGAATAAAGGATCACTTATCAACGAAAATGCTATCGAATATTTTATTAACTTAGCCAAAGAGTGGAATAAATAAGGTATACGACGCTGGGACAATGAGTAGATTTAGCTTAAAAGACGAACAATTTTTATTCCAGCGTCTATTTTCATTCTTGTAGATTCTTTAATATCTTACTCATCTGATAATTTATCAGCATCACGTTATCTATATATACTTCTTGTTTTTGTATGATAGAGAATCCACATTGTTTGAAGAATGGTTTAGCAGTGATACTAGCATTCGTATAAAGGTTTTCTATATTATAATGTCTCGCATCATCTTCGATACTATTATATAATCGCTTTGCTATTCCTTGTCGCTGATAGTCTTTATGCACAAATAAACGATTAAGATAGCCGTCCTTTTCCAAATCAATAAATCCAACAATGACATTATCCATCAAGGCTACATAAGTAATATTTTGATTCAGGGAGTGATACCAACTGTCTTGCTTTTGCTGCTTGTTTGAGCTCTTTGCCCATGCATGCAATTGTTCTTTTGTATAATCTTGTTTATTAACAGCATGAACGGTTTCATAAAACAAATCGATTAACTCAACTGTATCACTCGCTCTATACTTACGAATAATCATAACATCCTCCCTAACTCGATTACGAATTACCAACTGTTTCTGACTCTTTATGCACCTTAATGTTTCCAACACCGGTCTCAGCAGTTATACCATACTCTTCTTCCCCTTGTATTATACTCGTATTTCCAATTGCAGAACCAGGATCCGACCATCCATTTTTTATTACTTTTCCAATACCTGTCGATAAATCTAATTTAACTTTAGAATCTTTTTCTAAGGCTATATTTATATTACCTACCCCACTATTTAAATTTGTATTTCCTTTTAGATCTTTCGTAGAAATAGATCCAGTCCCTGTTTGAGCATCAAGATTTATTGCATGTATATGTTGAAGTTGTATATTGCCCGCACCAACATGAATGTCCAGATCATTTGCCTCAACCTTTTCACAATGGACTCCACCTGAACCTAAATGTATACTAAATTCGCCGATTATAAGTTCATTGAATCTTATATGACCAACACCATTGTTTATGGACCCAGCTAAAATAAATTCATGAGGTAATTTAATCTTTAATTTATAGTCTTCGGTTCTTCTTATAATTTTGGTTTTATGTTCTAAATGAATAGATAATACCCCTTCTTGAACATGAATATCCCACAATGGTTTATTGATCTTTTGTGTATAAGTAAGTTCAATATCGTTTCCTTCATATGGCTCTACTGTTATATTTGATACCGAAATATTTATCTGTATCTCTTCTACTTCATTACGCTTTATTAATTTTGTAATTAGCTCCATTTCTCCCTTTCTTCCTTTCATATCAATCGCTCCTTTTGTAATTTTGTTACTATCGTAAGATCTGCTTCAACACCACTTCACCTGATCCACTGGTTAAAGCTAATAGGTACTCTGCTTTACCAAAATCTTTTTGAATTTTTTTGCCGGATACATGTTCCGAATCGGTTGTAATAGTTCCACTACCAGTTTGTAATTCACATCTTATATTTGGTTGTTTATCTAATACTACTTCTATTTTTCCGCTTCCAACTTTCATCTTTGTATTCCCTTCGAAATTTTCCAAAAACAGATCTCCTGATCCTCCATCTGAGATCATTTCTTTATATCGAACATGATTATATGTTACACACCCGGACCCTATGTTGGTAATGATTGTATTACATATCAGACCTACTAATTCAATATCTCCAGATCCTCCTATTAGTTGAAGATTTTTCCCATTAAAGTGATTGATATTTACATCACCTGATCCAACTTCTATTAAGGCATTTTGTGCTTTAAGACCTTTGGCTGTAAAGTTTCCAGACCCCACTTTCGTCGTAATATTTCCAACGATCTGTTCGTTAAAATTAACACTTCCCGAATCTGCTTCAACATTCCAGTCTATGATATTTTGTTCTGGAACATATAAATCTATTTTAATCGTTTGA
Organism: Oceanobacillus phoenicis; assembly: GCF_047238145.1. Taxonomy (NCBI): domain Bacteria; kingdom Bacillati; phylum Bacillota; class Bacilli; order Caryophanales; family Bacillaceae; genus Oceanobacillus; species Oceanobacillus phoenicis. The sequence goes on from NZ_JBDFME010000001.1 coordinate 149,007, forward strand.
GTGAATCGAAAATGTAGTCTTCTTATTCCTGGTTTTATAGTAAGGCGTAGTTGATCTTGGTTTTCTTCTACAATCCAATATGGTCCATCTTCAATGGAGGTTAAAAATAAAGAGATATGATTTTCCTTATGTGTATATACATTCACGTTTGCCCATCCAGATTGAATAATAATTGATTTTATATGATTATTTGTAATCTTTCTTTGTTCATTTACTTGCTTTGGTGATTTATAAAATAACATTATGATACCTCCTTAATAAGGATTATAACGAATATTTTAAAAATAACGAACCTCTAAAGATGGATTTATCCTACGACTTAAGTCTGATAAAATTTGTCATCCGGTAATGCTTTTTCACGCACTCCGACTTTTCTCTTAACCAGAACAAAAACACAAGCGTCGTTTAGAAACGTAGTGAGTGCGTCCACTGTTTTTTAAAGGGATCGACTAAGGTAGATCATCCTTTTTTAATTAGATAAAGGTATCACAGTGAGGTGACGAAGCGATGATAACTTTGACCGTAAGAGTATGAATGCGACTATGCCTTATAAAGAATCCACTTGAAAAGTGTTCTTCTTTTCAAGTTAGCTGAAGCCGTGCCTGCGGAAAGCGTCCGTCTGCAATGAAAATTTAAATAGAGACCAATTTCACACAAAATATCTTATTATAAATTTGATTTACCTAATAAAAAGTATCGCTCATTTTGAGCGATACTTAGAAGTTAGTGTAGCAAATATTAAAGGGAGATTGGATCCATTTAACTCATTTGTGATATTGGGTGTTGTTTGGATAAACTACCCATAATATAAGCTACTAACGCTATAGCGATCGACGTTACAACCGAATGCATTCCGAATGGTTGTGGAAAGAAAGTCTCAAAAATAATGTAACTTGACACACCTGTTACCATCGAAGCTATTGCACCATATTTATTACCTCTCCTCCAATATAATCCCAGGACAATTGGCCAAATAAATGCTGCTTCCAAGCCACCCATCGAGAAAAGATTTAACCAAATAATCAAATCAGGTGGTTGGAGTGACATAACTAATACGATAATTCCAATAAGAGCAGTCACTCCCATACTCAAACCACGCACTTTTTTATCTGTAGCATCTTTTTCAATATAATTTAAATACACATCCTTGATAATTGTGGAACTAACCATTAACAACAATGAATTAACTGTTGTCATGATCGCTGCCATTGGTGCTGCCAGTACAATCCCAGCTAGCCATCCAGGAAGAACTTCTTGGGCGAGTATAGGCATTACGGTATCCCCTACTTCAATTCCAGGTATAACTGGTCTACCAAGCACACCGATTAAGTGCATATTTAACATAATAAATCCGACGACAATCGTACTAATAATAATGCCTCGATGAAGGGAGCGTGAGTTTTTATATGACATTGCTCGTACTGCAATTTGGGGGAGTGCGACGACACCAACACCAACTAATATCCAAAAGGAAGAAACAAACGCAGGTGTTAATCCACCATCTGCACCATAAGGTGTTATAAGATTCACATTCTCCGCACGTAGATCATCCATAATTTGTGGAACTCCTCCACCTGCAACAATTACAGCAATTAACAATATTAATGTACCTACAAACATAATAATTCCTTGAATTCCATCGGTAATTGCCACTGCTCGAAACCCGCCGATAATGACATAGATAAGTACTGCGGCAGAAAAGATAAATAATGCAGAAAGATAAGACATACCAGTGAGCGATTGAATTAACCTCCCCCCGCCTATCCATTGAGCTGACATTGCAGAAAATAAGAATATCAGTATACTGAATGAAGATAATAAAACAACCCATTTGGATTGATATCTTTCTTTTAAAAAATCTACAATAGTTACTGCTTTATATTTGCGTGTAACAATTGCAAAACGTTTCCCCAATACCATTAATACAAAATAACCTGTAGCTAATTGAGTCATAGATAAAAGAACCCAACCTAGACCTTCATTATAAGCAGTTCCAGGCCCGCTAAGAAAACTACTCGCACTACCATAAGTAGTTACAAGTGTCATTGCTAATATAAAGCCACCTAAACTCCTACCACCAAGGAAATATTCTTGAACGAAAGAATCTGTATTCCGTACAAATTTACTTGACCACATTCCAACTAAAAATATGATAAAAATTAATAAGAATAATGGTATAACTGCTTCCCAATTCATTACATTTTTCTCCTCGCTTTAAACCCATTGATCCGGTATTCGATATTAAGGTTGATTTTCCTCTTCATCATCAAGTGGTATATCTTTAAAAAAGAATTTAACTGCTATTACGGTCAATACGACCATTATAATAAATCCAAGAATACAGCTATAAAAAAACCAAGCTGGAAATCCAAATATATACGAATAATCCTCTGGGTCTCCACTGCCCAATCCATAAGCAAAACCGAACCACCAAATAAAATTAAATATAACTAAACCGACTCCAATTAAAGCTTCTCTATTTGCTACGTTAAACCTTGCATCTATTGTCTGTTTTTGCTTTATCATTTTTCAATCTCCTACCTTAAAATAGAAAACTACTATAATAACTATAAGGTAACTAATATCGACTTGTAAACATGAAAAACCTGTAGAGAAATAAACCATTCTCTACAGGTCTATTTGATTTTTAGTTATTTCATTAATAAGACTAACAGTGTTCTTAGTTTCTCTTCTGCCATATTAAATGTCTTTGTTTCTTCCCCATTCTTAATATGAAGTGTAACTTCCTTATTTTTTAATATATATACTTGAGGAAGTGTCAATATCAGCATACGTAATCTACTTTCATTTGAAATATCGATTAATACATCTGATCCATCTTCTACAAACAAAAGATCTCTAGTTCGAACAACTGCTAATAATCCTCTATCTGGTATAGCTTCAATAATATGATCTGGTTCACCTGGTTCTTCGGGTTCGCCCGGCTCTTCTGGTTCACCTGGTTCTTCATCTGTTTGTGTAATTCTTCCTTCTGCTTCATATACAATTGGATTTTCTTCTGAGCTATTCATCGCTTGGATAAATTCGACTGTAGCATCAATATCTTCAGGACCCATAGTCGGATTTTCTCCCAGGTCTTTAATCGGCCCTTCCGAAGTTCCCATATAGTTATTAACTGTTAATATATACGTTTCTTCTAGATCAATTGGTGTACCGTCAGGGAAAGTAACATTAATTACTTCTCCTAATTCTGGATTCCACGTATAATGCAATCCACTTACACTATAATCGGGACCATATTCAGGATGAATTTGTTCATTTAATATCTCATAAATATCACTACCTGTAACTTCCACCGTCATTAATGTATTACCGAATGGTTGTATATTGTATAAATCTCCCCAAGTGACATCACCTGCTAGGAGATCATCTCGTATCCCTCCACCGTTCATAAAGGCAAAATCACTATCCATTGCTTCGTTCATACCATCAGCTATTAGATTTCCTAATCCATGATCGCCATCATTTGTATAATCGCCAGTTAAGTCTTGCGCATTATAACCAACCACTTCGTTTATAATCGGGGCAATTTCTTCTGCATATTTATCTAAAATTGCAGTGATTTCTGCATCTGGTGTATAATCACTTTGTTTTACATAAACAATTTCAGCTTCTTTTTCTATAATATCACCGGATTCACGATCTAAAACTAATTGCACATCCGCAAATGCTTTTCCATATTCATTTGCTTGGATAATTAATTTATCATCCACTAATACATTATTTTCCACGTGATTATGACCAGCAAAGATCACATCAACAGCGTCATTTACATTTCGTGCTAAATCAGCAGCAGCACCTGTTGCATCATCGCCATTTTGGTATGCCGGCATATGCGCTAACACGATAATTGCTTCTACGCCTTGACTCGTTAATTCTTCCGCTGCATTATTTACAGCTTCTGTTTCATCGGTAAACTCCACATTTTCCAATGAAGAAGGCATAACCATATTGACCGTTTCTTGGGTATTTACTCCAATAAATCCAATTTGTTCACCATCTATTTCTTCAATAGTATACGGTGGTAAGAAAGTTTCACCAGTATCTTCATAAACACAATTCGCACAAAGAGATGGAAAATCCATACCTTCATAGCCTTCCGTTCCTTTTCCTTCTGGGTGATCGCCACCTTCAATCATTCTTAGTAGCTCTGGTAAACCTTCATCAAATTCATGATTTCCGACAGTACCAACATCAAAACCCATAGCATTCATAATTTCTACCGTTGGTTCATCCTGTAATAAACCTGAAACTGGAGAACTTCCCCCTATCATATCTCCTGCATGAACAAGCATCGAATGTTCATTTCCTTCTTGACGCTCTTTTATTGCAGCAGCGGTATAATCCATTCTTCCATATAATTCAGATTCACCAGTTCCCTCTAAATCTAGCATATATTCCTGGTCTATCTTCCCATGTAAATCATTCATACTAATAAGCTGCAAATCTATCGTGTCCTCAGAAGGCTCTTCTCCACCACCACTAACCGGTGTATATCCATATGATTCAGCCTCTTCTGGACTTGAGAAGAAAATACGATGCTCTACTGGGACATCTGCCCAATTATCTGGTACTACATATTGCATCGTATCGGAGTTTCCAACATATCGTTGGAATCCTTTTTGATCGTCATTTGCACGAAAAACAAATGGCAATTCTAAAAGTGGATCTTCCGGATTCCAAATTCCTAGCTCAGCATCCTTTGCTTCTTTAACTGCTTGTTGATACTCCGGATAAGCTTCTTCATCAATTGGTGCAATGAAATACGTAGATGCGTATCCCGCTTCTACCATTTCTAAATTTACATTTAAACCATCATCTTTACGGATAACTTCTGCTAGAATTCTTCCATAGTCATCTGTAGGTTCATCTCCGACTTTTAGATAAATCTCATCACCTGGTTGAATCAGTTCCCCTATATAATCCGTTGCTAAATCTCCATAATACTTCTGGTTATTATTAATTTCTTCACGTGCAGGATCATCATTATGAGCAGCATAGGTTTCTGCCGTATCCATATTTACAAATCGCACACGCTTTTCACCAAAAACAGGTTCCGCTACACGGATGGTATCACCATCTGTCACACTTTCCACTGTAGTCTCATAATACCCTTCAGAAGAAGGCGGTTCTGGCTGTTCATCCGCTACTTGAATATCTGCTTGCTCCGTAGGAATTAATTGATACGTATTATATTGGCTTACGATAGCGGTAATATCATACCAAGTATTCGGTTCTACTTCAGAAATATCAAGTGCATTTTCCATGACACGAAGCGTCGTTCCATTAAAATCTGCATCGGTAACTGTAATATTATATCCGCCACCTGCAGGACTATCTGGAATGGATCGAATATAACCATTGACTTGAACTCGCTGCCCTTCTAGTGATTCGGCCAATTCTCCATCTTGTAATTCCTCTAAAGTTATCGTTTGTGCTTCTGGTAAGTCCAAACCAGAATCTATAACTTCTAATGAATTCGGTATAATTTCTTTTAATCCATTATAGGTAGCAAGTTCTCCTGTAACGACAACTTTGTCACCCTTTGTAACATCAGTGATTTCACCTTGTTCAAAAGCAAATAGATTAATACCAGCCGTCTCGTCTTGGATATATGTAGTAAATTGGCTGCCATTACTAATTGCTTGGTTATCAGCTGTAACAATCCCCTCTACGGTAACCACTTCTCCATCTGGAAGATCACGAACATCGGAAATAGGTAATTGCTCCGGGTCTGGTTCTCCGGGTTTCTCTGGTTCACCTGGCTCCTCTGGTACTCCATCTATAGTATGAGAACCTATATATGCAAATGTATTTTGACCGTATTCTGTCCAATCTTCTACATTAAATGTTGTATTTGGAGCAATAATTGACGCATTTCTTACTAAAGTAACATCTTGACCAAAATTGGTTCTTTCCCCAATTTCACCGATAACATCTAGTTTCTCTCCATTATTTAATAGAGCTATTGCATCATCACCGTTAAAATTAATCACAGAACCATTTGTTACATCAGCTTGATCTAAGATTGCCTGATCTGCACTCGGATGTGCTAGAACAAGAACATCACCATTAGCCAAAGTACCTGATAGTGATAAAGACTGACTAGCAGAAGAAGCTCCATTACTATATAATTCTAAGGAATAATTCGATAAATCCACAGCTTCTCCTGTACCATTAAAGATTTCAATCGCTTTATTGAACGAAGATCCTTCCACATATTCTGAAAGAATTAAATCTTCTGCGACCGTATCTACAGTTGTAGCACTTTCAGCAGATACTGATAATGCTGGTGTAACATTCATCATAATTAGTGCAAAGATCATCAACATACTAAACGATCTCTTTACCCGTCTCATATTTTCCCTCCGTTACCATTTTTTAATACGATTGTATTTATTTCGACATAAACAATCGTTTCTCTTTAAATATTGCACAAAAATTCTCCCTATTCCATTGCTTTTTTGTAAAAAGAGTGTAAATTCAGAACTATTATCCTATAAAAAGAGGAAAACAGTAGTATAGACTTGTTTTCCTATATGAAATATAGTTATATTGCAATAGATTTATAGAGTAGATATACTTTCCTTAACGGGGCATTAGCTCAGCTGGGAGAGCGCTTCACTGGCAGTGAAGAGGTCAGCGGTTCGAGCCCGCTATGCTCCATCGAACAAAAGCGCAAGCGCCCGTTTATCACCGTATGTCCTGCGCCCCTGTTTTTCAAGGGGTGGTTCGACTGGTCGAACTTCTTTATTTCTTTGAGATAAAGGAAACACGATAAGCGTATGCGAATCGATGTTGACTTATCGTAAGGAGGTCTCCGGAAGGAAAATAGGTGATGGGCGCTGAAGCTGGACGTGGCTATTTACTTAGTTGTTTATCCACAGCTCCAAAATTTTATAATTTCCTAGACCACAAAAAAACAGCCGCACTTCTTTAGTGACGGCTGTTTTTATAATTTGTTAATTATTCATCATTCTGTACTTCCGTTACACGGATTCCTTTTTCTTTTAACAGTTGTATCATTGTTTGGTCTGCCTTGCTGTCGGTAACCAAATGATGTGCAACTTCAATTTGATCTATTTTTGAAAAAGCAGTCTTACCAAATTTACTATAATCTATCATTAAATAAATTGAATCAGCACTATCAATCATTTTCTTCTTAATTCTAGCCTGTTGTTCGTCTGATTCACTAATTCCTCTCTCTAAATGCAGACCTTTACAAGAAATAAATGCCTTATCAAGATGATAACTATCAAATGAGGCCTCAGCTAAAGGTCCAGCGTAAGAGAGTGATTTGGACAGAAGCGTTCCACCGGTTGAAATGACGTTAATTTGGTGTTTGTTACTTAGTTCCATTGCAACTTTTATGGAGTTAGTCATCACGGTTAAAGGTAAGTCAGGTAATGCTTTTGCCATATACCAAGCAGTTGTACTAGCATCTAAAATGATTTTATCCCCTTCATAAACATGTTTAATGGCTTCTATCGCTATTTTTTGTTTTTCACGTACATTCATAATTTCTCGTTGTGAATAAGGAATTTCTAAAGAATCATTTGGATGTAAGCTAACTGCTCCCCCATGGCTACGCGCTAACTTATTCTCTTTTTCTAGTTTTTCTAAATCTCTTCGAATCGTCTCTTCTGTAACAGCAAATAATTTACTCATATCAGAAACTCGAACACTCTTCTTTTCATTCACTAATTCAACTATTTTGTGATGTCTTTCTGCTACAAGCATCTAACCACTTCCTTCTTCTTACCTTTAACATATTCTCTGACTAGCATATCATATTTTTAATATATTTTACCCATTTTCTATTAAGTTCAACTAGCATGGAAAGAACAAGCACATGTATTTCTACTGCTTCGTTCTTTCATAATTGCATCAGCTTTTTAAGAAAAATATTTTTTAGGTGGATTCACCTGGAAAGCTTCTGCTAAATCTTTCAGCTGCTGATCAGTAATTACTTGTTTTACACCGTCTGGATGTGCGTTTACAAGATTATAGACTTTTGCAGCCTTCTCCACCGTTTCGATTAATCCAAACACTTGGTCAATAGACTCTCCCGCACCAAATATTCCATGATGTGGCCAAATTGCTAAACGAAATTCATTCATTTTTTCCGCAGTAGCCTTCCCAATTTCCGAAGTTCCAGGAACCATCCAAGGAAGTATTCCTACTCCTTCAGGGAATACTACTAAGCATTCCGTACACATCTGCCATAATGTACGAGTAAATGGAACCTCATCTAATTCATGTGTAAACGTCATTGCAATTAAGTTTGTCGCATGTGTGTGCATAATAACTCGATGACTCGGATCATGTTTCAACCGAATGATGTGACTCATAAAGTGAGATGCTAATTCACTTGTCGGTCTTCCGCCATCACTTAATCCCCATAAAAGTTCAACAGATTCTCCGTCACTAGTTACGCGTAATATAGCTAAACATTCTTCTGGATTCTCTATGATCTTTCGGAAGAATTTACCCGACCCAGTCACAAGAAAATATTGATTCGCTAACTCGTTTACCGGAAAATCTAACGAGATAGTTCGTTTTATTTGGTTCAAATCAAGGTAACTTTTTACTTCATCTTCCTTTAAAAGATAGCTGATGTTACCTCCATTAAGCTCATCCCATCCAAGTTTCCACATATCATATGTTGTATTCATCATTTCTTTCATAAAAGGTGCTTCTAACACATCTTGTTGTGTAATTTCTTGTGTCATCATTCTCTTCCTTTCCACATTATATCCACCTAAACTTATCGCTTAGATAACACTTCTTTTTCATATTCTTTTACATATTTTAACCATGTCTCTCCAACTGGTACATTCATGGATTCACAATAGTAATCCCATATAGCTCCAAATGGGTATGTTTTTAATTCTTCCATAATCGCTAAACGCTCTGTGAAATTACCTTCTTCTTGTAACTGTTTTAAGTGCTCGTTCGGTGTTAATAACGCATATAATAATGACTTAATCATATTACGAGTGCCGATTGTCCAAGCCGCGATTCGGTTAATACTTGCATCAAAGAAATCGAGTCCGATTCTTACTTTATCTAAAGCATCATTTCGGACAATTTCCAAGCCAATTTCACGCAATTCATCATCTAATATAACAACATGATCACTATCCCAACGAACTGGCCTAGATACATGTAAAGCTAATTCATCACTATATAATAGCATCGATGAAATTTTATTAGATACCATTTCTGTAGGATGATAATGTCCTGTATCTAATAGACATAATTTATCGTTTTTCAATGCATAGCCCATATAAAACTCATGTGAACCTACTACATATGCTTCAGATCCTATTCCAAATAGTTTGCTCTCTACTGCATCCACGTTAAATTTCTTATCTATTTCCTCTTCAAAGATCTGGTTTAGTGAATCTTCCAGACGTTTTCTCGGTGTCAGACGATCACTAGGTATATCTTTATATCCATCTGGAATCCAGATGTTTGTTAATGCAGAAGTCCCTAACTCTTTCCCCATGTACGCTGCGATTTTCCGGCTGGCAATCGTATGACGAATCCAAAAATCTCGAATTTCTTTATTTGGATGGGCTAACGTTAACCCATCATCTGCTTTCGGATGAGAAAATAATGTTGGATTGAAGTCGAGACCCAATCCATTTTCTTTTGCCCATTGTACCCAGTTCTCAAAATGCTTAGGCTCAATTTCATCTCGTTCCACAACTTCACAATTTGTTTCTGCATAGATCGCATGTAGATTAATTCGGTGCTTACCAGGAATAAGTGATAAAGCTTTATCAAGGTCATTTCGTAATTCTTCTGGTGTAGTTGCTTTACCAGGGTAATTTCCAGTTACATCAATACCACCTGATAATTCCTGTTGATTGACTTCAAATCCTGTAACATCATCACCTTGCCAACAATGAATAGAGATAGGAATTTGTTTTAGCTTTTCTAAAGCATCTTCAACATTAACTCCCCATTTTTCATATTGTTTTTTCGCTTGTTCATAATTTTGTTTTACGTCCATATTTACCCCTCCATGGTTACTTTCGTATAGGTATTTAAATCAAATGATGCTTTAATTATTTGTCTAGCTTGTTGAATATCATCTATTTGATTGATTGCCATCATTTGCACAATTAAGTTTCCAATAGCTGTAGCCTCAGATAAACCAGCAATCACTGTTTTTCTTGTTGTATCTGCAATTAATTGATTTAACATTTGATTTTGGGATCCTCCACCAATAACATGAATGGTCGGAAATTCGATTTCATAAATTTCTTCAATTTGAGAGATTGCCTGTTGATAGCTAACTGCTAAACTATTAAATACACATTTAGCCACTTCACTTGGCGATTGTGGTATAGCTTGGTTGGTTTCCTTACAATATGCTTTTATTTCCTCAATCATATTTTCTGGTTTTAAGAAGCGATTATCATCCACATCGACAATAGAACCAAAAGACTCTTCTTTTGCCATTGCTGCAAAATCGGCAAAGTCATATTCTTCATTAAAGTTTCTCTTCACTTCTTGAATCATCCATAACCCCATGATGTTTTTCAAAAAACGAAAGCGATAATTCGCTCCGCCTTCATTCGTAAAATTATAATCTAGTGCCTTGGTTATACAGATTGGAAAATGATTTTCCACCCCAATCAAAGACCAGGTTCCTGAGCTAATATATAGCGTATTTTTTTGTTCAGGGACAGCTACAACTGCTGAACCAGTATCATGTGTTGCAGGTAAGATAATATTAAAATCAACACCTAATTCTTCTTGAAGTTCTGGGCGAAGATTACCTATTACTGACTCTGGAGGTTGGATATCCATAAACATGTTCGAATTAAACCCTAACTGTTTAATTAAATCGATATCCCATTTTTTCGTGAATGCATTAACTAATTGAGTCGTGGTTGCATTGGTATATTCATTAACTTTTTTCCCTGTAAGGAGGAAGTTCAAATAATCTGGTATCATTAGAAAACTTGTTGCTTTCTCCATCAACTCAGGGTTGCTATTTTTTAAAGCTTGTAATTGATAAATCGTATTAAATTTTTGGAACTGAATACCTGTTTCTAAATAGAGACGTTCTTTACTTATTTGAGCGAAGACTTCCTCCATCATTCCATCTGTTCGTGGGTCTCGATAAGAAACTGCATCCGTTAATCGATCGTCATTTTCATCTAACAAAACAAAATCAACAGCCCACGTATCAATTCCTAGACTTATAGGCTGGTACCCTTTATCAGCCGCCGATTTAATCCCTGTTAATATTTCCTGATAAATTCGATCGATATCCCAACAAAAATAGTTATTCACTTCAATTAAAGTATTATCAAAACGATGAACTTCATCTAATAGTAATTTTCCATTTTGTAAGTATCCAGCGATAACTCTGCCACTGGAAGCTCCTATATCTACCGCTAAGTTGCATTGTTGTTGCATCTAATTCACCATCCTTGAATCAATAGAACGCTACTATCATTCTATTGATAAAATCGTCAAGTTAAGTAATCATTATTTGCCTTCTGTATGTTTATGATAACGTTATCTTTTTGATTAGTCAACAAAAACAAAAATAAACAAAGATTATTTTTGTTTTCACATCCTTTTTACCAAATAAAAACAAAAAAGCAACGACGTTCCGTTACTTTTTTGTTTTATTTTATTAATTCGCTATTCGTTCTTTACCATAACGCTCTTCTTCAATTTCTGTTAATGTTTTACCTCTAGTATCAGGGGCTAAAACAACGCCAATAACTAAATGAATAACAAGGAATATAATCATCACAATGCCCGCAACCACAAAACCTAGCGTGTCCATAATTACTGGTAATGCTACTGACCAAAGTGCAATTCCTGTTCGTACAATAAAGTACATAAATCCTTGCGCGGTAGCACGATATCTTGTTGGGAATAATTCACTCGTCCATAGCGCGTAAAACGCTTGAGCGCCAATACCAGCTGCAGATCCCCACAAAATAACAAAGGCAATCAGCGTCGGCCAAGTCATTGGCATAAATGTTAAGATTATCCAAGCAACTACACCCATAAGTGCACCTATCGTAAATAATGTTTTACGACTCATTTTATCCCCTAATTTCATGAAGATAAAGAAGGTAGTTAACACAGTGAACATCCATAGGAACGATTGTAATAAGTTTGCTTGCATATTACTTAAACCACCTACATTTTCATAAATGTATGGCATAAAGTATCCCATCGCTCCCGCTGTTAAGTTCCAGAATAAATATATCCCAAGTAATAAGAATAAAGCTTCTCTATTCGGTTTCAGTGTGAATAATTCTCTTAATGTACCTTTTTTAACAATACCTTTTGCTTTATCCGCATCGTCTTTTGCTTTTTGCTCTTCCCAAATCTTAGATTCTGGAAGTCCTCTACGAATATATAAAGCTACACCAGCAACGATAAATAAGTGAATAAAGATTAATCTAGACCCCAACAATTCTAACGGTGCTACGAGTACTGCTAAAGCAAATGTAATCATTGGGCCGATCGACCAAGCTAACTGAGCGGCTCCAACATGCGCGGCTCTTTTTTTCTTTGGTGACTCTTCAGCAATATAAGTCCAAGAAACCGGCACTCCAGCTCCTACCGCAATACCAGTAATGATCGTACCAATTAACAACATCGGGAAGTTTACAGATGCCGCAATCAAGGCAACACCAATCATATAAACTAATAAATCATAACTAAAAATTATCTTTCTACCATATTTATCTGTTAACGGCCCTCCAATAAGTGCTCCAATTGCTGCACCTAAAGCATTCGCACTAAGCGCACTAAGCAACCCAACTCCTAAACTATCAAATCCAAGATAGGCTTGCCATAACGTAAGACTACTAGCCGCAGCAATAATCGATCCAGCTTCAATATAATTCGCCATCGCAATTGCAATCGTCGCTTTCCAGCCAGTCACGTTTTTAGCCGCAAATCTTTGCTTCCCCATTCTTTATTTCCTCCTCTTAGTCCATATGGAAAACTTCTGTTAAATCTATTGATACAGGGCTATTATCTGAATTCGTTTTCATAACTGGCTTCATAAACTCCCACCACTTTTGATTAATTGGTGTTGCCGCCATTTTGCGCCATGTTTCTTCATCTTCTATTTCGATATAACCAAATAATTGACTCGATTGTTTATCTAAAAAAATGGAATAATTGTGCGCTCCATGTCGCTTTAATTCCTCGACCATTTCTGGCCAGATTTCATTATGTCGTTTTTCGTATTCATCATGTTTATCCGGATATACCGTCATAATGAATCCTTTTCGCTTCATTAAATCCCCTTCTTTCTGAACAGTAAAAATGATAACGATTACATTAACTTGATGTTTTTATAGTAATATTCTTTCATTTCAAAGTCAACACAAATAAACAATTTTATTTTTGTTATGTTTTGTTTATCTACTTTAATCTTTTATTGAATCTAGTTTAATTGTTTTTTTTCCATTATTATCTGTTTTCTACCATATTCTATAATTCACAAATTTAATTTACAAATAAACAAACCAAATTATTTCTGTTTATGTTTGTTTTTGTTGACAGTCTCCATTTCTACGCTTAATATAATAGTAACTTCTGAATAATAGAAAGGATGAGAAAACATGTCAGAATTGAAAGCGATAACAACATATCAAATGTACATTAATGGAGAATTTGTTAATGCTAGTAGTAATGAAACACTTGACGTTACAAATCCTGCTACGGAAGAGGTAATTTCTACCGTTCCAAAAGCCAGCTTAGAAGATACTAGAAGAGCAATCGATGGTTCTCTACAAGCACAAAAAGACTGGGCAAAGCTTCCTTCAAGCGAACGAGCAACTTATCTATTCGCAATTAGTAAGGAAATCAAATCAAACGTTGATGAATATGCAAAAATTATTTCTGAGGAAATGGGAAAACCCCTTGATCAAGCTGTTGTAGAAGTCAATGTTACTGCTGAATACTTTGAATATATTGCTGGTTGGGCGAGAAAATATGAAGGTGAAATCGTACCAAGTGACAGAGAGAAAGAGAACATCCTTGTATTCAAACAACCAATTGGTGTGGTAGCTGGTATATTACCTTGGAATTTCCCATTCTTCTTAATTGCACGAAAGGCTGCACCTGCAATTTTAACCGGAAATACTATTGTTATTAAACCAAGTAGTGTTTCTCCTAATAATGCTTTAGCTTTTGCCAAGATTTTAGATAAAGTCGGTTTACCAAAAGGTGTTATTAATATAGTTACTGGCGCAGGAAGCGTTGTTGGTGAAGAATTGTCTAAAAACGAAAAAATTGGAATGATAAGCTTAACAGGAAGTACAGAAGCTGGATCACGAGTAATGGAGAAGGCATCGAAAAATATCACAAAAGTGTCTCTTGAATTAGGTGGTAAAGCACCTTCAATTGTTATGGAAGACGCTGATATTGACTTAGCAGTAAAATCTGTTCTTGATTCTCGGATCATCAATACAGGTCAAGTTTGTAACTGTACAGAAAGAGTCTATGTACATGAAGATGTCGCTGATGAATTTATTGCAAAGATTACAAAAGCGATGTCTGATGTTAGTTATGGTAATCCGCTTGGAGAAGAACAAGTCGATATAGGACCACTTTCAAATGAAGCCGGCCTTAAAAATGTAGAAGATATGGTTAATCGCGCAGTAGAAAACGGCGCAACAGTATTAACAGGAGGTAATCGAGTAAAAACAAAGACCGGATATTACTATGAACCTACTGTACTAACAAATGTCGATAATAGTTTTGAAATAATGAAAGAAGAAGTGTTTGGACCTGTATTACCTATTGCTACTTTCTCCAACTTAGATGAAGCGATCGAATTAGCAAATGACTGTCAATATGGACTTACTTCCGCTATTTTTACAAATAACGTGAATTACATGATGCGTGCCAGTAATGAACTAGAATTCGGAGAAACCTATGTTAATAGAGAGAGTTTCGAAGCAATTCAAGGATTCCACGCTGGTTGGAAAAAATCAGGAATTGGCGGAGCAGACGGTAAACATGGTCTAGAAGAATTCCTACAAACACATGTTGTCTATATTCAATATAAATGAGTTAAATAATCTAATTTAAATAAAGGCGCTAGATCATAAAAATTGCAAATCTTCCTACGAACAATTTTTATAATCATAGCGCCATATTCTACTGTTTTATTCTGTTATATAAAGATATAGCATATTGATCAATTCTATCAATCAAAATTTCTTTTGTTATTTCCTTACGTCCAAACTCTGTCCATCCAGGATAAACAGACGGTTGATCCATTAAAACATCCATCAGAGAAACATTATCCCAATACACATCATAGCTGAATCTATTTTCGGCATGTTTTATATAATACTCTAAGAAAAGGTCTGCTTCGTCCACACCATAAATCATTGCTAGATTCCATCGACAATGTCCTACATCAATTCCCGCATGGCCAAGACATCCGTTTGCCCAATCGACTACACCAGTTACTTCCTCACCTTGCCACAACACATTAACAGGATGGAAATCACGATGAATAAATATTGGATCGTACATTGGTTCTTGTTGCTTAGCTAATTGAAATAACACTCCCCAAACTTCTGGATGACTAGACCAAACCGGTATATTTAGATTATCTGGATGATGATAGCGAAAATGCTTGCTTGAAAAATCTTTCAGCCTATTTTGGTGTATATCCTTTAATGTAATAGCAAGGTTTTCAAGCCATGCAGTAATAGTAATCGGGTGCAAATCCACTTTACCTGGTAACTTACTCATTAATAGCAATGGATATCCACTCACTTCACCATACTTATCTTTTCCAATAAATTTTGGACTACTGCACCTCAACGAATAAGCTACGATCAGACTATTCGCTTCATTTTCTACCCACGAAATCGCTTTGCTTTTCTCCACTGCATCAGGTTTATCATATTGTCTTAGCACTACATGTTCCTTTTGTTTATCTGAGATTTCTATAGTTATTTCAAATAAAGATGCTGTTGTACTCCCCTTTAAGGGATAAATGGAAACAATACGAGCGTTTTGAGGAAAAAATTGCAGAATCCAATCTTTTACATTATTCATTAAACCATTCATTTGTTCACCTCATTAAAGTTCTACTATTATATTATTATGCCGGAGAATATAACTGAATTGAAGATATTATTTAATAAAAATAGATTATGAATATTGGAGGTTAATTTATTTTATAAAGTAAGAAGCTGTATTACATAAAATGATTATATTTAACTATTGATAGATATTTAAATTTTCTGTAAAATAAATAACAATAATTTACTTCTAATTGACTTTACTTCACCCGTAAAGAGCTAAAATTAGATCAAGAACCAGTTATAATGACGGGAGCTTTCTGTCTTTATGACTGGTTTTTATTTTAATAAGGAGGTTTTACATATGGAAGATTTATTTGAATTGGATAAGAAGCACTTTATTCACCCTACTTCGTCTATTACACAACAACAACAGGATGGAGCAAAAGCTATTATTACAAAAGGTGATGGCATCTATGTTACCGATACAAATAATAATGTATATATCGATGCTGTTTCTTCACTATGGAATGTAAATATTGGACACGGAAGAACAGAATTAGCTCAAGCAGCATTCAAACAAATGCAAAAACTAGCTTTTAGCTCTGCTTTTTCTACATTCAGTCATGAACCCGCTATTCAATTAGCAAAGAAAATTGCAGACTTATCCCCACAAGGCTTAAACGCTGTATTCTTCACTTCAGGTGGTTCAGAGTCAAATGATTCTGCTGTTAAACTTTCACGTCATTATTGGAAAATCCAAAGTAAACCTAACAAAAGGAAAATTATTTCGTTAAGAAGAGGCTATCACGGGGTAGCTGCTGCTTCTACTAGTATTACTGGTATACCTGAATTTTGGGATATGGCTGGACATTTAATGAACGATTTTTTACATGTAGAGACACCATATCGTTCCACTACAGAAAAAGCAATTACATCCCTGCAATCCATGATCGAACAAGAAGGTGCAGATTCCATTGCCGCACTTATTATTGAACCAGTTCAGGGTGCTGGAGGGGTACTGATTCCACCTTCAGAGTATCTTCAAGCAGTTAAAGACATATGTGAGTTTTATAATATCCTGTTTATCGCTGATGAAGTTATTACAGGTTTCGGTAGAACAGGAACTATGTTTGGGATGGAAAATTGGCAGGTCATACCTGATGCGATGACTTTTGCTAAAGGCGTGACCAGTGGGTATATTCCAATGGGTGGTGTCGTCATATCCGACCACATTCACAATGTATTAAAAGAAAAATCAACTGGAACGCTCTTCCATGGTTTTACCTATAGTGGTCATCCTACTGCAGCTGCCGTTGCACTAAAAAATATAGAAATTATCGAACAAGAATCACTCGTAACCAATGCAAAAGAAATGGGCAAAGAATTACTCAAAGGCTTCCAGAAAATCAAGAAAGACTCATCTATCGTTGGAGAAGTTAGAGCTATCGGATTAATAGGGGCGATTGAACTTGTTCAGGACCCTTCTACAAATCAAGCTTTCTCACCACAGTTAGGTATAACCGCTTCTACTATTAATGCACTTCATGAACGAGGTGTTATCTCAAGAGGGGTTACTTATGATGACACTAATATTCTATGCTTTGCACCACCATTGATTATTACTAAACAAGAAACAAAAGAACTTATTTCTCGAATAAGTGATGCAATTTCCTTTGTTGAACAACAAATAGGAATATCAAAAGATTAAACAACAATATAATCCACACAATAGATGATCTTTTAAATCAACCATTATAGGAGGAATTTGATGAACGAATCAGATAAACTATTAAAATCGTTGGATAAGAAAGATGTCTTTGCCCTTGCATTTGGCGCAATGATTGGCTGGGGATGGGTGGTTACTTCTGGTTTATGGATAACAGAAGCAGGTTCACTCGGTGCAATAATTGCATTTTTACTCGGTGGCCTACTCGTTGTTTTTGTTGGATTGACCTACGCAGAATTATCTTCCGCCCTGCCATTTGTCGGAGGAGAACATGTATACACATACAAAGCAATGGGGAGAGTAGTTTCATTTATTGCTACGTGGGCAATTATTCTTGGTTATGTTTCCGTCATTGCTTTTGAGGCAGTGGCTTTACCAACGGTATTTGAATACCTTGTCCCCAATTACAGTCAAGGATATCTTTATACAATTGCAGGCTGGGATGTCACATTGACATGGGCTGGGGTGGGGATTATTGGATCGGTATTAGTTGCATGGATTAATTATCGAGGAATTAAACTATCCTCCGTTATCAATTTTATTCTCACTATTCTAATCCTCATCGCAGGGTTAATGCTGATTACGGGTAGTACCTTTAGTGGCAACATGAATAATATGGAACCTCTTTTTCAGACTGGTATGGTAGGAATCATAACCGTACTTATGATGACACCATTTATGTTTGTTGGATTCGATGTCATACCACAGGCTGCCGAAGAAATTAATTTACCGAAAAGGAAGATTGGACAGTTACTTATTATTTCTGTTGTCGTAGCTGTGATTTGGTACATTGCTATTATTTTCGGCGTATCTAGAATGCTAACTCCCAACGAGATTAATGGATCGAATCTTGTAACAGCGGATGCAATGGCAAAAGCATTTGGTAATAGTGAGCTGATGGGAAATTTTCTTGTTTTAGGTGGTATCGGTGGGATACTAACGAGTTGGATCGGATTTTATGTTGGTGGAAGTAGGGCAATTTATGCCTTGGCAAAAGCAGGAATGCTTCCAAAATCTCTTGGACAATTACATCCAAAGTATAATACTCCTCATAAAGCGATTTTATTAATCGCAGTACTTTCTACTGCTGCACCTCTTTTAGGTAGACCAGCTTTAGTTTGGTTAGTAGATGCTGGGGGACTTGGGCTTGTTGTTGCTTGGTTAATGGTTGCTATTTCATTTATTATTTTAAGAAAGAAAGCTCCAGATATGGAGAGACCTTTCCGTCTTCCCGGAGGAACTACCATAGGCTGGTTAGCAACAATGATGTCTACAGGAGTTACAATTCTTTATCTACCTGGAATGCCATCTGCACTCATATGGCCATATGAGTGGATAATCATCGCGATCTGGACTGTTCTAGGTATCGTACTTTACAATTATTCCATGAAAAAATACGGAAAGAAAAATGCAGATGAATATATGAAAAAAGAAGTTAACAGAAGTGCATAATCCTTTATACCCGAGACAAAAACATAGACTTTAATCGACTTATTAAAGCACTTTATTGCAGATTGAAATAGGCTCACTTTCAGCCAACTCAGACCTTAAATACCTGGATCCCCGGTGATTCGAAGGATTTTTGGAACGTGATGCTCACGCTGAAAGTCTCACCTATTTCAATTGCTTTATCTCTATTGATCAATAGATTGTATATAGGACAATATTATAGCGATTGTTCTTCCTTGGTAGCTTCGGTTATTACTTCTTTAGCTGGTGATGAATCAAACTTAATAAAGAAATAGGCAATAATTGTACACAGGGCTAATACTGCGATCACAGCAAACGATACATTCACACCTAAGATATCTGGACGAGCTACCTGATTTGCTGCCATTGACTCTACAGAGGTCATTACTGTAACTAAGACCGCAGTACCCACAGAAGCTGCTGTCATACGCATCGTTCCATCCATTGCTGCACCATGGGGTATTAAATCATTTGGTAACTGATTAAGTGCAGCAGTCTGAATCGGCATCATAATTAATGCTAATCCTAACATTCGAATTGCATATAAAGTGGTTATAAATGCAAACGTAGTTTCAGTATCTATAAATATAAATGGAACGGTGGCTAATGTAATAATGATGACACCTGGAAGTACAATCCATTTTCCACCGTATCGATCAAACATTCTACCAATTATTGGTGCAAGAAGCCCCGTAACTAACGCTCCTGGCAACATTGCCATCCCTGCTTGAAATGCACTGAATTCACGCATATTCTGCATAAATAAAGGAATTAATGTCTCTGTACCAATGAGTCCCATAAATGTTATCGAACCTATAAATATGCTAAACGGAAAGATCGCGTATTTGAACACACGGAACTCTAGCATTGGATGAGTTAGTTTTAACTGCCTCAAAATAAATAACGTTAAAGAAATAACTCCAACAGCTAACGTTATCAGTGTGATCGGTGCTCCCCAACCATAATTCCCTGCATTAGTCACACCATAAAGAATTCCCCCGAATCCAAACGAAGATAGAATAATAGACAAGACATCGAGCTTTGTCTTTTTTACCTCCGTTACATTTTTCAAAGCGAAATACGCTATAATCATATCGATGACTGCGATTGGGAAGATAATAAAGAACAAGTATCTCCAAGAGAAGTGTCCTGTTACCCACCCAGATAAAGCTGGACCGATAGCTGGTGCAAAAGAAATAACTAAACCAATTAACCCCATTACAGAGCCTCGGCGATTAATTGGAAAAATAAGCAAGAATACAGTTGTCATTAGTGGTAGCATTACTCCTGCGCCAATAGATTGAATGACTCTTCCAACCAATAACATTTCAAAAACGGGGGCTACACCTGCCACTAATGTACCGATAGCAAAGATCCCCATTGCTGACATAAATAATTGTCTCGTTGTAAACCTCTCAATTAAAAATGCACTTACTGGTATCATAATTCCGTTCACAAGCATAAATACCGTCGTTAGCCATTGTGCACTATTTGCTGTAATTCCCATTTCTATAATTATAGGGGGGATGGCTGTTATCATTAACGTTTGATTTAAAATCGCAATAAAAGATCCTGCAAGTAATAATGCTACCACTGTCGGCCGATGTATATGATTCACTATTATTTCCCCCTTTTAAAAAACACAAAAATTAAAACACTTCTTATAGATTAAACGAAAACCCGTAAAGAATCTATAAAAATTTTTTAAAGTTTTTTGATAGATGGACTTAATTTCACAAGACAGCAGCATGAAGAGTCCTCCGATACTTAAGCAAACGAAGGACTCTAGACATTTATAAAACTATTCTTTTGCGTTTGGATACTAATCCATCATTCGTTTCTTAAAGGATAAGACTGTTAAAACAGCACCAACAACTACCCATGCTCCAATGATTGCAAATGGTAACAAGTAATCAGCAAAAGTACCATCGGTTATATTTGCTATTTCGAATAACTGAATAGCAGGAGTATACTCTAAAACTTTTAGAAAAGGATATTCTTCAGCAAATCCAATAAACATATTAGCCATTCCAAATATAAACATCACCGGCAAAATATAGATGGAAGCTTCTAAAACAGAACGAGTAATTAATCCTAACCACGTCCCTAGCGTGATAAAGAAAACGAGCGCTAACACAACTCCTAATGCAACCGGAATAAGATTAGAAGGTGAAAATCCCGAGATTAACATAGAAATATACGTAATTACCAATGTGATAACTAATGTTACTGTACTCTTTCCTGCTAATATCTCAGTGATTGTAGCTGGCGAAAGCATCAATCCACGAAGTGTATTCTTTTCCTTTTCTTCTGCTATGATCGCACATTGAAGAAAGGCACCTACCATAGATAAAGAAATGCTAATGATAAATATATGAATCTCTAATGGAACAACATCCATCCTTCCGTATATAAGCGCAAATACAAGTGGTAAGATAATCGTTGAAGAGACATACATATTACGATATAAGTCCTTTAAATCCTTTTGAAAAATTGCCATAAAACGTTTTACAGAAAAAGTCATACTAGTTCCCTCCCGGTTACTTCTACAAAAATATCTCCTAATGTCGGCTCTTTTGTACGAATAGTTTCCACACGATCTTCTGATATATATCGTTGAATGTCAGAGGCGATAGAAGGTTCTAATGGTAATTCCAATTCTCTACCATCCCTTAACTCTAGTAACACCTTCTCTTCACGATATTGCTTCTTTAAATTTTTGGGACTATCTAATAACTGTACAGATCCTTTATTCAAAAACGCTACACGATGACATAAATGATCCGCTTCTTCCATATCATGTGTTGTTAAAAATACCGTCGTACCTTGTTTATTCAATTCCTTTAATCCTTCATGAATATGCTTAGAGTTCACTGGATCTAATGCTGAGGTTGGCTCATCCAAGAATAATATTTCAGGTTTATGGAGTAATGCTCTTGCTAAAAGTACGCGTTGTGTCATACCTTTTGATAATTTCGCTACTTGTTGCTTTGTTTCTTTTTCTAAACGCACCATTTCTAATACTTCATGAATGCGGTTCTCTTTTACATCATATAACTGAGCATATGTTTTTAAATTATCATAGATAGTGAGACGGTTATATAGACCGCTATTATCTGTAACAACTCCAAATCGTTTACGTTGAGCTGGTGATTTTAATTGTTGAACTGGTACTCCAAATACTTTTGCTATTCCAGAAGTATGAGTTAATTGTCCAGTTAATATTTTTATTGTTGTTGTTTTTCCTGAACCACTTGGACCTAAAAAACCAAATGTTTCCCCTTTTTCGACTTGAAAATTTACATCGTTAAGTGCTTGCTTATTTTGATAAATTTTTTCTAAATGACTTACTTCAATGACTGAAGTCATATTATTCCCTCCTGAAAATCCAATTTTCATTTGCATCTTCAGAATACTGTTATATCAAGGTATTCGCACTAGATTTCCGATGAATGGAGTAAATAATCGGTTAAATGGAGTTTAATCGACTCCTAAAATTTGCTTTAATTCAACCATTTTTGTTTTTGATAAAGGTACTTGTGTTTTTTCTTTATCCTGTAACACAAGACTGTAACTATTTCTTGTCCACGTGATCACTTCTCGTACTTTTTGCAAATTTACAATATAAGATCGATGACATCGAAAGAAACCCTGATGTTCTAATTTCTCTTCTAATTGACGAAGTGTAAATGCTGTTCGGAACGATGACCCCTTCATATGTACTACAGCTTGACCTTCTTCGCTTTCAATGTAGTCAATCTCTGGAGGATCAAGAAGTACTATTTTGTCATTTACTTTAGATGGTATTTTATTTAGCTGGAAAGAAAAATCTTGTTTATCTAATCCTTCATCAGAAACATCGTCTATTTCTTGTTTCTCTTCATTTTCTGCCGTTTTTATTTCAACCGTTTGTAACCCCTCTTCATTAAGTCGATATACACTCTCTGCTAATGTAATTGCGCTTTCCATATTAGAAGTCAATATTAATACACCTTTATTATTCTTTTGCAGGTATTTTAAAACATGAACCAATACTCGTTTGGTCTCAAGGTCAACATTTAAATCTGGCTCTTCAAATAGAATAGCACTTGCATCTTGTATAATTATTTTCCCATACTGAACTCGTCTTTGTTCAGACTCTGTTAATTTATTTATGCGTTTATCCTTCACCTCATACAACTGTAATTTTTCAATCAAATCTTGATGATTGACATTCGTTTGATATAATTTTTCCATAAATCGAAAATATTCTTTTATATTCATCCGTTCGTAAAGGCCGTTATTCAATAATTGAAGTCCTAACGCTTGAAAATACTCCACTTTATCTTTTAATGAAATTCCATTTAATTCGATACTACCGTTATTGATTTTTTTATCTCCAACGATCATTTTGATTAACATCTGTCTAACATTTAAAGAGGAGTGAATAGCAACAACTTCTCCTTTTTGAATCGTTAGATTAAACGTCGAAAACAATATGTGGTCTCCATGTCGATATTCTATTTCTTTCAATTGAAGCATCTATCTAATCCCCTTTGAATACTAATTTTATCTACACTAGATGACAGAATTTATTTATTTTGTTACAGTTAATATGAAGTAAATAAATACGAAAAGCAACTACTAGGGGTGCCCAATAAGATGTGTGGGCTGAGAGGAAAGCACCTACTTTCCGACTCTTATGGACCTGATCTGGTTAATACCAGCGTAGGGAAGTAGTCAATAATTTTGATGATTACATTCTCAGTATACCAAAACCAGGTCCTTTAGTTGGGCTTGGTTTTTTTGTGTTTTGGAAAGGAGAGATAAAGTGAGAAACACCCGCGTCTTAACATTGATGGCTGTCCTTGTTGCCATCGGTACAATTGGTTCGCAGTTATTATGGTTCCCTGCTGGTGTCGCCCGTGCATATCCAGTACAACATGCAGTAAACGTTATCGCAGCAGTGTTACTTGGTCCAGGACCTGCTGTTGGGGTTGCTTTAATGATTGGTTTACTTCGGAATCTTTTAGGTCTAGGAACATTATTAGCTTTCCCAGGAGGAATGATTGGCGCTTTATTTGCTGGGATACTCTACCGAAAGTGGCGCTATCGTAGCTTAGCGGTTACCGGAGAAGTTCTTGGTACAGGAATTATTGGTTCTTTACTCGCAGTTCCCTTTGCGAATTTACTTATGGGATCAAGTGTAGGTGCAATCGCCTTTCTTCCGGCATTTTTTGTTAGCAGTGTTTCTGGAGCTTGTATAGGTTGGTTTATTCTATCTCGGGTTCATAAAACAAACTTCATGCAAATCCATACGTAGGAGGAATAGAATGAAATTTACTGAGGAGCTAAGACAAGAAAATGATGATGTATTTATGTTAATTAAGCAGCACCCGTTTGTAGATGGGATAGGAAAGGGAATACTACCATTACAGGCAGTTAGAAATTATATCCAAGCCGATTACGCTTATTTAAATGGATTTATGAAAACCATTGGCATGGCTATCGCCAATGCTGATGATCGTGATGATATTGCCTATTTCAATGAACTCATACAGTTCTCATTGCATGATGAAATTCAAGCACATCTTTGTTTCTGTAATTATATAGATGAGAATTATGAAGATTTACAAGGACATCCTTTACCACCTACAGGAGACCATTATGTAAAACACATGATGTATCATGCACAAACAGGATCTACTGGAGAAGCACTTAGCGCTCTATTGCCATGTCCTTGGACATATTATGAGATTGGCAAACATTTAAAAGATATGTATTGACCAACAGATGATCACTCGTTTCAAATATGGATTCAATGTTATGCAGATACGAAACAAGATATAGAGGAAATGTGTTCCCGGCTTGATCAACACGCTTTACATGCTTCTGAAAAAGAAAAGGCGAATATGAAAATTGCTTTCCGAAAGAGTTGTCAATTAGAATACTTATTTTGGGAAATGGCTATGTCCACTGAGAAGTGGCCGACACTGAAGGAGGATATAAAAAAATGAATAATGTATCATGTACATTAACGATTGCTGGCACTGACCCTAGTGGCGGAGCTGGAATACAAGCAGATTTAAAAACATTTCAAGAACTACAAACGTATGGCATGTCAGTGATTACTTCCGTAGTTGCTCAAAATACTACTGGTGTAACTTCTGTCCATCATATGCCTATTAATATGATTAAAGATCAACTTGAAGTCATTATGAGCGATATGCCGATTCATGCTCTTAAAACGGGCATGATTGCCAATAAACAAATGATGGAGGTAATCTCTAAAAAGATAGAGAAAATAGATGCTCCTTATGTTATGGACCCAGTTATGGTTGCAACAAGTGGTGACTCACTCATTGATAAAGAAGCTCGTTCATTTCTACGAGAATGTCTGCTCCCACAAACAACACTAGTGACTCCTAATATTCCAGAAGCAGAATTTATTACTGGTCTTTCGATTAAAACAACCGAAGATATGAAGGAAGCTGCAAAGTATATCGTCGATCATTTTAATGCGGATGCCGCACTTATAAAAGGAGGCCACATGGAAGGAGAAGCAGTAGACTTTCTATATGACGGATCTGCGATTCATACATTTTCAGCTAAACGAATCAATACAAGAAACACTCATGGTACGGGGTGCACCTATTCTGCTGCTATTACTAGTTATCTCGCTAAAGGATACCCTGTTGTAAAAGCAGTTCAGGAATCAAAGGAATTCGTTACTGCTGCAATATCCAAATCGTTTGAACTTGGTGCCGGGAATGGACCGACAAATCATTGGGCAATTCGGGAAAGATAAATAAGAAACTAAGGAGAGGGAGATAAATATGCAAGTCGATATTATTAAACAAGTTCGTGATACTAAACCACTCGTGCATCACTTAACCAATCAAGTAGTAATGAACTTCTCAGCAAATGGGTTACTTTCATTCGGCGGTTCACCAATTATGGCAAAAGCGATAGAAGAAGTAGAACAAATTGCAGCAATCTCAAATGCCATTTTAATTAATATCGGTACATTAACTTCCACTGAATTGGAATCGATGATAGCTGCTGGAAAAACAGCAAATAAACATAACATTCCTGTATTAATAGATCCTGTAGGTGTTGCTGCCACTTCTTTTAGACGCAAAGCTATTGATAAAATCTTAGAGGAAGTTCGACCGACTGTTATAAAGGGAAATGGTGGAGAATTAGCAAGTCTAGTGGATATCAAACTCGAAGCAAAAGGAGTTGACTCTATTGGTAAGGGTAATTTAGATGAAATTGCGCAAAGAGTAAGTGAAAAATATAACACTGCTGTTATTGTCACCGGAGAAACTGATGTTATTTATGTGGATAATCATTTGATTCATAATGGTACAGGACATCATTACCTAACATCCATAACAGGCTCTGGTTGTTTATTAGGTTCCATAATTGCAGCATGTCTAACTACAAAAGCATCATTGAAAGACCAATTAATTACAGCTGTTTCATTCTATGGACTTTCAGCTTCTTATGCAGCTGATCAAGAAAATGTTCATGGCCCAGGCAGTTTTTTACCTGTATTCATTGATTCTCTTTCAAAACTACCACAAGACCTAACGAAAGGAGCCTAATTCCTTATGAAATTCGAAAAACAAATGCTTCGGAAATATTTTATTATGGGAAGTCAAAACTGCCATAGAGACCCACGAGAGATTTTACAAGAGGCAGCAGCTTCAGGAATCACTGCTTTTCAATTCAGAGAAAAAGGTAAGAATTCTTTAACAGGAACTGCAAAAGTTGAGCTTGCAAAAGATTTAAAGAGTATTTGCTATGATTTTCAGATCCCTTTTATTATTAATGACGATGTAGATTTAGCAAAACAATTGGATGCAGATGGTATTCATGTCGGTCAAAATGATCAATCTGTGAAGGTTGTGCGGGAACAATTCCCAAATAAGATAATCGGATTGTCCATATCAACGAATAAAGAATTGAATCATAGCCCATTAGAAATGGTCGATTATATTGGAGCTGGACCAATATTTGATACAAATACAAAAGAGGATGCTAAAAAAGCGGTTGGACTTGAATGGATTCAACATTTAAAAAAACAACACCCTTCTCTACCATTAGTCGCAATTGGAGGAATTAATACTACAAATGCACAAGAAGTGATTCAAGCTGGAGCTGATGGTGTATCTTTTATTACCGCAATCACAGAAACAAATCATATTTTACAAGCAGTACAACAATTATAATTTGAAACTTCATGTAGTTGGTTTTTCCCTTTCTTCATTTATTTTCTCATGGATAAGCCCAATATTATAATTATGTATCCCAAATTGTGCTTTTATCCCATATGCTAATGTGATGAAACTTAGCATATGAGGAGGAAAATAATGGATTACTATAATAATCATCCATATCATCAGCAACATCAACAAGATCAGAGACAAAATAACAACTTACCTGGTGATATGTTAAATCAGTATTTTGATCAACAGCGCGATGACTATAATCAACAGCAATTCACTGAAGCACCTTATGAAAGTTCAGAAAGATATCATGAAGTTGGTGAGTCAGATATGAATAATCCATATGGATATTTCAATGAGGATCCTAACGCACCTGATCGAACATTCCCTGGTGGTCCGGGTGGTGGATTCCCTGGCGGATTCCCTGGTGGTGGACCTGGTGGCGGTTTCCCTGGTGGTGGCCCCGGAGGTGGTTTCCCTGGTGGATTTCCTGGAGGATTTCCTGGAGGAATTTTTGATGGTTTCCCTGGTGGTGGATTCCCTGGCGGCGGTGGCCAAGATGGGCAACAAGCACCAACTTCAGCTCCACCAAATTTCACACCAGAAAAACCGGCCTTCCAAACTTTTGCAGTAGATCCTGGGGGAATTAGACGTTGTCTTTTCCGCTTCACTTTCATTTGGCCAGAAAGAGGAAGAGGTTTTTGGTATTTCCCTACTTTTGTAGGAAGAAATTCAATTGCAGGTTTCCGCTGGACTGGATTCCGTTGGGTATATTTTGGAATAGATTTAGATCGAATTGAATCATTTCAATGTTACTAACAACTGAGTATTTCTTTAAGAAAAAATTCGATTATAGCAAAAAAGGCGGCCTTTGTGAGACCGTCTTTTTTATATTTATTTTTTAATCTTTATCCACTTTTTTATTCATT
Organism: Oceanobacillus phoenicis; assembly: GCF_047238145.1. Taxonomy (NCBI): domain Bacteria; kingdom Bacillati; phylum Bacillota; class Bacilli; order Caryophanales; family Bacillaceae; genus Oceanobacillus; species Oceanobacillus phoenicis. The sequence continues at coordinate 177,415 of NZ_JBDFME010000001.1, forward strand.
TCACGTTGCCATATTAACCCTTGTTCTATTGCCATTTTTTTGGCAATTCTTGGCGCATTCCATAAAGGCGGTAATAACAAGAAGGATACAGGTACCGCCGTAATAACTATTGAATTTTGTATCGATGTAATACTGTCTTCACCTATCGTCAAAATTACAGCTGTTGTAGCACCGAAAATGATTGCCCAGAACACACGTAACCAACGTTTCGGATTATCATGACCAGATAAAGTTGCGGCTACGGTGTATGACATTGTATCCGTAGTAGTAGCTACAAATATAATTGATACCAATAGAAATCCTACTCCAAATATGACTCCCATAGGTAATTGATCCGTTATTGCCATAACAGCCGCAGGCATTCCACCTTCTGTTAAAGCATTGGAAACAGAACCTGAATTTTCATTTTCAAAGAATATTCCCGTTCCTCCAACAACAGAGAACCAAAAATTTGTAACTAATGGCGCAACAATGGATACCGCAATGATTAGTTCCCGAATTGTTCTACCTCTGGAAATACGACTAATAAATACGATAAGCATTGGTGCATAGCCGATAAACCAACCCCAGAAAAATATCGTCCAACCGGATAGCCAACCTTCATCTCCACGGTACAGATTCATTGTAAAGAAGTTCTGTAAATGAACCCCTGTTCCACCGATAAAAGCATCAATAATAAATGTTGTTGGTCCTATAAGAAATACAACTAATGCTAGAAGAATAGTAAATTGCACATTCCAATTACTTAAATGGTAAATCCCTCTATCTACACCTGTCGCAGCAGATATAGCAGCAACTGTGACTAATCCAAGTACTACTAACATGCTGATCACAAGTGTATTAGGAACTCCAAATAAATGATTTAATCCGTAAGAAATCTGTAAACCTAGAAACCCTAATGGACCAAGTGTCCCTGCTACGGTGGCTATAATTGAAAAGCTGTCTGCAAGTGTTCCGATCACATTCTTTTCAAAAATCTTTTCACCAAATATTGGATAGAGTAATCCTCTTGGTTTTAATGGGTATCCTTTGTGATAATGGACGTACATCATGACTACTACGGCTAAAGTTCCGAGAATTGCCCATGCTAGGAATCCCCAATGAACAAAAGCTTGAGCCATTGCACCGTCTAAATAGTTAAACTCTCCGCCACCAAACAAAGGCGGTGTATCCATATAATGATACATCGGCTCAGCAGCTGCCCAGAAGACACCGCCACTCGCAAGTAATGTCACCAAGATCATACTTACCCAACCAAAATAACTATACTTTGGTTTATCCATTTTTCCTAAACGAACTTTTCCATATTTAGATACAGCTAATCCTAGTCCGATTAAGAAATTAAGTAATAAAAGTATTTGCCAATATGCCCCGAACCAATCTGACGAGTAGGTAAATAAAGTATTTACCCACTCTCCAACTTTCTCCTTACTTATTAACGAAAAGATGATAAATAGTATTAAAAAACCGCCGCTTATATAAAAAACGGGCCAATCGAGTTCCTTTTTATTTTTGGATCTCACGTTTTACCTCCTGTTTTTTTACAGCAAGTCGCCTAAAGTTAGTATTAACTGTTCTTAAAGACCGTTGGATGGATAAATGAAAACAGAGAACGTGAATCACAACAGAATTCCACCAACTTGCTCGTTTATTAAAACACAGTTTTTAATTATAGTTTTTTATTTTTGTTCATACAAATAATATCCCCTATAGTTTCTCGTTAAATACAGAAGGAAAGTGAAGAATTAGAATCAAATCCTTGCTCTAATCACTTTATTTACAAAAAAATAAAAGAATCCTGCAATTTTTAGCAGAATTCTTATTCTATACGGATTAATTTTAAAATCCGTTCAATCATAGATAATTTATTCACTAACTTAAAAAGCTTCATTTACGAGTTTATAATATGATCAACAGTGTTCTCAACTTCATCCCGTGATATTTTTTCTTTTCCTTTTTTCAATGCAGCCAATGTTTTTTGCGCAAGTGCTAATGGGATACGACAGAATAACAAAATATTCTTTGTGGAAATTTGCTCCATATAGCGATCTCCCATATGTAAATTCATCTCTGCATATTCAAACATTTCCTTTTTGGTCCATCCATCCGGGAAGAAGCCTACTCCGCGTTCAGCATCTTCATCAATGTTCCTTAATATATTTACAGCTTGTAATCCTCGACCATACCCAATAGCTAATTCACGATCTGTTTTAGTTCCATCATACCATTGCCAAATATCTGATAGCATAACACCGACTAGTCCTGCTACATAATACGTATATTCATCTAGGTCTTCTTTGGTGTTTACTTCCCAGTCTCTAGCTACCCACTTCGCCATTCCTTCCGCCATCTCACTAGTAGAAGCTTTAACTTTCGTAACAATGTCTGAAGGGCAAAATTGTAACCAATCATTTAATCTAGTTGTTACTTCCGGGAGAATATTACGGTAGGGTTCAATTAATGATTGATAAGCAACATTATCAAACGATTCCGCTTGTAATAATTGACTTGTTTGAATTAGTAATTCTTGCTTACTAGTAGGATCCAATGCTTCATGATCTTCCATTTCATCAATCGCACGCATACAGAGATATGCTGAACCCACTGTTTTTCTTAACGTTTTATTCAACAGTTTTATTGGAATGTAAAATGTTCGACTAGTTTCTTTGAGTACCTTCATTGCTTTTTTATCTAATGTTGCTTGATTACTCACCAAAGACTCCTCCTTGTCCGACTCATGCGATAGTACAAGTATAACAAAGACAACGCTTTTTTTCCTTTTTAACTGTGTTGTGTAAAAAAAATGTAAATAAATACTATTCTCTTGTACTTCTGTAAAAATAAGTCTACGATAGTCATGTTGCGAAAATTTATGTAAGGCTGTGTTAACATGGATAAACGAGTGTATCTATTAATGACCATCTCCTTTGTAGTTGGAATGGTAGAATTAATTATCAGTGGTATTTTAGATTTAGTAGCCAATGATCTTGGTGTTACGATGGGACAGGCCGGTTTTCTTATTACCATCTTTTCACTAGTATTTGCAGTCTCAGCACCAATTTTATTATTTCTAACTGCTTCAATTGAACGGAAAAAATTAACATTAATTGCTTTAAGTACTTTCTTTATTGGTAATTTAATTGCTGTATTTAGTTTTTCCTATACAATGCTATTTATAAGTAGAATTATCTCTGCTGCAAGTGCTTCGATACTTATTGTGCTGTGTATCATGATGGCGTCGTCCATTGTTCAACCTGAATACCGCGGCAGAGCCATTGGAATTGTCAGCATGGGCGTAAGCGGTTCATTAGTATTTGGTATTCCATTTGGTTTAATACTTGGAGAAGCATTCGGATGGAGAGCGCCATTTGTACTTATAGCAATATTAACCGTTTTTTCTATGATAGGCGTATATTTCTTTATGACGAAAATTTATACATCTGAAAAACCTTTACCATTACAATCCCAGCTTAAAATGGTTAGTAGTAAATCCGTCTTTTTTGCATTACTAACTACCCTTTTTGTATTGGCTGGACATACTACGTTATATGCTTACTTAAACCCTTTCGTTGGCGAAATGATGAATATGAGTGGTTTCTGGCTTAGTGTGGTTTATTTAGCCTTTGGAATCGCTGCAGTTAGTGGCGGTGGTGCTGGTGGAGCTTTATCAGATCATTTTGGTCCAAAACGAACTATACTTACAGTGATTACACTGTTTATTTTAGCGATTGTCACTTTACCTTTTGCTACATTTAATATCATTATCTTCTTTGTTGTATTAATAATTTGGGGCATGATGAGTTGGGCGGTGTCACCACCAATTCAGAGCTTTTTAATTGAAACAGCACCTAAAAATGCAGATATATTAGTTAGTCTAAATAACTCTGCATTACACTTTGGTATAGCAATTGGTTCATTTATAGGTAGCTTCGTCATTGAAAAGTCACATGTACAATTCAATGCATTTGTAGGCGGAGCAATTGTTTTTATCGGCCTTATCGTATCGATTATTGCTTTAAAAGGTTATAAAGATAAACAATCGCCGGTATCTTCATCTTAATAAATCTCATATTAAAAAAGCAAAGGAGGTTGGGGCATCAACAAAAAGTTTCGCTAAATGACGGATGATAGATAGATTAAGCGTAAGAATATACGGAGACTCCTTGAAAATCAACAATTGATTTTTCAGCGTGCGATGTAATGCTGTCGAGGTCTTCCTTGTCCTATGGGAAGGAGGCTAAAGAGTAGACCCCGGTGCATAAGCATCCGAGGGCACACCAGCCGCCTTAGAATAAGCAGGTTTTCAACACCTATTCATTCGGATTTATCTTTTTCGTAAATGCTTTTGTCCTAATCTCTTTATATACTTCTTTTTCAACTTTAGGGGCTGCTTCTATGATTTGTTACAAATGTACTTAGTTATGTTCCATCTTTTCTTCTACGTTTTCGAAAGAATAAAATACTCCCTAGCCCAAATGCTAAGCCAATGGTTCCCCCAGTTTCTGTGTTTCCAAATAAATATCCAAGCATACAACCGATTGTTAAACAAACAAGAAATATTGCTCCAATCACTGCTTCTCTCATCTGCTTTCCTCCTAATCTCTTTCTATTAGTGTATTAACACAACATTTATTTGTTAATTTCAAATATTTCACTATTGCCATTCAATGTTTTTCGTGTTTAAATGTATTAAATATAACATCGTAGAGGGGTGAGAGTATGAAAGAGAAAGTATCTGTTGGTTTATTAGGTTTAGGAGTTGTTGGGTCTGGTGTAATTCAACTAATTAATGATCACCGTGAAAAATTAACTCATCAACTTGGTTGCGAAGTAGAAGTTTCAAAAGTGTTAGTTAGAAATTTAGATAAAGCAAGGAATATACATATTAATGGTGATCTGCTCACAACAAATCCAAGTGAAGTATTAGATCATCCATCCATCGATATTATAATAGAAGTAATGGGTGGCATTGACCAAGCAAAAGAGTATATATTACGTGCCTTTCAAAACAAAAAACATGTCGTATCTGCAAATAAAGACTTAGTTGCATTACATGGACCTGAATTACAAACTGAAGCAACGAAAAATCGATGTGACTTCTATTATGAGGCTAGTGTTGCTGGAGGTATTCCTATTCTAAGAGGGATTACGGAAGGATTATCTACAGACCATATTCAACGTGTTATGGGTATTGTGAATGGTACAACAAACTACATTCTAACGAAAATGGATGAAGAAGGCATGGGTTATGAGGACGCACTTTCAGAAGCACAACGCTTAGGATTTGCTGAAGCGGACCCTACTTCAGATGTTGACGGTTTAGACGCTGCACGGAAGATGGCCATTCTAGGTCGACTCGCATTCTCAACTCCTGTTGAATTAAGTGATGTAGAAGTAAATGGAATTCGAGGAATTGAATTGGAAGATTTGCGTTACGGGAAACAACTCGGTTATACCATGAAACTTATTGGTTTTGCGAATTTCAACGATCAAGAGCTGGAAGTAAATGTGCAACCTACTCTCTTATCAAAAAATCACCCACTAGCAAGTGTAAAGAACGAATACAATGCTGTTTATGTTTATGGAGAGGCTGTAGGTGAAACCATGTTTTACGGTCCAGGAGCCGGCAGTTTACCTACTGCTACAGCAATACTTTCTGATGTCAGTGCAGCGATAAAAGGTCTACGTCTCGGTGTATCTGGCAATCAATCGAATGAAATGCAGTTCACCAAAACATTAACACCTGTCAATAAACGGCATAGCCAATACTATGTACGGCTTTGTGTAAAAGATGAATCTGGCGTACTTTCTAAAATATCATCATTATTCCATGAACAAGATATAAGCTTCCAACGAATTGTACAAACACCTGTTAACGAGTATGAGGCTGCTGAAATTGTCGTCGTAACCCATGATACATCTTTGTCTAATTTCCAACATACGTTAGAGAAGTTGCGAAGTTTTGAAGCTGTTATTGAAGTCAAAAGCTATTATAAAGTGGAAGGAGAAGTGATGTAATGACTTGGCAAGGATTATTAAAGGAATACGCGGAATTATTACCTGTCACAGACCAGACACCATCATTAAGTCTCATGGAAGGAAACACTCCTTTATTATCTTTTCCAACTTTATCAAAAGAATTGGGGATAGAGTTATATGGGAAATTTGAAGGTTTAAACCCAACTGGCTCATTTAAAGATAGAGGTATGGTTATGGCAGTTGCAAAAGCAATTGAAGAAGGAAGCAAATCAATTATTTGCGCTTCTACCGGAAATACATCAGCTGCAGCTGCTGCCTATGCTGCTCGTGCTGGTATACGTGCGATTATTGTCATTCCGAAAGGAAAAGTTGCTCTAGGAAAATTAGCTCAAGCAGTCATGTACGGTGCAGAGATTGTTGAGATTGATGGTAATTTTGATGAGGCACTACAAATGGTTCGTAAAATCAGTGAAAAATCAGCCGTTACATTAGTTAACTCTGTTAATCCATATCGTATTGAAGGACAAAAAACTGCCGCATTCGAAGTTTGCGATCAATTAGGTTCAGCTCCTGATATTCTTGCTATTCCAGTCGGTAATGCAGGAAATATTAGTGCATATTGGAAAGGTTTTAAAGAATATAACGAAAAACACCAATCCGGATTACCAAAAATGATGGGATTTGAAGCAGAAGGTGCTGCTGCTATCGTTAAAAATAAAGTCATTGAACAACCAGAAACAATAGCCACTGCGATTCGTATTGGCAATCCAGCAAGCTGGCAACTTGCTTTAAATGCAAAAGAAGAATCAAATGGGAGTATTGGGTATGTAACGGATGATGAGATCGTAAATGCATTCAAACTGTTACCCAAAAAAGAAGGTATTTTTGCAGAACCAGGTTCGGCAGCATCTATCGCTGGTGTGATCCAACAAGTTAAAAGTGGAACCATTCCAAAAGGTAGTAAAGTTGTTGCTGTATTAACTGGTAATGGATTAAAGGACCCACAAACTGCAATCGATCAATTATCAATTGATCCTGTAAGCTTACCAAACAACGAAAAAGCAGTTATGGACTATCTTGAAGAGCTGATCACATCATGACGCCTTTTTGTATCTCTGTTCCAGCAAGCAGTGGCAATGTTGGCCCTGGTTTTGATTCAACAGGGCTTGCATTAGGCTTATATTTACACCTATATGTAGAGGATGCAAATAGCTTACTCTTTTATTCCCACGGCGAGTCCATCCCTACAGAAGACCACTTTATATGGAACATTGCAGAAAGTATTGCAAAAAAACATGATATTACTCTCCCAGCTTGTAAAATACAGGAAGTAAACGAGATTCCTTTGGCTCGCGGTTTAGGAAGCAGTGCTTCTGCAATTGTTGCAGGAATCGAGCTTGCCAATCAATTAGGAAATCTACATTTAACACCAGAACAAAAACTACAATATGGTACGGAGATCGAAGGGCATCCTGATAATATTGCTCCTTCTATATACGGTGGGTTAATTATTTCAACTGTATTCGCAGAGGAAATTGAACATATTCAATTGAAAGACATTGACGTCGATATTGTTGTCTATATTCCAAATGTAGAGTTAAAGACATCTATATCTAGAAATTGCTTACCTGATAGTTACAAACGAGATTATGCAGCTAAAGCAAGTGCCATTAGTAATTTAACTATAGCTGCCTTATACAGTAAGGATTATAAGTTAGCAGGAAAATTAATGGAAGAAGATCTCTTTCATGAGCCTTTTCGTTCGGAATTAATTCCTAATTTCTCTTATATTCGAGAGGAAGCGAAAAAGAATGGTGCATATGGAACTATCCTAAGTGGAGCTGGACCGACTATGCTATCAGTAACTTCAAAAGGAAACGGGCCGATGTTACGGCAGTATATGTCTAATTTGCCTTTACTAGCAGATTACCAAATTGAATACATACCTATCGACTACCAAGGTATCTCCATTCAAGATTAAGTTAAGGTTGATAACAAATATGCATTCAAAAAAAGATTCTGAGGGAAATCCTCAGAATCTTTTTTTCTACTGCTGAATCGTAACATCTTTTAATAACAGCATTTTTGTTGGTAACATTTCTAAGTTGTTTACACTTTCATGCACACCCATTAAATAATCTTTGTGCATTAGATAAACAACTGGAGCTTCCTCAACAAGTATTTCTTGCGCTTTCTTGTAGATATCGAATCTTGCATCTTCATCAATTTCTGTTTGCCCTTCATCTAAAAGCTGATCCAACTCGTCATTACTCATAAATGAACGGTTTCCTGAAGGTCCAATATTGTCTGAATGGAATAATGGTGCTATACCGTTATTCGCTTCTGCTGTACTATTTGACCATCCTAAGATGAACATGTCATGGTTACCTTTACCAATTTCATCTAGATACGCTCCCCATTCAAACACTTCAATGTCTATGGTTATACCGACCTCTTGCAATTGAGCTTGAACATTTGTTGCAATATCTAAACGCTCTCTCGTTTCATTCGTCCATATGGTTGCAGAAAAACCATCAGGATAACCCGCTTCAGCTAATAGTTCTTTCGCTGTATCTACATCGTATTCTAACCCTTCTAAGTCTTCCATATAGTCAACTACTCCTGGAGCTAATGGACCAACAGCTTTCTTCGCATAACCATTGGCAATTCCATCAATGATTTGATCTTTATTAATCGCCATGGAGATCGCTTGGCGAACACGCTTATCATCAAAAGGCTCCATTTCCATATTAAATCCCAAGTAATCTAAAGAAACGCTTCCTTGTTCGTTTACATACATTTCTTCAGAACTTTCAATTTGCTCTACATCAGATGCACTAAGCGGGTTCGATATATGTGAATCCCCAGTTTGTAGTTCTGCAATTCGTGTTAGGTCCTCAGATACTACTTTAAATGTAACTGTATCTACATTAGCAGTTCCGTCCCAATAATCTTCATTTTTTACTAAACGAATATATTGCCCTGTTTTCCACTCATCAAATTTAAAATATCCAGTTCCAATTGGATTTTCATTGATTACAGAACCTGGATTTTCACCAACTTCCATAGCTGCATAATCCTCTTCAATCTGTTTTGGTGAAATCATCGTTCCAACTGGATGCGTTAAATTAGAAGGTAGTCCAGAAATTGGGTACTCGGTTTTAAATTGAACAGTATATTCATCCACTGCTACAACTTCTTCCACTCCATCTAGTAAATACGAATGCGGCGCAGCAACTTCTGGGTCTAACATTCTTTCTATATTGGCTTTGACAGCTTCTGCATTAAATGGTTCACCGTCATGAAAAGTTACCCCTTCTTGCAGTTCAAATTGCCAGGTATTATCATCTACTGCTTCCCAACTTTTAGCCAAGCTAGGTTGTAAATTCATATCACTATCGTGTTTCACCAGCTTTTCAAAAATATTATATTGTACATCAAAGGAAGGTACATCATTTACTCCTGCAGGATCTAGAGCAACAGCATCTGAAACAGTTGCAATCACTAAATCTCCGCCTTCTTGTTGAGCCTGTCCATCACCTTCCGCTCCAGATTCATCTGGTTCACTTGCACAACCAACTAAAATAAATCCAATTACAACCATACTGAAAATAAGCCAGATACTTCTTTTTCCCACTAGAAATTCCTCCTTGTTTTTTCATGTTGATTAAATTGTCAAAAAATGACGAAAATATTAATTTTAAATATACACAAAAAATAATAGATTTTCAATATATTTGAAGGAATTTTCTTTCAATTGGAAAATATTGCGTTATTTATCCAACCATTGGTCCATAAATTCTACCGTTTTCTTATTCATCAGCACATGATTTTCGAGTTTTTCCGTTTGATGCCCCTCATCTTCAAAAATAATTAACTCCACATTTTTTCCTTGAGACTCTAAATCTTTAGTAAGCTGTTCAGCCTCAGAAACTGGCACACGAGTATCATTCTTTCCATGAAAGATAAGTAATGGTACTTGAATCTTTTCTGTATGGTTCAGTGGTGCAATTTCCTCAAAGAAATCACTATCGTGCTCCAACGAGCCATATTCTTGTTCACGTAGTCTCCGTCTCCATGGTCCAGTATTCTCTAAAAATGTACGAAAATGACTAATACCTACAATATCTACTGCTGCAGACCATACTTTAGGATAATGCGTAATAGCAGCTAATACCATAAATCCACCGTAACTTCTCCCCATAATTCCAACACGATCTCTGTCTGCCTGATGTGTAGATACCAAATCTTCTACAAGATAGTTCACATCTGCCACAGAATCCATTCTCTTCCGAACATCATCTAGCTGAACATATTCCCTTCCATATCCCATACTTCCCCTAACATTAGGAGCTGCAACGGCATATCCTTGAGCAGCAAGATACTGAATCACAGGGTTATACTCATTGCGAATTTGACTTTCAGGTCCACCGTGAATATATAACATTACTGGTTGATTTGCTGATTTCTTTCCATATAAAAAATATGGAACTTCTAGTCCATCAAAGGAAGAAAAATGACATAACTCAGGCTCCACCCACAGATGACTAACCTCAGGACTTACACCAATGTTCGTTAATCGCTCTGACTTATCATCTATTATATCTACTTTCCATATGTCACCTGGTAATGTTGAACTTGTTACTCCTACTAATAGTTCTCGATCAGTTAACCATTGTAATGATTGATAGACTCCTACTGGTAAATCTTTGATGTTTGTTACTGTGTTTTTCCTTAAAGAATAGATTCCTAATTGCGAACTTCCACCTTCATTTAGTGAGAACGCAAGATATTGTTCATCAACAGATATCTTTACTTCCTCAATGTCCCATCGCTCACTTTTATAGATAAAATCTAATGAATCCGGTTTTTTAAGTTCGAATTTTGCAATTGCTAATGTATCTCGGCCTTCATCCGTTACAACATACCCTGACATATTATCTTTTGTTAACTGTACAGAATGATATCTAGCTGGTATATTAACATCGCCAATTGGGGTCGTCTTTCCAGATTCAATATCTAAAATATGCAATTGATTGTCAATATTAGAAACAGCGTACGTAAAGATAATTCTTTTTCCATCTGCCGTCCAAGTTAGTGGAGTACAATTGGTTTGTGATTCAAACACAGTGACTTCTTCTTTTGTTTCAATGTTTAATGTAAAGATATCAAAATATCCAGGATTTCTCCTATTGCTTGCGTACGTAATTCTACTCTCATCAGGAGACCAACCTCCAAATTGATGAAAATGCTCAGGAGATATTACTAGATCTTCTATTGTCTTTCCGTTGTCTGATGTTAAAAAGAATTGTTGTTTTTCGTTCCCTTCAAAGTCAGATGCTAATACTGTATGCTTCCCTGAAGGAGAATGATAAACCTGCAATACTCTATCCTTTAATTCATGAAAGGATGACACTTCTCCGTGTTTATCTAACATCCAAACTTGTGGTCTTCCTGTAAGGTTTGCTAAAAACGTAAAATCTGTACTCTTCCCAATTTTTCTTGGTTGGTAAGCACCTTTTGCATTCAAGAATGATAATAGCTCGCTTTCATCTTGTTTTTTTGACATGTTGATACCTCCATGTTGAATATTCTAATTTTTTGTTGTATTTTTAAAACTGTTAATATAAAAATAAAGTATAGATGAATTAAAATAATAAATCAATTTCATCATACGTCTTACAGGAGGAAAAACAGGTGATTGCTATAACTGGATCAACGATTTGGAATGGGAAAGAACAAGTATTAGAAGGACACACGATACTTATTAAAGACGGTAAACTTGAGGAAATTTCTAAAGACATTACCATTCCTTCTAACTATCAATCTATTGATGGAAATGGACTAACGATTACTCCGGGACTTATTGATGTCCATACGCATCTAGGTGTTTCTGAAGAGGGTGTTGGCAAAGAAGGTGCTGATTTTAATGAAACTTCGAACCCAACAACACCCGAAGTTCGTGCAATTGATGGAATCAATCCACGAGAATATGGATTCCAAGTAGCAAGAGATTCAGGAATTACTACTGTTCAAGTAATGCCTGGAAGTGCGAACGTCATCGGTGGTGAGATGTCAGTGTTAAAAACATCTGGTTCCATTATTGATGAGATGGTCATTCGTTCAACTTCAGGAATGAAAGCAGCTACTGGAGAGAACCCTAAAATATTCCACGGATCTAAAGGAAAAATGCCTACTACGCGTATGGGAGTAGCTGCTATCTTAAGGCAGAAATTATTTGAAGCAAAGCATTATTCAAACAATAGTACTTCCTTTGATCTTGGATTGGATCAATTAGCAAAAGTTATAAATAAAGAAATTCCGCTACGCGTTCATGCACATCGAGCAGATGATATTCTTACCGTATTAAGGATTAAAAGAGAATTTGACATCGATGTAACAATTGAACACTGTACAGAAGGACACTTTATTGCCGATTATATTGCAGCACATGATGTCATGGTTTCTGTAGGACCGACGATGTCTACAAGATCTAAAGTGGAATTAAAGGATAAAGATTGGAAAACCATTAAAACATTAACAGATGCTGGAATTTCATGTTCTATTACGACCGATCACCCAGTTGTGGGTATTGAATATTTATTAACTAGCGCGGTTCATGCAATTAAAAATGGACTTACAGAACAACAAGCTTTAAAAGCAATCACTTCGAACGCTGCTAAACATCTAGGTGTAGACAATCGTGTAGGTACATTAGAAGCTGGAAAAGATGCTGATTTTCTTATTTGGGATGGAAACCCATTTGACTTGAAAACCAACTTACTTGATGTTTATATTGACGGAGTAAAAGTTTCATAATAAATAATTACTCATCCCTTTCCTATCACTCTTTGATACTGAAAGGGATCTAAATTTTTGGCCCAGCCTATTGCAATTATTTGTTTACAATAGTAAACTAACATAAACTTAATTAATTAATTTAATTAAGTTTAGTATATTAAAAAATACCATTTAATTGAGGAGGTTTTTCATTGAAATCTATAATTCAATTGCAGCAATTATTTTCTTCCATTTTTAACACTACACAACAACCACGTATATTTTTTTCACCCGGCAGGATCAACTTAATAGGTGAACATACAGATTACAACGGTGGTCATGTCTTTCCTGCAGCCATTAATATGGGAACGTATGCATTAGCAGCCAGACGTAGTGATAATAAATTAAACATGTACTCTGTTAACTTCCCGGATGAAGGGATTATCAATTGTGATCTTTCCAATCTTACTTATAATGATCAGCATAGTTGGGCAAATTTCCCGAAAGGAATGTTTCATTATTTAATGAACGCTGGATACGGAATCAATACTGGTGCGGACATATTATTTTATGGCGATATCCCAAATAGCGCGGGATTATCCTCTTCTGCATCAATGGAATTAGCTACTGGCACAGTATTTGAAGGTTTGTATAACAAAAAAATCGATCGACTTGAAATGGTAAAAATCGGACAAAAAGTAGAAAATGAATATATAGGTGTAAACAGTGGTATCATGGATCAATTTGCAGTTGGTATGGGGAAGAAAGATCATGCGATTCTATTAAACTGTGACACTATGCAATATAATTACGCTCCTCTTCCCTTAGATGGTTATGATTTTATAATTATCCATACAAATAAAGCTCGTACATTGGCTGGATCTAAATATAACGAACGTCGTTTAGAATGTGAAAACGCACTACGAGATCTCCAGACTAACTTAAACATCGATAATTTAGCAGAACTAACACCAGATACTTATGAAACAAATAAGTACCTTATTCACAATCCAATCCACCGAAAACGAGCCGAACATGTTGTTTATGAAAACGCGCGCACGTTACAAGCTCTTGAAAAGCTTAAACAACATGATTTACAAGCATTCGGCCAATTAATGAAAGAATCTCATATTTCATTACGTGATGATTATGAAGTAACTGGAAAGGAACTAGATACGATTGTAGAAGCAGCTTGGGAACAGTCAGGTGTGATTGGAGCAAGGATGACTGGCGCTGGGTTTGGAGGTTGTGCGATCGCCATTGTAGAGACCAGTCAGATAGAACAATTCCAACAATATGTTCAACAAATCTATCATGAAAGAACTGGATTAGATGCTACTTTTTATAATGTCACCATGCATGATGGAGCAAAAGAAATCACTAAAGGAGTGAAAGCATGAGTGTATTAGTTTTAGGTGGTGCGGGATATATTGGCTCTCATGCAGTTTATCAGCTTATCGAAGAAGGTCATCAAGTCATTGTTATCGATAATTTAATCACAGGACATAAGAAGGCCATCCATAGGGATGCTACTTTTTATTACGGTGATATTCGTGACTTGCATTTTCTACACACCGTTTTTGAAAAAGAAGATATTGAAGTTGTTTTCCATTTTGCGGCAAGTTCACTTGTAGGTGAGTCGATGGAACAGCCACTAGATTATTTTGATAATAATGTCTATGGAACACAGCAAGTACTAAAAGCGATGGTTGCGGCGAATGTAGGTAAAATTATCTTCTCGTCTACTGCGGCGACCTACGGTGAACCAGTATCTATTCCTCTTACGGAAGACATGCCTACTATGCCTACTAGTCCTTATGGAGAATCAAAGCGAATGATGGAAAAGTTGATGCGTTGGGCAGAAGAAGCGCATGATATCAAATATGTTTCTTTACGCTATTTTAATGTTGCTGGGGCAAAAGAAAACAGTGAGATTGGCGAAGACCATTACCCTGAAACACATCTAATACCAATCGTTTTACAAGTCGCTTTAGGACAACGAGAAAATATCACGATTTTTGGCGATGACTATGACACTTCTGACGGAACATGTATAAGGGATTATGTTCATGTAGAGGATTTAATTGATGCACATCTGCTTGCTTGGAAATATCTAAATCAAGGTAGTAATAGCCTTATTTGCAACCTAGGTAGTAATAATGGATTTTCTGTAAAAGAAATTATCGAAACAGCAAGGAAAATTACTGGTAAAAACATACCAATAAAAATTGGTGTCCGCCGTGCTGGAGACCCGAGTAAATTAATTGCTAGTGCATCCAAAGCTCAACAAGAACTTCATTGGCATCCAAAAAGAACTTCAATTGAAAAAATTATTACCGATGCTTGGAATTGGCACGAAAAACACCCGCATGGTTATGGAAAGGAAGATTAAACGATGATCTTTTCATTGATTTCTGGATTACTCAAACAAGGTGTGAATAAAGGTTTAATCTTAGAAGAAGATTGGATTTATGTGAGGAATCAAGTCCTTCATCTTCTACAATTAGAATCTTTTCCAGAACACATAGATCCAAAGGAAGACTCTATACCAAACTTATTAGATCAAATGATAGATTATGCAGTAAATGAAAATATAATCGCGGATGTACTGGACGAAAAAGATATACTCACTGCCGATATTATGAATTGTTTTCTTTCAAAGCCATCTGAAATCAAGGCAAAATTTCAAACATATTATACTGAATCACCAAAAGCCGCTACTGACTATTTTTACGAACTTAGTAAGAACAGCAATTATATTCAAATGAACCGTATTAATAAAAATATCTCCTTTAAAGTGAATACGGAGTATGGGGATATGGATATAACGATAAATTTATCAAAGCCTGAAAAAGATCCAGAACAAATTAAAAGAGAAAAGGAAAACCAATCCAATATTAATTATCCGAAATGTCTTCTATGTATCGAAAATGAAGGTTATGGTGGCCGTATTGGACATCCTGCTAGGTCCAACCACCGTATCGTTCCTATTGAACTTCAAGATGAAACGTGGTACTTACAATATTCACCGTATGTATATTATAACGAGCATTGCATCCTACTATCTGAAACGCATCGCGATATGAAAATAAATCTAGATACTTTCCGTCGCTTGCTTACATTCACTGAAAAGTTTCCTCACTATTTTATGGGATCAAACGCGGATTTACCTATTGTAGGAGGGTCTATATTAAGCCATGACCATTATCAAGGTGGAAACTATGAATTTACGATGCCCAATGCCGAAGATGACTTTATTTTTCAACTTGATGCTTTTCCAACCGTCAAAACAGCTATCATTAAATGGCCAATGTCGGTGATTCGCCTAACAGGAGAAAGGAAGGAAGAACTCATCAAAGCTGCTGAATTTATAAGGGAGAAGTGGGTGTATTATTCGGATGAAGACGCAAAAATCCAAGCACATACTGAGGACACACCACATAATACAATCACACCTATTGCAAGAAAACGACAAGATCAATTTGAACTGAATCTCGTCCTGCGAAATAATCGCACTGACAGTACACACCCAATGGGTATCTTCCATCCTCACGAAGATGTTCATCATATCAAAAAAGAAAATATTGGTTTAATAGAAGTCATGGGGTTAGCTGTTCTGCCGCCAAGATTAATTGATGAACTAAACGAAATAAAAGATTTTATCGTTGGTAACACTGCATCCGTAACATCATACCACCAGGAATGGGCCAATGAACTAAAACAGAAATATACAAATCTATCTGATACGAATGAATTAGATGAAGTTATGAAACAAGAGCTTGGGAATAAATTTGTGAAAGTGTTAAAAGATGCAGGTGTTTTTAAAAACCAAGCAGATTTTAGCCGCTTTATTAATCATATGAATAGCTGACAATTCTTTAATTTAGATATAGAATTAGATTACTAAATGTTGTCGTGGAGAGTGAAAAATATGAATCTATTATTAGAACAATATCAATGGGTGACAAAAACAAGAGAAATACTATTTAATTACTGTGAAACGATGTCTACCGGCGACTATAAGGCAGAAATTGATGGTGACTCTATCTGTAGTTTACATGCCCATGTAGCAGAATGTTATCATGTATGGCTAGGAAATAGAGCACTAGGCAATCCTTATCTTTCTATTGATAATAAATCTATTCAAAATGTAAAAGAAATGCGTGAAGTCTTTACAGAAGCAGATTGTATTGTAGAACAATTTTTATCGGAGTTTAATGAAAACTGGGATAAAGAGATACCAGTGACGTTTCGTAATGGAGATCAAGCAATATTTACAACACTCTGGCTATATACCCACACAGTTACACATGAATTTCATCATAAAGGACAGATCGTTAAATTAGGTAGAAAGCTCGGATATATTCCACCCGATACCGACTTGATTGAGGAATAATAAAATTAAAAGCGTATGAATTCAAATTTGATTATGAACTCATACGCTTTTCCTATGTTTGTTGATCAAATAACTCTACTAATACTAAGGAAGCCGCACCATACATCGTTGCATCATCCCCTAATTCAGAAACTACAATTCGTGTGTTCTTTGCCCTCTCTGTTAATACTCTTTCTTCTACCGTTTGAATCAAAGATGGTAGTATAAATCGTTTACTTTTCATAACGCCTCCACCTAGAACAATCCTCTCTGGGTTTAAGGTATGTATAACATTAACAATTGCTATCCCCATAATTTCTCCTGTATTTTCCAGATGTTCCACTGCTTGTTTATCTCCATCGATTGCATGTTCATATATATCTGCAGCAGTAAGAGCTTCTTTAGTATGAAACCTATTGGAAAATCGACTCGCAATTGCTGGACCACTTGCATAAGATTGAAAACAACCTCGATTACCACAAGAGCATCTATCCCCATTCAAATCAATTGTCATATGCCCTATTTCTCCAGCAATATCCTGCGCGCCATGTAACAGTTCACCTTTAATTACAATACCCGCACCTACGCCATTACCAAAATTAATCGCCAGCATACTATCTGTATCATTATGTTCACCAAACCACGCCTCCCCAAGCGCCATCGCCCGTGCATCATTTTCCACTTTTACCATATATGGAAATACTTCTTCTAAGCGAGATTTGATCGGAATATCATGTAAATGAAGGTTTGGCGCAATTAATGACATTCCCGTGTCCACATCGACCACACCGTGCATGGCTACACCAATACCAATAATTTTTGATGTATCAATTTGTTTAGGATTGACTACAGACTGTATAGATGACACTAATAGCGAAAGAAAATCTTCCTTGCTTATGTTTTTGGACAAGACATTGGATATTCGTGTAATGATTTTCCCAGTTACATCCGTTATTGCACAGTCTATGGTTTCCGGCCCTGCATCGACTCCTATCACATACAATTCTCTATTAATATGTAGTAAAGTCGGTTTCCTTCCTCCACTTGAATCCCCCAACGTGCTTTCCACTACTAATCCTTCTACCATTAATTCTCTAACGATACTACTTACTGTCGGTGGTGTTAAGGAAGTATCTTTTGCTATTTGGGCTCTTGAAATTTGTTCTTTTATTCTTATGGTATTTAATACAATTGATTTATTCACTGACTTCATTAATTGAAATGTTCCACGTTGCATGAAAAGTCCTCCGTCACCTTTGGTTTGCAGTAATTATAACATAATTAGTTAACTTAATTTATAAACAGATAAAGAAAAACATCGAGCAATATATCCAAAAGATTCTTATCGCCAGATGTTGTAAATTTCCTATCCAATTACTCTATTTTATAGGAATCCATATCTCGGAGTATAGAACCTCATTGTTTGGAACTTCATTCAGATACACTTCAAGTTCAGGTAAATCTGCGAACTCGTACTTATTGGAAGGGAGCCATTCTGAATAAATTTGCTTCCAACCTTCTTGCATTGCATTTGGCATAGGACCATGTACTTCAAATACAGCCCATTTTGAAGCAGGAATAGATAGGGATAACAAATTAGTATAACTAGTATCAACCTCAACTTCTGTAGCTATCCAGTACTCTATTCGATTAGAGTACTTATCACTACCATCCACACAAACTCCCATTACTCCCTGAATTGTTCCTTTATTTAACTGAATAAGTGAATCATGGGTGCCATCTTGATGGACCTCTTGCCAAAACTTCGGTATCTCAATAAGATTCTCATTATCTATTAATGAATATTCTCTTTTGATACCGACTACTTGAAACGCCTCTTTTTCTATTACTTTATACTTCATTGGTTTTTCTCCCTTCAAACTCACCTGTATAGTCAGGCGGTGATAAGATTGAATCTTTCCTAGCCCTTTTCTCATTTCGCTGGGATTAACATGATGTTGCCTTTTAAAGGACTTAGAAAAAGATTCCGGAGTATCGTAGCCATATTTAAATGCTAGAACGATTACCTTAATATCAGAAGAACATACCTCTTTAGCAGCCAATGTTAACCGACGTCTTCGTAAGTATTCTGCAACTGATATATCCATTAGAATCGTAAAAGTCCGTTGAAAATGAAATGGAGATAGATGTGCATGTTGGGAAATATCTTCTATCGTGATATCTTCCAACATCTTATCTTCCATATATTCTAATGCCTTTTGCAATGAATCGACCAATGCCATATCACTCACTCCTTAATCAAATTATATTAAAAGAATGAAGTATAATCCTGTCATTTTGTGCTTAAACAAGACAGGGACTTTCTCTATAGTAATTATATCAAAAGTGATTAGTACTAATTACGAAACCATAAAAAACACCTTCTAAACTCCCTAGGTAATTTAGAAGGTGCTCTATAATGTAAGATACGTATTTATTAATCAGCCATTAATGCTGTCATTAATGCTTTTTGTGCATGCAGACGATTTTCAGCTTGCTGGAATACGACAGATTGCTTCCCATCGATTACTCCTGCAGTCACTTCTTCTCCACGATGAGCTGGTAAGCAATGCATGAAAATCGCATCTGATTTCGCTTTTTCTAACAAACTTTCATTTACTTGATAGTTTTCAAAGTCTTTTTCTCGTTGCTGTTGCTCTTCTTCTTGCCCCATACTTGCCCATACATCTGTATATATAACATCGGCACCTTGTACTGCCGCCTCTATATCTGATGTCCACTCGATAGTTGCTCCGTGTTGTTCAGCTTTACTTTTGGCTATTGTTAATACTTCTTCATTAGGTGTGTATCCCTCTGGTGTTACAGCTACCATGTGCATGCCTGTTAATGCAGATCCTATCATTAGAGAGTGTGTCATATTATTACCATCGCCAATGTAGACCAATTTTTCTCCTTGAAGCTTACCTTTAACTTCCTTAATCGTTTGTAAATCGGCTAATACTTGACAAGGATGATACAAATCCGTTAATCCATTAATAACAGGAATACTAGCATGCTTAGCTAATTCTTCCACATCTTCTTGGGCAAACGTTCGAATCATAATACCATCTAAATATCCAGAAAGAACTTTCGCCGTATCCGCAATTGTTTCCCCTCTGCCAATCTGAATATCTTTGGAACTAAGAAAAATTCCTAATCCTCCAAGCTGATAGATTCCCGTTTCAAAAGATACCCTTGTTCTTGTAGACGATTTTTCAAAGATCATACCTAATGTTTTTCCTTTTAATGGTTCAAAAATAACTCCATCTTTTTGTTGTTTTTTCAAGTAATCCGCTAAATCAATTAAGTATTCAATTTCATCTTTTGTATAATCTGCTAAAGTTAAGAAGTCCTTTCCTTTTAACTCTTGTTGCTGAAAATGAATTTCCTGAGTATTCGTTGTCATTCTTCACGCACACCTTTCCAAATTGGTTGTATGAATTATTATGCAACAAAAAGAATAAATATACAATAGTGTTAAGATATTTTTTATGATTTTTATGAAGTTGATATAGTGAATGGATAGTTTTATCAGCATTCAATCGAAATAAAATAAGTTTATGCCAACAACAATACAAGGAGATAACCAACCTCAAAACTGAGGCTATGTTATCTCCTTCGTATGATAATTATTTTTCAGCTAACAGTGCAATCGTATCATTTCCCTCTATTAACGATTCACCTGCTACATTATTATAAATCGATACTATGGTAAAGCCTGCTTCTTCTAATTCACCTACAATCATTTCTTTTGTAAAATATTGGTTCCAAATGTAATACGTCTCTATTTCTTGCTGTTCGGATAGAATTGTTGTTTGTTCTAAAGAAACTATACCATCATATTTTACATTTTGATTCATTTCGATATATGGTTTAGAAGACCAAAATCCTCCTGTTTGGCGTACGTACCATGTATTACCTTCTTTAAAATCATGGAATTTATGTTCTGTAAAAACATCTAACAAAAATCTTCCACCTTCTTGTAAACTATTCCAGATATTACGTAATAATTTCTTACGGTTGTTAGATGAGATAGCTCCATAATCACAATATATTAGTGTTGCAAAATCATATTGAGGTTTCTCGATAGAATCCAAATAATTTTCGTATCGATAGGTAATAGCTAATCCTTTCGTTTTAGCACTTTTCTTCGCATATTCTATAGAGTTCTCAGAAAAATCGATACCTGTTACATTCAACCCCTTCTTAGCAAGTCTTTCACAATATAAACCAGGCCCACAGCCATAATCGATTATCTTTTTACTCTCTTTTTTCATTCCTTCCCTTAAAATAAATTCAACTGATTTGTTAATAAAACTAGAACTTCTACTTGCACCATCATGATTAGAGTCGAGGTGAGCCTCCAACAAATAATTAGCAATATGAGGGTCTTTCCAAAACATCTTTTCTGATTCCGTAAACTTAACAGGATTGTGCAATTGGTTGATTAAATGATGAAACATAAATATTCCTCCTTTTGGAAAACACAAAAACCCGTAGAGTTAAGCCTCTACGGGTAAAATTAAAAAATAAGCCGAAGAGCAAAACAATCAATGTAGGCATCACAAAATAAGCATGTTATTATCCTTATTTCATTTTGCGTTAAATTGATTATTCTACTCTTTTCCAGTCATCGTAAAGTTCCTGAAAATCAAACTTCTACCATGCCGAATAAATTCACCTATCCTCTTGTGTTTGAATTCATAATAACAATAGATAGAATAAGATACAACTATAAATTTATTACAAAAATATAGAATACTTATACTTCACCTAGTTTTTGTTGTATTTGTTTCAAATGATCATTGTCATGACTTGCAAATATTCTAGCAAAACTTTCTTGAGAAAAACGTCTCTTTCCTGTCCCAATCGAAAATCTCGCATTAGGATCTACATTTTTCAGTCTTTCCACCAGTTTTCTGCGTTCTTTGATAAACATAGTTATTATTTCCTCTACAGAAACGCCTTCTAAACCTTGAATCACTTGTGCATTAAATGAATCATGATCCGGAAATTCAGGTAGTCTTCCCTCATGTTTCATCAAAGGTACCATTTCTTCTGCATTAAAATGATCCCATCCATAGAGATGCCCGATAATTTCCCGTATCGACCACTTACCTTCTTTAATTGGCTCTTGAAGGACTTTATTATTCAAAGACCGAATGCTTTCCACGTTTTCAATCATCTTTTCTAAATCCTGAATGTTAGACAAGAATATTCCCTCCCAAATATCTATTTCAATTGCAATACAACCACTTTCAGATAATCGCCCTGTTTATAACGATTATTCACCATGAAATCTCCAGGTAATGTAAACTCTTCTACAATTGTGTATTGTTTATTTTTATCCTTAAACCCTCGATCAATCATTTCTTTGAACTTTTTCATACCAAACGATGCTGTGTTCGTAGAAGCAATAATTATCCCATCTTCTTCTACTATATCAATGGAGTTTTTAATTAATTCTGGGTAATCCTTTGCCGTTCGAAACGTACGTTTTTTGGATCTCGCAAAGCTAGGTGGGTCTAATACCACTACATCAAAACCAAAGTTCTTTCGCTTCGCATAGTTAAAGTAATCAAACACATCCATCACAATAATGTCTTGCTGCTCAAAATCGATTCCATTTACACTGAATTGCTCAATCGTTTTAGCTTTACTGCGCTTTGCTAAGTCAACACTAGTTGTTTTATTCGCCCCACCTAAAGCTGCAGCTACAGAAAAAGCACCAGTATACGAAAATGTATTTAATACATGCTTGTCTTTTGCATACTTATCTCTCAATGCCTTTCGGACATCGCGCTGATCAAGGAAAACCCCTACCATAGCGCCATCATTTAAATAAACAGCATAGTTCATCCCATTTTCTTGCACGATAATTGGAAACTCTCCACGCTCTCCTTTTACAAAGTCATCATCATCAATATACTTACCCTTAGTATCAAAGCGTTTCTTTTCGTAAATTGCTCGGTAGTCACCAAGTTCTTCAAACACCTCAATTACCCATTCCTTAAATTGATAGACGCCTTCACTATACCACTGAATGACATAGTATCCGTCAAAATAATCAATGGTTAGGCCACCTATGCCATCTCCTTCTCCATTAAAAATACGAAAAGCATTTGTCATTTCATCCTGATAATAGGAAGTACGTTTGTTTAATGCTGTAAGTATCTTTTGTTTGAATAGTAACTGGTCAATCGGTTGGTTCTCTTTAAAAGTTAGTACCCAACCCATTCCTTTATTTTGAAAACCAACATACCCTTTCCCTAAAAAAATCCCACGAGGATCTACTAATTCAATAATATCTCCTTCTTTAAGGTGGTTCGTATTCTCTACCGCCTCACTTAAAATTAATGGGGTCTGATTTTTAAAGTTCTTCACATAGTTTTGCTTAACTTTTAATTGTTTCATATTTTCATCCTAACTTTCCTCTAAAGGAAATCTCTTTATTGTTTTATTTTTGAAAACACGCATGTGTCACGCAAACTTCCTTTATGGTCAATCTCATCATTTCTCAAAATTCCTTCAAGTTCAAATCCAGCTCTTTCAGCAACTGCTCTGCTTTTGGTATTTTTAGAGTCACAACGAATTTCTACGCGATTCGCTTCTAAATGTTCAAATGCAAACTCGGTTAATCCATGGACAACCTCTGTTACATATCCTTTCCCACTTTGACGGGAATCTACCCAATAACCAATTTCAAACTTTCTTGCTTTCCAGTCAATTCGATGTAATCCGGTTGAAGCTATAAATTGTCCTGTTTCTTTACTGTAAACATGAAAACGCAAATCTTTTCTCGCAATAAAGTTTACGTATGCTTCCTTCGTATTTGCTTTACGATCTTCTTCTGACTCATCGTTTCGTGCAAACGGAAGCCATGGTTCTAACTCTGCTTTGGAAGCACGCACTGCCTCATGTAATGCCTCCCAATCTTCTAACTTTGGTGCTCGAATAACTAATCTTTCTGTCTCCACATAATCGGGAAACTCCACTAAAATCGGTTCCATCCCCATCCCCCACTCTATATAGTTATTAGCCTTATATCGGTTTGCTATCAGGTAATATGAAATTTATTTTTCAACTAATAGCAAGAAAAAGTCCCCTTCTTTTCCTTCTTCATATAAATTGGTAATCGATGTTGCGTATTGCTTGATTGTAGCTGAAAAAGTTATATTTTTTTCTGGTACTTGTACTCGAAAATCATTTTCATATAATAATACCGTAATATCATGATAGGTTTCACTCGTCACTTTAAAGTAAAACGACAACTCTGTTTTTTCATTTTGTTCCTTTAACTTAACATCTCTAGCAATTAATTCTTGGTTGTTTAACACAATTACCAAGGTATCGCCTCCTATTATACTCCTACTTTTTCACTTCTTCTTTCCATTAAAACAATATCTCGCCAGCTGTTATCCATTCCTTCCATCTTCCCAATTTTTTCTCTAACCCCTACTTTACGAAAACCAAATTTATCATGTAACTTGATGCTGCCTATATTCTCAGGAAAAATTTCAGATTGCAACATCCAAAAGCCGTCTTTCTCACTTTGTTCAATTAATGATTTCAACAACATAGAACCAATCCCTTTTCCAACGCTATTTTTATCTAGGGTAAATACTGACTTCAGCTACGCCTGAGTAAAATTGCCGGGATGATATAGGTAATAATGCTGCCCAACCTAATATATTGGTCCCCTCTTTTACAACTAATCGACAAGTCGATAGATGATCCTTGTCCCATTCATTCCAGCTTTCCCACTCTGGTTTTGTTGTTTCAAAGGTTGCATTCTTTGCTTCCATGCCTTGAATATATATATATTCAATACTTCATTCCGATTTTTTCATGTTTTCTACTATGGTCACAACGATACCTCAAATCTTCTTTGATTATATTTTTCAAAAAGCGATGATTTCGGTACAATATATTTAGTATATATGAGGGAGCGAAATAAATGAAAGTATATGTGGATGCAGATGCTTGTCCAGTAAAAGACATTATTATTAAAGAAGCTGGAAACCATAATATATCCGTTACTCTTGTAACCAGTCTATCTCATTATTCCCTTCATGAACATCCGTCTCATGTCGAAACCATTTATGTAGATACTGGTGCAGATGCTGCAGACTATCGCATTATGCAATTAGCACGAAAAGGAGATATTATCGTCACTCAAGATTATGGATTAGCTTCTCTAGCCTTAGCAAAAGGTTGTTATGTACTTCATCATAAAGGATTTGCCTATACAAATCATAATATCGATCAATTATTACAATCTCGATATTTAAGTGCTAAAGAAAGAAAAAGCGGGAAACGCACGAAAGGGCCTAAAGCACTAACGGAAGAAGATCGAATGAATTTCAATCAATTATTTCTTCAGTATATTACTAAGTAATTCAACCAAATTGATTAGAAAAAAACGCCTCTATAGTTGGCTACTGTATGAGCCAACAATAAAGGCGTTCCCATATTCGTACTTAAACCTTCCTTGATATCTATTCGGTCATCTGATTTATCCTACTTTGTTTTCATTAATAAATAGATAAAGTATGGTGTACTTACGATCGAAACTACGATACCTACAGGAATGGAGCTTGGCGCTAATAAGTTGCTTCCAATTATATCAGCTACCACTAATAAAACTGCACCAAGTAAAGCTGAGATAGGTATTACATATTGATGCATAGGCCCAACGATTTTTCTTACAATATGAGGTACTACTAATCCTAAGAAAGCAATTGCTCCTCCTGCAGCTACAGACGCTCCAGCTAACGCCACAGCAATGAGTAAAAGCAACCCTCTTTCCTTTTCCACTTTGATGCCCAAACCAGAAGCTACATCATCACCTAAGTTAAAAACGTTAAGCGATTTTGACTTTTTAATGGCAATTGGAATGAGTATTAGCATCCATGGTAATAAGGCAAACACAAAATTCCAATTCGCATTCCAGATATCCCCTGATAACCAAATAGTTACTTGTCGATAATTCTGCGGATCCATTTTCAACTGCATAATGGTCAGTAATGCACTAAAAGCCGCATTTACACCGATTCCAACTAGCACCAAACGAATAGCTGTAACTCCTTTTTTCCAAGCTAACGCATAAATAATTGCTGCAGCTGTTAATGCTCCAATTAAAGCAATAAATGGCATCGCAAAAATAGACAGCGGGCTTGAACTCGGTATAACACCTTGAAAGAAAAATAAGAATAATACAATCGCAAATCCTGCACCTGTGTTAATTCCTAGTATCCCAGGATCAGCTAACCCGTTTTGGGTGATTCCTTGCATAATAGCTCCAGATACTGCTAATCCTGCTCCAATTAATAATGCAAGAATAATTCCAGGTAACCGAAAATTAAATAACACGAGTTCTTGCTGATCCGTACCATTTTGCATTAATGTCTGTATGACCTCTTTTGGAGATATAGAAATTACTCCCATATTTAAACTGAGAAACGAAAACCCAATCAATAATACAATCAATATTCCACTAATCGTCCAAAAACGTTTCCACTTTATTTGTTCTAATTCATTCATTTCCTGTCACCCCCACTACCTCTTGCTAAGTAGAGGAAGAATGGTACACCAATAATAGATGTAATCGCACCAACTGGTGTTTCGAACGGTGCGTTAATCATTCTAGCAACTAAATCTGCATTTACTAAGAGAAGCGAGCCAAACACTGCTGAAGTTGGAATGATCCATCGGTAGTCTGTGCCAATAATAAATCGTGTGATATGAGGAATAATTAACCCAACAAACCCGATAGAGCCTGCTATTGATACTGCCACTCCTGTTAATAGTAATACTGAAATGATACCCATTATTTTAATTACCGTATTATTTTGACCCAAACCTGTCGACAGATCATCACCCAGACTTAGTACTGTAATAGATTTTGAAATAGATAGTGCAATCAGCATTCCTAAAATCCCAATCAAAACTAACAGCTGAACTGATCCCCAGTTTGTCCCATCCAATCCACCTGCGAGCCAAAAGCCAATATCTTTTTCCAGTTGAAAATGTAATGAGATAACAGATGACATAGATCGTAATAACGTTCCAATAGCTACTCCTGCTAAAGCTAACTTAACCGGTGTGAGTCCACTACTTGAGAACGAACCAACTAAAAACACGAGCGTAACAGCTACACCGGCTCCAATAAATGATCCTAGCGTTTGTCCTGCACTAGATACAGAAGGAAAAAAAGCCATCATTATAACTAGTGCAAATGCAGCGCCATCAGTCACACCCATAATGGACGGAGAGGCTAATGGATTTCGAGTCATCCCTTGCATTACAGCACCTGATACTGCTAAAAAAGCACCTACTAAGGCAGCAGATAATGCTCTAGGAATACGTAGCTCCTGGATAACTTGGTGCGATTGATTATCTGGACTAAAATGTACTACGGCATTCCAAACTGTATGTAAATCTATATTAGTGGAACCATAGGAAATAGATACTCCGATTGAAAAAACGATTAAACATAGGCCAATTAAATTTAGTCCCAATTTTGATATGGGAGATTTTGTAATAGATTTCATATAAATACTCCTAAAGAAGATAAGTATGTAGATCTATATATTTAAAGATCCATACAGCTATATTTAGCTAGGTATCTAATAGATTTTAACCTAGTGATGAACCGCAATTCTAACAACAGTAGATTACATTGACTTTCTAATTGAAAGTGATTATCATTAGCGTTAGATGAACATTATAACATAGAGGAGATTGAATCATGCAAAAATACCTATCTAAAAATAGACTATATGCCGTATTATTTATTGCTATAATATTGCTTCTAGCTGCCTGTGGAAGCGATGACAATAATGATGCTGCAGATAACGGTTCGAATACTAGTACCGAAGAGAATACAGAACAAACCGTAGATTCTGAAATGGGAGAAGTAACCATCCCGGCGAATCCAGAAAAGATATTAGCACCTTACCACGAAGATACCCTGCTAGCGCTTGGAATCACTCCTACAGCAAAATGGGCAATTGGTGAAAGTGTACAAAACTACTTAGAAGAAGATCTTCAGGGTGTAGATACAATCGAATGGACAATGCCTTTAGAGCAAGTATTAAGCTATGAACCTGACCTCATTATATTAGAAAATAGTTTAGATAGCTATGAAGGAACTTATGAAGATTATTCAGCAATCGCTCCTACCTACGTGATGAGCCAAGAAGAAACATCTGACTGGCAAGCTCAATTAACTCGTTTTGGAGAGCTGCTTGGTAAAGAAGATGAAGCGGAGCAAGCAAATGCTGATTATGTATCTAAAGTAGAAGAAGCAAATACGGAGCTTCAAGATATTTTAGGAGATGAATCAGTAGCATTTATGTGGGTAACCGGCGGACAATTCTTCTTATTTGAAGAAAATCGTCACTCTGCAAACATGATCTACTCAGAATTAGGGGTAGAAGTTCCTCAACTAGTGAAAGACTTAGGTGAGACAGAAGCTACTTGGAATCCGATATCTCTAGAAAAATTATCTGAGCTAGATGCTGATCATGTAATCACTCTTGGGCTTGAAGACGACGAAGGATTTGAAACGTTAAACAATAGTAATGTATGGCAAAATACAGAAGCTGTTCAAAACAATCAAGTTTACCACATTGAAGACCAAAGTAACTGGACAAACAGTGGTATTATAGCGTATGAACAAACAATTGATGAATTAATGAATACCATTAAATAAGAAAACTTACAAGAGGCTGAAACAAAAAGTATTGCTTAAAATACAAAAGATAGTTTAAGAAATTCTCCAACACTTAAGAGATGTGGAGCCAATTTTAAACATCATTTATTGGAATTTTAATTCATTACTTGTTTTTAGCCTCTTTCTTTTCCATTACTACTCCATTAATGCATTTATGTGGGGGGGTGGAACATTACAATCAACAAGATACTCTTGGATTGCATTAGCAAACGGATGCTCACCTAGCCGCCCACGGTAAGTGTTAGTATATTTCTAAAAGCGGGTTTTCAAAGCCTATTCAAATTCATCTTTTACTAAATACTTTTGACACAGCCTTAATTGAAAATTATTATCATTGACGAATGACTTTTTAACCAATAAAATGAGAGTAACGTCATAGTGTACGTGTTTTGAACCGGGAGGCGATTACGTTGGATACACTAACAGCGAATAACTTAACACTCGGATTCGGTGATCGCATCATCATCGATGAACTAGATATCTCCATACCTAAAGGAGAAATCACTGTATTCATCGGTCCAAATGGATGTGGAAAATCAACGTTATTACGCTCTTTAGCTCGATTATTGAAGCCTAAAAACGGGTCGGTTGTCCTAAACGGCCAAGATATAGCAAAAATGCGAACAAAAGAGGTTGCACAAAACCTTTCTATATTGCCACAGTCACCAACAAGTCCTGAGGGGCTTACTGTTTATGAATTAGTAAAACAAGGAAGGCATCCTTATCGCAAAATGATGAAACAATGGTCTCAAGAAGATGAAGAAGCAGTTCTACGAGCACTTCAAGATACGAATATGCGTGAATTAATGAATGAACCAGTTGATTCTTTATCCGGCGGCCAACGCCAACGTGCGTGGATTGCTTTAACGCTTGCACAAGAAACGGATATCATTCTTTTGGATGAGCCAACTACTTATTTAGACTTAACTCATCAGATTGATGTTTTAGATTTATTATTTGAATTAAACGAAAAAGATAATCGTACGATCATAATGGTACTGCATGACTTGAATCTTGCCAGTCGTTATGCTCATCATATCATCGCAATAAAAGATAAAAAGGTCTATGCACAAGGTAAGCCTGAAGACACAATTTCAAGTGAGTTGGTTTCTGACGTATTTCGTATGCGTTGTAATATTGCTTGTGATCCAATTTTTGGAACACCGATGTGTATACCACATGGAAGAGGTAGAAATTGCGCTATGAAAGAGTCTACGAACACCCCTGCTTCAACAGCTTTATAAGCTACTCATCCCCCATTGTGAACTCATCGATTTTGGGGGTGTCTTTTATTTTTTATCTTGCCTATTATTAAAAATAAGGATGACATTCTTTTTTCTTTCCGTTATAATGACAATAACATTTGAATCGAAAGGGTGAATCAAGGGAACATGAAGTACTAATCCTGTTATTAATCAAAGAAAATTCATATTGGCATAAAGACTATCGTATGGAAATATCATCGATATGTTTTGTTATGTTTAATTGGATTTTCCAGAACAGGATTAGCTTCTATCTTTCCTTGTATATGTGCTATGGGATAGCTTTATTTCCTATAGACAAATACCCGTTGCTATCCCCTGTTCTGGAAAAGAACGGGGGCTTTTTTGTCTCCAAAAATAAAAATGGAGATGATTATATGACAATATTGGAAATTAACCATGTTCAGTATACGATAAAAGATCGAACACTAATAAATATTGATCAACTGTCCATTTCAGAGAATGACCGAATTGGTTTAGTAGGTCCCAACGGAACTGGGAAATCAACACTTTTAGAGTTATTAGCAGAGAAGCGAACCCCTGATTCCGGGAGCATAAAAACGTATACTCAAGTTGAACTTTTACCTCAAATGAAAAGAAAAGACACTACAAAAAGTGGCGGCGAGGTCACCCAAGAATATATTACTAATTCATTAAAATCTAAGGCAGGTCTTCTCTTAGCAGATGAACCAACAACGAACCTTGATACCAAACATATCGAATGGGTAGAGAAAAAATTATCTACTTGGCAAGGTGCCTTAATTATTGTCTCACACGACCGTTTTTTCTTAGATAAGCTATGTACGAGTATTTGGGAACTAGAAGATAGTAAGTTAAAAATCTACAAAGGAAATTATTCTGACTATCGAGAACAAAAAGACCTTGAAATCCAACAACAACAACAAGCGTACGAACAATATCAACAAAAGAAACAACAACTTGAAAATGCGATCGAAAAAAAAGAACAACGAGCACAAAGAGCTACTAAAAAACCGAAACAAGTAAGTCGTTCTGAAGCTAAAATCACAGGGGCAAAACCTTACTTTGCGAAGAAGCAAAAAAAATTACAAAAAACAGCAAAGGCATTGGAAACTAGGTTAGAAAATCTAGATAAAGTAGAAAAAGTAAATGATATCCCCCCTATAAAAATGGCTTTGCCCATGCAAGATAAGATAGCTGGGAAAATCATTATACGCATGGAAGATGTAGAAGGAAAGGTACCAGAAAAACTATTATGGGAATCCACAAACCTCTATGTCAAAGGTGGCGATAAATTAGCAATAATAGGAGAAAACGGGACTGGAAAAACAACTCTAATTAAAAAGATTATCAGTAGTAATCATACAGGCATTACTATTAATCCTTCCATAAAGATAGGTTATTTCAGTCAAAACTTATCAGTGCTTGATACTGATAAATCCATTCTTGTAAATGTTCAAGAAACATCGAAGCAGCAAGAATCACTGATTCGCACCGTTTTAGCTCGACTGCACTTTTTCGATGAAGATGTGCATAAACCGGTCCATGTATTAAGTGGCGGAGAACAAGTCAAAGTAGCTTTTGCAAAACTGTTTGTGAGTGATATCAATATGCTTATCCTCGACGAACCGACAAACTTTCTTGATATTGAAGCAGTTGAGGCACTGGAAGGTTTATTACAAAGTTACGTTGGAACGATCCTATTTGTATCTCATGATCGCCATTTTATTAATCAAATAGCTACTCGCATAGTGGAAATCAAAGGAAAACAGCTACACTCTTTCGATGGGAGTTATAAGGCCTATCAAGATATCCCCACTAAAACTCATGAACAAGAGGATTCACTTGAACAACAAAAATTGGTTATTGAAAATAAAATCACAGAAGTATTAGGAAAACTTAGCCTTAACCCAAATGAAGAATTAGATCAACAATTTCAAGAACTACTCAAAGAGAAAAAAACAGTTATTGAGCAAATCAATAATAAAATGTAATATCTGAGAGGTTGGGATAAAAGTATTTTACGCAAAAGATAAACCCGAGTGGTTGGCTTTTGACTAATACTTTTTGTTATTTCCCAACTTTTTTCTTTTTACTTTTGATAAATTATAATTAGGGTATAACTAAGCATATACACCGAAACTAAACTAGGAAGGATTGTACGATGACGGATCCAAATAATCATAAAGAAACAGCCCTCCAATTAGAGAATGTAAGCTTCTCTGATGGAGACATATCAATTATAAAACAAGTTTCAGGAATCATTCCAAAGGGTAAAATTACCACTTTAGTCGGGCCATCTGGAGCCGGAAAAACAACTATATTCCGACTATGTAATGGACTCATTTCACCAGATGAAGGTACTATCCGTCTTTTTGGAGAGTCCATTTCCACATTAGAGCCTACTAACGTAAGAAGAAATGTAGGACTAGCTTTGCAACAAGCGACCATGATTAGTGGTACTGTTATGAAAAACCTTGCTTTACCTAAAACGATTCAAGGAGAATCGCTAGATGAGGATACAGCCCTTTCTCTTCTTGAACAAGTTGGATTAGATGAGGGATTATTACATCGCCATGTAGGAGATTTATCCGGCGGTCAGAAACAAAAAATATCGATCGCACGAACGTTGGTAAATGAACCGAGTATTCTTTTACTTGATGAAATCACATCTTCATTGGATCGTGTATCTAAGCGAGATATTGAGCAATTAATTAAAAAACTTAACCAAGAAAACGATGTTACGATTGCTTGGATTACCCATAGTATTGAACAAGCTCTATCTATCGGAGACTATACTTGGGTAATGATGAATGGGGCATTATTGGAGTCTGGTAATAGTAACTTGCTTGAAAATCCTAAGAATCCAGCAGTCCGTGAATTTGTAAAGGGAGAACTATCATGAGCTTAACAGCATTGGCACTATCATTAATTTTCGTCCTTATTCCCCTGATATTATCTAAATCATTAAATTTACAATTAGAAAAAGATACGCTTGTAGCAACAATTCGTTCCATCATCCAATTATTTGCGGTTGGATATGTACTTTCTTTAGTATTTGAAGCTGAGAACTACATTTTTATAATACTTATGGTTGTATTAATGATTACAGCTGCCACACATAACGCCAGAAAAAAAGGAGCTTCTATAAAAGGAATTACCTGGAAACTAGTGACAACATTTGTCCTTATTGAAGTTATTACGCAATCAATATTATTAGGATTTCAAATTACACCTGCAACTGCGCAATACATTATCCCAATAAGCGGAATGATGATTGGAAATTCTATGGTATTATCAATTTTATTTTTAAATCGATTTACATCTGAAATCCAGACTAGAAAGAACGAAACGGAATTAATTCTTTCTCTTGGGGGTACTCCAAGGCAAGCAATCCACACTTCATTAATTAATTCTATTAAAGCTAGCCTGATTCCAACGATTGAGAGTCAAAAAACGATAGGATTGGTTCAATTACCCGGTATGATGAGCGGACAAATTATTGCTGGTGCTGACCCAATTCAAGCGGTTCAATTTCAATTACTTATCTTATTCTTATTATTAACAACAGCTTCTGTAACTAGTGTTATGCTCGGCTTCTTATCGTACCCGACGCTCTTCAATGAAAGAATGCAAATGGTAAAATTACGTACCAAAAAAGAAAATTAATTAAAGTGTGTTCATATAGAAACGACCGAGAAGATCGAAGCGTCGTAGCTTGACTACCGGAACGTATGCAGTTCATACAGGAGGAACTAAAAAAGCAAGCCAGCGAGCTTCCACGGGATATGGTGGATTCAGGGTTGAACCACAGGATGTGGGCGTTTTAGCAGAAGGTCCCCTGATATGTGTCATTTTCACGGGACTTTTTGAACACCTCTTAAAGTTCATTTACTTGTATGAGCGCTGGTAGACTTTTACAATGGAAATATCACAACCTAAAGGAGAGATAAAAATGACCAAAAGAGTAACACTCGGAAAGTCAGATGTAGATATTAACCCGATTGGTTTAGGCGCTAATGCAGTTGGTGGTCACAATATTTATCCAAATTTAGATGAAGAAGTTGGTAAATCCCTAATTCAAACAGGAATAGAAAACGGACTTGATTTTATTGATACAGCATATGGTTATGGAAATGGCCGCTCAGAAGAGTTAATTGGGCAAGTATTAACAAGTCTCGGAAATCGATCAGATGTTGTTCTTGCTACTAAAGCTGCACAAACAGTCATAAATGGAGAAGCAGGAGTTGACAATTCTCCAGCCTTCTTAAAACAGGCTGTTGAAGACAGTCTAAAACGACTGCAAACCGATTATATTGATTTATTCTATATCCATTTCCCTGATGAAAAAACTCCTAAAGACGAAGCGGTCGGGGCATTAAAAGAATTAAAAGATGCAGGAAAAATAAGAGCTATTGGAATATCAAATTTTTCACCAGAACAAGTGAAAGAAGCCAATAAAGACGGTTATGTTGATGTACTACAGGGACATTACAATTTACTAAAACGAGATGCAGAGACAGATTATTTTACTTACACTACAAATAATAATATTACTTTTATCCCTTACTTCCCTTTCGCATCTGGAATTTTAGCAGGTAAATATTCTGTAAACAGTACGTTCGAAGACTTCCGCTCTGATATGCCTCACTATCAAGGCGATCAATTTAAACAAATACTTACCAAAGTAGATCAATTAAAACAGCTTGCTTCTGATAAAAATACCCAAGTAGCTCATATTGTACTAGCCTGGTATTTAAAGCATGATGCAATTGGTGCTGTCATTCCGGGTGCCAAACGACCTGAACAAGTGATTAATAACCTTAAGGCGCTTGATGTAACACTTACCGAGAAAGAATTTACAGTGATTAGTGAGCTTTTTGCAAAATAATTGTTAATGTATAAAAAGTGAGAAGCTTGTACAAAATGTACTGCACTCTTGCATATCAGATTTTGTATGTAATCTGTATATCATAAGAGCCGCATGTATCATTGTACAAGCTTCTTTTTCGTTTAGTTGACAAGATAACATAATTTCGTTAAAATAAACTTAATTAAAGATAGTTTAATTAAAACTATTAAGGAGGGAAAATAATGTCTGAGAACTTTTCATTAAAAGCATTTGTAGTCATTATGAAGGCTTCCCGAACATTAGAGGAAATTACAAAAAAAGATATCAAAAAGCACGGAATGCGCACTTCAGATTTTACAATATTAGAAGCATTATATCATAAAGGAAAACAAACTATTCGAGAAATTTCAGAGGCTGTATTAATTAATACTGGTTCTATTACCTATGTCATTGATAAATTAGAAAAAAACGGGCTACTCACTCGTTCAGATAGTCCCGATGACCGTCGTGCGGTTTATATTGAAATTACCGATAAAGGAAAAGAGATTATGGATGATATTTTCCCAAAACACCAGCGAGTCATCGAAGAAATATTTGACGGAATTTCAGAAGAAGAAAAACAAACCGTCATTGATGTATTAAAACAAGTAGGAACAAAAAATATGAAAAGATAAATGAAAGGAAGTGAAAGAATGCAACATATTTTCAAACAAGGTTCGGATCAGAATAAACCTACTCTTCTACTATTACACGGTACAGGTGGAACCGAAAACGATTTACTACCACTAGCTGAAATTATTGATAGCGAAGCAAACATACTCAGTGTGCGAGGTAACGTGTCAGAAAATGGAATGCCGCGATTCTTTCGTCGACTAGCAGAAGGTGTATTTGATGAGGAAGACCTGATTAATCGAACAGAAGAATTGCATCAATTTCTCGATGAAGCAAGCGAGAAATATAATTTTGACCGCAATAAAATAACAGCAGTTGGCTACTCTAATGGGGCAAATATAGCAGCAAGTCTATTATTTCATTATGAAAACTCTATAGAACAAGCGCTTCTCCATCATCCGATGGTGCCACGAAGAGGAATTACACTTCCAAATTTAAGTGGTAAAAGAGTATTTATTGCAGCTGGCACCAATGATCCAATTTGTGCTCCAGAGGAATCAGAGGAGTTAGAGCAATTACTCAAAGATGCTGGTGCCCAAACAAAGCTTCATTGGGAAAATCATGGACATCAGTTAACTATTAGTGAAGTTAGAACGGCAGCTAGCTGGTACAACTAAATGATAAAAATAGAAGAAGTCGGGGTATACCTAAAGTGTTGCTCAGAATGATGATTTTTGAAATATACTTCGCTTATCTTAAAGCGGCTGGTAAGCCTCCAGATGCTTATACATTTGGAACTCACCAGCCGCGCTTTAGTCTCCGTAAATTTCTTATGCTTATTCTAGCTATTATTCGTCTTGACCAATACTTTTAATATGTCACCCTCTACTTTAATTTCGGATAATGATATAGACCATATAGGCAATGTAAAATAAGGCTAAAATCAATCCTTCTTTTCTTCCAATTCGATATTTCGTTCTTGAGAAAATAAGAAGTAAGACCGTTAAGATAATCATAAGCCATATATCTGTAAATATCTTTTCGTTAACTGCAAGAGGTGTAATCACTGATGATGCACCTAATACAAATAAAATGTTAAAGATGTTACTTCCAACAATATTACCAAGTGCGATTTCACTTTCCTTTTTCAACGCAGCCGATATCGAAGTAACTAATTCAGGCAGTGAAGTTCCAATTGCCACAATCGTTAAACCAACAAGTGTTTCACTCATTCCTAGTGAATAGGCAATTTCGGTAGCATTCGTGACAACAAGTTGCCCTCCACCAATGATTCCAGCTAATCCAATAATGGTAATTAAACTATTCTTCCCCCATGAAATACCTTCATTTGAAAAATCTTCTTCACTGGATTCTTTCCGACTTTTTAAGCCAACTTCAATGATATAGTACATAAATATAGTTAAGAATAGCAATAGAATAACTCCATCACTTCTCGTTATCATATTCGATGATAGACCTTGAAGAAAAACATCGGACATAAGTACAAGTAAAGCTACACTTGCTAGTAACGTAAATGGAATCTCTTTTTTAATTGTCTCATTTTGTACTCGAAGTGGGAAAATAAATGCCGCCAAACCAACTACAAGTGTAATATTAAAAATATTACTACCTACTACGTTACCGATAGAAACATCTGCTGTTCCTTCTAATGCAGCTATAATACTTACCGTCGCTTCTGGTGCACTTGTACCTAATGCAACAATCGTTAACCCAATTAATATCGGTGGTACCCGGAGTAGTTTTGCTATATTAGATGAACCATCCACAAACCAGTCCGCTCCTTTTACTAATAATGCAAATCCTACTACTAACCATACATACTCCACGTATTCCACCCTTTCTATTTTAAAAGTCTTGTATATATTCTATCTTCTTATGGATATCGCGTCCATTTCTATTGTTCACTACTTAGTAAAATCGTATTCCCAGCTGGATCTTCGACAATATCATCTTGTGTCTCATATCCTAAATGGGACAATCGGTGAATAACAGCTTGCTTTTTATCTTCAGTAGGATAACGAAGTGTATAGTATTTTAGCCCAACTTCATATTTTTTCGGGGAAGCTGCGTCTTCTCCATTCCAAATATTAACCGCTAAGTGATGATGATAACCTCCATCAGATAAAAACAATGCTCCTGGGTATTCAGTGACAACTTGAAATCCTAATCCATCCACATAGAACTGCTGCGCTTTATCTAAATTGTCAACGTGTAAATGAAGATGGCCAACAATGGTATTATCTGGAGCACCATTCCATTCATGTTGACTAGCCGCTTCTAATAAACCTTGCGCATCAAGTGCTTCTGTGCTCATTTCAACCTTATTTTCCACACTCCATGACCATTCAGAAGAAGGACGGTCTCTTGCAATTTCTAAACCGTTCCCATCAGGGTCAGACATATAAATAGCTTCACTAACTATATGATCTGAGGCACCGATTCTTAGTTGATTTGCAATATCCAACTGCATAAAATGACGTAAAAATGCTCCTAAGTCTTCTCTCGTAGGAAGTAAAATTGCCACATGATATAAACCTGTTGTTCTCCCTTGTTTTGTGAGCACATTCGTTGGTTGCTCCAAGGTTAGAATTACATCTTGACCATTGGCGCTAAGCTTTACTTGATTACCCACTTTCCTTAATACGTGTAACCCCAGGACTTGTTCGTAAAATTGAATTGATTTATTTAAATCACTTACTTGAAGTGTAACATCCTGTATATACATTGTTGGAACTTCAAAGAATTTCTTTTCCATATTAATATCCCTCTTTCATTATATTTTAATAGTTACTTACTTTATGTAATCGATTATATCTTTATAATTGAAGATAGTCAATATGATCAGCTTACCA
Source organism: Oceanobacillus phoenicis (assembly GCF_047238145.1). Lineage (NCBI taxonomy): Bacteria > Bacillati > Bacillota > Bacilli > Caryophanales > Bacillaceae > Oceanobacillus > Oceanobacillus phoenicis. Next base: position 215,864 of record NZ_JBDFME010000001.1, read on the forward strand.
TCTATTGTTACCAGATAGATAAATAACTTGCTCCATATAATAAAAACAGACCTTCATTTGAAAAGTCTGTTTTTATTCGATATCATTCATGTCTAAAAGCTATAGTTACTCTTTAAACAAATACTTTTACATACTATCTCTTTTTTCCTCCCAAAGTTTTAAGCGTTCTTCATGAGATACTTCTTTGTATACTTGATGTAACATCCATAAGTACCCAAAAGGATCAATAAACATGGCATTCGAAATACCATAGTCAGGAAGGTCTGTCACGGCTTGTACTTCAATACATCCCAGTTCCATTGCTTTAGTGTATGTGTCTTTAATATCAGGAACGATTACATTAAACCAAATCGTTTTAGGATCATCCTGGCTTGGTGCTATCAATTCAAATTTTGGATTTTCATCCAGCATATGAAAACGCACTCCATAAAGACTAAAAATAACCTCGTTCTCACCCTTAGGAAAATCGGAAACCTCAACTCGCTCAATATCAAATATCTTCTCATAATACTCCAATGCTTTTAAGCTGTCTGATACTACTAAATCAATTTCTACTCCAGTCATTTTTATCGCTCCTTTTATTTATTAATTTTCCTCTTATTTTTATTATACTTTTTACACAGTCTATATCTTTACTTTTAAAAAACCACAGCTACATCCAATACATACGATTTATGATTTGTACTTAATTTCCTTTTTATTTTTTCTTCTATCGAATAAATATATACTAGCCCCAACCAATATTAACATAAGACCAAGTACTACCTAGTATATATATGTTGGTTGATGTATCAGGCAATTTTTGGTTTTTTGTTACCTTGTCAACGTCTGTATTAGTGGAATCACCATTATCTTCAATGTTAACAGCAAAAGTTTTCATATGCTATATTCACTCATTTTGACAGATTACAAGCCTTCAATTATACTAATCTAATGTGATTTGATCACCGTGGTTCGTAACCATCCCACGCAAAAAAACTAGGGAGGAAAATTAAATATGAACGTAAAAACGTTAGTAATTAATGGCTTAATAGCGGCTTTATATGTTGTTGTTTCTATAGCTATTGCGCCATTTGGCTTTACAAATATACAGTTTCGCATTTCAGAGATGTTCAATCATCTAGTCGTATTTGATAAGCGTTATTTCTTTGGAATTGTAATTGGAGTGTTTATCGTTAACCTCAATTCACCACTTGGTTGGTACGACCTCGTATTCGGGGTTGCTCACTCTGTTATTTCACTAGGAATTATTATTTTCTTATCTAAATTTATTAAGGACAAATTAACGCTACTATTTCTAAATACGATTGTATTTACGTTTAACATGTTTATCATTGCGTTTGCATTAAACCTTGCACTAGAACTTCCATTCTGGTTTACGTGGTTAACAACTGCAATTGGGGAATTCGGTGTGCTATTAATTGGTATTCCTATATTCTATGCATTGCACAAGCGCTTACGCTTTGATAAGCTCATATAAAGTATGAAGAACCTTAGACAGTGACAATTGTCTAAGGTTCTTTTTGAAAGTCTACCATTAGAGAGGATGGGACAGATGATTGTTAGAGAAAGAGAAGATGAGTTGATATTAATCACACAAGATGATCATGCTCAAATATCAGGAGATATACTTGATAATTGGAAATTAGATTACTTTCAGGGTACAGAATGGAGAGATTCCGTTCTTTATGCTGCTTACCAACATGATTTGGGTTGGAAAGAATTTGATCGTCAACCATTTTGGAATGATGTTACCAATCAACCCTATACATTTGCCGATTTTCCAAATGTACCTAAAACCGTATTATATAAGTATGGAATTAATGAAGTAGAAAAAGTTGATTTATACGCTGCATTACTGTGTAGTGAACATTACAAAAGATTTTTAGCTAATAACACTTCTCTTGAAGCTCAAGCTTTTGTAGAACATGAAGAAACAAGACAAGAACGTATCATAGGGACACTTTCGAATTTCAACAAACGTTTGTTTGAATTTCATTACGGACTGCTTCAACTTTCAGATAACCTTTCATTATACGCTTGTATGAATGAGCCTGGTGCAACCGGTGATAATCAACATCCATTTTTCAAAAAAGGAATCCCAACGAATCATACTTTACACTATGTACTAGATGAACAGATGCAAATAAGCTGGCAAAATGAAGACACCATTGTTATGGATAATTTTCCATTTGATAGACCTTTCTCTATCTCTATTCCATATAAGCAAATATCCAGACAAAAAATTCAACATCATGGTCTTGTAGAAGCTTATGAACAAGCAACTCTAGAACAGCACCCAGTACTTATTACTTCTCAAAACCATATCGAAAAGGCTTCCGAGTAATTCGAAAGCCTTTTTCTCTATGCTATTCCCCCCATTGATATGGAGTCTCTTGATAAACGTAATAATTTAACCAGTTGGAAAATAGTAAACTACAATGACTTTTCCAACGATATTTCGGATCTTGTTCAGGGTCATCATGAGGGAAATAATTCTCCGGAATAGCCGTATCAATACCTCGTTGATGATCACGATGATATTCTTCTGCTAAAGTTTCTGCACTATACTCCAGATGCCCTGTTGCCATAATATGCTTTCCATCTTTTGAAGCGAGCAAGAATACACCCGCATCGTCCGATTTAGCTAACAACTGTAGATCTGGATGTGCTTTAATCTCATCTATAGATACATCGGTATACCTAGAATGTGGTGCAAAGAAGTAATCATCAAATCCTTGTACTAAACGTTCATGCGGATGAAACAGTTTATGCTCATATACTCCAAAACATTTTTGTGGCAAATGATATTTATTAATACCATAATGATGGTAAAGGGCAGCCTGTGCCCCCCAACAAATATGCAGTGTTGACGTAACATTTTCTTTGGACCAATTCATTATTTCCTGTAATTCTTTCCAATAATCCACTTCCTCAAAGGGCAAATGCTCTACAGGAGATCCGGTTATGATCATTCCATCAAATTTCTTGGATTTTACTTCTTCAAACTTCTTATAAAACGTATCCAAATGATACTTACTCGTATTCTTTGATTCATGTGAGGACATTCGTAAAAACGATACATGAACTTGCAGAGGTGTGTTACCTAGAAATCGCAATAATTGCGTTTCTGTTTTTTGCTTTTCTGGCATTAAATTGAGGATTAATATATTCAGTGGTCGTATATCTTGCGTAATCGCACGTTGTTCATCCATCACAAAAATATTCTCTTTTTCTAATATATCTTTTGCAGGCAAGTGTAACGGTATTTTAATCGGCATCTCTCGTACCCTCCACAATTACAACTAAGTTAATTTTATTGTAAAGGCTCACGTGAAAAGTTCAACCCTATTTGGAAAATTTTATCTAAAAGTCACAAATTATTAACCTTTCATTCAATCACTTTTTTTATTTTTCTTTATGACTTCTGATGTTTTACGAAGGTCCTCCATTTTATAGTCTACATAACTTTTATATACATCTATTGAAATAAACATGCGTTTGTTCCTCCTCAAATATTTCTGACACTCTTTATTCTATTGAGTCGAGACACTTTCGTCGTCGGCTAGTGGACTGATTTTATAGCACAAAAAAATGCTACTAGGACAGTAGCATTTTCTACAACTTCAGATGTATGATTTATCCTACCAAGCTGAAAATACTGAAATAGTAGGTACAATTAAACCTTTATTTTGCATATCATAGTATTTATCTTTATTCACCCACATCGCATCGATAACTTCATCTTCTTGAAAAGATAGCTCGTCAACAACTACATTCGAATGAAATAACCAAATATCTTGATGAGAAACATTTTTAGTTTGCTGAAGAATCAACTCCCCATCTTCTGGAGTTAATTGCAACCCAATCTCTTCGGAAACTTCCCGTAATACTGCTTGGAGACTATTTTCACCTTGAATAGCTGATCCTCCAGTATTCTCCCAGAAACCTCCGAAAGGCTTTTGTGGATGCCGTTTTGATAACAAAATTTCATTATTATCATTTTTTACCCATGCACGAACCACAAGGTGAAAACACCCATCCGGAATCTCGATCCCTCTTTGATGTGTTTTTCCTATTTTGTTTCGATCTATATCATATAAATCCCATAACTCCATTAGATTGAGCCACCTTTTTACTTTGAAAATGTGTTAACTCTTCTATCTGTTTTTCTAGATGGTTTAAGCTTTGAAGTATCTGAAGATAATAGGGAATTAAAGAAGCGAAATGCTAAAATGTGATATTCCTCTTATAACGCTTCCTACCATCATTGACTTATTCGTGCCTTTCGCTTTTGGAAATCAACATCTTTATAGTATGCATTTTTCACGAGTACATTTGGCCCTAAGCAAGATACTGCCGGACAATGACAATTTAAGCTTTTAGCTGTCTTTGTCTCCATCCAACGATCGTATGCGCTAGTTAAAGAATCTGTTTTTATATTTCCTAGCTTCGGTTCATCACCAAAGTCTGTAACAATTACATCACCCGTGAAAATATTTACATTCAATCGAGAACGACCATCTGGATCATTACGAACAGAAACATTTGGTTCTTTGTATAGACGCTTAAGTAATTCGATATCTTCATCATTCCCGCTACATGCATAGAATGGCAAAGTCCCAAATAACATCCATAAGTCTTGGTTTCGATGATTTAACAATCGAGTAATCCCTTCTCGCATCTCATCTAAAGATAAAATTTCTAGATTTTCCGCAAAATCTACTGGATACATTGGATGAATTTCATGGCGAGCACAGCCCATTTCCAGTACATGGTCGTGAATACTTTCTAAATGTGGGAATGTTCGTTTGTTCAACATGGTTTCAGCCGAAACCATTACACCTTCTTTCGATAACCGTTGTGCATTTTCCACCATACGTTCAAAATACTTAGCACGATTTTCTTCTGAAGGTTTTCGTTCCATTAATGCAAATCCTGTCTCCGCAAATTCTTCAACCGTTCCCCAGTTATGTGAAATATGTAATACATCTAGGTAGGGAACAATTTCTTCATATCGATTATATGGCAAGGTTAAGTTGGAATTCATCTGTGTCTTAATACCACGCTCATGGGCATATTTAAGTAAAGGCAAAACATATTGACGAACCGATTTTTTATTCATCATCGGTTCCCCTCCTGTAATACTTAACGTTCGCAAATGCGGAATTTCATCTAATCGTTTCTCTATCAGATCCATTGGAAGTGCATCCGGATCTATTTGTTGTAAGGTATATCCAACAGCACAATGTGCGCAACGCATATTGCACATATATGTCGTTGTAAATTCAATATTCGATAATGTCATTTTCCCGTGTTGCTTTACGTCCATGTAAGCTTCCCATGGATCATTGGTTGGCGACATCGGTTGATTCATTGTACGTACACTCATTTTTTACAAAACTTCCTTTCTATTTACCTTATTTATTTTAACATGTATACCATTACTTGCTTACCCCTCATTTACAATTGATGAGATTTACAAAGAAAAAATGTTTAAATTCCGATTATTTTTAGTCCCATTGGAAAAGATAAAAAAGAATATATCTGTTGGTATTGACAAAAACCAAAGGAAATGAGGGACACACATGGCAAAAAAAGATGAATCCATGAATAAAAGTAACTTAGAAAAAGATATGTCACTTACAAATCGTCAAGGTCATCCTGTAACTAACAATCAAAACATACGCACAATAAGTAACCGTGGACCTGCTACATTAGAAAACTATGACTTTATTGAGAAGATTAGTCATTTTGACCGTGAAAAAGTTCCAGAAAGAATCGTACATGCACGCGGAGCTGGAGCTCATGGATATTTTGAAACGTATGGTACAGTTGGGAATGATCCAGTATCCAAATATACACGAGCAAAAGTATTTCAAGATAAAGGTAAACAAACTCCTGTATTTGTACGTTTTTCTACAGTAGTTCATGGAAACCACTCCCCAGAAACGGTTCGCGACCCACGTGGGTTCGCGGTGAAATTCTATACCGAGGATGGGAACTGGGATTTAGTAGGAAATAACATTAAAATATTTTTTATTCGAGATGCAATGAAGTTCCCGGATATGATTCATGCCTTTCGTCCGGATCCGGTAACTAACATTCAAGATTCTGAAAGATTCTTTGATTTTTGTGCAAACTCGCCTGAATCCTTTCATATGGTAACGTTTATATATTCTCCTTGGGGAATACCGGCAAATTATCGTATGATGCAAGGATCTGGAGTGAATACGTATAAGTGGGTTAATAAAGATGGCGAGGCTGTACTTGTAAAGTATCACTGGGAGCCAAAGCAAGGTATTAAGAATTTAACTGCCAAAGAAGCTGAAGAAATTCAAGCTACCAACTTCAATCATGCAACACAAGATTTATATGATGCGATTGAAAATGAGGACTATCCAGAATGGGAGTTATTTGTTCAAATTATGAGTGATGATGAACATCCAGAGCTTGATTTTGATCCGTTAGATGATACAAAATTATGGCCAGAGGATCAGTTCCCATGGCATCCAGTCGGTAAAATGGTATTAAATAAAAACCCTGAGAATTATTTTACAGAAGTAGAACAAGCCGCATTTGGTACGGGTGTTTTAGTGGATGGATTAGACTTCTCTGACGATAAAATGCTGCAAGGAAGGACGTTCTCTTATTCCGATACTCAACGCTATCGTGTTGGAGCAAACTATCTGCAAGTACCAGTCAATGAATCTAAGAAACGCGTGGCAACGAATCATGAGGGTGGTCAGCTACGTCAAAAAAATGATAAAGCTCCTGGACAAAATCCACATATTAACTATGAGCCATCTGTACTTGGTGGCCTAGAAGAGACTGAACAAACCGGTAAAGAATACACGCCTCACATTGAGGGGAATCTTGTGCGCGAATCCATTGATCGGAATGATAATACCAAGCAAGCTGGACATACATTCCGTGAATTTGAAGAATGGGAAAAAGCAGATTTAATTTCCAATCTAGTCGGCGATCTATCTGTAAGTGATCAACGTATTCAAGATAAAATGATTGCTTTAGCAGAAGAAGCAGATGAGGAATATGGAAGACGTTTACGTGAAGGATTAGCAGAAGCGAAGAAAATGGGTACACCACATAATCCTTTAGGAGCAAAAGATGCTGAACAAGCTCCGAAAAAAGCAATAGATAAGGGGCATGACGCTGACCCATATTAAGTTAAAATAATATATGAAAATTCGAGCCACAGATTGGAGTTCAGTTCTGTGGCTCGGTTTTTTTATATGACCATGTTAATGAGTTACCATGGTTGCGTTGGACTACGTATTCTGGGCACTCATCTGGCTTATGAGTTACCATTACTGCTTCGTTCTTCGTATTTCGGGCACTTATCTGGCTTATGAGTTACCATCTCTGCTTCGGTCTTCGTATTACGGGCGCTCATCTGGCTTATGAGTTACCATTACTGCTTCGTTCTTCGTATTACGGGCACTCATCTGGCTTATGAGTTACCATCTCTGCTTCGGTCTTCGTATTACGGGCGCTCATCTGGCTTATGAGTTACCATCTCTGCTTCGTTCTTCGTATTACGGGCACTCATCTGGCTTATGAGTTACCATCTCTGCTTCGGTCTTCGTATTACGGGCGCTCATCTTATCAGCACTTTTCCTCTTAAGACGAATGTTCGATTACTTCAGGTGGTTTCACCCATTTCGATACTAAACCATGCTTTGGTGATAGAAGGAAGCTTATTAAGAAAATAAGTCCAGTTGCAAATGCCATTGATCCAGAAATGGATGTATCCAGCCATGTTGCGATCCAATATCCAACGACAGCTGCTAACACACCGAAACTTCCACTCAACAGTAGCATAACAACCAACTTATCTGTCCATAGATATGCTGCCGCTGCTGGAGTAATGAGCATTGCCACAACAAGTATCGCACCCACCGCATCAAAAGAAGCTACAGTGGTTACGGAGACGAGTGTCATAAACACATAATGTAGTAGCAATACAGGAATACCAATACTTGCAGCCAAAGCCGGATCAAAGGAAGTTATTTTCCATTCCTTATAGAAAGCAACGATAAAGAAAATAACAATCAATAATACTATCGCTAGTAATGCCGTCGCCCGTGGAACATCTCCGATTATCGGGAGACTTACAGTTGTAAATGGAATAAATGTGATTTCACCCATTAATGCGTGTTTTACATCAAGATGAACATTTCCAACTGAAGTTGATATCAATATGACACCAATCGCAAATAATGTAGTAAATACAATCCCCATCGAGGCATCATGTTGTACTTTTAGTGAATTTAACATTTGTACAAGAAATGCTGTTAATATACCGGCTAAGATCCCTCCGACTAGCATCGAAGTACCACTTAATTGTTGTGTAACCATATAGGCCAACACAATTCCTAATAACACCGTATGACTTATTGCATCTGCCATCATCGCTTGCTTTCTCAAAATCAGAAATACACCAATTAATCCACAGGAAAGACCTACAAGTGCAGCAGTCAAAATAATCCAAGCTGTATACGTCATGATGCATCACCATCTTTTATAGCTAATAATTCATTATGGGAATTTCGTTGTTGTATCTTATATTGAATATAACGAACAATTATTCCTTTCTCTTTTCCAAGTAATAATGAAAAGATAAAGAATGCAGCTGAAATTACAACGATAAATGGCCCCGTCGGTAGACCACTTCCAGTTGAACTAATCCAAGAACCCGCTGCTCCTGATATTCCTCCAAAAGTTGCAGAAAGTAGAATCATATTTCTAAAGGAATGCGTCCAATATCTTGCGCTAACAGCAGGAATAATTAACATCGCTGCCATAAGAATAACACCAACAGCCTGGATCCCGATTACAATCGTGGTTACGAGAATAAGTGTATAAAGTACATTCATTCCACGTATAGACATCCCTATTCCTTTTGCAAATGAAGCATCGAATAAATACAGTTTCCATTCTTTAAATCCAATAAGTACGATAAATATAACAATTCCAGCAAGTACAATCATTGTCAATACATCAGAACGAACCATTGCGGCAGCCTGACCATAGATGAAACTATCTAACCCACTTTGATTTCCACCTGCAGAACGGTTAGCGATTGATAACAGCATTACGCCAACACCGTAAAACACAGAAAGAACCATCCCCATTGCGGTATCTTCGGTTATTCGGCTCGATCCTGTTATCCATTGGATTAAAAAGGCACCGAACAACGCACTCGCAGCGGCTCCAATCACTAGTAATAATAAATTTTTCTCACCAATGATTAAAAATGCAATAACTACTCCTGGTAAAGCAGCATGAGAAAGCGCATCGCTCATTAAATTTTGTCTTTTCCAATAAGCTAAGCAACCAATTATTCCTGCCGCTATTCCTAAGATTGCAGTACTAAGAAGTACCCACATTGTATTACTATGAAGTAGTGTGGACCACATACTGATCTCCCTCTCCAATCCATTGCATATTACCGCCATATGTCTTCGCAATGTTCTCTTTCGTAAAGATTTCGTCTGTCTTTCCATACGCATAAACGGTACGATTTAAAAATAATACATGATCAAAATACTCGGGTACTGTCTGTAAATCATGATGTACAACCATTACTGTTTTCCCTTGTTGTTTTAATTCTTGAAGAATTGCCATAATCGCTTTTTCTGTAGACGCATCTACTCCAGCCAGTGGTTCATCCATAAAGTATAAATCAGCATTTTGAACCAAAGCACGTGCTAAAAAGACACGCTGTTGTTGCCCGCCAGAGAGTTGACTGATTTGCCGATGCGCATAAGCAGTCATTCCCATCTTATCCAATGCTTCCATGGCTTTCTCTTTGTCTTTTTTTGAAGGTGTACGGAGCCAACCAATTTTTCCATAGAGACCCATCGTCACTACATCTAAAGCGTCCGTCGGAAAATCCCAGTCAACCGAACCACGCTGTGGTACATATCCAATCTTTTTCTTCGCTTTCTTGAACGTCTGTCCCCAAAAGTTTACCTTACCAGTTAAGATTGGATGAAGCCTAAGCATCGTTTTAATCAACGTTGATTTTCCAGCACCATTTGGACCAACAATTCCTGTTAGCGTACCTTCTTCAACTTGAAACTGAACATTTTCTAATACTTTATTTTTTTGATAAGAAGCAGATAAATCATCTACACGGATGACAGATGATCCCACTTTAATCATCTCCTCTAGTTAATGCTTCATGAATGATATCTATATTATGCTGATACATTCCAATATAAGTACCTTCATCTGTACCTTCTTCTCCCATTGCATCGGAGAATAATTCTCCACCTAGTTGTACATCAACACCGTTGCTCGATGCACCTTCAATAACTGCATTAATGGAATCTTGGTTTACGCTACTTTCAACAAAAATAGCTGGTACTTCGTATTCCTCAATTAATCCAATTGTTTCATTAATATCAGAAACGCCAATTTCTCCTTCTGTACTGAGTCCTTGCAACCCAACTACTTCCATATCGTGCTGGTTTCCAAAATAACCAAAGGCATCATGGGCTGTAACTAATACACGTTGCTCTTCCGGTATTTCTTCTAATTTAGCTGCTCTCTCTCGTAAGCTATCTAACTCTTCAAAATAGGCTTGTTTATTTGCTTCAAAATCGTCTGCATGTTCCGGTGCATATTCCTTTAATTCTTCGACCGCTCTATTTAAAGCACTTTCCCAAAGATCGATATCAAACCATATATGCGGATCGACCGCTCCTTCTTCGTCTTCCAGCAATTGTTTTTCTGAAAGTGTATCTCCTATTGCTAAAACAGGTTTTTCAGTACCGATTGAATCAAACACATCGACCATATTCACTTCTAAATTTAATCCATTATAAAAGATTATATCTGCGCTATCGACTTTTGAGATATCACTTTGAGTCGGATTATATAAATGCGGGTCTACCGAAGGTCCCATTAAACTTTCAACATTTACATGTTCTCCACCAATTACGGATAGAGGTTCGCCGATTTGTGCAATAGTCGTAACTACATTTATTTTTTCTTCTCCATTACTTGTATTCTCTTCACTTGATCCACATGCTGCTAGAAATAATAATCCAACAAGCATTGCCAAGCCCCATATCTTTTTCTTGAAGGTCTTCATTTTGTATTCTCCTTTCTATTTTGCCCTAGGTAAACTTTATTCGTTAATCCCTACTTTATGCTTAGTTTTTTATTTTGTCAAGTAAATTTTACAAAGGATACTTTTTTGCATTAGGGAAACTTATTCACCATAATAAAAGAGGTGTATAAGCACACCTCCTTAATAATACTTATTCACAGAATCATGGATAATAGTTAACACTGTCTGTAATTTTTCAGCTTCAATTTGCCCAGGTGCGGAAGCTTGTTTACCTGAAGCAAATGTGATTGCTGAACCGAATACTTCTCCAGCTAAACGACTTATTACTCCTTCCTCGCCCATTGACATGGTGACGATTGGCATACTGCTACGTTCATTCATATCAGAAGTTGCAGAAAGCAAAGTTAACACATCTTGATTACTTTGAGGCATCACAGCAATCTTCCCAATATCGGCCTCGTAATCAACCGCTAATTGCAGGCGCGCTATGATTTCTTCATAAGAAGGGGTTTGATTAAAATCATGATTAGAAATAATCACTTTTTGGTTATGATGATGAGCAAAGGACACAAGTTCTTTTACTAACTTCTCCCCCCGATACAGTTCCACATCAATCATATTGGTCAATTTCGACTCGATAACGAAACGATTAATTCTCTGATATTCTTCCAGAGTAACTTCTCTTCCTCCGCCTTCTGCTCTTGTTCGGAAAGTAAATAATAGAGGAAGATTGGGTATTTCTTCGTTTATTTTTTGCAGAATGCTTTGTACGGCTACTTCATTTTCAATTTCTTTGAATAAATCTCCTCTCCACTCGACTAAATCTACGTTGATTGTTTGTAGTAAATCTAACTCGTCACTTATTTCTTGTTTAGTAGCTCCTGTTATCGGAACACACACTTTCGGCTTACCCTCTCCGATAGCTACATTCTTCACACGAACAACGTTTTTCATTACGCTCACTCCTCTTATCACCATAGTATATCAAAAATATTTCTTTTGCCTATTGACTTTAATCATTTTTAGTTTTATAGTTATACACATGAGTATATAACCGTATAACCATAACAGTGTAGTAGGTGGTGAAAACATTGAATCAGTTTGATAGTGATAAACCAATATTTATCCAAGTCCGAGAAATGATTGAAGATCAAATTGTGAATGATCAGTTGAAAGAAGGAGATCAGGCTCCTTCAACTAATCAACTTGTTCAGTTTTACAAAATAAATCATGCAACTGTTTCAAAAGGAATCAATCAGTTAGTTGAGGAAGACATCTTATTTAAAAAACGGGGTGTAGGTATGTTCGTTATGGAAGGAGCCAAAAAGAAATTGATTCAAAAACGAAAAGAATCTTTTATGGATAACTATGTTATCGGTCTCGTTCAAGAAGCAGAGAAGTTAAAAGTTACTGAGCAAGAAATATTCGATTTAATAAAACAAGCGAATAGGAGGATTCAATCATGAGTTATGAAATAAAAGTCAATGATTTAACTGTACGATATAAAGATTTTAAAGCACTTAATCAAGTTAGCTTTACACTTAGCGGTGGAAGAATTCATGGATTACTTGGTAGAAATGGAGCAGGAAAAACAACTTTACTATCCATTCTTTCTAACTTCCGCAAAGCAAAGGAAGGATCGATTACCATTGATGGGGAAGACCCATTCGACCATCCACGTATTATGCAGGATACTGCTTTTATCTATGATAAAGACCAGACCTATGAATACGAAAAAGTAGGTGACGTGTTAAAAGAGCTTATCGATTTTCGTCCAAATTTTGACGCATCCTATGCTAGTGAATTAGTGAAAAAATTCAAACTTCCATTAAAAAAGAAGATTAATCAATTATCCAAAGGGAAGCAATCTGCGCTACAAGTAACAATTGGTTTAGCTAGCCGCACGCCATTAACCATTTTCGATGAAGCATATTTAGGAATGGATGCTCCAACAAGAGAATTATTTTATAAAGAATTGTTGGCTGATCAAGAAAAACACCCTAGAACGATGATCGTATCCACACATCTCGTATCTGAAATGGATTATCTTTTTGATGAAGTCACCATCATTCATCAAGGTAAAATTCTCTTACAAGACACAAATGAAAATGTTATTTCTAAAGGTTTTTCGATTACCGGTAGTCATCAAGAGGTAGATGATTTCACCATCAACCTTGAAGTTTTGAATACCCAAGTACTAGGCGGAACGAAGTCAGTAATGATTTATGGCAGATTAACTGAACAGCAACAAAGAGAAGCAAAGGAATTAGACTTAGATATTGGTCCACTCTCTTTGCATGACTTATTTGTTCATTTAACAAAGGAGGAAGAAGAATGAGTACAAAAAAACTAGGATTTGGCATATTCAGAGAGCAACTCAAATGGTCTTTATGGTACACATTTACAATTCTACTTATTTATATTGCTGTATTATTGTATCAAGTATATGTAGAAGCAATCGAATTTACAGATTTCTCCATGTTTTCTAATGGATCGTCATCTATATTTATGTTAATAATTGGAATTTTATCCACTTATAGTTTTTTTGATTACTTTGCAAAACGAGGTATTACACGAAGAAACTTTTTCAAGGCAACCATTGGTGCCTCAGTATTACTTGCTATAGCAATTTCTATAACCATATTTCTTATGAATGGATTGTTGCACCTATTAGTTCAGAATACTGGATGGAATATTACATGGACAAATGAGGTATCACCGCCAGGGTTCTTTTCCTTTATGGAAGTATTTATAAGTTACGCACTAATCCATGCACTATACTACTTGATTGGTTGGATGATTGGTTTAGGCTATTATCGATTTGGTTGGGTTCTCGGCACATTAGCTTTTGTACCGCTAGCACTAATATTTGTAAATATTACTGGTTTACTGTGGGGGCTATCTCATATTAATTTCTTCCCACATTTATCTTTACAATCCTTCCCATTATCCATTGTATTGAGTATTGTGTTTGCAGGAATTTTGTTGTACATTAATCACCGACTCATTAAAGAGATTACAGTTGTGATGTAACAACTTTTTTAGATCTTAACATTGTTTATAAATTTATTGCAGCAATAAAATGTGAGTGACTCCAACAGGAAAAAATTCCGAAAATCGTTCCCGATAATTTCGTTCTTGCCTCTGGAAGACATCTCACATTTTACGCTGTAATATTCAATCCGTATTTATTTCATCAAGTCAACTGTTGTTCCGCAAACTGTCGATACAATGGGTGGGTTCCTATCAACTCTTGATGATCACCTTTTCCTGTTATTTCTCCATCTTCAATAAAAATAATTTGATCTGCATCTACAATTGTAGATAATCGGTGTGCGATAACAAATGTCGTTCTCCCCTCCATAAGACGTTGCAACGCTTTTTGAACTACTTGTTCTGATTGACTATCAAGACTTGCTGTCGCTTCATCTAGAAGCAACAACTTTGGATTACGTAAAAACGCTCTTGCTATATTAATTCTCTGTCGTTGTCCACCAGATAATTTCGTTCCCCGCTCCCCTACTTCTGTATTTAAACCATTTGGAAGATCTTTAATAAATTGGTCAGCATATGCCATCTCAGCAACTTCCCACAGTTGACTATCACTTATTTTATCCGCATCTCGAAGCCCATAAGTTAAGTTGTCCCTAATTGTACCTGACATCATAGAACTTTCTTGAGAAACATACCCTAACTGAGCACGCCAAGATAACATGGATACTTCATGAATTGGTTGACTTCCAATTAATATCTCTCCTTTACCAGGTTGATAATATCGTTCAATCAGACCAAATACCGTCGTCTTCCCGCCACCACTTGGGCCAGCAAAAGCAATCATCTCCCCTGGATTTGCTTGGAAAGAAATATTTCTTAGTACCTCTTCTCCATTTTCATAAGAAAAGGAAACATCGCAAAACTGTAAAGCTTCATTATCTATTTTTTTATCGATTCCTTTATGTGTTTCTTCTACATCTTTCTCAAGAATTTCAACAATTCTTCCAGTAGCACCTTTTGCTTTCTGCAATTCAGTAAAGAACATAGCAAACGTAGTTATTGGAAATGTAATTTGAAATAAATAGAGCAAGAAAGCAACTAATGCTCCTGTCGTCATCGTACCTTCTTCCACTCGAATCCCGCCATATCCTATAATAACTACAATGACGAGCATTACGACCATATACATAAATGGGCCAATGATAGAGAAGATTTTAGCTTCTCTTAATCCTGTGCGAAATAAATTGCCAATACCTTTTAAACCCTTTTGTTTTTCTGCTTCCTCAGCGGTAGATGATTTCATCAGTTTAATTTCACTAATCGTTTGTTGAATATCCCCTTGAAAAGAAGCTGTCTCATCTTGTAATTTCCGGGACACTTTTGACATACGTGTTCCTAATGGAATCATAACAATTACTGTTATCGGTACAGCAACCAACATCATTAATGTCATACGCCAATCCATTATCAATAAGATGGTGACTGCACCAATAATAGATATTAATCCGGAGATAAATTGCGGAAAATGCTGCGAGACCAAATCTTTTACAATCCCCGTATCATTAATTACTCTACTAACGGATTCTCCACTTGGTTGTTGATCAAAATACCTGACAGGTAGACGAATCATCTTTTGCCAAATAGACTCTCTTAAATACGCCACTACTCGTTGCCCGACGTAGGCTAATGCGTAATTAGAAAATCCATCAATCAGAGCATGCAATACAAATATACCTATAATAAGTAAAATAAAGTTCAATGTTAGTGAAGTTAATGAAAATCCATCTACTAACTCTCTTGTTAACAATGGTATGGTAAGTCCTACCAGTGTCGTGATGATACTCCCAATTAATCCTAAAGCAAGAATAAACTTTGGGATATTCGCTGTTAAAATTAATGATAGAAATGCTTTATTATTACGTTGACCTTTTTCCATTCCATACTTCTCCCTTCCAAAAATCGCTGTTTTCCGTCATATATGTTGTCATCATTTCATCGATCCACTGTTCTTCTGCCTTTGTTAGCGGGGTCGGAACTAACTTCTCCATTTCTAAAATAAAACGATCCAATTCTTCATCACTAACGTCTTCCGCTTTTTCCGATTTTAATATGCTTTCAAGCTCGTAAAAGCCTTCCGCTTTAAATATATCTAGAATAAAATTGAAAAAACGTTGAAACAGCTCCATTACTTCTGGATCATCACTTGACCTTCCTACTAACCGTTTCGTTTCTTTATAAAAACGCAACATTTCTTTCTCCCACAGCAACTTTTCACTACCAGTCGCTTTAAATAATTGATCAATCGCTTGATCTGACATAATTCCTTTTGAAATTTCTTTCTGTTGTTTTTCTGTTTGCATACTCGCAAGCAAGCTTACTAACACGTCTTTATCAATTTCTTTTTCATCTTCAATAAGTTGTACAGTTCGTTGTATCATCTCCATAGAAACTTCAATTTTTTCTTTCTCTTCTACTAATTTTGCTTCTTGTAATCTTAGTGTTTCAATAAAACTCAAATCAACACTTGTCGAGATGATGATTTCTTTAATTTCTTCTAATGTAAACCCTAAAAATTTCAATGTTAAAATCTGATGCAAACGAAGCATATCTTCTTTTACATACTTCCGATGTCCTGTATTCTTATCTCTCTTCGGTTCTAATATCCCTTTCTCATCATAATAGTGCAACGTTCGTATCGATAAACCTGTGTATTCAGCAAATTCACTCACGGAAAAAATATCATTTGTCATGAATTATCCCCTTCCCTAAGAAAATCATATCACCTCACGTTACGTTAGCCGCAAGTTTTTTTAGAACAAAAGTGCAAGCGCCCGTTTTAAGGAAAGCCGACTAAGAACGCCCCGTCCTGGGGCAACGTCGACATGACCCGGATCCTCCGGGCCCACGTAGCTAGTGCGCCCCTGCTTTCAGGGGTGGTTCGACAAGGGTCGAACTTCCTTTTTTCTTCTGAGATAAAGGAATCACGGTGAGGGACGAACCGATGATGACTTTCACCGCAAGGGCACAAGTGTGACTAAGCCTCATAAAGAACATTCGGCAAGTCTTCTTTATCGTAGGGCGATTTCGTGAAGTCGCCTAGTTTCTGGATGCTGGAGCTGGACGTGGCAATTTCTGTCTACAAAAATATTCGGTCCAAATTTTATACTTTCTTATCTCGAAATAAAAACTCCACAGAAAAAGACGAACATCCTTTTCTATGGAGCATTTACATTTTATATTACCCTTGGATATCTCTATTTCGATAACCAATAAATCCAACTATTCCTAAAAGAACTGCAACTACACTATAAATAATTATATTTATCATATCTATATCTTCTCTTGGATAAACAGGTATATGCTCATACAGAGAAAGATTTCTTACCCAGCCAGGTAGATCAAGTATATCCGCAAAATAAACGACAATAAAACCGTATACAATAAATAGCCAAATGAACGATGTGAATTTTGGCATAAATCCAAGCAAAAATATTGTTATTCCTGCAACAAGTAGAATAACAGGGATATGCACCATAGATGCACCCATGATTTCACTAAAACTTAAGAATCCTTCTTCCATCACATTGGTTCCAATCAACCAAAAAACCAACCCCATAACAATTGGAAAACCAATACATATCAACACACTTAGTAAAGCATACGTAGCTAAGACTTGATTCCTCGACCATGAACGACTAATAATAGGCTCTATTCTGTGTGCATTTTCTTCTCCTTTTAACCTTAAAATACTCATCACTACTGGGATTGATAAAATAACGGCCATGATCGACATAAATAATATAATAAATTCTTCCACTAATGAACCCTCTGCCGATAGAAAGGACTGGATAAATTCGTTATCTGCAATAAATACTTCTAAGTCGCCTAATATTGCAGCAAATGCTCCGATCAAAAATAATATAGAGACAAGCCACGTCAAGATCATTGTGCGCTGTAGTGTAAACACAAATCCAAGCTTTGTTTTCAATAAAAATGATGCGTGTGATTTCCCTTTTTTATCTGGAATAAACCCTCTACCTAAATCACGAATATACTGCAAATAGTAAGCTAGTATAAGAAGCAATCCCGATATGCTAAGACATACCAATACCGGCCACCAGCTGTTCTCTACAAACACTTCTGAGCGCACAATCCATCCCAGCGGAGATAGATAAGAAATCCCTTCTACACTGACATCTCCTGTGGCCCGAACAAGATAAAATAGTAACAACGCTAAAAATGCAATAATCGAAGTAGTCCTACTTGTTTCGACTATTTGAGCAATTACAGAAGTCATTGAACCAAATAATAACCCTGTAGCACCTAGTAAGGCACCATACAAAATCGCTCCTTTTATATTCATACCGTCATTATTAATAAGAATTAATCCACAAGTTACACCAATAGAAATCAGTATATTCGATATCGCCATCAGACTCATTGTTGTATGAATGTAACTAAGTTTTCCAGTTGATAATGCACGAATGAGCTCCACTCTTCCCTCTTCTTCATCATTTCGAGTGGCCTTACTGACAAATAGAATATTCATAATAGCTACTGCCATTGCTGTAAACAACAACATTTCTATAGCAAATAGACTTCCAAGCACTTCATAATTATCATAGCCGACACCTAACATAGCAATCATAACAGGGTTTTCCATCGTCAATCCAAAAGCTTCACGAGCTTGTTCATTCGGATACATTGAAGGGTAACTGGATGCAGTTGCTAATGTTACTAATACAATTCCAATAATCCATAGGAATAAACGCAATCGGTGTTGACGTAGTAAATACGGAAATAATATGTTGCTCCCTCGAAAGAGCTTCATGATTGCTCCTCCTTATTCCCTTTCTGTTCATAATGTCTCATAAACAAATGCTCTAATGTAGGCGGCTTACTCTCTAAACGAATGATACCGTAACTACTAATATACGAGATTACTTCATCCATATATTCTGTATCTACCTCAAACGATACAACAGAACCTTCTTTACGTAATTCATGTATTCCATTAATGGCTTCTATACTCTTAAACGGCTGCTTTGTTTCAACAATTATATTCATTCGAGTGAGATGACGCAGTTCTTGTATTGTTCCATCTTCAATGATTTCACCATGTCGAATTATCGCTACCCGATCACATAATTTTTCTACTTCCGATAATATATGGCTCGATAAAAGTACAGTTTTTCCAGCATTTCGTATTTCTTTTACACCTTGTTGAAAGACTTGCTCCATTAATGGGTCCAATCCTGAAGTGGGTTCATCAAAAATAAACAAATCCGCTTCAGAAGCAAAGGCACTGATTAAAGCAATTTTTTGTCGATTCCCTTTTGAGTAAGATCGACACTTTTTTGATGGATCAAATTGAAACCTTTCTATCCATTCGTCTCTTTTTTTTGTAGAGAATTCACCATTCATTTTCAAAAATAAATCAATAACCTCTCCACCTGTTAAGTTTGGCCAAACATGTACATCGCCAGGGACATAGGCACAACGCCTATGAATGTCAACTGCATCTTTCCACGCATCTCTACCAAAAAGAGATACGCTGCCACTTGTTGGTTTTAACATCCCAAGTAGAATACGTATTGTCGTCGATTTCCCCGCTCCATTTGGACCTATAAATCCATATATTTCTCCTTGATTAACTTCCATCGATAATTCATTCAATGCTCTAAATGCGCCAAACATTTTATTGACGTCTTTTACCTCGATCACAGACATGAACCGAACACCTCCAAAAGTTATGAAATATTTATAATCTTTTATTTCATAATATACGGTTTGGTTACAATTGACAATAAGTTTTGAAATAATTTCATTGTTATATTTCAAAAAATTTATTAAGATAATAGTGGAGGTGTCTAGGGTGGATGGTTTTGAACGTAGAAAACAAATGAAGAAACAAGCCATTATCCATGCTGGTTTAGAATTATTTCAACAAAATGGAATTAAAAATGTTTCTATAAATGAAATTGCAACACATGCAAATGTATCACAAGTGACCATATACAATTACTTTGAGAGTAAAGAAAAGTTACAATACGAAGTACTCATTCAATTTATCCATGATTATTGGAACGAATATAAAACATTGATTGATAGCAATTTATCATTTACAGAGAAATTAAGAATAGTAATGTTTGATAAAGCGGAAGCAGCAAGGAAAATTCATACGGAATTTTATGCTTATTTAATAGACGAGCTGTCTAAGAATGATAGTTATTTAACCAATCTCTATCAACAAGAGATTATTCCATCCGTTATGGAATTATTCAATCAAGGTCGAGAGGCAAAGGCAATCGATCCAAATCTAAGTAATGAGGCGATCATGTTTTATATGCAAATGTTTACAGATTATATGCGGCGAGAAGATGTTATTTCACAAGCACTGCCACTTACGGACGAATTAACGCAAATCTTTTTCTATGGTATTACAGGAAACAAAAACCAATAGGGCTTAAGCCCTTATCAGTCAGAGTTGGAACAATTGATTTGATAACAGTAATACACTATACTATGAATCAATTGAAAGGAGTCTTTCAGAATGTTAAATACAAAACTAGAATCACAGGCTTTTGCCCTTTTAAAAGATAAAATACAACTTATTCAACAAAATGATCATGCAATATATTTGGTTGGACCAATCCAACTTCCGATAAATTTAGACGGAGAGACTACTGTTTTTCAATGGTATTGTTGGTTAAATTATGATGAAGTAACAGAGGATTATGAAAAAATGATTGAAAAGTTATCCTCTGCAAATCTAGCTGAATACCAACAATCTAGTGTTTTAGTCTATGGAGATTTTGCTCATGCAGAAGAAGCACTTATTCGTATGCATTCGATTTGCCATACTGGTGACATTTTTGGTAGCAAACGTTGTGACTGTGGTTTTCAATTAAAGGAATCAATGAAGAAAATTAGAGAGCATGGGACTGGTGCCTTGTTCTATTTAGCAAATCACGAAGGACGCGGTATAGGCTTATTTAGTAAAGCGATGGCCTACGTACTACAAGAGAATGGATATGACACTGTAGAAGCAAATGAAAGTCTTGGGTATGTAAATGATGCAAGAGATTATAAAGATGCAATTGCAGTTCTGCAGACACTTCGCAGCAAGCCAGTTACACTGATCACAAACAATCCACTCAAAGTAGAAGCTCTTGAAAATGCTGGGTTACACCTATCTGGACGAACTCCTTTGTGGGGAGACCGGTCAGAATATAACCAAAAATATCTAGATACTAAAGTGATAAAATCTGGTCACTTGCGAGAGGATGGAAAATGCAGTAATGACTACTGATAAGCAATATATGAAACTTGCATTAGAGAATGCAAAAGCGATGAAAGGTCAAACAGACCCAAACCCTTTAGTCGGTGCAGTTATTGTTAATCATAATCGAATTGTCGGTGTAGGTACCCATCTCAAAGCTGGAGAGCCACATGCGGAAATTCATGCGCTACAAATGGCTGGTGATAACACTAAAGGAGCAACGGTCTATGTCACACTAGAACCTTGTTCACACCAAGGTCGAACAGGCCCTTGTGCCCGCGCACTAGTTGAAGCAGGTATACAACGCGTCGTTATCGCAACGCTTGATCCAAATCCTTTAGTAGCTGGCACTGGTGTGAAAATACTACAAGATGCTGGAATTGAAGTAGAAGTCGGTGTATTAGAAGAAGAATCTATTTCGATGAATGAAGTATTCAATAAATTTATTACTCAAAAACTTCCCTTTATTACATTGAAGGCAGCATCTACATTAGACGGAAAAGTAGCAACAAAGACAAATCATAGTAAGTGGATTACGTCTGAAGAAGCACGTGAGGATGTTCACCATCTAAGAAATGAACATGCTGCTATATTAGTTGGCATTCAAACTGTACTTCATGACAACCCAGCACTAACTACCAGAATACCGAATGGACGAAATCCAATAAGGATTGTACTTGATTCAAATTTACGTATCCCTCTTGATGCACAACTAATTCAAGACAAAAAAGCTCACACAATGATATTTACAAAAGAAGACGTAGATCAAAGAAAGAAGGAAAGATTAGAATCTCTTGGTGTAGAAGTAGTTATAACTTCTGGTAAGAAACAGACCGACATACAGGATGTTGTTAATCACCTCGGAAGGCAACAAATTTCCTCCTTATTATTAGAAGGTGGGGGAAATATTCATGCTTCTTTCTTAGCAGCTGGACTCGTTGATAAGGTAGTCCTTTATTTGGCTCCAAAATTAAGTGGCGGAAAAGATGCCCCAACCTTTTTTGAAGGGCCAGGTATCGAGCGGATGGAAGCTGCTATCGATTTACTTAATTTAAAGGTGGATCAGGTTGGACCTGATTTTAGATTTGTCGGTTACCCTGTTTTTAAAGAAATAAATGATTAGGAGTTCCATAAATGAAATTTGGTTTTGATATTGACGACACACTTATAGGATTACGCGAACATGCTTTTCACATCTATCAAAGAAAGCTAAACCAACAAGTGGAACAAGAAAAATTTGATCAACTTGACCGTGTAGAAATTCATGAATTATTCAGCATGAATGACCAGGAAGGGAAACAGATGTGGGAAGATTCTCTAGAAGAAATATACTTTACGAATTGTCCACTTTACCCAGGTGCATTGGAAACCATTCAACAATTAGAGGAACGTGGTCATGAGATTTATTATATTACTGCTCGTCCCAAACAACATGGTGAGCAAACGAAAGCTTGGTTACGTGAAAATGGGTTTCCTGTTTTAGATAGTCACTTTTTTTATGGGATGAAGGATAATGAAAAAGTAGAGATCATTCAACATCTTGACCTAGACTACTATGTAGATGATAAGCCTGGTGTTTTAGATACACTGGCTAAAACGAATACGAATCTTCTTATTAAAGACCAATCTTACAATCGGAATTTTAAAAGTTTTCCACGTATCATTGATTGGCATGACTTTTTACAGAATAAAATGCCCGATAACCAATTTTAGGTATCGGGCATTTTTGATATTCACATTAACTAGCATTGGTTTGACGAAAACGAACAACCGCCATCATGATGATAGTAACTACTAATGCTGGTACTATCCATCCTAAACCTTCATTGTAAAATGGTAACACCGTTTCAAATACATTAAGAACCGGTTGCATCCAAGCAAAGTTTTCAATTCCTAAAGAATCACACAATGCTTTTAAGCCATCAAAGATACTGAGTATAAAAGTAACTCCAATAGTTGGTATATACACCCAACGAGAGTGATAGAACAATGGTGAAACAAATGTTAATAATACAAGCACCATCGCTAGAGGATACAAGAACATTAATACTGGAATAGAGAATGTAATGATGTTCGTCAATCCAAAATTAGCAACAATAAACGTTAAAATAGAGAAGAAGAAAACAAAGGGTTTATACCCTATCTTCGGAAATAAAGTATTAAAATACTCTGCATTTGCTGTTACTAAACCAATCGCGGTGGTCAAGCAAGCAAGTGAAATTAGAACTGCCATTAACAGACTACCGAATGTTCCAAAATAATGACTCGCTGCACCGCTTAATACCGGTCCACCATTATCAAAATATCCTAAAGTACTAACACTTGTTGCCCCTAAATATGAAATCCCAACATAGATTACTGCTAATAACAAAATAGCGGTAATTCCTGTTTTCGCTGTAGCAACTAATATTCCCTGTTTCGATTTTACTCCTAAAGCACGAATAGATTGAATAACGATAATTCCAAATACAAGTGCCGCCAATGCATCCATCGTGTTATATCCTTCTAAGAAGCCTTTAAAGAAACTAGATGATTGATAAGCTTCTTGTGGTTCTTGAATGGATCCCATTGGATTGAAAAAGGAAACAATCAATAGTATTGCTAACAAAATGATTAACAATGGTGCAAGGATTTTCCCAATATTATCAACAATTTTCGCTGGATATAATGAAAATAATAAAGTAATTAGGAAAAATATGATTGTAAAAATAAGCAAACCAGTTTGAAATGATTCTTCTGCAATAAACGGTCCAATACCTACTTCAAATGCTACCGTCCCTGTTCTTGGCGCCGCAAAAAATGGTCCAATTGTAAGGTAAAGTAATGCAGTAAATCCAACTCCATAGATTGGATGTACCCTGCTTGCCAATTCTTGAAGATTTTTCTTTCCTGAATATCCCATTGCTAATATCCCAAGTAAAGGTAAGCCTACCCCCGTTGTTAAAAATCCAATGATTGCAGGAACAATATTTTCTCCTGCCAGTTGCCCTAGTTGTGCTGGGAAAATAAGATTTCCCGCCCCAAAGAACAACGCGAAAAGCATAAATGCAATTGCTAAGTATTGTCTTACTTGTAATTTATTATCCATAACTGTGATTCCCTCCAACATAGCCGAAAAATTCTTGGAATTATCTGATTTTTTAGTATAAGAAGTACAACGAAAATAATAATACACCTTACTTCATATAAATGCAACATATTTTGACAAGTTTCTACAAATATTTTCATGGTAAAAATTTCTTTATTTAAAGGTAGACATATACAAGGAATGAAGTTAATATTTATAGTAATTTGAACATTGCAAAATAAGGGAGGATACAACATGAAACAATCCAATCGTTTAAAACAATTACCTCCACAATTCTTTGCATCTCTCGTACACAAAGTCAATCAAGCCATTTCTGAAGGAAGAGATGTTATTAATTTAGGTCAAGGTAATCCAGATCAACCTACTCCACCTCATATTATAAAAGCTTTACAGTTAGCAGCAGAAGATCCTATGACACATAAGTATTCCCCTTTTCGCGGAACTGAAAATTTTCGAAAAGCAGCTGCTACGTTCTACAAACGCGAATATCAAGTAGATTTGGATCCTAACACAGAAATCGCTGTATTATTTGGAAGTAAAATTGGCCTTGTAGAACTTCCATTAGCACTAATGAATCCTAATGAATGGATAATGCTCCCTAATCCAGGATACCCCGATTATTTGTCGAGCATACCATTAGCTGATATTCAATATGATACAATGCCTCTTTTAGAAGAAAATAATTTTTTACCAAATTATGAACAACTTACATTAAATCAAAAAGAACGCACAAAATTGTTATATTTAAATTATCCAAACAATCCAACTGGAGCTACTGCAAATAGTGATTTCTTTAAAGAAACTGTGGAACTTGGAAAGGATCACGATATTGGCATTGTTCATGATTTTGCTTATGGTGCAATCGGCTTCAATGGAAAAAAACCGATTAGTTTTCTTCAAACTGAAGGGGCAAAAGACGTTGGAATTGAGCTGTATACGCTATCCAAAACGTATAATATGGCAGGTTGGCGTATAGGTTTTGCAGCTGGTAATAAAGAAATGATTGAAGCCATTAATATTTTGCAAGATCATTTATTCGTTAGTGTCTTTCCTGCAATACAACGAGCGGCTTCAGAAGCATTATTAAGTGACCAAAGCAGTGTACAAAATCTAGTTACCCTATATCAAAAACGAAGGGATACGTTAATTTCTGAATGTAAGCGGATCGGCTGGAACATCAAAGCACCAGAAGGCTCCTTCTTCGCTTGGTTACCGGTACCAAAAGGTTTCACCAGTGAAACTTTTGCTGATTATTTATTGAAACAGGTCGATGTAGCTGTTGCAGCTGGAAATGGATTTGGCACTTTCGGTGAAGGATACATACGCGTAGGATTGCTTGTTGACGAACAACGTATTGTGGAAGCAATGAAACGTATAGAAGAATTAAAACTATTTTAAATCGACTCGAAAGGAAAGATATAAATGAGTAAAGAGAGTATACTTGAAATTGTTCATCAACTAAAGAAAGCACATCAATCCAAACAACCTATTCCCTTTATTCGAGATACATTCGATTTAACAGAAGAGGAAGCTTATCAAGTGCAAGAGTTATTTATTAAAGATCAACTTGAAGAAAAAAATGTACTTATTTCAGGATATAAAGTTAGTATGACAAGTAAAGAGACACAAGCAATAGCGAGTACACATGAACCAGCATATGGCACATTGTTACCGAATCATGTAGTACCATCAGGAAGCCAACTATCAAAATCGGAACTTTTTCAGCCTTTACTAGAACCTGAATTAATCTTTATTGTCAATGAAGATCTAACACTGAACGCAGAAGAAGCCGAGATTCTTCAAAAGACTAGTATCGCTGCGGGAATTGAAATTCCCGATGCACGCTATATTGATTGGTTCCCAAACTTTTCTCTTATCGATTTATTAAGTGATAATACTGCAACTGGCAAAGTAGTAATTGCCCAATCTGCACCTATATTAACACTAGAACAATTAGGAACTATTCCATTAGAACTATATCATAACGGAGAGAAGATTAAAGAAGCATATTCTTCTGCTGTATTAGAGAATCCAATTCATGCCGTTCGTTGGTTAAGTCAAAAATTGGCACTACATGGAACAACCTTAAAAAAAGGAATGATCATTTCTTCAGGCACTTTTATTCCTCCAATTCCATTAGAAATTGGTCATTACGAAGCCGTATATCCTGGAGTTGGAAAAGCAGAAATAACAATCATCAACTAAAAAAATGAAACACCCCGAAGCATAGAACAAAATCTATCTTTAGGGGGTGTTTTTTATTACTCGGATCAATTTTATAATTAATATATTGGTGTAAAATACGAATGTTCGCTATTTTGATTTCCATTGCAGACGGACGCTTTTTAGCAGGCACGGCTTCAGCTAACTTGAAAAGAAGAACACTTTCAAGTGGATCTTCAGCTCGTGCTGTCCCTGCAGGAGTCGCCGTCTTCCATTACAACCAAACCCAATTCCGCTAAAACCCGAACTAAAATGTTCGTTTTTTAAATTAAATTTTGTAATTATGAATTTGATTACAACTATATCTAAAATAAACCTAAGATTCATAATAACGACTTACATTAATCTCCAATGTACGCGGATCTTTTCCTTTCACTCGTTTTAATGTTGCAACAATAAGAAAACTAACAATCACAAGTAGCAACCAGGAACTAATCTTCCCTAAGTGAACCAAACTCCATGCATCCGTTTGATTTGGGTACTCCCATGCTCCAAAATAGGTTGCTATATTTTCTGCAATCCATATAAAAAAACCAATAAGAATAAAAGAAAATACAATTGGCATGCGATATTTAGACTCACCTATTTTATAAACAACATACGATTTCCAAAAAACAACAACCACAAGTATAGATAAGGCCCATCGAATATCTACCCAAAAATGATGTGTGAAAAAGTTCAAGTAAATAGCTAATGCCAAAGGCGCTACTATATAGGATGAAGGCCATTGCATCAACTGAATATCAAGTCTTCGCCATGCCTGACATAGATAACTTGCCACACTGGCATACATAAAACCACTATACAAAGGTACCCCAAAAACTTTCGTATATCCTTCCTCAGGATAAGCCCAAGAACCCATATGTACTTTAAACAGTTCTAAACAAAGGCCAATTATATGAAATAATGTGATCACTTTTAATTCATCTTTTGTTTCCAAACCTGATTTCAGCATGAACCACTGCATGAATAAACAAATGATTAATAACCAATCATATCGTGGCAAAAAAGGTAATGAGATGATTTGTGTAATTGCTAGTGAAGCAAAAATAACCACTGGGAATAAACAAGATAAAGCTTGCTCCCAACCAAAACGAATAAGTTGTTTTAATGCTTTCACCTCTCCACTCCTCTCACAACTAAATATAACTCTAACCTTCTGAATCAGGCTTGTATTCTAAGATATCTCCAGGCTGACAATCTAATGCTTTGCAAATGCCTTCCAGCGTCGAAAAACGAACAGCTTTTGCCTTACTATTTTTTAATATAGAAAGATTGGCCATTGTAATTCCTACTTGTTCTGATAGTTCTGTAACACTCATTTTCCGTTTAGCGAGCATTACATCAATATTTATAATAATTGCCATGTTATTCACCTCAGACTGTTAGATCATTCTCGGATTTTATATCATTCGCATTCTTAAATAACTTTTGTAATACGGCAGCGAAAACGGAGATTATCAATGAAGCAAAAGTAATCACTAAACCAATTACCAATAGCCCTGGAGCATCATCTATTTCAGCAATTATATAAAAAATGGGTAAGCTAATCACATACATCACACTGATAACCGTTGCACAAAATCGTATAATCTTTAGAGATTTTATCGACTGTTCAGAGAATGCTTTACCTTGATCTATATACTGTAATAACTTATATGCTTGAAACAATGCATAATAAAAAGGAATAGCTGTTAAATACAAATAAATTATAAATAAAGGAAGTAGATAAAAATATTCTCCATTACGTTCAGTTATCGATAAAACTCCAGGCATTAAAAATATACATAAAGCTAATACCGGAATACCAATAAGAAAGACGGCAACTTTTAAAACTTGTGTTTCTCGCTTCATCAAAACCACCTCACCAAGCATTTATTTATTATATATTAACATATTTTTATCGAATATCAATAAATATTTACCGAAAATAAAAAAGCACCCCTATATTATAGAAATGCTTCTTCATCTATATACTCTCTACTTATAATTACCATCATTCTTTTCTTAAAACAGCCAGATAACTCATTGCTCTACCCAGCGAAACTGATTCTGTATATACACCTTGCTCGTAATTCATTTCCCCGCCTGGTCCACACTTTGTTAATGTCAATGGAATATCACTAATTAGCAGCTCTAAATCAGCTGGTGAATAACATCGTAAAGATTGTGTAATTTTCTCCTGTTGTCTGCTTTCTTCCCACCAAGAATCTATCATCCTACAATTTAATGCATCAAAATCATATTCCCTAAATACTCCTGCCTTTATCTGCATTGTCATTCCCGAAACTTTCGCCCAATACCATGGCGTGTATATGTCAATCAATGCTGTCCCATCTGGACACAACCAGTGATGTATTCGTTTTAGTAAAACCTGTTGCTCTTGATCGACTCCTATTCCAAATCCATCCCAATAACATACCACATCATATTGCTCGGTTAGTTCTACTTTATAAAAATCCTCATGTATGACGGTAATTTTAGATAGTACACCTTCTTGCTTAGCAAGTTGGTATGTATACTGCACTGCATTTTTCGCTAACTCGATAACAGTAACTTCATATCCTAACTTTGCCGCAGCAACAGCAAAATAGCCTCGTCCACCTCCCAATTCCAGGACTTTTCCAGATAAGGATGGTGCATATTTTTTCAATGTATTCAGTAATTTTTGTTGATATTCGAGCTCTTCTGTATCGTTCAGTTCCCACATGCTATATTGTTTCTCATAAAACCCTCTCACCCATTCCACAAAGCAAATCCCCTATCTACTAATTTTAGCAAGATCTTCTCGACCTTTATAAAACTTCCATGCAGTTGATACGAGTAATATTAGTATAATAGACACAGAAGCAAGCATATTATTTTCAACCCCAATAAATTCAAACCACGTAACTATGATTGGAAACATAATCAGTATCGTTATTAACCAAGGGATAATTAAAGCATAATACAACCCTAAGCCCTTATGCATTTTGAAAAGAGATGTCCATTTTGATTCATTCATACGGAATACTTTTTTCATAAGGAAGAATACTGAAAGAAGCACCACCACGTAAAACAACCCAACGATAATACTGATGAATACATAGGAGAGGATCAATATTAATATGTCCATTATCATTCTATCAACCACCTATTTTTAGAAAAATCAATCTGTGCTATATCATACCATTTATAGGAGATTCTGTTTATCACGCCCCCCCTTTTTCATTAGCATCTTTACACAAATACTTTCGTAATAAATATACAAACCAACTGCATTGTTGATGATTTTTTATATTTTCAATTAAACCATTTACAATAGCATTACTTAAAAATGGTTCTTGTAAATGTTGTAATAGTAATGATACCGACTCTTCTTCAATGGTTCCCTCTTTAAGTTCCTTTTGTTTCTCACTTGCTTCTGATATTACTTGCTCTTTTGTTACGTTCACTTCGACTGGATCTTCAACAATGTGCATAACATCCTCGGTAATAAAAGGAATCGATATATTTTTTGCTAATAGGTCTGTTTTCTCTACTAACGATTTTGATAGTAACTCTAAGTCAACATCATTTTTTTTGAATAGCAATAAGCGAGAATGAATATCTATAAACCCTTTTATACAATATACTAAGTCATACTTGGAAGAATTAATGTCGGCCCCATAAACCCTCTGTACGATAGACAAAATAATGTTTCCTAGTTGCTTATCAAAATAGCGTAACTTTAGAATCAATTCCTTGTTAAATAGATTTGTCTGTTCTGTTAGCAAAATTTTAGCAAAGTCAGAGTGTTTCTGAAAAGAATCAAAAATAGTGCTATAAAATATGAATAAAAGATGATCCTTCTCTAATGCATTTATGACTATATGGTCAATATCTGATATAAATTTCTGCATAAACTGATCAATTAATTCATATATTAACTCGTCTTTTGATGTGAAATATAAATAAAAAGCCCCTTTAGAAATTTGACAATAATTTGTTATTTGTTGAACTGTAGTAGCCTCAAACCCTTGTTCTGCAAATAGTTCTAAAGACTTATCCATAATCAATTGTTTTTTCATACATATCGCTCCCATTAAATCTCATTGACATATGACTGATTAGTCATTAGTCTATTTATGTGAGTCAAAAATGTCAATAAGGGTAGGTGTAAAATGAAAGGGTTAGTCAATTTTGTACTAAAAAATAAATTAGCAGTATGGTTACTTACTATTATCATTATTATATCAGGTATTTATTCGAGTACACGAATGAAAATGGAGACCATTCCTGATATATCTATTCCATATCTTATGATAACTGATGTATATCCGGGTGCAACACCAGAAAAAATTATGGATGAAGTGTCGATGCCTCTGGAAGAGACCATTGAAAATCTGGCGGATGTAAACGCCGTTTATTCTACATCAAATCCTAATTTCGCTAGTATTCAAGTAGAATACGACTACGGTGTAGATATGGATGAAAAACGCCGAGAATTACAATCGGCCATTGATACAAATGTACAATTACCAGAAGATGCAGAAGAACCAACTATTTCTGCAATAAGCATGAATATGATGCCAGTAGCAGCTTTAAGTGTAAGTAGTGAAACGGAAGATATCGTTGAACTAACATCAACCGTTGAAGAAAGTCTGCTTCCTAAAATTAAAAAAATTGATGGTGTGGCATCAGCGACAATATCTGGTCAACACATAGAAGAAGTGGAATTATCCTATAATGAAGAGAAACTTGCACAATATGAGTTAACAGAAGAAGATGTTGCAGAGATGATTGAAGCTAGTAATTTAGCAGTTTCGTTAGGTCTGCAAGAATTTGAAGAAGGCGAACAAGCAGTAGCTGTTGACGGGAAATTCATGACGATGGATGAATTAAATGAAATGCTTATCCCAGTGACACCTTCTGAAACAGATCCACGACCTTTTGTAGAATTAAATGAACTAGCAACCATTGATTTAGTAGGAAAAGTAGAATCCGTATCAAGAACAAACGGAGAAGAAGCGATTGCAATTCAAATTGTTAAAGGGCAAGAAGCCAATACAGTTGAAGTTGTTAATAACGTAAAAGATTTAGTTGAAGATGAAAAAGAAGCTATCGAAGGTCTCCTAGTTGATATTTCACTAGATCAAGCGACACCGATTGAAGACTCTGTATTTACCATGGTAGAAAAAGCTTTATTTGGTGGTTTAATCGCAGTATTAATTATTCTATTATTCTTGAGAGATTTTAAATCAACCATTATTTCGATTATTTCTATTCCAGTATCGATATTTATGGCATTATTACTATTAAACTGGTTAGATATTTCCTTAAATATAATGACACTTGGAGCAATTACAGTTGCGATTGGACGTGTAATTGACGACTCTATCGTTGTCGTAGAAAACATATACAGGCGGCTACATTTAAAAGATGAGAAACTATCAGGAAGAGCATTAATTCGAGAAGCAACCATCGAAATGTTTAAACCAATCTTATCTTCCACATTAGTAACAGTAGCTGTATTTGCTCCACTTATTTTTGTAGGTGGTATGGTCGGTGAATTATTTATGCCATTCGCCTTAACAATGACCTTTGCGTTGGTTGCATCACTCATAGTAGCTATTACGATTGTACCTGCACTATCTCATTTCTTATTCAAGAAAAAACTATATGGTGCAAAAACAGAAAGCCAACATAAAGAAGCAGGTAAATTAGCAAACTGGTATAAAGGAATACTAAGATGGACATTAAATCATAAAATCATTACTTCATTGATAGCAATTGTATTATTAGTTGGAAGTTTAGCATTAACTCCATTAATCGGTTTTAGTTTTATGGGTAGTGAAGAAGAAAAAGTAGTTTACTTAACATACACGCCAGAGACTGGTGAATTAATGGACGATACACTAGACAACATTGCGGAAGTAGAGGAAGAATTATTAAAACGAGATGATATTGATATCCTTCAATTGTCTGTTACTGAAAGCGGCGATGAAATGGCGGCTATGATGGGCGGCGGAGGAAACGGAGGATTAATGTACTTAATCTTCGACCCAGATATGGAAAACTTCTCTGAGGTGAAAGAAGAAATTGAAGACTATGTATTCAATATCGATCAATCCGGTGAATGGAAAAGCCAAGACTTCTCCTCCATGGGAATGGCGACAAACGAAGTTAGCTATACGTTCTACAGCGAAAATTTAGATGACCTAAACGAAGCTGTAGAATCTGTCGAGAATGAAATGAATGAAAATGAAGGACTAGAAGATGTTACTTCAACTACAGAAGATGCATATGTCGAGTATACGTTTGAAGTAGAACAAGATGATTTAATTCAATACGGTCTCACCACTGGCCAAATCGTAATGATGCTAAATCCTTCAAATACAAATGATGTATTAACTACTGTAGAAAAAGACGGTAATACATTAGATGTTACTGTAAAACAAGATGACGATACACAACCAAAATCGATAGATGAAATGTTGGAAACAGAAATTCCAACAGCACTCGGTGACACGATGCCACTATCAGAACTTGTAAACGTAGAAGAAGGTACAACGTTAAACACGTTACAACGAAGTGAAGGAGAATATTATGCAACTGTCTCTGGAACTATTTTAGAAGATGATATAACCAAAGTAACTTCAGAAACAGATAAAGCTATCGATAATCTCGACTTACCACGAAGTGTAACAGTAGGCGTTGCTGGTGTAGCAGCAGATATGAATGACACATTTACACAGCTAGGTGTTGCTATGTTAGCGGCAATTGCCATCGTCTACTTCATCCTGGTAGTTACATTTGGTGAAGGGGTAGCACCATTTGCTATTTTATTCTCCTTACCATTTACGATTATCGGATCACTTGTTGGATTATTGCTTATGGATGAAACAATTTCTGTATCGGTTATGATGGGTCTGTTAATGTTAATTGGTATCGTTGTAACCAATGCAATTGTATTAGTGGACCGGATCATTCATATGGAACGTGATGGATTAAATATGCGTGAAGCGATATTAGAAGCAGGAGCAACTAGATTACGTCCAATTTTAATGACAGCAATTGCTACTATTGGTGCGTTAATACCTTTAGCTATTGGTTCTGCTGGTGGCGGAATCATTTCCAAAGGTTTGGCCATAACGGTTATTGGTGGACTTACAAGTTCCACATTATTAACGTTAATCATTGTTCCAATTGTTTATGAAATTCTATCAAAACTATTTAAGAAAAAACGTAATCAGCAACTAAATGAAGGTTAATACCTATAAAGAGTTCGGAGACAACTGTTTCCGGGCTTTTTTAGTTTTGGTTAAATGTGGAATATCATCCCTTTAGCTGGGTCATACATATCAAGATTCAGGACCTGCATTCCTATTGCACATTCTATATTCAATAATATTTGAACGATTTGTTCAAAATAAATTGAATAATTAGTGTTATATTAGTATACTTATAAAAAAAGAAAAAAGGTGAGGATATGGATATATTAAATTGGAGCTCAACAAAGGAAAATCACATTCATGTAACTATGGACCATTCCATTATTCATGAAGCTGTACTAGGCATAGCCGCAATTACAAACAAACCTTTATTATCTACTCTAGAAAAAGAAACGGAGTTTAAGAAACTTCGTAAAGCTTTTTCGTCCGCACTTCTTCATGAATTAAACTATCTTGAAACACATAACACATGGAAATCTCTATTATTATTAATTCACACTTGGAATATTCAGCACATCGATGAATTTAAAGATAGACTACTAGAAACATCAGATATAGATTTAAGATATAATGTCATTCCTTATATTGGAAATAATTACGAGGGAAATCGGAAAAAGGCTGCTCAGGGAGAGATAGAAAGTGTTAACTTATTTGAAGAAGCTACATCAAATTTCTTACCGGGCTATATTACGTTTATTGTAAGTTGTGATATTAGTCAATTAAAACATCACCTCATCAATGTTTTGCAGTTATGGTTAGAGGAAGTTGTTTATCCCGTTCAAGACAGTACAGAAGCTGTATTGGCCAGAGATATAAAATCAAAAAGGCTTGCGCAGCAACAAATGGATTCTCTATCATTCATCCAGCTGGTACTAGATGATCAGAAATTCCGTTTAGAAGATGCTGAGACCAATATTGTACTTATTCCACAAATCACCTATCGTCCTTGGGTTATCTATTTAGAATTACCTTCTTATCAAGTATTTTATTATCCGGTAACAAATGAAAGTATTCACCCTGAAGATACCTTAGTTCCAGATTATCGAATGCTCCAAGTGTTTAAAATGTTAGGCGACGAGACACGATTGCGGTTGATAAAACTCTTATCCGAAAAAGATTACAGCTTATCTGAACTTGCTTCAAAAACAAATGTAGGGAAAACAACCATTCACCATCACTTAAAGCTTATGCGATCAGCACGAATACTTGAAACAAACCAATCAAAGTATCATCTTAATCAAGATACATTACATAAAAATTGGAGGAAATTAGAGGATTATCTACATGAAGAATAACCAAACGATATGGCAAAACGCTTCTTTTCGCTCTTTATGGTTTGGTAGTGGAATATCAGAATTAGGTGGTGCTCTAGGTACATTTTGTAATTCTGTATATGTATATATGCTAACTGGTTCAGAATTGGCATTAGGCAGTATGTGGTTACTATATTACGTACCGTCCATACTGATACAATTCTTTATCGGTCCTTACCTGGACCATTGGAGAAAGAAGACCATAATGATCACTGTCCTTTGGTGCAGAGCTTTTCTATTCACCATACCATTGGTTATGCTACTGTTTGATACTCCGTCTGTATGGAGTATTTATATCATTCAATTTTTTGTTGGATTACTAACACCACTATATGTCCCTGCTTCTCAGTCACTATTACCACAAGTAGTGAGCAGTCCTCAACTAATTGAAGGTAATGCTTATCTCGATAGTCTAACAAGAACGATGATGCTCATCGCACCGCTTATTGCAGGATTAATCATGGATATTCTAAGTATAGAAACAACTTTAATCGTCATTATTGGTTTATTTTCCATCTCCGGAGCTATTTTATTTGGGGTTAACGAGAAAAAACAAATACAGATACAAAAACAAGCCTGGAAAGACGAACTAAAGAATGGATGGAATAACTTTTTTCAACATAAGTTGTTATTAATACTGGCTGGATTTCTTGCCATTGTGCAATTAGGAGTGGGTGCATCCATCGTTTTGAACTTGCCTTATATAACCGTTGTCCATGAGAGTAGTATGTCTATCTATGGGTTCTTCATGGCAGGATTTCCTCTTGGATATGTAATTGGATCATTATGTATCAAATATTTAAACGTAAACAATAAACCACGTTGGATGTTATTATGTTTAATTATTGGCGGCTGTACTTATATTATTAATGGGTTCACAAATCATGTTTGGATTGCCATTAGCTCTGAAGTCTTAGCAGGAATTGCAATGAGTATATTTACAATTTGGCATCTAACCATGTTCCAGCAAAGTATTTCTGATAATCAGCGCACTCAATTACTATCGATACGAATGTTAATTATTCGAATCATGTTACCTATTGGAATATTAATTGGAGGATTTATAAGTGAACTTTTCACTATACGTTTAACGTTTATCATAATGGGTTCGCTCACTTGTATAACAGCAACACTGGGATTGCTCTATTTCCGTTTTAAATCCAAACAAATACTGGTCTCTACGAAACTTGCGCAATAAAAAGGGATAGCTGAACATAGAGTAGAATTCTATAATTTTATGACCAAAACTCAATGAAATTAGATCAGGAATTAATGCATTAGCACTAGCAATTATTTCAGTATCATACAGACTATGTCTGCATTCATTATATTCATGGGGTAAAAAAATTCTGTTAAACATAAACCTCCTAATCATACCTATGATTAGGAGGTTTATGTTTATCTAAGATTTATATATTATACTTTTTTCTACTAACGGTTATTTATATATATTCGATACTGATACTTTTACCCAAATCATATCCTTATCAAATTTCTAAACCAATTCCTTGAAAGATTATGGTTTAGATAATGCAATTTTTATATGGGCTAAATGATGTTCTTCATGCCAAGCTAATTTT
Organism: Oceanobacillus phoenicis; assembly: GCF_047238145.1. Taxonomy (NCBI): domain Bacteria; kingdom Bacillati; phylum Bacillota; class Bacilli; order Caryophanales; family Bacillaceae; genus Oceanobacillus; species Oceanobacillus phoenicis. The sequence continues at coordinate 252,638 of NZ_JBDFME010000001.1, forward strand.
GCAACCTTTGTGGCAACTGATATTTCACCATTTACCTGATGAACAAAAGATTCATCTAATTGCTCTTCAGTTAAACTATACCCCAAAGATACGATTCGTTCATTTATACCTTCCAACATTTTAATAGAACTTTCTACAGGAAGCTTTACATCCGGTTGAATAGCCCACTTTTCTTGATCAAAAGCAGGTACTGTTGGACTCTCATCTGTTAAAGCCAACTTCAAGCGTTGATACATGTTCAACTGAGAATCAGCGATGTGATGAACAAGTTGACGAATGGTCCAGCTACCTTCACGATAAGTTTTACTTAATTCCTCATCACTTAATGAGTTTACCGTTTGCCTTAATCGATTCGTGTATGTTTCGATTTGCTTTAGCCATTCTTGAATATTTTTAAATGTTACTTTTTCGGGAACTTGTAATTTGCCAATTGGAAATCTTACATCCATTTTCAACCCTCTTTCCCTAATTGTTATTTCACTATCATTCTATATTAACCATCAATATACTTCAACGGCATTAATTTTTACATCATTAGCATTAAGATACAAAAAATTTAATAATTAAAATTATGTGCTACAACTCTACTCTTTCACATCAATCGTTTAAAATAGATTGTATAAGCAAATAATAATGAATAAAGAACAAACGGAGGGCAGAAAGTGATGACACGTCTAAACATCTTAGATTATTTATTAATTGATGAAGGAAAAACAGCTAGAGATGCAATTCATGACACTACAGAATTGGCAAAACTTGCAGATGATTTGGGATATCATCGCTTTTGGGTACCGGAACAACATCACGCACTTTCGATTGCCAGCAGTTCACCCGAGTTATTAATGATGCATCTAGCAGGACAAACGAAAAAAATACGGATCGGTTCTGGTGGAATTATGCTTCCGCATTATAGCCCCTTCAAAGTTTCTGAGATTTTTCGTACGTTAGAAGCCATTCACCCTAACCGAATTGATTTGGGTATTGGAAATAGCACGGGAGGAAGATTAGTTAACCATGCTTTAAATGAGGAGAAAGAGGAGCGATTAACGTATGAGCAACAAGTAAGAGATATCCAAAAATATTTGAGTGACGATACCAAATCTAGTCATCGTTTCCAAAAACTAATCGCTACACCAGTGACAGCTACACACCCTGAAATGTGGATGCTAGGTGCGGGAGGTTCAAGTACAAAAATTGCCGCTGAATTTGGTACGTCTTACACATACGCGCATTTTATTAAACCTTTTGATGTAGGAATTGAAATCATTAATACGTATCGCAAACAATTTAAGCCATCCTTATTTCAAGACAAACCTTACGTTGCAATTGCAGTTTTTGTCGTTGTCGGAAAAACGACAGATGAAGCTGAACAGCTCGCTAAATCCTTTGATTTATGGATGGCATCCTTAGAGACTGCTAAGAATCCTCCATATTTTCCAAATGTAGTCACTGCATCAAGAAAACAGTTTAGCCCTTTTGAAAAGCAGAAAATAAATAACATCCGTAAAAGAGCTATTATTGGTGACTCCCATTACGTAAAGGAAGAATTACAAAAGCTGATTGCTAAATATAATTGCGATGAAGTCATAATAATTCCTAACATTCCAGGTATCGAGAATAGAAAAACAGCAATTGAATTACTCGCTAAAGAATTCCAATTAACTTAGTTGAAGAAAAGTAATGGAGAGATCGATTAAAAACCCCTTTAGATAGAAACAAATTTGATCTATCTATGGGGGTTATTGAAATTATAGATAAACCACGTTTATTCAAACGCTGTACAACAAGAACTCCCAAGATTATTATTCAATATTTAACTGCCAGTTCACACCAAATTTATCTTCCACCCAGCCAAATTGCTTACTAAAACCATAGTTGTCAATGGGCATACGAATTTGTCCCTCTTGAGAAAACTTCGTAAAAACATCATGCAATTCTTGTTCATCTTGACATGTAATAAAAAGAGATATCGAAGGAGTAAAAGAAAAATCATGTTGAATGGAACTATCACTACACATTATTTCCTGCCCTTTAATTACAATTACTGCTCGTAATATCTTCCCTTCCATACCTTCCACTTCTGGACCATATCTTTCGATAAAAGGAATATCGACATCAGAGAATACAGATTGGTATAAGTTAACAGCCTCTTCAGCTTCTCCTTGAAACATGAAGAATGGGTGTACTTGTTGTTTTTCCATAGTTCTCATCCTTTCGATTCTAATTCTGTTTATATTAAAAATAGCACGTTGCAGTTATTTACAATATCAGTCTTTAGACTTAGATAAAATCCATCCAGTTACTGTTAAGAAAAACCATTTTTCCTATTAAACTAAAATCAGATTAGGTAGCGGAGGGGTTTATAATGAAAAATCGAAACATGAAAATCATTGTTTCCAATCAATTTTTAACTCAATTAGCAGATAGTATATATGATATTGCAATTTTTTGGTATGTTTATGAAGTATCACAATCGGCATTATTAGCTTCCATTATTACAGCATTAACTTTTGCTACGCAAATATTGATTGGACCCTTACTAGGAACTTTTGCAGATCGCTTTGAACCAAAGCGTTTTATGCAAATCGGATTTCTTGTCATGATGACTGTTGGAATTTTTATGGCGATTAGTTTTCAGTTCTTTTTTGATTATTTTTTAATCGTTGTTTATTTTGGGCTTATATTACATGATGTAGGAATGTTTATCGTTGCTCCAGCCAAGAACCGCTTGCTACCAAGAATTGTTGCTCAAAAAAATCTATTAAAAGTGAATGGTTTCATTAGTTCTTCAGGGCAAGTTGCAACGTTGATCGGTACCTCGATTAGCGGATTTGCAATCGCTCTTATTGGATTTGTGGGTGTCATGTTATCTCATTCACTTATTTATTTAATTGCTAGTCTAATTCTTATGTTTTTAATTGAGATTACTAGTAAAGCAAAAGCAGCTAACATAGGTGAGGTAGCGATAGCAGCCTCTAGTGAAGAAATAACGTCAAATACTAAAACATCTCTTCTTCAGGAGTTAATCCATGGATATAAGTATTTGCGCATGAAGACGGAAGTTTTTAAACTAATTATCCTGGCTATGGTTGTAAATGTGAGCACAATGGTACTTCCCTTATTCGTTGTACTCGTTCAGGTTCAATATAATGGCGGTGCAATCATGTTCGGATTCTTTTCTGCAGCTGCCTCCATCGCAAGTATTATTGTTGGATTAATGATTACAAAACTAACCGCGAAATTATCTGTCGCTCAAATTTTTTCTCACTCATTTTTAATTGCTGGGATTACATTAATGCTTCTTACTCTAACCAGTATCCCTGTTATTGGAATCCTCCTATATTTTTCATTCACTTTTGTAATTGTAGCCTTAAACATTAAATTCAATACCTATTTAATTACAATGGTCGATGATGAAGTGCGTGGTCGTGTCTTTGGAATTATAGGAGCTATTTCAGGATTTTTAATTCCAATTTGTTCTCTTCTCGGTGGTTGGTTGGCAGACACATTCCATGTGAACATCGTATTCCTTCTTTCAGGAGCTTGGATTTTCTGTACAGGAGTATATGTATTTTTTGATAAAGATATCCAACAAATAAAAGAACCACCTGTTAGCGAAGAACAAACTCAATCCATTTAAGTTCATTGAACAGAACCGAATCAGTACAGGAAGTTTATCCCCCACATATCCTCATCGTCTTGATGTGGGAGATAAATCTACGTTACATGCTGGAAAAACGATAAATTAGAAATCGTTCATCCGGATTATTTTCATATAGGATCGAGTAAGGAACTTCTTGAACACATTCAAATGGTGTAGAGTTTTCCAGAAAATAAATATATTCTTGATGTGGATAATACATGATTATATCTACATTTCTTGGGTGTGTTTCAATAGAAGTTAGTATGTTCTGTATAACTTTTCGAAATATATGAATAGTAAACGGATTAAAAAAGTAAAAGTTGCAGTCATCTTTTGAGACAAAATATTCTTCCGCAAGGCAACAAATAAATTCTACCTCACCACTACCATGATAATCACGATAACAATTATGGTTATCCATCGCCATTTGAATTATATTTTCATCCATTTCCACTCCTTTTACCCCCATCTTTGAATAGTGATGAAAATAAAAGCTCACCCTTCCTTTTCCACATCCATAATCAACAAGATAACCGTTTGTAGGAGTATATACACGACTTAACTCTTCTAATGCGCCATAGGGAGTTGGTTCATACGGGTTATATTGTATTTCATCTGGATAATCTAAGTGCTTTTGAGGTTGAGTACGTATATGTAAATATTTATCAAACCGATAATCTTTCATCTGATTCTTCCTTTATATATTGATTCTTCCACTATAGCATAAGATTTTCTTGTTCGTGTTTTATGTATAACAAATTATATTCGTTTCATACTACTCGTACCCAATTCAACATTTAAAAAGAAAGTTTAAAAATATTCAAAAAAGGGTAGTTTTATATATCTATTAATAAATGCTTTTCAATACGAAAGGGGAACACATGAAAAAAGTCACGAATGTTTTTTACTTCGCAGTAATTTTAGTTGGTATTATGGTAGCACTTGGCGCCATTTTTCCAGTGCAGTTTGAAGAAATTTCACAAACCGTTCAAGCATGGGTCTCATCTACCTTTGGTTGGTATTATTTATTACTAATGTCTGTCTTGGTTGCTGTAGCACTATTTATTGCTGTTAGTCCTTACGGTAATATTCGCCTAGGAAAAGACAGCGATCGTCCTGATTTTTCTAATATTTCTTGGGTGGCGATGTTATTTGCTGCTGGGATTGGTATTGGTTTAGTCTTTTATGGAGCATCCGAACCACTTGCTCACTATATGATTGATGCACCACTATCAGAACCAGGGACTGCACAAGCATTCAAAGAAGCTTTATCGCATTCATTCTTTCATTGGGGTATACATGGTTGGTCCATGTATGGGCTCGTTGCTCTTGCTATCGCGTACTTTCAGTTTAGAAAAGATGAACCTGGACTTATCTCCGTTACATTAAAACCTTTATTTGGAGAACGAATGAATGGGGGGTTCGGTAAAGCAATTGATGCTTTAGCAATCTTCGCAACTGTTGTTGGTGTGGCTACGTCACTTGGATTAGGTGCAATCCAGATTAATGCTGGGTTATCCCATTTATTTGATCTTCCAGTAAACATCGGGGTACAGGCAATTATCATATTAATTGTTACAGTATTATTTATTATTTCTGCTTGGAGTGGGTTAAACAAAGGAATTAAGACATTATCCAATATTAATCTTTTACTAGCTTTAATACTTTTTATCTTCGTATTAGCCGTTGGACCTACCTTATTAATTTTTAATATGTTCTCGGAATCAATCGGCCTGTATTTTCAGAATTTCATTCAGATGAGCTTTCGATCCGCTCCTCTAGCATCAGATAATCGAGCATGGTTGGATATATGGACCATATTTTACTGGGCATGGTGGATATCTTGGGCACCATTCGTAGGTATTTTCGTTGCGCGTATATCTAGAGGTAGAACTATTCGTCAATTCATCTTTGGTGTAATTATTGTACCAGTTCTAGTAATTTCTGCATGGTTTACTGTTTTTGGTACGACTGCAGGAGATATGCAGCAACAAGGAATTATTGATTTAACTCAATTCCCAACAGAACTCGTTCTATTTAATATGTTTGACTACCTACCTTTATCAACGATCATCTCTCTACTTGCCATATTTTTATTGGTTATTTTCTTTATCACTTCAGCAGATTCAGCAACATTTGTATTAGGGATGCAATCAACCGGAGGATCACTTTCACCCCCAAATTCTGTTAAAGTTGCACTTGGGTTATCTATATCAGCAGTGGCGCTTATTCTTTTATATGTAGGAGGCCTTAGCTCCCTGCAAAACACCGTTATTGTTGCGGCATTACCATTCTCCTTTGTGGTTATATTAATGGTGATTTCCTTATATAAAGCCTTAAAAGAGGATGCTTATATTAAAAGAAGGAAGACATCACTAAAGAAAAATGAAGAAGCATAAAGCAAAACTTCATATAGTGCAGATGTTATTCTCCACCCACTCAATGTTGGTACCAACAAGGGCATGACCTAAGCACCTAAAATAGAATTGAATATCGTTATTAACTATTTTCAAATAGAAATCGTAAAGTGGAGGCAAATTTTACTGCCTTCACTTTTTCTATGCCTAGATATCCGTATGTTTCCATTAGAAGTGGCAACAATAGAACTAAAATGGATGAACGAGGTGAGTTAAGTATGCTTCAACTAGAAACAGGAATTGAAGGAAAACAAGCGTATTTTGGTAAATTACAGGGAGGATTAAAAGAATTAGGATTTAGTTTGGCAGGATCATGGCAATATGATGAAGGATATTTCGATGGAATACTATCTCGCGAAGAGGCAGAGACAATTTATTTACGCCTCCCTTTTCATGTCATTAGTGGTGAATTAGATAGTGATCATGCACTACTTGAATTTGACACACCATTTCTTATTAAACATGTCGTAAATACTGGATTAGAAAAAGAAGGATCTGATTTAGCAACTGCCACTGGCCTTAGTCAATTTCAAAAACCTGTAGATTCTGATGGTGAAATTGATGATAAATCCTATTGGCAAAAAAACGGTGAGTATGCTGTCAAACAAATCATTCAACATATTGACAATAATTTATAGTTGAATGACCTCTTCTATTTCTTCATACTATGAAGAAAGTAGAGGAGGGAAACCATGTATCATTTCGTTGAAGATAAAATTAAAGAATCGATCGAAAATGGTGAATTTGAAAATCTCCCTGGAAAAGGGGGAAAATTAGATCTACGTGATGAGTTTGCGGGCATTCCCGAATCAATGAAACAGCCTTTGCGGATTTTAAAAAGAGCTGGCTATCTCAATGAGGAACAGGAAAAAAACGCTTCTCAGCTATCGGAACGTGATTTGTTACAAATTGCAACTGAAAATAAAATAGATAAAAACGACGCTGATAAACGAGCCGCCTTTCAATCATTTACCAAAGAAAGAAATCTAGATAAATCAAAAACATTTAAACGATACGCACAGAAAATATACCAAAAATTTTTTGGGAGAAATCAAAATATATCTTAAAGAGAGTTCTTTTAGTAATACAGGACTCTTTTTTATATGTTTAAAATAAATCTAATTGTTTAGGTGCCAAACCTTGATAATCTATCCCGAGTATCTCTTGCAATTGTTTTGCATTATTTGCAGCGTGTCCCCCGGAATTATTATTAAAAAGCACAATAACATCGTGATTGGACTGATTTAATTGGGAGATTTCATTCGCAAGTGTTAATAATTCTTCTTTGTTATAGTCATAAAGATAACGAACTTCTCTCCAGTTCTCATTTCCAGATCTCGTCCATCCATGAAAATTACGTCCATGCAATCGAATAATTGTTGTATCAGGGTGTGTAGATACAGGAACAAAAGGTACAGAACCTTTACCAGCCTGAGGTTCATCTGCAATGGAATGCATCCATCCCCCAGCCTTCATGAAAGAAATCGTTTGTTCTCGGAAAGAATTACTATACCAGGATTGATGTCTAAACTCCAAGGCAACCGGAATATCCCCCATCTGTTTTTTACAGTATCGAATATATTGCACATGTTCTTTTTTACAATCAAACCAAGGTGGAAATTGGAATAGTACTGTAGCTAATTTACCTGTTTTTTGAAGAGGAATAATTGATTCTTTAAACGCTTCAAACATAGCTTGCTTAGTTTCAAATGAACTTTCTCCACGCTGATGACCAGTCATCCCTTGATATGCCTTTACTACGAACTGAAACTTCTCTGGTGTTTCTTTTATCCATTTTTCAATATTGCGAATTGGCTGAACTGCATAGAAGGAAGCATCCAATTCCACTACTGGAAAATGACTGCTGTAATCTTGCAATTTGTCTTGTGGTTTCGTATCGGCTGTGTATAGTGTTTCATGATCTCCCCAACCAGTTAAACCAATATTAATCATATAAATCCCTCCTTGTCTATCATGTCCTACTCCCTATCTTTTTTCCGCACCACATATTGCACAAAAGGAATCACAAGCGCTGATAAAAATAATATCCGGAATAATTGAAATGCAGTTACAATCGTGACATCTGCTTGCACAGATGCAGCAATAATCCCCATTTGATCTAGACCACCGGGAACAACGCTTAAAAAACTTGTAGAAAAATCAAAATATGCTTGCTTTACAAACCAACTAATACCGAGTGCAGAACTAACTAATATCACACATGACAGCAAAGCATACACCCATTGCTTGCTCATTTTTTTAATGCTATCTCGTTTTAGTAATAAACCGATATAAATACCGATAAACAGTTGAGCTATATGTAAAGCCGAATCTGGCATTACTGGTACCTGCCATCCAAGTAAATTACATATCATTAAAAAAAATACTGGACCCAATAAATAAGCTGTAGGCACCTTAATCATTTTAAAAAGCATACCGACAAAATATGCTAATATCATTAACCCCAATAGTATAAGACTATATTGTCCGTCTTGTATAGTATCAACAGGAAGATTTGGTCCTTGAATGGAAACGATAAATGGAACCATTGAAACGATAACAAGCACGCGTAATACATGGTAAAACGTCACAAGTGTTACATCCATCTCCTTCTGTTCTTCAGCAAATACTATAACTTGTTGTAATCCTCCTGGAACACAACAAGTCATTGCAGTCCCTAAATCCATTTTAGATAATCGGGATAATACAAAACTAATTACTAAAAATAATAGAAAAAATAGTACATTAATAGCAATCATTAACGGAAAAAAATGTACCATTTGTTGTAATGCTTCCAATGTAAATGCGTATCCTATAACATAACCGGCTATAACTAATCCTATATTTCTAAAGAAAGGATGCCATGTTAATGAAATCGGAGCCTTTAATTGAGTAATTAAAACAAAAAATAGTGGTCCTAATAACCACGGCATAGGTAAACCTATAACTGAGAATACAAAAGCTCCAATTAATCCAACTATAAATGTAATGCTCATTGTCCTATACATGATGTTCACTTCTTCTTTTTTATTACATTATAACTCTCTTGTCTTTATTCTTAAATGGTTTAGTAATGATGATTAAAATTGTAAAAATTTGGGTACATATATGAAAAGCAGTTTGGAGTGATACGATGGAAAAACGAACGATACAACTAATATCTATGTACATAGCCTTTTTCGCTATGATTGCAGTCAATGCTTTAGCAAATATCCTTCCGTTAAACGGATATAGCACAGGTGAAGTATCTAATATGTATACTGTATATTTTACACCAGCAAGTTATACGTTTAGCATTTGGACAGTTATTTATATCGGACTACTTTATTGGTTGATAAGAATTAGCTTTCATAAGCAACCAGTCACTGCTACGTTAATGTGGATATTTATATCAACATGTGTATTTAACGCCCTTTGGATTGTTTTTTGGCATTATTTATTTGATGGAATAGCACTGATTGTCCTTGGATTACATTTATTATCTGTATTCATCCTATATGCCTATCAACGCCAACAACGAGCAAGTTATTCAATGATAATTCCCGTATCTATTTATTTTGGATGGTTAATTGTTGCCTTTGCAACCAATATAATCTACTTCAGTGTCGCAACGTTAGAAGTTACTAATTCTACACAATTATTACTTGCTTACCTCGCACTTACCGTAATCATCTTAATTAGTATGGCTGTACTATTCTCGGTACGCGATTGGAGTATATTACTTGTTTTCTTATGGTCAATGGGTGGAATTGCAGTTAAAAACTTTTCCGATCAATGGACACTAAGTTTTGTAACAATTATATTAATGATTTTCTTAATTGTAATTACGTTTCTTTACCTAAGACAATGGAAAAAAATTAAAAATGCTGATTAACTTTAAAAACCGCCATAATGGCGGTTTTTTTGTTTTATATATATTTACACGTTGACTTACTATGACAGACATAGTAATATGATGATATAAATAATTACTATGTCTGTCATAATAATTTTTTGCGATGGATTTAGGAAAAGGAGGTAAACTCGTGGAGGGTAGAGTTTCAGCAGATTTACTACGAGGACATACAGATACGATTGTCCTTGGTATCTTAATGAATAAAGACAACTATGGCTATGAAATATATAAAACCATCTTAGAAAGAACCGATGGATTATATCAATTGAAAGAAGCCACCCTGTATTCAAGTTATAAGCGTTTAGAAAAAGACGGTTTCATTATTGCTTATTGGGGTGACGAAAGCCAAGGAGGAAGAAGGAAATATTACCGAATTACTGATTCAGGCAAAGAACGTTATCGACAAAATAAAGTGGATTGGGAATTCACCCAAAAAATTCTTAATCGACTTCTGGAGGAGGAGTAAATATGAATACCGATATTCGATTATACGTGAACAATCTGTTTCACAACTATGAACCCACACTTGAATTAGAAGATTTTAAAGAAGAGATTATTTTCAATCTACAAGATCGTATTGATGATTTACAGAAAAAAGGATATTCATCGGAAGACGCCTTTACAAATGCTGTATCTGAATTAGGGAATATTACTGAGATTGCTGATGATTTTAGTAAAGAAAAACGTAAGGAACTAATAGGTAAAATGTATATAGATTCTACATCAAAACTTAGCATCAGTTATGCAATTGCCTATACTTTAACAGCAGGGGTGCTATTATTTGGTTTAATTACCAGTATGATTACCTTCTTTGCAACTGATAATCTATTCTATGCGATTTCAACATTTTTACCGTTTCTTGTACCTGCAGGAGCTACTTTGGTTTATTTAGTTTTAACAACAGAAACATCAAGAAAACACCCTATGCATCGGGGACGTGCATTGATATATGCTATAGCTGTAGCATCCATTCTTTTTGGAGCAACGATTTCTACTTCCCAGTATTTTATGGAGAATAGTGAGGCAGTCGCTGTAATTGGTATATTAATTCCATTTTTACTTCCTGCCTTATTAACAATCGGCTTTTTATTACTCACAGAGAAAAAACGTTTAAAACCTTGGGTTATTGAAGAGGAAGCTCAATGGGAAGAGTACTATTCCAATGCTTATCAAAACCCTGAACATGCTACAAAAAGAGGCATGCTATCTGGAGCACTGTGGGTAGGTGCCATTGGAATCTTTATTATTCTCTGGATGTTAGCAGGAATTCAATATGCTTGGATTGTATTTATTTTTGCAGTTGTTATTGAAATCCTAATTGAATCTTCCATGTACTCCAGTAAAAAGCGACCAACGAAATTATAAATGTTGCATTCATTCGTGGGGGGCGTCTCTCCCCCACGAATCCTCTTGCTAAGTCTAATATGCGAGCTAAATTCAACCAGATAAATTGCGAAAATTTTTCACCTCAAGCCGGTAACATGATCCACTTTCGAAGAGTCCAGGAGGTTCTCAATATAGCGATCTCCTATAGAGCCATAAATATCATTCGTTTCTGAAGAAAACCAAACTCTGTTTTAATACTTATCTAAAATGCCTTACGTTGGTAAATGGTATGTGTAATACCCCATGATAACGTAAACATAAGTATCGTGAATACTGCCCCAGAAGTGTATAGCATTGTTTCGGTTAGTTGCATTAAAAATGTTGCGTGTTGTGATAAAAATGGAACAATAAATGAGGACAAAGCAGAAAAAACAAGAAAACCAACCAGAACAATTATGCTAATATTTCCCGGCTTAAAGATATAAAATAACGGATAAGCAAATGCAACAAAAGTAAGAAACAAGCCAATACCTACCGAAATATCAGTCAATGTAAAGGATTTACCAAAAATAACAAACCCAATACTCGTCCACCCCATTGCTAATACATATAGACAACAGCGCCTATATATCTCGCTGCGATAATTTGTTTACGCGTATATGGAAGCGAGTTTAAAAGTATATTCGTTTCCGTTTTTTCATCGTAGACATGTGTATTAAATGGAATAAATATACTAGAGATTAAGAATATAAATGCAGGATGATGTTTATCTAACAAAATGAAACCTATTGAGATAAGCATATAGATGATTATTTGCTTCTTCTGAAGAATTAAATCTCTTTTAATCAGATTAAACATGTTGTTTACCCCCTTTTAAATAAAACATGATATCTTCAAGAGAAGCTGGATCAATAATAACTTCATCTCCAAAAATTTGCTTTACTTGATCAATGTCTTTCGTTAATGCCTCAAATCCTGTAGATGTACGTTGTATTTCTTCAAAGAATCGTTCAGTATCTCTATCTAAGAGGTCTAATTCACCTTTTACTAAAGCATAATTTTCTAAAACTTCATAGATTGTTTGATGTAATACAATTTCTCCATTTCTAATAAATGATATATAGTCTGCTATTCTATCTAGATCAGAAGTGATATGGGTTGAAAAGAAAATGGTACGATTTCCATCTATCATCAAATCTTGTAATATAGATAACAACTCTCTACGAAAAATTGGATCTAGTCCAGCTGTGGGCTCATCCATTATAATTAGTTCTGCATGATGGGATAAAGCTATAGCTAGAGACGCCTTCATTTGCATCCCTTTAGAAAAATTCTTTATTGGTTTGTTTAGTGGTAGATCAAATTGCTTCACATATTGATGAAAGATTTTATCATCCCATCTCTTATAAGCTGGCGCAACAATTCGCTTAATATCTTTTAGATTTAAGCCTTCAAAAAACACATTACCATCATAAACAAAGCCAATACGTTCCTTAATTTCTTTTTCGTGCATCGAATATTCCAAACCAAATACTTTCACTTCTCCAGAGTTCGGCCGTAATAGATTCATCATCATTTTTATTGTAGTGGATTTTCCGGCTCCATTCGCACCAATAAATCCAGTAATAAATCCCTTTTTAATATGTAAGTCCATATTTCTAATAGAAAAACCTTTCAATTCCTTCGACACATTCATTATTTCCACCACATTCTCCAATATAGTTCACCCCTCATATAAAATGTCTAATAATTGTTGTAAATCTTCTAATGAAAGACCAATCTCTTTACTGTTTATAATTACAGCATTTAGTTGTTCTTCAATTACCTTTAATTTTTTTTCACGAATAACCTCTAGATTTTGTTCCGCTACAAATGATCCTTTACCTACGATAGAATAAATAAATTCATCTTTTTCTAGTTCTTCATAAGCACGTTTTGTAGTGATTACACTTATCTTCAAATCTTTTGCAAGTTGGCGTATAGATGGTAATGACACCCCTTCTTGCAATTCACCTGATAAGATTAACGATTTAATTTGATTTGTGATTTGTTCATATATGGGCTCTTTTGAACTGTTTGAAATTATTACTTTCATGCTAATCCCTCTAATTTTATGTTTTTTATAATGTTAAATTAAATGTTTGATAATTAATAGTTATCCTATTTCGATAGGTATCCCCTTCTGATTCGGCTACTTGGTTTTCACTTTCATATATAATGTATATATACAGTATATACATTATATACACATTTTTATAACAGATGCAATAAAAAAATAAAAAGCAATCTCGATTTTGTCGAGATTACTTTTCCTGATCATCGCTTTTATTCTTTTGAATCTTGAGTCATCGTATTCTCATTGTATAAATTACTTCTTCGTTTAAAGAATTCAAACAGATGTGTAGTAATAACTTTTAATATAGCATATCCAGGTACTGCTAACAAGATTCCGACTACACCAAACAGATTCCCTGCAGTTAAAATGATAAAGATAATAGTGATTGGATGCACGCGTAGATTTCTCCCCATAATCTGTGGAGAAATAAACTTCCCTTCGATCAGCTGCACTACCGTCCAAACCGCAATCAATTTGATCAACATAAAAGGAGAAGTTACCAGAGCAACGATTAATGCTGGTGTTATAGCAATCGCTGGACCTAAGTAAGGCACTACATTTGTAAATGCGGCAATCAATGCTAATACTGGAGCATAATCTAATTGAATAATAGTAAAACCAATATACATTAATACACCGATACAAAAAGCAACGATAATCTGTCCTCTAATATATGCACTAATTTGTGTATTCATTTCTTTAAGTACCGTATATGTTTGATCACGAAATGAAACTGGTAAAAACTTCAGAAAATACCCTGGTAGCTTTTCACCATCTTTTAATAAATAAAACAAAATAAAAGGCAACGTTACAATCGCAAGAACAATTTCTGTAACCGTTCCTATCACGCCACCAATATTACTAAAGGCAGTATCTATCAAGTCTAATGACTTTTCAGATATCTGTGAAACAAAACTAGAAATATCTAAACTACTTAATATTTGAGATTGATTCAGCACTTGACTTCCTATTAAACTCTCCACCATGTCTTCAATGTCATTAATAAACGGAGGTAAATTTTCAATTAAACTCATTATTTGTTCACGAAGAACGGGGATCACTGAAACAATTAAAACTGTCAGAAGGCCAATAATTACAATAAACAATCCAAATATCGAATAGATCCGTTTTATATTTTTCTTCTCTAAATAGTTTACAAGTGGATTTAATAGATAGTAAGCTATTGCTGATAATACTAAAGGCAAAACTACTGTTTTCACAAGTACAACAAAAGGTGTAAACACAAAAGAAATATTTGTAAAAATAAGTATGTTTAACCCAATTAACAATAGAATTGTGAGAAATAACACAAAGCGATTGTTAAGAAAAAAACGCTTAAATAATCCTATTTTGTTATCATTAATTCCCAACTCGGCACCTTCTTTAACAGTAAATTCAACAACAATAAAAGAATAATATTAATTATCAGAATATGATATAATATTTATTTTCTCCAAAAGGAAGTAATTTTAACCTCCTACTTATATCCTAGCATAAAAAAGCAGGTATCGCCTACAATACCTGCCTTTTTTACTATAATTTTACTTTTCTACTAAAAGATATTTTTTCTCCCAGAGCTGTTCAATTTCTTCCTTTTTCTCTTGAAGCTGGATTAATTGCTCCACATCTGTTGATTCTTCCATCTTTTTTTCGATAATTGCTAATTCGTTTTCGAGCTTATCGATCTCCTCGAGAAGAATTTTCTGGTCATTTCCCTTTAATTGGTTACTTACATGTGGAGGTGAGTTATCTTTATTTATTTTACTATCCGGCTTCACCAGTATGTCTTTTAATTTCAAAAGTTGCTCTCTCATTTTTTCTCTTGCCCAAGAGTAATTTCCATTGTAAGAATGGACTTTTTTATCTTCTATCCAATATATCTTTTGAAAGATTTTATCAAGAAAATATCGGTCATGACTTACTGCAATTATTGTCCCTTGGAAGTTTTCTAGAGCTTCTTCTAGCACTTCCCGTGAGTCTATATCGAGATGATTGGTGGGTTCATCTAATATAAGTGTATTTATATCTTGATACATGAGTTGAGCTAATCGCAGTCTCATCTTTTCTCCTCCACTAAGTTCAGAGACCCTACGGAACACCGCATATCCATAAAATAAAAATCGCGCAAGTATATGTCTTGCCTTTCCCTCTACAACAGCTACTTCATCACGAAAGGCTTCTATTACCGTTAAAGTAGGATCGATATCTTGGAAAACATGTTGCGATAAATAACCTATCTTCACGTTAATACCGACATAAACAGTTCCAGCATCGGGTTGTTGAGACTGTAATAACAGTTTAATTAATGTAGACTTTCCCGTTCCATTTTCTCCTATAATCGCTACCCTTTCTTGATATCGAATGTGCATATCTACATGTTCAAAGAGTAAATGGTCTTCAAACTGCTTTTTAACGTCTTCCATTCTAACAACATCTTTTCCACTTCTATCTGCTGTTTCTATATCTAATCCCATCTTATTTCGATGAAGTAGTGGTTTATCGATCTTTTCCATTCGTTCTATAGCACGTTCCATATTTCTTGCACGTTTATGCAATCCTTCATTCGGTGGATTAGCACGGTTCGCCCATTCACGTAGTCGTTTGATTGCTTCTCTCATTTTCTTAATTTTCTTTTGCTGTTCTTGATAATCTTGGAACTCCTTTAACAACCTGGATTCCTTTTCCTTTATGTGATTACTAAAATTGGTTTCATACAAAACTGCTTCCCCATCTTCTAAATCAATAATTTTCGTTACTGTTTCATCGAGGAAGTAACGATCATGAGACACGATAACCACTGTTCCTGGGTAATCATCTAGATATGAAGCTAACCATTCAACCGCAGATATATCAAGATGATTGGTAGGTTCATCTAACAATAGAAAATCAGGTTGTTTCAATAAGATTGTTGCCAGAGCAACCTTTGTCTTTTCTCCACCACTTAATTCTTGAAATGTCAGCTCTAATAATGAAATTATATTTATCCCTCGGCAGACTTTTTCAATTTGCGCATCTCTTTCATAGCCACCTAAAAAAGAGAAACGTTCTTGAACCTCCCCATATTGGATAACAAGATCGGATACATTTTCTAAAGGGTCTTTCATCTTTTCCTCATATTCCTGCATTTGCTTTTCTAAATCGTTTAGAGTCTCAAATGCATTTTTCAAAACGTGATAAACGGTTAAACCATTCATTTCGTCTTGTATCTGTTCTAAATAACCAACTTTTGTATGCTTTCTCCAATGAACCCTACCTTCATCAGCGGCTTCTATCTTTGCCATTATCCTGAGCAACGTCGACTTTCCAGCTCCATTTCTACCAACGAACCCAACTCTATCTTTTTCATTTATTTCCAAATTAATCCCATCGAAAATAATATTCCCACCGTACATCTTTTTAATATTTTGTATACTACACGTAATCATGTAAATATCTCCTTTATTTTCATGTCACCTCTCATGAGAATAAGAAGAAAGAAAAAGCACAAAGAGCATCCGAGCCTCTTTGTGCTAAAAAAGTTCCATATTTAATAGGATTTACTTCTTATGTGCATGTAGAGATGCTTTTTCACGATTCATTCACTGTTATTAAGCTACTAAAAAAGGACACACGTATCCCGTTATTCGCAACTACAGCAAATTTCGCACGACAAAAATAAAGGAATTCTATCCAATTCGCATGCATCATTTCATGAAAAAACATCTCTACTCACCTCCGTCCATTTCTTCGAATAGTTAGATTATACTGTAAAAATCGTTCCATAACAAGACGGAATTCATAACTAAATCTTTTTTTCACAAACCTTTTTCTTTAAAGTGAAAGATAGGAAGAAGATAACCAGGTAACAAATTGTATAAGCCCTTGTTGCCCATAGGACTA
The DNA here is from genome assembly GCF_047238145.1 of Oceanobacillus phoenicis. Taxonomy (NCBI): domain Bacteria; kingdom Bacillati; phylum Bacillota; class Bacilli; order Caryophanales; family Bacillaceae; genus Oceanobacillus; species Oceanobacillus phoenicis. The sequence continues at coordinate 269,914 of NZ_JBDFME010000001.1, forward strand.
GCAGGAGGTCCTCCTGATATATGTCATTTTCACCGGACTTTTTGAACAACCTTTATAAAGGGTTTTTTCTCTTTTAATGGAATATGTATATAGATACCTTTTGGAGGTGCTTTACTATGACTACGTTTCAAAACGATACCATCCAACATACGATACTCTATATTCATCAACACTTAGATGAGGATCTAACTTTATCTAAGCTTGCCCAATATGCAGCCTATAGTCCTTATCATTTTTCGCGTGTTTTTAAAAAACACGTTGGTGTATCTCCACAGTACTACATTTCTTCTGTACGCTTACAAAAAGCAAAGGAATTACTATTGCAAACTAACTTTACTATTCGTGATATTGGATTAGAAGTGGGACAGCAAAGTTTAGGTACCTTTACTTCTCGATTTACCAAAAGTGTTGGTGTATCCCCAAATCAATTTCGCAGAATGCACAATTCAACAGGACTCTATGTAAAACAAATTGAAAAGCTTCCCTCTGAACAATTGGCATTACACTCTCCAGTTACGAACACTCTATCTGGTACTGTTGAAGCTGAAACGCTGTTTGAAGGTATTATCTTCATTGGTCTCTTCACTAAACCAATACCAGAAGGCCTTCCTATAGTTGGAACAGTAGTTAGAAATACAGGTAATTTTCATCTCAAAGATATCCCTGTAGGTATTTATTATCTTATGGCAACAGGCTTTCCATGGAGTAGTACTTCTACATCTATTCTCATACCTCATCATACATTACGAGTGCGAAAACTAGAGCCCATTACAGTCGATGGAATATCAAAACTAGCATCAGAACATTTAATTCTTCATGAACCTAGGATTTCCGACCCACCAATTCTAGTGTCTCTTTCATTGCTCATGCAAAACTTTATAACAAGAGAAAGAAATACGAGTAAAGTTAGCAAATGAAAAGAAATAGAAACCTGCAAAATTATTTAAAATGGTTTTATAAATATGGAAATGAAGGAGGAAATATGATGTCGATTGATTTGGTATTGGTAGAGAAAATTAATAAAGCATTTTCTGTAGGAGATGTCGATTTTTTATACGAGCATATTACAGATGATGTGGTAATGAATCAAATAGGAGATTCCTCTCTAAAAGGAAGGGAAGCTTTTATTAACAACATGGAACCTATGCGCGGATTTGTAGCTGATAAATATGAGGTTAACCGAATATTCACAGACAAAGATTCAGCAATTGTAGAAGGTGAGATGCATTTCTCTGATGAAAATGGCAATAAGAAAGCCTATGGTTTTTGTGACATCTACACTTTTACGGGAAGTAAAATCAGCAACCTGACAGCTTTTATGATTCCAATAAACAATTAATAAATATAAATGAATGGTAAATAGATTTACGCTATTTACCATTCATTTTTTGTATTGCTTTGTATTCTAATAGGAGACTTATAATTTTTCTAGCATCTTTCACCAGTCTAGCTCCCTTAATCAAGCGTTTGTTTAAAACAGACATCATATCAAAACCACCTTCCCCTCTTAATTAATAAAAAACCGCTTGGCTAGCATTACCAAACGGTTAAAATTACTACAATTACTTATCTAAAAAATTCTCCGTATAAAATGGCTGATTATCTTCGTTAAAGTCAACACCAATTCCTAACTCGGTAAATCTACTATTTACGATATTCTCACGATGACCTTGCGAGTTCATTAGACCTTGATGAGCAAAAATACTGCTGAATTGCCCATAAGCTAAATTCTCTCCAGCACTTAAAAATGTAATCTCATCTTCTTGCATCCGATCAAAAGGAGACTGCCCCTCTGGATTAGTATGACTAAAATATTGATTCTCTGCCATGTCCGTACTGTGATCCCTTGCAGTACCCCGTACGTCTTCGTTCCATTCTAAGACAGATAATCCATGATTTACACGAGTAGCATTAGTTAGGTCAAAAAGCTGATATTCAAAACCTTCTTTTAATTGCTCGCTACTCGGAGTATAGAGCGCTTTTTTTGATGATTCTAAGTCCTCATCTATTAATTGAATTGCCGTCATTTCATCATCTTCATGTATATCGTAAAAAATCGTTACATAACTTCCATCCATATGATAGATATCATATTCTCCTTCGCTGTTGATTTGATAATTAAACCAACCATTACGAATTACTTCTTCTGGCTCACCTAGTGTTTCATTCACAGCCGTTTTCGAAACACCTAATTTTAAGTCATGCTGTGAAGAAACCAAATCCTGATTGGTAAATAACCCTCGCACAACGTCTTGCTCATCATATGCAACCATCATAAAATTTTGATAGTTTTCATGATAGGTAGACCATTGCACACCATACTCATTTGCATTTTCTCTCATAGGTTCTCCATACTTTTCTTCAACCACAGTTTTTGTATCTCCAAGTTCTACATTCCCAACAGAAAATGATTGTTCATCAGGAGTTGTCAGTTCAGGCTTTTCTACTGGTTCAGTTTCTGGTTCTTGTTCTGAATTTTGAATAGAATCAACTACGGAAGAGTAGAGCATAGAAACTTGATCTTTCACTCTATCAAAATCAAAGTCAAATTCATTTTCTATACTTTGAGTAGCAAGGTCAGTTGCAGAATGAAAAGTATCACTGATTGACTCAGGAATAATATCACGAACAGTATCTTCCCAATATGGTTTCGTCCAAAAAGCCAATAATATAATTAACAGCATAAAAAACAATCGCTTTAAAATCTCTATCCCAACCTTTTGATATTTGGATTTTTATAGGGTTAATTGCTTTTATCCTAGCGTTTATTTATGTTAATAGATTAAAGCTAATTCCCACTTTATAATATTATTTTATATCTTAGAGTTAACTATAACGCAACTTATAGCTTCTTTTTCCCTTTAAGTCTGTTCATTTTTAGACAAAATCATACTCTTGTCTATGGTTTACTAGCAAACAAAAATCTAGATCCTATAGCATAATCTTTAAAACAGCGTTTTGTTCACAAAAAAAGAATGAGCTCACATTCAGCTCATCCTTTGCTATTTTTATTATTTCCACCATTGATCATATATCGTTACTTCGCCTTCACGCTTATGCATCGTTTTTAAATAATGTCCTTCAATTGTTTTTTTACTGTCTTCCAAAACTTCTTTTCCTTCTAAGAAATCGTCAATTTCTTCATAAGTAACCCCTAATGCTTCTTCATCTGGTAACGCTGGTCGATCATCTTCTAAATCCGCAGTAGGCTTCTTATTATACAAATGCTCTGGACAGTTTAATTCAATTAACATCTGTTTGCCTTGACGTTTATTAAGACCATATAAAGGTGCTAAATCACAAGCGCCATCACCATGTTTCGTAAAGAAACCTGTTACTGCTTCTGCAGCATGATCCGTTCCTAAAACAAAATAATTATGTGCTCCTGCTACACTATATTGCGCCTTCATACGTTCCCTTGCCTTCTCATTTCCTTTTAAGAAATCACTAATTTCCACACCTGCTTCATGTAAAGCTTTTACACTTGCATCTACAGATTCTTTAATATTTACTGTTATTACTTTACTTGGATCAACAAACTTAATAGCATCGTCTACATCACCAGCGTCTTTTTGAACACCATAAGGTAACTTCATACCAATAAACTGGTAGGCATCTGTAGAGTTTTCCTCATTCAATTCATCTACTGCAATCTGGGTAAGCTTCGATAACAGTGTGGAGTCTTGCCCACCAGACATACCTAGTACATATCCCTTTGAAAATGAATGCTTTTTCAAATACGCTTTTAAAAAGGCCACTCGCTTACGGATTTCTTCTTTTGGATCAATTTCAGGTTCTACATGCAGATCTTCAATAATAGTTTTTTGTAAATCACTCATACATATTTCTCCTCCAATTTAATGTTTATTAATTTTATCTTTTACCGCTTGTTTCACTCGTTCAATATGATTCATCTTATTATTCCATAATGCTTCACTTAAATCGACTGGATACTCCGCTGGATAATTTGTTCTTTTATACTCGTCCCAGAATAAATGGAGTTGATTCGTAGTAAATGTTTGAATTTCTACCAAGTCAGGACATTCATAAACAATCTGCCCATCAACGAAAATATCATGATGGAGATTTACTGCTTCAAAATTAGAAACAAACTTTTTATAGTACGTATGTACCGGATGGAATAACATTACTTCATCTTGTTCATTTGGATGCTCATTTTCAAGCGTAAGATAATCTCCTTCACTATGCTGATTTTCCTTATTTATAATTCGGTAAACCTTTTTCATAGCCGGTGTTGTCATTTTTTCTGGATTTCCTGATAATTTGATCGTATCTTTCATCTCACCATTTTCATCTTCAATAGACACAAGTTTATATACTGCTCCTAGTGCAGGCTGGTCATATGCTGTAATTAGTTTTGTGCCAATTCCCCACACATCAATTTTTGCTCCTTGTGCAAGGAGACTTGCAATAGTATATTCATCTAAATCATTCGATGCATAAATTTTTGCATCTGGAAAACCAGCTTCATCGAGCATTCTTCTTGCTTCTTTTGATAAATACGCTAAATCTCCGCTATCTAACCGGATTCCTTGGAAATTAATACTATCCCCTAATTCCTTTGCTGCTCTGATAGCATTGGGAACTCCCGAACGTAATGTATCGTATGTATCCACAAGAAACACACAGTCTTCATGACGTTCTGCGTACTTCATAAACGCTTTATATTCATCTCGATATGCTTGAATCATCGAATGCGCATGTGTTCCTGAGACAGGGATTCCAAATAATTTCCCAGCGCGGACATTACTCGTTGCACTAAACCCTCCAATAAAAGCTGCTCGTGTACCCCAAACGGCCGCATCCATTTCCTGTGCTCTTCTCGTTCCGAATTCCATTACAAGCTGATCTCCAACAAGTTGGCGAATTCGTGATGCTTTGGTAGCGATTAGCGTTTGGTAATTAACAATATTTAATAGAGCTGTTTCTAATAATTGTGCCTCAGCAAGATTTGCCTCCACTCGAAGAATTGGTTCGTTAGCAAATACGATTTCACCTTCTTTCATTGACTTAATCGTACCAGTAAAGCGTATACTTTTTAGATATTCAATGAAATCATCTTGATAACCAATCTCTTTTAAATAAGTTAGGTCCGCATCTGTAAATCGAAAATTATTCATATATTCGATTATTCGTTCTAAGCCAGCGTAGACTCCATACCCATTCCCAAATGGAAGATTACGGAAATAAAGATCGAACACCGCTTTCCTGTTGTGAATTCCGTCATTCCAATATGTTTCTGCCATATTAATTTGATATAAGTCCGTATGTAGTGCTAAGCTGTCATCGATATAATTCATAGTTCTCCTCCTAAATAATAGAATGCGCTACTTTCTATGTATTCATAAGCGCGAAATCAATTTATTCCCAGATGGATGGTACTACTACTTGATTCGTAAACCGATATAATTGTGATGGTCGATAAGAGTTTCGCTCCGTTTTCTTCCAATTTCCATTTTCATCAACAACTTTTTCTAAAAAAGGAAGTTTCGGTGCTTTTGTAAAAAAAACGGATTTATTTGCTATTTTAGGATGATTAGATACCGTTAATAATACCCCTTGAAGTTCTGAAAGCGTGAATTCACTTAATAAAAAGTTCTTCGCAATATCTGTATTTAGCATATCTCTTTCAATCCATCTTAAGGCATCTTCAATAATCTGACGGTGATCAAACGCTAATGATAATTCAAGTACTTCTTCAATAGAAAACAATTTTACTTCAGCTGCATCATCCGCTGCTTTGCGGTTAGTTAATTTACCTTCAGGAACAATAGCATAATGGGCATTGGATATAATCCAACCTCTTGGATCACGCCCCCATGCATCATAAACACCAAAATGTTTTAGGTAGACTTGATCTACACCAGTTTCTTCATTTAATTCCCTTATAGCTGATTCATGAGCTGTCTCCTGGTGTTTTGCATCCACAAATCCTCCCGGCAAAGCCCATTTTCCGCCCTCAACATTCGGATTTCCATGCTTGTCTATTTCAACCCTACGAATTAAAAGTAGCTTTAACAATTTCTTCGGTAGTACTTTTCGTTTACTCGCATTTTCACTAACTGTATTTGATACGATAGTAAAAACAGCAATATCACTCGTATACCCATCCGGAGTTATATGTCTATTTGTATTATACGATTGTAAAAATTCTTGCTGCTCTTGATCGAATTTGGGCATAACTTCACCTCAATTTTCGCTAGTAATTTGTAATTTTATAATTACTAATTATTATACGTCAAAAAAAGAAGATGTCAAATTCATATTTGACATCTAATAATGTGTTCTTTTCGTATACTTTTCCCATGTTTCAAATGGAAGTAAAGAATCGTTTGTAGAGATTGTGATAAACGGAAGTTTGCGCGCACTTGGTAATAGTTCCATTTCTTGATAAATTAAATCGTCATCAAAATTAATTTTGGCAGCATCTTTCCGATTCGCACCAAAATACACCGCATCGATCCTCGCCCAGTAAATAGCACCTAAACACATTGGGCATGGTTCACAACTTGTATAGAGTGTACATCCATTTAACTCAAAAGTGGAAAGCTTCTCACATGCTTGACGAATTGCTTGAACTTCGGCATGTGCAGTGGGATCATGGTGATTGGTAACTTGGTTTGTTCCTTCTGCAATTATTTCATTTTCTTTTATGATGACTGCACCAAATGGCCCCCCACCTTTTGAGATATTACTAACTGCTAATTCAATTGCTTTTGCCATATATTGCTGATGATTTTGATTTATTTGCATGCTATCCTCCTCATCCCTTTTTAACAGTTTACCAAATTATCGGAATTTTTTCTTCAATTATTTACTGTTTTTACTCGGGAAGATAGTATACGACCAAGAATAAATGAAATCGACAATAAAGATGATTCCCCAAACCATGGATAATCCAAATGCAGTTTCGTTTGCATATGGGGATTGCCTATAGTCGCCATTTTCAATCCATGATAAATCAGTTATATAACCCATTATACTTTCCGTATCGCCTAGTCCATACATCCATAAAATGAATTGTATAGACACAAAGATAATGAGATGAATGATAGAAGAATAACGATATTTCCTCGCAATATACTTTGGATTCTTTTGTTTTGCCATTATCTCTTTATCTCTCTCCGTTAAGAGTTCTTTACTTCTCCATTTACCAATTATTTTTCTCATCCATCGATCCAACCGTTTAAAGTCGGTGATACCGAATGTACAGGCATAGACTATAAATATGGTAATAATGATTTGAAAGTTAGAAATATCTCCCGTCCGTTGATAAACCATAATACCGAGTATAGCTTCCATAATAAGAAGAACTAAAAATAAAAATATAAAAATAACACTAAGCTGTTTTCTATCTAGTAGATATCTTGTTATTCCAAATAACAGCAGCATTATCACGGATAAGATTTCCGCTGCGATAAATATCTCCCATTGGTAAGTTATTATAGTTTCCATAACAGTCCTCCCAAACTTAAATTCTATGATTTAAAATCTAATTTTTACTACAGTCAACCTTCTGTACCCTTCATTATTAAAAATGTATCAACTGTTGTACGATTCAGCGCTAAAAAAGTTTCCAAAACAAAAGAAACCTCTAGTACCAATGACTAGAGGCTCATAATCCATTATTGGCGATCTGCATGTTTTACTATAACATCGCGAAGCAACTCTACAATTTCCTTATCCGCTTTCTCATTATAATACTTTCTAAAACGATCATCTGCTACATACATTTCTGCTAACCCTTTGTGTGCTTCAGCAGAATACTCTGACCAACTAAACATTAACCAGTTTTTATGAAGGTCATATACTTGTTTCGCTTCTTTGGAATCTAGATCTTTTGATTGAAATAAATGGTCTAATGTCGTAAACAACTCATTTTCTATCTCTTGCATCTTCTCAAAATCTTCTTCACCCATATTCATCCATTGTTGATTAGAAGCATCTACTGTCTCTTCCCCATACTTTTGACGAATCTCCTCACCAAATACCTTCTCATTTTCTTCTAATCGTTCTTGCTTAAACCCTTCGAACTTCTCTTTATTAGACATATTCAATTCTCCTTTTTGGTAACGTATTGTCTTATCGACAGTCAGTAATAAATGATCAATTTGCTCCCGTTGTGCTAACAGTTGTTTACGATGTTCTTCTAAAGCAATATGGATATCAAAAGTTGAATCATCAAGAACATATTGAATTTGATTCAACTTCATCCCCATCGACCGATAAAGGAGTATTTGCTGCAGACGATTAATTTCTTCCTCTCCATAAATGCGATAACCGGAATCATTCACCATCTTTGGACTGAGTAAATTAATTTGATCATAATATCGTAGTGTTCGTGCACTAACACCCGATATGTCTGCTACTTGCTTCACGGTATAATCCACTTCATCACCTCCTGACAATTTTCAGTTTAAGGGTTTACGTTGCGTAAAGGTCAATACATTTTTTAGTTGTTTTAAGAAAAAGTTCATCGGGTAAACTGAACTTAAGGACAAGCCGAAAGGGGACACATCATGAATAAACGAAAAGTTACACTCAGTACCTATACGATTTCGATTATATTAATATTCTTGTTGTTCATTATCGACTTTTTTGTCGTATCAATACCAGTCGGATACTTATTTGTGTCTATTTTTGCGATTTTACTAGCAACAACTATAGGGTTAATTGTATACTTCTCGATAAAAACAGAATAAGCCTGTATTTTTCAGGCTTATTCATCTTCATAAAATCTTCTCATTTGCGCTTTTGAAATGAAGCAAGAAATATTCTACATCCTTAGAGGATTGTAATATATGTACTTTTTCATGATAAGGTTGTAATTTGGCAAAAATAGTCCTTCGACTTTTCTTTTCAAAATCACGATTCCACCGAATCATATGAAAAAACATGGATATTGTTGGCTTGTAGTTCGCTGGTTCTTTTCCTAGCTTTTGCAGTATGAACCGACGTATAATTCGGTAAATTCGTGTGCGGTATGGTATATCTAAAAAAATAATTATATCTGCATCTTCTAGACTAGGATCGACCCAGGAAATATGAACCCCTTCTATAATCCAATGATTTTGTTGAACATGGGAAAAGAGTAAAGCATCTCTATCCTTAAATCCTCTCCTTATATCCCCTCTACTGTCTCGAATCCAAACAATATTGTCTAACTCGATATGAGGAATATCTAAAATTGTTTTTAATGCTCTTGCCAATGTAGTTTTCCCACTGCCCACCGAACCAATTATATGTACTTTACACATGCCTTAGCGCCCTTCAATCCTTTTTATATTTTATTTAAACAAAACGAGATATAAACACAATAAAAACATTATTCCAGATAATGGTGTCATAACATATTTTTCTTTTTTACTCCTCGAAAAAAGATTGGCAATCGTGTTTAATACTAAAAACCCTGTGATAATACTGGCGACTATATGCAAATTAATAGAAGAGGATACACTCCACAAACCAGTGTAAACAGCAAATACGCCACTCATGACCAACAGCACGAAAGCATTAATAGCACTTAACAATCGCAGCTTCTTAGGCAAAACTTTATATATTCCCCCTAAGGCAAACTCCCCTAATGGATAGCCAATAACCAATAAGACTTGAAATAGTGCAACAACCAAAAACAAAATAATTACGATAAAACCAATAACAGTATATAGTTCCAATTCTTTCTCTCCTTTCGTTTATATCGTATTCAATTAGGGAATAGATAACATAGATTAATTTTAAATACTTATTTTTTCGGAGGAAATAAATGAACAAGAAAATAAACGACTTAATTGGCATCGGAGTAGGTCCATTTAATTTAAGTCTTGCTGTTTTAACAGATGAAACAGAAGAAGTTGATGCAATGTTCTTTGAGCAAGAACCGGAGTTTAATTGGCATCCGGGCATGCTTATAGAAGGAATGGATATGCAAACACCATTTTTAGCAGACTTAGTAACGTTTGCTAATCCTACGAGCCCTCATTCATTTTTAAACTATTTACATGTACATAATCGGCTCTATCAATTTTATTTCTTTAATCGTTTTACCATACCAAGAGAACAGTATAATGATTATTGCCAATGGGTTGTTTCTAATCTCAATCACTGTCATTTCGGGATGCGCGTGGTTGATGTTATTGATCATCAAAATGTGAATCCGTCTCATTTTGAGGTGGTTGTGGAAAATCTCGCTGATCAAACAACAACGTCTTACTTCTCTCGTCATATCGTATTAGGTACAGGAAGTATCCCGAATATCCCTGATCCATTACAAGGTTTACCTGATGAAGATGTCACACATACAAGTAGGTATCTATATCTTGAAGATTCACTCAAAAATTCCAATTCTATAACAGTAGTCGGCTCTGGACAAAGTGCATCGGAGGTTTTTTATGATTTGTTAAAGGATCAAAAAAAGCATGGATATGATCTAACCTGGTTCACTCGTTCTGGCGGGTTCTTTCAAAAGGATGAAACAAGTCTTGGAAAAGAAGTTTTTTCTCCTGAGTTTATCGATTACTTCCATCAACTATCTTTTGAAGGAAGACAAGAGTCGCTGGAAACATTGGATAGCGTTCGGAACGGTGTCGACCCTAACATGTTAAATAAAATCTATGAAATTCTGTATAACCGTTCTATTCACCCAGACAATCCATCTGTAACTATCCAATCCTCCACTGCGGTAAGGGATATTAATAAAGATTCGACCCAATCGACTTATCAGTTAGTCTGTGAGCAATGGCAAAAGAAAGAACAGTTTACATATCCTTCTGATAAAGTCATTCTTGCAACGGGATATAAACCGAATCTTCCGGATTGGTTACATCGATTTTCTGATTTAATTGAATGGGAAGATGAAAAACTTTATAAAGTTACAAAAGATTATCGTTTAACTTTTAAAGAGGATCGCAACAATCATATTTATACATTAACCAATCTGGAGCATTCTCATGGTTCTAGTGCAACTAACTTAGGTTTATCTGTACTTCGCAATCAAAAAATTATTAATTCTATTGCTGGAAAAAGTATTTATCCTGTCCCTCAAAAAGCCGTCTTTCAACAGTTTGAGTAAATAACTTTAGTCCGTGGGGGACCTTCTTCCCTACGGACTGTTAGTTATTCAGCAGCAAACAATAACAGGAAGTTTTTCAGCACCTATCTTTTTTGCTCAAGCCTCATTGTCTTACAATACAGGTTACTCACCATTACATATGCGATTAAAACAAATCGAAATCTTGAATAAAAGTCTTCAGCTATTTATCACTTTTTTACTCATTCACCTTCCAAGAAGTATCTCGCTTAAGAAGTAAATGCATTACATGAATAAATGCCGCTACTCCAAAGAAAAGTAACACCCCGAACAATGTTCCTTCTGCAACAAATCCATTATCTTTTGTCGATATAAGCATAATATCGCTCCCTAGAAGATGAAAAGTATTACTACCTGGTGTATCACCAAAAACAAGAAAAACAAAAGGAACTATAATAAGCAGCATGACGTATATTAATAAACTTTGCATACCAGTCAAAATAATCTTCCAAGTCATTTTCATACATTTTCACCTCCATCAAGATCTTTATAATGAATTTAAACAGCGCTACATTTGGAATTAATAATCTAATCTTTTTACGAAGTTGATTCAACTAGGTATTTTTTATTTTATAAGAAGGAATCTCATTATATTTGTCGAAAATAAATTGAAATACATTCTGAAAAAGGAGGCATTGGTATGGAAGATACTTTCCATATACGGACTTTACCGGGATATCGCTTAATTGGATTGAAATGGGAAGGACCATATACTGAAGTCAATGAGCTGAAACATACCATTCAAAACATGTATAATCGCTCCACTGAGTTAAAAGACCTCATTGATTCTCAAAAACAACTTGGTTTATCCTACCATACTCGACCTGATGGTTTTGTACATTATTCCGGATTTCAAGTGGACGAAAATACGAAAATCCCTATTGGAATGATGGATATCCATATTCCAGAGTTAACCTACCTTATTACACATCACCAAGCAGGGCATGATGTAGGAAAAACATATATGAAGATTTATCATTGGTTAAAAGATTGTGCCTATATCCCTTACATGGAACCGAACATCGAATACTACGATGATTTGCCAATTAAACATGAAGTTTACCCTATACATCGAGATCTCATTCAACCTCACTTCGATATCATGATCCCTATAACAAGACAAATTGATTAGTAAAAAAATAACGACAGGCAATAATGTCACAAAGGAAATATACTTTGATTTTCAATGTTTATGATGAACTTATTATTGAAGTTTCTGCACTGTGACTCTTGTTCTTCATTTAATGTCATTGTATGTTTCCGCTGTTACATGTTTATCTAAACCTCCATCGATAAACGCACCATATCAATTACCTGAATTCCATTTTCAAAAATTGGTTCATTATAATGTCGCAGAAAAAAGTCACGATCAATGCTTATCATTCGAAATCCACATTTCTGGTATAACGCTAGTTGATTAACACTAGAATTCCCCGTCCCTATTTCTATTGTTTTATAACCTAATCTTTTTGATTCTTCAATTGCATGAAGAATCAGTTCCTTTCCAAACCCTTGACCGTGAAAGTTTTCATCAACTGCCACGTTTACAATTTCTACAGTCTCTAGTCTAGTTGGGATAAGCACATATTCTCCAATTAATAGATTGTTTTTCTCTAATACATAACAAAAGCCTCTTCGCAAATATTCCTTCACTATACTTTCAGATGGATCCGCCATTAATAGTAGTTTCATTGGAGCAATTTCTCCATCTTGCAATCTTCGTATCATTAAAATTTCCTCTCTATTTCCTTTATATAATCAACCTAGTTCATAGTGCACAAAATTATTCACCTGTCTAAACCCAACTGATTCATAGAGACGAATGGCACCTATATTCTCATCATTAACTGTCAAGTACAAAGATGGTATTTCCATCGCATTCATAAGTAGTTTCATGCTTTGCTGTAATAATTGCTTTCCTACTCCTTGTTTTCGATAAGCAGAATCAACTCCAATAAATTCTATACTACCTTCTTTAAACTGTTTACTTCCTTCTAAATAAGCATATCCAACTACATTATTGACATCATTCGTTCGAACTAATAATCGGTGTTCATCCGTTAGACGATTTAGAATTATTTCCGCTGGATAATATGTATTAGGAAAAAGCGTATCATGTAATGACTTAAAACTTTCTATCATTTTTTTATTATTTATATCTATCTCTTCATAATTTAGATTACTAGTGCTCTTTAACTTATTGCATTGAAGAACAGTGTGATATCCATTTACTGTCGCATTTAAGTTTTCTACAAAATTTCTCATCTCATGATTATCTACATGGTAAAAAAATTTAAAATTCCATTTTTTTCTTGTGAACGGATGGCTAGACCAGAGTTTGTTTGCAGTTTGAATTGGATCTGCACTTGTTACTACTGGACCCCAAACTTCTGCTTCGCCATCTTCATGATCAAAAGCAAGCATACCTACAATTTGTTTTCCCTCTATTGCAACAATTATCTCATCTAGTTTAAAATCCTCTACCAACACTTCTTCTATCTCATTTAGATTCTCTCCAATATAGCCGCATTTTTTTGAAGGATCACAATTTTCTTTCGCTAAAAAAGCAGCTATGTTCAAATAGGATGTTGCTTTTTTTAATTCCAACTTATTCTCTCCTCCACAGGAAGCTTGTTTTTTAATTTTAGTATAATATATTGCTTTTATTATACATGAATATCACTTATTTTTCAGAATAGTTAGCAATGTATTTTTGCTTGCAATAAAGATAAAACCCCTTCGAAATGGTAAAGTGACACCAAAGTCGCAAGTGTCATTCTTGCCAAGTATGTGTATTCAGAAAGAAGTAATATATCAATTGAACAGTTTCACGGATTTCTGGAGTTGGCTCGTGTTTTAGAAAGATTCTATTCACTACTTTTTCGGTTTTCCCATGCTGGTTTGGTATTTAAACAGCGTCTATTTACTACTTACCTAATTTTCAACCAATCTTTCGGTTTTAGAACCATTCTCGTCATTCATTCTCTCTTTTGATTTCACTCAATAATATAAATGATGCTTAATATAATCAGGATTCCACCTTAACCACAAACCAGTTGTTAATAGCATAAATGGTAGTAAAAATAATTAAGACGAGACCAATAATAAGGATAATTAAATAACTGGTAAACAAACCAGTGAATAATGCAATCATGGAAAAAATATATAATACGAGAGAGGAATTGTTCATGCGTACTTCCACGTTATCGCCATCTTTTACTGAAGTTGGTTTACTTCCAAAAAACCATTGGTTCGCAGTAATTTGCGCTTGATTTTCTGGCAAACCAACGTGTGTTTCCTCATTCTGTTTTAAGCTCGTCAACTTCTCATTGTCTGCTTTAACGGTAATTTGAGTTGCTCCACCCATCATTCCTGTATTACGCTTTAATTTGATTGACATATTTCGATCCCCTCCTGTTTAATACATCCATACTAATCAGTAGTTTGGAATATACCCATATGAGAGGAGGACAAGTCTTTTTCATTTGCCTATGAAATTACCTGGTAAAAAAGATGTGTGACTACATCGCCATCTATTGCTTTTATTAATTTAAGCGGAGTTTGTTGATTGCTTCTTGCAAATAAATTCTTACCATCTCCTAATAGTACAGGCGCAATATGTAAATGTAGTTCATCTACTAATTTTGCTGCCAAACATTGCTGTGCGATACTGGCAGTTCCAATACTAATCTCCTTATCTTCAGCCAATTGTCTTGCCGTATCCATTGCTTTATGAATACCACTTACAAAATGAAATGTTGTATCCTCTTCTGCGTATTCGTTTGGTGGTTCATGCGTTACCACTACAATAGGAATACCTGAGATTGGATGACTGCCATTCCACCCGTTTACAATATCAAAAGTTCTTTTCCCTATCATCATTGCACCTAACGAACGTATGGGGTGGTCAAATATACGTCGATTCACTTCAGACATGGTAAAAAAATCATTGTATTCACTAGCAAATGAACCTTGAAACATCCAGTTTTGTAATGATTCTCCACCTATTCCCAGCGGTTGTTGTGTGGAATCATCTTTTCCAGTGATATATCCATCTAAGGACATGGAAATATCTACATATACCTTCCCCATACTATAAATCTCCTTTCAATATATTGTTTACTCGTTCATAATTTAAAAAAACAGTATCGTCAAAACGCTTGTATTCTTTTAAATGATAGTTTCTTTGATTTTGCATAGTCGGAAACATCGGCTTGCCATCACCAAGTAATATTGGAAAAATAAATAACCAAACTTCATCTATTAAGTCATGACGAAAAAATTCCCCCGCTAAACTCGCTCCCCCTAAAGAAATACCCTTGCCTGTGGTTTCTTTTAATTCTAAGACAGATGATACCATATCACCATTCAGCAACTCTGTATTCCATTCTAAATCTTCTTGCTTTAATTTACTTGAGATCACATACTTTTTTATTTCCATCCAGTGTTTTGCCCAATCTTTTTCTTCCTGTGAAGCATTTGGCGATTGTCCTTTACTTGGCCATATAGACATATTTTCATACATCTTCCTTCCGTATAAATGCGCGTCTATATTTTCTTCCTTCTTATTTATAAATCGAAATAATTCATCACTTGGTACACTCCATTCCAATTCACCATTAACTCCTTCGATATAACCATCTAATGAAACCATTTGTGAATAAATAATTTTCCTACTCATACTTTTCTCCCTTCGAAGTTAAATACTTTTAAAAGAAATGTATCATAGTTACCATTTCCATATTTCTTTTTATTTGCGAACAACTACTTTTTTTTATCAAAAAACGCATGAACTCCGAGTTTTGATCCGAATTCATGCGTTGTAGCATATTCTTATTTATTCTGAAGCAATTGCATCCGCTTTTGTCTGATGAACAGTGCCAAAAGAATGTTCTGGTGGCACTAGGAATCTAACTTCTCCCTTAATTTGTTTGCTACTCCATTTACCTTTCTTAATTAATGAGCGAGCATATCTCTTACTAATCCATCACCATCCAACTCTGAAGGATAATATGTTGGAAAATGAGAGCGCTCTGCTAAAAGCGCTTCACGATCTTCTCCAAAATATAGGTGGAAGTGATATGCAGTTGCTGTATTTATATTATGATCACTAAAAATCATATACGTTGGCATTTCTTCTGTATCATCTTGTCGTTTATAGACAAATCGTACTTGTCGGTTTCCACTATCTCTTTCTAAAATTTCATATCCATCAGATTCATATTTTGCACTTTCTTCGCGGCCATCATCATAATAAAATGTAAAGGAATCATCTGTAATGATCACTCTTTCAACATCTGTTTCATATGCTGATTTATAATGTTCAATATAATCTTCTTTTGTCATTTCATCATCATTCTCTGCTTTAACTTCCATGACTTCATCTAAGTCACCATTTAAAAGATAAGGGTATACTGATTGCCAATCTCCTTCAAAGTCGGATAATTCTCTTTCTCCAACCTCGTCATAGTAAAAGAATCCTTCGTAAATTCTTTGTGCCACAGGATCGTTATCGCTTCCATGATGATCGTCAATAGTAATAGTTACTGGTGAGCTTTGAGAAACTACATTGTGATCGTTATCAAATAATTTAGCTTGAATTTGTACACCATTTTCTTCAGCTGTACCAGTATAAGTATCCGTTCCATTATCTGGAACTGCTTCCCAAGATTCTTCATCTTCAGGGTCCTGATCAGGCGACAGTGTATACCAATGCCAATGATCATACTCTGAATCTTCTTCTAACTCGGCACTCAATTCAATTGTATCTCCTGTATGATAATGATCAGCTAACCCTTGGATTGCAATATTTTCATTAACTTCATGTGTTTCATTAGAAGTTTGACCCTGTGAGTCATTTTCTTCCTTCTCAGTATTATCGGCCTGACAAGCTCCTAACATCATAGAAATAACAACAACAGCCCCTATGTATCTAGTAAACAAACTTTTCATTCATACACTCCTCTTTTAAATCGTAATCATTACGATTTAATTATATGATTCCGAATAGATATCGTCAAGTTAAATATTGATTGTAATTCACATTTTTATCCTATTTGTTTTGATTTTTTTAGATAGTTAATCCCATAGTCTATAGACCAAAGACTTGTAAGTTAGCAGATGGTATAACGGTGAACAAATTGAAGTTACTCGCCTTTTTTTAATTATAAAAATAACGCATGAGCCTAGAGGGTTACTCCGATCTCATGCGTTATAACATATTCTTATTTATTCTGAAGCGAGTGCATCCGCTTTTGTCTGATGAACAGTACCAAAAGAATGTTCTGGCGGTGCATAAATAGTGTATAACTTCAGTGGTTCATCTCCTGTATTGGTTATATTATGCCATGTTCCTGCAGGTATCATCACAGCACTACTATCAGAGAGCTGACGTCGGTATGTTAAATTATTTTCTTGATTTCCCATTTGAACCACACCGTCACCGTCTTCAATTCGAATGAACTGATCATGATTTGGATGTACTTCTAAACCAATATTATTACCGATAGGAATGCTCATTAACGTCACTTGAAGATGTTCGCCGGTCCAAATTGCTGTTCGATAAGCTGTATTTTGTTCAGCAGCCTCCTCTATATCAATAACGAATGGCTCTCCACCGTGATCTTCCAGCTGCCTATTCAGAGTCGTGGCCGAGTTACTTTTTCTAGAATAATGATAAATATTATACAATTGATTAGCTGCCATATAACCTACTGATGATAATTGATAATATAATTGTTGAACAGCTGAGCTACTACTTTTTAGACTTGCTTTATAATTTCCCTCATAATCTTCAATACATCGTTCCACAACATCCTGTATACCTATTTCTGTATTTCTGCTAGCTTCGCTGGCTGTCTGATAATTTGGGGCATTACCGGTGATAGTCCTATATAAATAATCCAATTGATTTATGTTTCTCAATTTGATCTCACGTGTGTAGTTTAGTGTATTCAGGTATTGTTGTTGATTTGTAGATGTGCTTAACTGATCTAATAATTGGATGGTTACAACATCTTTTTGTAAGTTCTCTAATGTAATTTCTGCTAATTCTTCTTTCTCCTTTTCCGTGATCGAGGGAGACTGAGAAGCATAACGAAGATCATTTGGATAATATGGAATATAATACATGTATTCATTAACCTGCCTTTCATAGAATCTAAAATCAGCATATGCCCATAAGAGGAAAACGTTCTAATTTAAAATTCTGATAAACTTTAAGAAAAGGCGATCAACTACAGAAAATAACTCACAAAAGTATGAAAGAAGAGATTTTACAATTAAAAAAAGATGAAATACGGTCACATTCCCATCCTTTTCAATCTACCAAGCACAAGTGCTTTGTATTTGAATTTTCGAATCCTAGGAATCTCTTGTATTTCATCTATCAAGCATCTGTTATTAAAACGAATGCTCTCGACTTGTTATTAAATTATTATACTTTTTCTCACTAAACGAAAACTTCTTCTTTTAATCTACCACAATATACGTAACATTAACGGGACCATGAACACCTACAATTAAATTCATTTCAATATCAGCGCTATTACTTGGACCGGTGACAAAACATACACTTGATGGTGTTTTTATACCATTGACATGATCATCATGAATTTGTTTTGCCGCTTGTGTCATTCGAGGTACGATTGTTTCTTTTGGAATAATAGCGATATAACTTTTAGGCATTAAACTTATCGATCTACCATTATCTTTATCGTTCTTTAAAGTTACTGTCCCTGATTCTGCAAGTGTCATATCACTAAAGGAGATTCCAACATCCGCTTTTTCTGCAATAACTTGATTTTCTTTTCCAATCGCAGCATCCCAAATATGCACATCAAGCTCTTCTGAAAGCTGATTATACGCTTGCTCCATCCCATATTCCGCATTACGTTTATCATTGGAAGCAATGACGGACTTCGCTTCATATCGATCAATGGTTTGTCGTACAACATTAGGTAGCTCTTGTTTACTTGTACGCACAAAATCCGTATGGATCACTTCGCAATGTTTCTCTAATACATTAATTAACTCATCTTGTGAGGCACCTTTTAGAACTTCATATTGTGGCTGGACACTATACTCCGGTCTTTCTACGCCTGCGGTTTTCCGAGGACGGCCAAGGTTGGCAGCTAAATTACTTAGAAATTTATCTCGATTATGAATTGGCATTTTGCTTTTCTCCCTTCGCACGTTCACTCCACCAAGCACGGAAAGATTGTTTACCTGGAGCAGGAAAATCACGCACATCCGTCCATCCTTTTAATGGTCCTGGTCCATTCTCGACAAACTCATCTTTCGTCCACGGTTTTAATGCGGTTCTGGCAACTTTCGTACTTAACTTATAAGCCGCTGGATTCGAAGCCCATTGCGCGAAACCTTTCATCATAATTTTTTCAGATACCGGAGATTTTTTCTCCTTCTCTACAATAATTTCACGATGACGAATTAATTGCTCATGCAACGGAATTTTTACCGGACACGCTTCTGTACAAGCTGCACACAGGGAAGATGCATATGGTAATTCCTTATGATCATCATATCCATCGAGAAGTGGTGTTAATACAGCACCAATTGGACCTGGATAAATCGAGTTATATGCATGACCACCGACATGACGGTAAACAGGGCATACATTAATACAAGCTGCGCAACGAATACAATGAAGCGCAGATTGGAATTCCGTTCCTAATATCTTGGATCTACCATTGTCAACGATTACTAGATGATAGTCATCTGGACCATCTATCTCTTCTTCTAATCTAGCTCCGGTATAGGCAGTAATGTAACTTGTAAGTTTTTGACCAACTGCTGCACGTGTTAATAAACTAACAAGTACTTCCATGTCTTCCCACGTCGGTACTAATCGCTCCATCCCCATCACTGTAATCTGTGTATCTGGTAATGACGTAACCATTTCTGCATTTCCTTCATTGGTTACTAGTGTAATTGCCCCAGATTCTGCAATCGCAAAGTTACAACCAGTTATACCGACATCAGCAGTAAGAAAATCTTGTCGCAGTTGCTCACGGGCAAAGGCTGCCAGTTCTTCTGGTGAATCCGTTTTATCATAACCACGCTTTTCCGCAAATGTTTCGCGAATTTGTTGACGGTTTTTATGCAAAGCAGGTGTAACAATATGTGATGGCGGATCCTCATCTAATTGAAGAATCCATTCTCCCAAATCAGATTCAACTACTTCTGCTCCCGATTTTTCTAGAGCTTCATTTAATCCAATTTCTTCGGTAACCATAGATTTTGTTTTTACAACTTTTTTCGCTTGTTTCTTCTTCACAACATTTTCGATATAATCATTGGCTTCTTCAGCAGTTTGTGCGAAAAATACGTTACCTCCACGTTTTTCTACTTGTTCACTTAACTGATGAAGATAGTAATCTATGTTTTCTAATGTGTGGGTTCGAATCTCTGAACCTAGTTGACGCCAATCTTCCCAATTTCCTAGTTCTTCTGCTTGGGAAAGACGTCCCTTACGAAATCTCCCTTGTGCCGAAGAAACGGCTTGACGCATAAAGTCGTTTTCAATTCCCTTATCAATTCGGTCTTTATAGGAAACATCACCAATTTTTACGCTCATGCTATTCCTCCTTCACTATGTGTATTTAGTATTTCTGTAATGTGTACTACCTTGACATCTTTACCTTCACGGCGCATTCTGCCACCGATATTCATTAAGCAACCCATATCTCCACCAACTAGGTATTCAGCCTTTGTTTCGGACACATGCTGAGACTTTTCTTTTACCATTTCTCTTGATATTTCCGAGTTTTTCACGGAGAAGGTTCCACCAAATCCACAGCAGTCCTCTTTTACAGGAAGTTCAACAAAATCAATACCTTTCACACTCTGCAGTAGTTTTTGTGGTGCGTCTTTTACACCTAGTACCCTCGTCATGTGGCAGGAAGGATGGTACGTAACTCTTCCTTTGAAAGTTGAGCCTAAATCCGTTACTCCTAATACATCCACTAAAAATTGAGTGATTTCATAGCTTTTATTCGCAAGATCAATAGCAGGTTGTTCCCATTCTGGATCACCTTTAAAGATATGTGGGTATTCTTTCAACATGCCCACACAAGATCCGGAAGGACCAACCACATACTCTGAATTTTTAAATGCCTTTATCATCTGTTTCATTGATTTTTTGGCCTCTTGTAGGTAGCCACTATTATAAGCTGGTTGGCCACAACACGTCTGCGCAGCTGGAAAATCAACTTCACAACCTACTCGCTCTAAAATTTCAACAGTATGTTTACCTACATCTGCAAATACAATATCACTCACACATGTAATGAATAACGATACTTTCATTTGGTTACACCTCTTCTAATTTAAACTATGACCGAGGCTAGAATTACATATCTAGATTTTTAAATAAGAGCATCTCCACTTTTTCTAAATGATCATACATTGCGTCTCTCGCTTCATTTGGTTGTCTATTTTTAATTGCTCGATATATACGTGCATGCTCATCATATAATGCATCCGCCCGGTCTTCTGAATACAATAAAATCTGTCTTGTTTCTCGAATTGTTTCTGACATCAAATCAGACACACTGCCCATTAAATGAATTAATAAATCCATATGTGTCGCTTGGGCAATCGCTAAGTGAAATTCCGTATCTGCTTGTTCTGCTAATACATCATCTCCCCTTGCATCTTTCATTACTTGCAAAGCTTCCTCCATCTTTATTAAATCTGTTTCTTCGTAACTCGCTGCAGCATATCTCGCCGTTCCACCTTCAAGTATTTTACGGACTTGATATAATTCTTTTACATCATCTTGTTTCATAAGAAACGCTGTACTTACTGGTAATGTAAATCTTTTTGGATTAAAGGTATTTACATATGTACCTTCACCTTGCTTCATTTCTACTAGCCCCATAGAACGTAATCCGCTTAACGCTTCACGAATCGCTGATCTGCCTACACCAAAGTTTTGAGCTAATTGCTCTACGGATTCTAACTTATCTCCAGGCTGTAGGCGACCTTGTTTAATCATATCTATTAATGAATCTGCAACTTGTTCATATATTTTTTTGGATTTAATACGTTTGTACTCCATTCACTTTCAACTCCTCATCGCTTGTGACCATTTTAATCGAAACGAAGAGGTTTGAAAAGCTGATGGTAAGGACTACGATAATCTACAAAAAGAAATGAGCAATAATAAATCCAACGATTCCAACAATTAAAGCATAGAGAATAGCAGGAAGTAACGTCTTTCGTATAATATCCCCTTCTTTACCACTCAATCCTACTACTGCACTTGCTGCAACAACATTATGCACACAAATCATATTCCCAGCACCTGCTCCAATTACTTGAGCTGCAAGCACTGCATTTACATCTAACCCTATTTGATTGGCTACACTATATTGAATCGGCGAAAATGTAAGTGTAGAAACCGTAGCACTTCCTGTAATGAAAGAACCTAATTCTCCTAAAAATGGTGCTACAAGTAACCAAATAAATCCTAATGAATTGGCTAATGATTCTGCAATGTATTGTGGCATACTAGCTAGTTCATTAAGATTCATTCCTGAATTCGTAAATACATGTACCATTGCTAAGGTAGCAATTAATGAAATGGACGTGGTCTTCATCGTTGATAACGACTCTTTTGATGCGGTGACGAATGTACGGAACGTTTTTTTATGTAAAAATATAGATAGAACCGCTGCCAATGCTAATATCGTACCTGGAGAGTACAGAAACTCCCAATTTGATGAAACGCCGTCCACACCCAAAATATTCGTCCAGGATAAATCAATAGCTGATTGTGTAAATTCGGTTAGCCAAGGTATTATTCTCGTCATAAGTAATAAAACAACGACAACAACATACGGTGACCAAGCTGCTATAATACCCATCTCTGATTTCTTTTCCTTAACGACAAACCCTTCTCTAACAGCTTCTCTCCACGTATATTTTGGCAATAGCCAGCCTTTTTTTGCTGTAAATGTTGCAACAGTTAATGCCGTTAAGGATGCTAAAATAGCGACAAATTCTTGTCCGAACACAACTGCGTAAAAAAGTGCGGAACCTGTATAGGAAAGACCAATCACTAGAGACCACGGTAGCATAGGTAAGGCTTGCTTTATGCTTTTGTTTTTACCAAAAAATATGGTGAGTAATATAACCAATACAAATGGAATAAATGTTCCTGCAAAAAGATCTAGTATCGTTACCATGATACCGATTTCATCATAGAACGTAGCATTTGCTATAGGAACATTACTTAATCCAACGGCAATCGGTGTTCCTACAGCTCCAAAAGCAACTGAAGCACTATCAGCTACTAAGGCAATTGTAGCCGCCGCCAATGGCCGAAAGCCTAAAGCCACTAACAAAGGTCCAGTAACCATTGCAGGGGTACCAAATCCTGCTGCCCCTTCAATTAAAGCCCCAAATAAAAAAGCAACAATAATCACTTGAACTCTCATGTCTGCCGAAATGCTTTGAAAACCTTGATTAATTCGATCCACTGCCCCGGTATTGCGAAGAGTATTCAACAATACAAGTGCTCCAAATAAAATCCATAAAATAGTTAATGTTTTATGCGTCCCCTGGAGTATAGATGATACAATAACTTCCCCTTCCATTCCCCATACAGTAATTGCGAATAAAATTACAATTAACGCACTCCACGTCATTCCTTTTGTTGCAGGAAAACGTAATAACACTAAAAAAATAAACGGTGCAATAATCGCACTTAGTGCTATAAGTAAATACATCAAAACCCCTCTTCCTCCCCAATGAAGCGATTTCATAGATGACAAAATAAATAAGGTCATCTGATGACCTTATTTATAGTTTACTCTGATATTTATAAGAATTCAAGATAGTATTATATTATTTTTTCTATGATTCTTCCTTCCATATAAAAAGTACAACTATAGTAAACTCTTGTTTATTATATATTCTATTTAAAGTAACATACTCGCAAACACCTAGCCACTTCATCAACAACCGCCTTATGATTATTCATCTAATATAAGCCCAAAGTCAAAATATCTTGCTGCATTGTAGTAGGATATATCTTGAATAATCTTTCCTAGTAATTTTAAATATTTATTTGTTTTATTTCACTGGTTAGCAACCAAATGGTTTTTCTTTGCAAATTCTCGATGGTAAACTTCCTGCTTTCGATGTGAACCTACTTTGATAATAAAGCAATTAAAAAGAAATTTGATATATCTAAATTCATTAAAATATGTCTAAGGAGTGTGGTAATCGTGGGAAAATTAACATGGCACATTATGCTAAGTATCGATGGCTATTATGAAGGAATTGCAGGTGACTTATCCTGGCATCACGTCGATGATGAGTACCATTCTTTTGCTTTTGGAAACCTTCAACAAGCTGATCTTATTCTATTTGGTAAGAAAACATATGAACATATGGAAGCTTACTGGAATACAGAAGTAGCACTAGATGATAACCCATCTATTACAAGAATTATGAACGAAAAACCTAAACTTGTTATTTCGAAAACTCTGACTGAAGCAAATTGGAAGAACACTACATTGTTAGGCTCAGATTATCAAAATAGTATTGAGCAATACAAGAACAATAACGAAAATATCGTTTTATTAGGAAGTGGAGATCTAGCCCTATCGCTTATCAAAAATGATATTATTGACGAGTATCAATGTATCTTTAATCCCGTTATATTAGGCGGTGGAAAGAAGCTATCTCACACTCACTCAAAAGCATTAAAATTAAGTTTAATGCATCGATTTAAGTCAGGAAATATTCTTCTGCAATATACATAGTTTAAAAGAAAGACCTAATTTCTTTTAAACTCATGTTTTAATAGGGACATTACATGTAGTGATTCATATGTTTCTCCTACTTTCAAACACTCTCGTAATGTTCCTTCTACAGTAAATCCTTCTTTTTTGTAAAGATTAATTGCTTTTTTATTATCGGTTTTTACTTCTAACCACATTCGATGCGCTTCAAAGGAATTAAACGCCCATACTTTAATTAAACTCAATGCTTCTTTCCCAATGCCTTTATCTTTTATTTCTATGGCAATACGGACGAGCTCTATACTTTTATTCGTATTGGTCAATCCTTTTAAAATAATAAATCCGACATTGCGATTCGTAATTTTCTCAACAACGATCAGATAATAGGAATCCTCCTCCTGCATAGTCTCGCGATGCTGTTCCTCTGTCCAAGGTAGAATATGAGGTTTATTCTCTTCATTATTCTCTACACTTATCATATACCCAATATCATTGTTCGTTGCTTCTCTTATGTATATTTGATTTGAATGAAATATCAATTCACATCACGTCCATTCTAACTACTTATTCATAGATTAATATTATTTTATCTATATAGTAAAACTTTTTCAATTACTTGTTAGATGATTTTGAATTATTTATAAAAACGTTTCAAAAATAACTGCTTGTTATTTCATAATATTTATTGTAAGTTATTATGGTGTTTAAAATCTGTCTATTAATTTATTTGAATAAAAGAGGTATTCATCATGGAACAAACATGGAGAGAACAATGGTTTGGAAACATAAAAGGAGATATACTTGCAGGAATTGTTGTGGCACTTGCATTAATTCCTGAGGCAATTGCATTTTCTATAATTGCAGGAGTAGATCCAATGGTTGGGCTTTATGCTTCCTTTTGTATTGCAGTAGTCATTGCCTTTGTAGGCGGACGCCCAGGTATGATATCAGCTGCAACAGGTGCTATGGCTTTATTAATGGTAACTTTAGTTGCGAATCACGGAATCGAATATTTGTTAGCTGCTACAATCTTAACTGGTGTTCTGCAAATTTTATTTGGTGTATTTAAACTAGCACGATTTATGAAATTTGTTCCTAGATCCGTAATGACTGGTTTTGTTAATGCATTGGCGATTCTAATCTTTACATCTCAATTACAACATTTTGTAGGAGAAACATGGATAATGTATGCTTTAGTAGCTTTAACTCTAGCAATTATATATCTATTCCCTAGAATCACTAAGGCAGTACCGTCTACTCTAGTAGCAATTATTGTTATTACTATTATAGTATTAACCATGAATATAGGTATACGTAATGTTGGCGATATGGGCGAATTAACACAGACGTTACCTATGTTTGCTTTACCTAATATTCCATTAAACATGGAAACACTACTGATTATCTTTCCATATGCACTTGCTTTAGCAATCGTTGGTATTCTAGAATCACTATTAACCGCTAATATTGTTGATGATATGACAGACACTGAAAGTAATAAAAATAAAGAAACTAGAGGTCAAGGAATTGCTAACATTGTAGCTGGTTGCTTTGGAGGAATGGCTGGATGTGCGATGATAGGACAATCTGTTATCAATGTGAAATCTGGTGGTAGAGGACGTCTTTCTGCATTAGTAGCTGGTGTGTTTTTAATGTTCTTGATTTTAATTTTAGGAGATATTGTCGTACAAATACCAATGGCAGCTTTAGCCGGAGTTATGATTATGGTATCGATTAGTACATTTGATTGGAGTTCGGTTGTACATATTCACCGTATCCCACGTACCGATGCAACAGTAATGATAGTTACTGTCGGAACCGTTGTATTAACGCATAACCTAGCATATGGTGTTCTTGCAGGCGTTCTTCTCAGCATGGTATTCTTTGCTGCTAAGATTTCAAAAGTTAAAGTGATAACCAATTTAGATAGTAATTCGAATAAAAGGTATTATACTGTACAAGGTCCGATATTCTTTGCATCTGTGACGGACTTATTATCACAAATTAATTTTCATGAAAGTGTAAGTAGCGTAGAAATAGACCTTAGTGACTCACATATTTGGGATGACTCCGCAGTCGGTGTTTTAGATAAGATAAAAACAAAGTTTGAGACAAATAATATATCTGTCCGAATTACAGGTATGAATAAAGAAAGTTCGCAACTTGTTCAATCGATGGAGCAACTTTCTAACAATTCCATGCATTAACATGAAAAACGCATATCCAACAAAAAGGATATGCGTTTTATTATTTATAACATCTTTTCATATCGACAATGTTCATGATTGGTTCCTTGATAATCATAACCAAGATTACGATAAATGGAATTAAGCTTCTCATTATTCTCTACACAATCTAGCCGAATCCGCTTCATTCCTTGTGTCTTTGTATACGTCTCCATCCAAGTCATAACATCACTACCAAGTCCTGTTCCTAATCGAGAGTGATCAACCGATAGCCTATGTAAATAAAAGGCATCATCACTCGATTGCCCCCAAATATTTTTATCCCAAGGATTTTGAATTTCATATAATGTGAAGGTAGCTATTAGCTCGTCACCTTCTTTTACAACAAAGGTATTCTTATCCTCAATCGCTTGTTTGATTTCTGGATCTTCTCCACCTTCATTTAGAAACTCCCATTGTTTAAGACGACTCTCCTGTAACCAAGAGGAGACTCCCTTTAACAAACGGATAATGCCTTTCATATCATCCTTTTCTGCAATGTAAACGTGTTGATCTTTATTGATAGAACCTATATGTTTAGACATTGTTTTTCCTCCTTATCCTAATAATTATTCGACATAAATAAGGAATATTCCTGCTTTTTGTATATAAATTAAATTATCCATATTTGCGGAATGAAAATAACGATCATCATATTTCAAACGCTGTTTTTATAAAAGGAAGAGGAAAAATTTTCACACCGATTATGGATATGCAGAGAAATTATAGGAAGGGGTGGGTAAAGCTGTAGGATAAAAACATTATAGGAAAAAGGTTGAGACAATAGTATTTACTCAAAAGTTAAATCTGAATGAACTGGTCTTGACAATAGGCTTCAAAAATATACTGCGCTGATCCAGTGGAAGGTAGTGAGCCTCCAGACACCTATACATCGGGGCTCATCTATGCCTTGCTTCCACAGGAGTCTTAAATATATTTCTTACGCTCATTCTCTAGTTATCATCCGTCTTTTGAACAAAACTTTTTGTTATGTCCCAACCTTTTCTACTTTAAGAAATAAACAATCCCATGTCTGAATCATTTACTTTTACTTGTTTCATATCATCTTTTTCAGCAAATTGAAGACCGTTGATAATCAATCCATCATGAATCAATGTATCAAAATCTTTTAATATACGTTCAGCATTTTCATCAGTATTCACGTAAACATCAACTCGTTGTTCAACAGGAAGATTAAGTTCTTTACGATAAGTCTGTACTGCGCGAATAAACTCTCTTACAAATCCTTCTTCCTTTAGCTTTTCTGTTAAGTTCGTATCCAAAAGAAGAACGAAGCGATTTCCTTCAAACAATTGATACCCTTCTTGCCCTTTTTTCTCTACAAGAATATCCTCTTGTTCAAGAGTTACACTACTTCCATCTGCAAGTTCAACAGTAATTTGACCGTTTGCTATGAACGTATCTTTCTCGTCTTGAGATAAGTTTTCCACTTTTGATTTTGCTTGCCCTACTTGCTTTCCTAATTTCGGACCTGCAACTGGGAAGTTAAGTTTCATTTCTGTATCTAAGAAGTCTATAGTGTCTGTTTTAAAGCTAACTTGCTTTACATTAATCTCTTCCTCAATAATAGAAGTATAAGACTGTAATCCAGTACGCAATTGTTGATCATTTGGAACTACTACCAATTCTGCTAATGGTTGCTTTGTTTTTATATTTACTTCATTACGCAGAGAACGCGCTCCTTCAATGACCTCAAGTACACCTTGCATATCTGTTTCTAGCTTTTCGTCAATTGCTTTTTCATCTACTTTCGGAAAATCGGATACATGTACACTATCCCCTTGCAGCTTTGTATAAATGTCATCTGAAACAAATGGCGTATATGGTGCCATTAATTGTGTTAGCTTTGTAAGCACTTCATGTAATGTAGTGAAAGCAGCTTTCTTATCCTCATTCATTCCACTACTCCAAAAACGCTGTCTGGAACGACGTACATACCAATTACTTAACTCTTCTACAAATAATGCAATAGATCTGGCACCTTTTGTAATATCATATTGATCAAGGCTAGTTGTTACTTCTTTAATCACCGAATTCATTCGAGATAAAATCCAACGATCCATAGTTGTTTTAGCATCACCTGCATGTTCTTTAACATTAAAGTTATCAATATCAGCATACATAGAGTAGAAAGAATACACATTTAACAGCGTATCAATCACTTTTGATTTTGCTTGACTCACTGTCTTTTTCGAAAAGCGCTTATTATTCCACGGTGAGCTATCTGCAAGCAGCGCCCAGCGAAGTGCATCTGCGCCAAATTCTTCAATAAGTTCTACAGGATTTAAAGCATTCCCTTTACTTTTAGACATCTTCTGTCCATGCTCATCCAAAATATGTCCGAGAGAAAGTACACGTTTGTATGGTGCTTTTCCTGTGAATAGCGTGGATACCGCTAACAGACTGTAGAACCAACCACGTGTCTGATCGACTCCTTCAATAACTACATCAGCTGGGAACTGTTTATTAAATAGTTCATCGTTTTCAAACGGGTGATGATATTGTGCAAATGGCATCGATCCACTGTCAAACCAAACATCAATAACTTCCTTTGTACGATGCATTTTGCCGCCACATTCACAATCAAACGTAATTTTATCTACATATGGTTTATGCAATTCAATATCCTCCGGTACGTCATTATCTGCGAAGTCCCGTAACTCTTTAATCGAGTGAGGAGATTTTTGTTTACCACAATCGTCACATACCCATACATTTAATGGAGTTCCCCAATAGCGATTACGCCCGATATTCCAATCGACCAAATTATCAAGGAAGTTACCAAAACGTCCATCACGCATATGATGTGGGAACCACTCCACCCCTTGGTTATTTTCTTGCATTTTTTCTTTTACAGCGGTAGTTTTAATAAACCATCCTTCCATTGCATAGTAAAGCAATGGTGTATCGCATCTCCAGCAATGAGGGTAGCTATGTTCATATTTCTGTTTTTCATAAAGCGTATTATCTTTTGCTAGCATTTTTATGATATCTACGTCACTATCTTTCACAAATTGTCCAGCAAGTGGAGCTATGACATCCTTATATCTTCCTTTTGAATCGACTACATTTACAAAGTCCATACCTTTTGCCTGAATAGCGTTATAGTCGTCTTCCCCGTGTGCTGGGTTTAGATGAACAATACCTGTACCACTTGTATCTGTAACAAAATCTGCACCGATAACATAGTGACCATCGTCTAAAGAAATAAAATTAAATGGAGCTTCGTAATGGATACCGATTAAGCCTTCTCCAGCAACTTCTTCTATCACTTCGTATTCTTCACCTAAAACGGAATTTGCTAACGATTTGGCGACGTAATAGATTTCGTCACCCTGTTTTACTTTTACATAGGTCAGTTCTGGATGAACTGCAAGTGCAACATTTCCAGGTAATGTCCAAGGAGTTGTCGTCCATCCAAGGATAAATTCATTGTCTTTACCTTTGATACGGAATTTAGCAGTTACCGATAAATCAGTGACATCTTTATAACCTTGCGCTACTTCATGAGAGCTTAAAGATGTTTCACAGTTTGGGCAATATGGTACTACACGATGGCCTTTGTAAAGCAAGTCTTCATCATGAATCGTTGCAAGTATATTCCAAACAGACTCGATATATGGGTTATTTAATGTTTTATATGGGTCTTCCATATCTACCCAATACCCAAGCTTATCCGTGAATTCCTTCCACTCATTTTCATAAACAAAGACGCTTTCTTTACATTTTTCAATAAAGCGTTCTACACCAAATTTCTCAATATCATCTTTCCCACGAATATTAAGCTGTTTTTCCACTTCCAATTCTACTGGTAGACCATGAGTATCCCAGCCCGCTTTACGTAATACTTGATAACCAGACATTGTTTTATAACGGGCAACAAAATCTTTAATTGTACGTCCTAAAGCATGACCAGCATGTGGCATTCCATTTGCCGTTGGTGGGCCTTCATAAAATACATACGTTTGTTGACCTTCTCTATTTTCAATGGAGCGTTGAAACGTTCTATTGTCTTTCCAATGTTTCCTCATACTGCGTTCACGTTGTGCGTGATCCATTCCATTCACCTCTTCATTAAATTAAAAAAACTCGAATCCACCACGTAGAATCGAGTATTACCATTATTAGACAAAAATAAAAAACCATCGTAGCGGTTTTTTCTAATTAGCACTACGTACCATCATACGCGTCCAAAATATCGGTTGGAAGCCGTCAAAGTTTACCAGTTACCGTTCAACTTTGCTTCTCGGAGAGGATGTTCATTAAGCTTCCTAACATTGACTTTCAGCAATTGTCAACTCTCTGTAGATAAGACGTGCCTAATTACTCGTTCTCGTCATCGAATTATTTCATATTATTAACTGTAAGAATATAGTATCGAAAGCAAGAAAGAAAGTCAATATAATGAACTAGGATGCGTCTTGATATAAATTCTCATAAGCTGGTTTTAATACAAAAAACATATACATTATCGATAATATGAACATCGAAACAGATAATCCAACGATTGTGCCTCGCAACGATATCATATCTGCCAGTACACCTACCGCTAGAACAATTAATACTTGCAACATACTTTGAATCAAATCAAAGATACTCGTCACTCTCCCCATCAAATCGACAGGGATATTATTTTGATAAAAAGTCATCATTCCAGCATTTAAAAACACAATAAAGAACCCGATGATCATAAATCCAATCGTAATGGATAAGAATGACCACGAAAGTGCATAAATAATATATCCTACTGCCACAAACATTAAACCTATGACTATCATCATCCGCAATGATAATCTATTGGAAAATAAGGATAATAGAACAGCCCCTATGACTGAACCAACACCCGTAATACTAACTAGTAATGTATAGTCTACTTCTGAAAGGCCAACCACCTGTTGAGTGAATACTACTTCTTGTGCGTCCATCGCAAATGTACATAACAAAACTAGAATAAAACCAAAGTATATTCCCGTTACATATCGATTATGTTGCATAAATGACTGTACAACCGTAAAATCTTTTACAACTTGTTTAATAGTCAATTTTGGTATTTGATCTATTTTCTTTTCCTCTTCTGGAAGAGGGATTAACAGAACTGCTGATAGCAGGAAAAAGATGGAATTAATCCATAAGGTTACCTCAATAGAAGTAGTGTATATTAATGCACCACCTATAGATGGGCCAATGATAAACGCACTAGATGAAGCAAAAGAACGAATAGAGTTAAATCTTTTTCTCATCTCTTTTGGAACAACCATCGTAACATACGTCATCGAAGCTGGGCTAAAGAACGCCTTCGCTAAGCTTAAAATGATTAAAACACTATATAAAAGTATAATATTATTCGCAAATGGGAGAATGCATATAAAAACTCCTCGAAGAACATAAGTTATCATCATCACTTTACGTTTACTACGATAATCAATAAAACTTCCTGTCCAAAACTTTGCAAATATGTTGGTTAATGGTCCAATTAACCAAAGTCCCGCTACTGCGGCTGCAGATCCAGTCATTTGAAATACTAGAATATTAATTGCTACTAAATGAATGAAATCGCCAATATTTGCAATTCCTATCGATGTAAGTAACAAGGACGGATGTTTCCAATTATGTATACCCATTCGATCACCTCAACTATCTTTATTCAATATTCTTCTAAACGGTAGCATTCTCCTTCTATTTCACAGAATGTTCGATAATTTACTCATAAAAAACGCATGTAATTCACCGGACATAATCCTTAATTACATGCGCTTCCTAATTAAATATTTTCTTGTCTTAACGTTTCAATAATATTATCGTCCTTAATTTTCGATATAGAATATAACATAGCTACACTAACAATGACAAATACAGCTAATATAGCAATTCCAATATTAATCCACGGTAGAGAGAATGAGTAGGAAAAAGTATTCTGTGACTGATTATAAATTAAATACATAACACCGATACTAAGCGGCAACCCGTATAAAAGAGACTTCAACCCGTAAAAAACACTTTCAAATTGAATCATTTTACGGAAGGCTTTAGGTGTCATCCCAATCGACTTCATGGTGGCGAATTCTCTTCTTCTTAATGCTACACTCGTTGAAATAGTATTAAAGATATTCGCGACAGAGATCAATGTTATTAGCGTAATGAATCCATAAACAAATATAGAAAGGATTAACGTCATCTGTCTATCTTGTTGTTCATAAAAATATTGATTGGCAATATGAAGTTCACTAGCTGCTTCTAATCCTTCCATATGTTCTTGTGTACTTATCGGATCTTCCGTTTGAATATATAATGTCATTGCATCTGGTTGATAATTTGTCCGTTCATCAATGGCGGCCAATGTCTCTTCAGATACCACAAAAAATAATGTGTTCGGTGAGGCATGAAAATATCCCATCGGAAAATGATCGGTTAAACCAGCTATATCCACATGGGATACTCTTTCATAGGAAGCTTCTCCAGTCTCTTCATCGTAATTTTCTTCAGCTGCTATCACCGAATCTCCAACTTCTGCATCAAGCACTTCTGTTTCTACATACTTGCCCTGATTATCATCTGGGTAGGATACATGATTAATTAGTATGCCTTCCCCTTCATCTATGTCACTGTATGAGATTTCATTTTCTTCAGCATAATCTCGTAAAGCTTTATCATCCAAAGCAATAAACTCCATGAAATATTGTACTCCTTGATCACTAATATAATCAGAAGCATTTTCCAAAGATGTAATTGGCTCCCCTGCTATTTCCTCTTTTACGATCCCAGTCATATACATTTTTTGATACATTATTGCGTCATTTACTTCTTGAAGTCCTTGGATATTATTCATTACTTGTTTCAACTCTTCCACCCCACCATAACCAGTAGAAGAAGAGGCGGCTATATCATAATTTAATTGATTTGATTGTAATTCAAATGATTTTGTCAGCGTGCTCGTAAAGTACCCTACGGATAAAAATAAAACTATACTTACAATTAAAGATAGAACTGTAACATTGTACCGTTTCTTATTTCGTTTAAGATTTTTTAAAGCAATTTCCGCTTCGTAGCCAAATATTTTTCGCACAAGTGGATTTGCTTTCACTTTTTTCTTTGTTAGTTTTATATCTTTCGATTGCCGAATAGCATCAATTGCAGTTACTTTTGATGCTCGAATCGCTGGAATATATGCTGAAATCATAATCGTGATAAAAGAAATTACAACCGCAATCCCGATTGAACCAAATGATGCAACGAGCTGTAAATCCACATCAAACTGAGCTGCGGAAAGAATTCGGTTTACAAAATATAACGTAATTCCTATTCCTAACAGTCCCGCTCCTACACCCAAAGGTATACTAATTAAACCAATAATAATTCCTTCAAAAAATACAGAGTTCCGCTTTTGCCGTTTTGTCGCTCCAATACTAGATAACATCCCTAAGTAACGTGATCGTTCAGATACAGAAATGGCAAATGCATTATATATAAGCGCTATGGAACCTATCATGATAATAACAATGATGATTGCCATTAAGCCAAAAACAGTCGTCAATGCACCTTCGTTCGATGATACTAAATATGATTCGAGAAGGTTATCATTAAAGCGAATTTGTTCAAGGTCTATGTTTTGCTTCTTGGCAAACTCTGGAATAGCATCAAAAAGCGAGTTTGAAATATCATTGCTTTTCACAAAAACTGTTACATTTTCCTCTGTGGCAAGAATGTCTTCATCAATATACGAAAGCATACTATATCCAGGTGACCAAGAATAATCCCATAGAGGTTCTTCTATTGTTCCAACAACTGTAAACGTATGTTCATCTGTATTTCTTAACTCCTCTGCCAATCCATCTTCCGCTTTTTCTGCTGATACGGATTGATTTAGTGGGCCTTCCCCTTCCATCTCTTCTGATAAGGAATAACGTTCCCCAACTTCTAATGTAATTGAATCGCCAATTTCTTTATCATAACCTGATTGTAATAACTTTTCAGATAGAACAACCTCGTCTGATTTCTCCGGAAGCCGACCATCCTGTAATTTGACTTGAAATTGGTCCATTCCTGCTTTATTTAATTGATGAACATACACATAAGGTTTACTTCCTTCACCGTCTAATGGAGCAAACCCGAGTTCATTCATTAGAGCAATAGTATCCGTTTTGTCATGCTCTTTCACTGCTTGATATTGTTCTTCATTTAAATCGTTATAGCTATAATGCCATTCTCCAGTATTTTCAATAGTTTGACGCTGATTTAGATCTAAAAAAGACAGACCTAATGTTGCTACTGCGGTAATCATGGCTACAGAGATAATTACCCCTATAATGGTGACAAGGGTACGTCGTTTATTCTCTTTCAAATGCCTTAATGTCACTTTATTTACGATATTCACGGACGGATCACCTCATCTTTAGCAATCCTTCCATCTTCAATTGAAATAACACGATCTGCTTGTAGTGCAATTCGATCATCGTGTGTAATAACTATGAGTGTTTGATTATATGTGCGGTTAAACAGTTTTAATAGATCTACTATTTCTTTACTGTTCTTACTATCTAAGTTACCAGTAGGTTCATCCGCTAAAATAATAGATGGATTACTAATAAGTGCTCTTCCAATGGAAACACGTTGTTGTTGTCCACCAGATAATTGATTTGGCAAGTAACTTAAACGTTTCTGTAAACCCAAAATGTCTACTACTTCTTTAAAATGTTTTTGATCTACTTTATGGGAATCTAACAATAAAGGTAATGTAATATTCTCTTCCACAGTTAATATCGGTAATAAATTATAAAATTGATAAATTAGTCCAATTTGTCTTCTTCTAAATATCGCTAATTGTGTCTCATTAAGTTGATACATGTCCGTGCCATCAACAAATACCTTGCCCTCTGACGGTTGGTCAACTCCACCAAGTAAATGAAGTAATGTAGACTTACCTGAACCTGACGGACCAATTATTGCTACAAATTCGCCTTTGCTTACCTTAAACGATACGTTATCCAATGCTTTTACTGCTGTGTCACCTTTTCCATACACTTTAGACAAGTTTTCTATTTTTAACATTTCCATAAATTATCCTCCTAATGTATTGCTTTACTTTCATCATACTTGTCTAAAATGACGTTCCGGTGACTTTTTCAGTGACAATTTCGTCACTTTCTACTTCAAATCACACGTTTATAGAATTTGATGGTAAACATTGTACCCTTTCCTTCTTCACTTGCTACTTCAATGTCGCCTTGTTGATTCGTAATAATGCTATGCGCCATTGCTAATCCAATCCCCACACTTCCATCGGTAGCATTTCCACCTTTATAAAATCGCTTAAAAATATAAGGAAGATCTTGTTTTGCAATTCCCTTCCCTGTATCCTGTATGATAATTTCTGTATAAAGTGCATTCTCGTCAAAGTTTATGGTGATACGCTCACCCTCTGGCGTATGCTCAATCGCATTTTTTATAATATTAATCAACGCTTCTTTCGTCCAATTGTAATCTCCTAAAAAAGTAACATCTTTACTACCAAGCTTTTGGAAATCGATGTCTTTTAGTTCTATCGGTATTTCTAAAGGAGCAATGACCTCATCTACTAAACCAGATACAATAACTCGTTCCTTCGCAAACTGGACGGTACCTGCGTCCATTTTTGATAATTTCAATAAGGAGGATACTAGCCAATCCATGCGTTCCAGTTGTTTACGAATATTATGTGTGAACTCCAATCTTTTATCATCATCCATCGTCTCATCACTAAGTAAATCTGCCATTACTGTCATTGATGTAAGTGGAGTTTTTAGCTGATGCGAGATATCAGAGATAGCATCTGTTAATTTTTGTTTATCTTTTTTTAGGTCTTCACGTTGCTCAGATAGCATTAAGGTCATTTTATAAATATCATTCTTTAATATACTCAGTTCTCCTTCCCGATTATCACGTACATCAAGTGAAGTATCTCCAGCTGATATTTGTCGTAAATAAAGAGAAAGTTTTTCAATTTGTTTATAACGCCAATTTGTCATCCATAAAAAAACAGTAATAATTAAAGAAGTTGATACAAAAACAATAACAGCAGCAACAGTCGAAATAAATGATATCAAAACAGTACTAATTATTAGAATGGCAATGGAGATAAACAAATATCTACGAACCTCATTATTTCTTAACATGTGTATCTACCATCCTATATCCCATCCCTCGAACAGTCTCAATTACTGTTGGATATTGTGCATCATCTTCGATCTTTTTCCTTAGGCGCTTAATATATACAGTTAATGTATTATCGTTCACAAAGTCACCAGCTACATCCCAAATTAATTCGAGTAATTGCTTTCTAGACAGAACTTGCCCGCGATGGTTCACAAAAATCATTAACAAACGATATTCTAAGGCTGTTAATAGTATTTCCTCTTTATCTTTGTACACTTTTCCTTCAAGCGTATGGACGTCAATCGGACCGATAGAAATAATGCTGGATGATTGCTCTATACTTGGTTTACTTTTTTCATAACGCCTGAGAACTGTTTTTATGCGAGAAATTAACTCACGAATCCGAAAAGGCTTCGTAATATAATCATCAGCACCCATATCAAGCCCCATAACAACATTTACTTCATCATCCACTACCGTAAGAAAAATCACCGGGATATCTGCTCGTTGCTTTACCATTTCACAGAGTTCATATCCGCTCCCATCCGGTAAAGACAAATCAAACAAGCAAAGAGATATATCATTTAAATCATTATTTATTTTCATCCGTGCTTCCTGGACTTTATGACAAACTACCACATCATAGCCCTCTTGTTTTAACGAGTACTCTAATCCTGTCGCAATCGTCTTATCGTCTTCCGCAATTAATATATTCATATTGCATTCATCCACCTTTAAGGTTTTAACATTTCTTTTATTCTACATTTTTTCCGTTCAATTATCATCCCTATTACGATCGCTATCGTTTATGAGGGACCATATTCTCTTGTTTTCTCTGATTTCGGGCTCTCATCAGACTTATGAGTGACCAGTTGAACTTGCTTTCTTTTATTTCGGGCGCTCATCGGCCTGATGAAATACCAGTTGAACTTGCTTCCTCTTATTTCGGGCACTCATTAGCCTTATGAGCGACCAGTTGAACTTGCTTTCTCTTATTTCGGGCGCTCATCCTCCTGATGAGGGACCAGTTGAACTTGCTTTCTCTTATTTCGGGCGCTCATCCTCCTGATGAGGGACCAGTTGAACTTGCTTCCTCTTATTTCGGGCTCTCATTAGCCTTATGAGCGACCAGTTGAACTTGCTTTCTCTTATTTCGGACACTCATAATCCTGATGAGTGGCCGTTTTCTCTTGCCTATCCAATTCCGAGCGCTCATTCCATCAAGCCTAAAGACTAAAAAAACTTACCTCCTAAGAGATAAGTTTTTTTCGCACTAAACCGTTATTTAAAAATCATATTTGTCATCTTTTTCTTCTCGAATTTTTTGAAAAGCATGCGTTACATCTATGGTGTCTTCCACTAATCGTTCGATACGGAACTGTACATCAACATTAGTGATTTCTTTTTGATAAAAATCTTTTTCCTCAATAAATACATAGGTTTGCACAATTGTTGCTTTCATGTAACCAAGAATCGGTTTCAAATGTTGTTCTACCGTTAAGAAATGCTTAGTCGAACCCGCTGTCACAATTATGCTTACAACTTTATCTTGGAAAGCTTGCACTGGTAAAAGATCAAAGATATTTTTCAATGCTCCAGGTATGGATGCTTGAAATATGGGAGTACCAATAATGATTACATCTGCTCCCATAAGCTCTTTCGCAACATATCCTGTATCACCTGTATAGTCTAAATAGTTTCTGCCATCACTAATTTGCACGTCATAGTCAGCTAAGTCAAGGAGCAAAATATCTTCCTCTGGATAATTCTCTTTAAACTTTTCTATCGTATAGTTCATTGCCGTTCTCGTTTTTGACCCGACTACTGACCCTGATAATCCTACTATCTTCACGACACATCCTCCTATTTCTTCGCTGTATATTTTCGTACTTGAGGTAGTATCTCATTACCAATGTATTCAATATTCCGCTCTAAGTTTTCAAATGGCACCCCGCCAAAGTCCATTTGGCCAATGTATCGTTGGTGACCAAACATTTCATGTTGATAAAGAATTTTCTCGACAATTTCTTGAGGGCTACCTATATTCATGACATCTCTTGGGTCTGCCCCTTGAGCAAAATGTTGCTTCGGAAATCCTCTTCCGTTGGAGAGCTTCATTCCTTCGTTAATAAAAGGGTACATCTCACGTTGTGCTTGCTGTGTTGTTTCCGCAGCATAAAAGAATCCCGCTGTAGCAATTGGAAGTTGTTCAGGATCATGTCCCCCTCGACGCGCTGCTTCACGGTAAGCATCTATGGAAGTTTTAAAGCTTTGTGCTGGTCCTCCAAGCATCGCAAGGAACATTGGAACACCGGCATATCCAGCTTTAATGGCACTAGCGGGAGGTCCACCTACCGCACGCCATATAGGCATGCTTCCATCTTTAGGACGAGGTAGCACTCTAGCGTCTTTTAAAGGAGCACGAAATTCCCCTTCCCAATTTACAACTTCATTTTCGTTAAGCTTTAATAATAAATCCAGTTTCTCCTCATACAGTTCCTCATAGTTACGTAAATCATAGCCTAATAACTCAAATACTCCCACTCTAGAAGCTCGTCCAGCAATAATCTCTGCCCGTCCACCAGAAATAAGGTCAATCGTCGCAAAATCTTCATACACTCTAACCGGATCTAATGTACTAATTATCGTGGAAGAACTAGCGATTTTTATTTTCTCTGTTGCCTGTGCGATGGCACCCAGTACAACCGAGTGTGCTTGCGTAGCAAAATAATCTTGGTGACTCTCACCAACACTAAAAAAATCAATTCCAGCTTGTTCTGCGAGTTGAGCAAGACGAATAATCTCTTTTAATCGTTGTTCAGCAGAAATGCGCTTATTCGTGTTTGGATCTGTCATGTGATCCCCTAATGTATATAAACCAAATTCTAATCCTTGATTTGGATTGATACGATATTTCTCCATTACCAACACCTCTAATGTTTTGAATTGTCTCTGTTCGATATTTTCTATTAATGCTATTATGAATGATATAGTGTTATTTTAGAAGTACGCACCTAGAAGAAACATAGTTTCCTAAAAGATACTATTGTTATTATGAAAGGGATGAGCAAATGAACATTGATGCTAATCATTGTAGTGTAGAAGATGCCTTAGGTATATTGGTTGGGAAGTGGAAACCAATTATTCTATTACATTTAATGGAAAAAGGAACCGTTCGTTTTAGTGATCTTAAACGTAGTATTCCAGGAGTCACACAAAAAATGCTTACAAAACATCTACGAGAGTTAGAAAATGAAGAGATCATTGATCGGGTTGTATATCCTGAAGTTCCTCCTCGTGTAGAATATTCGATAAGTGAATACGGAAGAACCTTAGAAGATTTACTTCATGCAATGCATGAATGGGGACAGGCTCACACTATGCGTAAACAGCAGAAACTTCAAGAGAACACGAGAACAAAAGCGCAAGCGCCCGTTTAGAAGTAGCGAAATAAAATCTTAACCTCTTCACCTTCCATTTGATAAGCTGTTATCTCTTCAACAACATTTCCTGCCTCTGGTGAATTACTAGAGATCAGTGCGCCCCTGTCTTTCAAGGGGTGGTTCGACTGGTCGAACTTCTTGCTTTGAGATAAAGGAATCACGGTGAGGTGACGAACCGATGATGACTTTCACCACAAAGGTATAAGTGTGACTAAGCCTCATAAAGAACATTCGGCAAGTCTTCTTTATTGTAGGGCGATTTTGTGAAGTCGGTTCGTTTCTGGGCGCTGAAGCTGGACGTGGCAATTTCTTTCTACGAAAATATGAGGTCCAAATATTTATACTTTCTTAGCTTTCGAATTAAACCTCCAATCCATACATTCTTCTCATAGATATGGAGGTTTTTTCCTTATTTTTTTA
The DNA here is from genome assembly GCF_047238145.1 of Oceanobacillus phoenicis. Classification (NCBI taxonomy): domain Bacteria; kingdom Bacillati; phylum Bacillota; class Bacilli; order Caryophanales; family Bacillaceae; genus Oceanobacillus; species Oceanobacillus phoenicis. The sequence goes on from NZ_JBDFME010000001.1 coordinate 311,030, forward strand.
ATATCATTGATTGAAAGCTTAGCTCTCCACCAATAATTTTTTTAGGAATAATATTGATATACTCTACTTTAAAAACCTTTTCTACAGCATCTTGAATCTTTTCATCTGGGTAAAAAGAGAAGAATCTCTTTGGATTGTACGTATCTTTTTCCCAAGCACCTTCAGAATCCTTTCCTCCATATACCCCCATGTAAAAAATCCCTTCAGGCTTTAGTACTCGTTTAATTTCTTGCAATGCACGTGGTAAATCATTCTTTGATATATGTAATAAACAGTTTAGTGACCAAATCGCATCAAAGGTATCATCCGGAAATTCCAAATCAAAGACACTCATTTCTTTCGCATGTAGCCCCTTATCTTTACAAAGCTTTACCATCTCTGGTGACAAGTCCACGCTAGTTACTTCTAATCCTAATTTTTGAAAATAAAGACTGTCCTGACCTGTCCCAGCACCAACTTCAAGTAAATTTTTACTATCTTTTTTCAATATATATTGCTCAAATACATCTCTCTCTTGCCTTTTCCATTCACTAATACGGAGTTTATCTCTTTCCTCCGCCATTTTATTATAGGATTCTATCAGATTCTTTTCAATTGTATTCAATACGATCATTCTCCTTCATATTTAGATTTGTATAATGCGTATCCCAGTTCCTTTTTCAGCTCTTTCTTTAGCATAGTTATTCATTTGTTTAACTCTCGCAGAAACATGAGACACTGGAATAACTTCATCGCCAATAACAACACCTGGATCAATAAAGCGTGGTTTCATTTTTATGTATATATCGAATTTATCGTCAACGGTTTCCACTTGAATACCTTTATGGATAGACTTTAACATCTCTGTTATATCCTTATTTCCCACTTTATTCAATAACTCTAATATCTGACTATCTTGCTTTAGAAAATCATCCTCAACAAGCACATTTTCATCTAATGCATATCTTAATACTTTCGATAACTGATCATAGGCGTATATATTTTTCGGATGTAAAAAATAATCTAACACCTCTTGATAGTAGATTTGAACAAACCACTCTGCAATACTAATGGTACGCAAATACATATAGCCATCCATTATTGTAAGATCTTCTAAAAATTGTTCTATATCTTGGCGTTCAATCTGTCTTGAACGATATAGGTCGCGCAAGGTGTAATCCACACGATCTGCACATAAGTGAGGAGCATCTCGTTCGAGTATTCTCCATTGATCATTATGGAGAAGAATCGTTTGGTAGTTGTATCCATAATTCTCTAATATAGTTGGAATAGTAGATTCTTCAATAAGCCTCTGAAAGATTAACTCATGATAATTTTCTTGTTGATTACCCATCACATGGTCGATGACGTGTGAAAAAGCAGTGTGTGATACATCATGGAGTAAAGCTGCGATTTGTTCTTCCAAAGATCCACCTAATCGTTTTACCAGCAACATAACACCGAGAGAATGTTCAAACCTAGTAACATTCCATTCATCACTTACTAGCGCACTGGCACCACCTTGATAGACACCTTTTAATCGCTGTACAGGATCGCTTTCTACTAAATCCACAAGCACTCCATCAATTTCAAACTCACCATATATCTCATCTACATACAACATTCTACTATCCTCCTGGTTAAACTTATTCTAGTAAACCTTCTAAAAACTTGCGGTCTTCTGGAAATGTTAAATTTAAATCACGTAACTCTAGTAAATTAATCCATCTAATATCATAGATTAATCCACCTGGATCTTGTATATGCATACTCCCGCCAACAATCTTAACTCTATAATATTTTACTTCTACAGATATACCTTTTTCTATTCTGTTTTTAGTCTTAATTGGGTATTTACCATTTAATTTCCCAATATATCCCGTTTCTTCATTTAACTCACGTATACAGCATTCCTCTAGCGTTTCTCCTTCTTCTATCCCACCAGAAGGAACGGACCACGTTTTGATTTCTTCTTTCTTTCCTTGAAGAACCATGAAAACTTCTCTCTGGTTATTTATACAAACTGCCGCTGCACCTATCCATTTGTTCATAGATTTCTCTCGCAAATGAACTTCGTATAAGCTATCCTCATCCCTACCTTTTCCATATTCCGTTGACTAACTGAATCACATGCTGCTTGACCTACTATTAATTTACATCCAGCATCTTTAGCATCTGTCATCCTTTTTTGTAAGAGCTTAGTATGAACACCTTTATTTCTATAATTAAGTAAGGTAGCCGCAATTGCCAAGGTTCCAATACTCCCTTTAATATGAAGCGCCGCTATCCCTACAGCTGTTTCCTCTATTGAAGCTACATAAAATTTCCATTCAGGATTAAATCTTAAAATAGCATTATTCTGTGAAACAGACTTTTCTAGAAAGTAAGGCATATGGAAAGATTCAACATAAATTTTTGCATAAAGATTAAATTCAGATTCATATAACTCTCTTATATGTATATAATCATTTTTGTTCAGATCGTTATTTTTGTTCAAATCATCCACATCTTGATATAACACCTGATGAGAATCTGTTTGGACATATCCCCTGTTTTTTAATATCTCTTTAGTTCTTGCTGTATCATTTGAAGGTATTAACTCAAATCTAGCTGGAATAGATTTATGTTGGTAAAAAGAAAGAATCGTTGATAGCTCTTTTATATGGTCATCTCTAAATCCAATTACTTTATTAAACGAAGGGCCCGGAATTTTTCCTATTGTAAATGCAGTACATGTATCAATATGAAGGAACTCAACTCCCATCGGATTACCTTCCAATTCTTTTATAGAAGTTAATCGTGATAGTAGCACCTGCCGATCGGATTGCTCTACTATATCTATTATCCCGTCTTCCATCTATAATCCCTCCACAACATCCAATACGAAATCTGCTATTCTAGGAATTTGTATTGGTGTCCCCATACAAAATTATACAAATTTACCTATTTTTATTGTTCATTTATATGATTACCGTTAAACTAATAATAACAGACAATTCTAATTAATATACAAAAATAATAATTCTATAGATATATGCAAGGTGGGGGAGAAATATGAATAATATTGGGGACATTATTAAACTAGAGAGACTAAAGCAGCAAATTAAACAAACTCAATTGGCAAAAGGTATTTGTTCCACATCCTACTTAAGTAAAATCGAAAATAATACAACTACAGCAAGTGATGAGGTCATTAATCTTTTATTGCAAAAATTAAATATTGAGCTTTCAGATCAAGAAAAAAATGAGGATGCATTTATTGAGGAAATACGTGCCATTTCTAAGCGAGCTCGAATTTATCGAGAATACAAATTTATTGAAGAAAAATTAAATGAACTGCAATATATAAAGAATATTTACCGTAAAACGACTTTTTTAGAACTGCAATTACTGATTTTACGATTAACACTTTTCTTTGAGGACAAAGAACGTAGTACTTTTTATCTAGATTACTTAGAACAAGAAAAAGACAACTTTACACCGAACCAACAATTTTTATTTTTACAATGCAAAGCGATTTTCCATCATACGTATGCTGATATTCATCAAGCCTTAACGTATTTTAAAGAGGCTTTAGTAATATCAAGTGATATTGTACTAGAAGGATGGGAAAGAGCTGACCATCAATATATGCTTGCCATTGCATATAACTCCTGTGACGAAGTAATTAATACAATAGAATATGGAAAACTCTCTTTAAAGTATTTTCAGCGTGCCTTCATTATCAACAGAACTATTGACTGTTATCTGCTAATTGGAATTGCTTATAAGAAAGGAAATAATCTTAAAGAAGCACTCGATTCTTATGAGCTAGCTTTAAAAATGACAAATGAAACTCGAATGTTAGAGGATGTTGAACTCTTAAAAGGAGTAATTTATCAAAATCTAGGTTCCTTGAGCTCTCATTTACAGCCTGAAAAGGTCATTCCATATTATAAAAAAAGCTTATCCTATAAACAAAAAGCAAATAACAAACTTATTACCATTTTCTCTATCGTAATTGAATATGCAAAATATGAAAAATGGGATAAGGTTTCTTACTGGATAGATCAAGGATTTACCTTAATAAAAAACGCACCGGAAGCTCACCCAAAGTACACGCATCATTTGAAAGTGTATCAAGACCTTGCCAAGTATCAATATATAACAGAAGAAGTAGGTGTGGCAGCAATTAATTACTTTGATGGAATACAAGACCTGAGACATTGTCTAAAATATTCCGGATGGCTTGCTAACGGATTCAAAACAAGAGGAAAGTATAAACTCGCTTCTATATACTTTCAAATGTCTCAAGAATACCTACTAAAACGTATGAACATCGACTATATTGGCGATTTATAGATTTTACATAAAAAGAGTAAACATGTGAGTGGGGGGAAGCTTTTATGCTAATACCACATGTTTACTTTTTCTACTTTAATCATATCATTGATAATATTAGATTTATAGATAATTAAGTTGGGAAACTTACCTCCATTTTTCGAGATATTTTTCAATTTTTATTGATAAGTTTCCTGGAATTTTAATTCTTTACTGCCTAGTAAAATCATTGTTTTACAGCATTAGTCCTTCTGTTCCGTTTTCACATACCCCTTCTATTCTTTTCAACTCCATAAAGTGAAACTTCATTCAATTTAGGTTTTCGTTCTTCTCCCCAGTTTATCCCAAATTACCCTTTTGGTTCTTGTAACAAAAAAGACTACCAAGCTATTAAACTTGATAGTCCTCATGATTTCTACATAAAATTATCGAAATAAATCTTTTAATTTTTCTAAGAACCCTTTTTCTTCTTCAGTTTCCTCTTCCGTATTCTCAGGCTCTTCTTTTACAAGACTGTCTGTACTAATAACAAATTCAACAGAATCTGTTACTTCATCATTCTTATCGGATACAAATGAGATTGGATCAAAGTCAGATTTATCATATTGTGAAATCATGGAATCAATTTCTTCTTGCATTTCATCAGGTATTTCTGAAGTTGCATCATAAAGCTGTCCAGTACCATCTTCTAATTCGCTAGCACCTTCAGCAATTTGACCTGCACCATCAGCAGATTCACCGATTCCATTATGAATATCACCATAGGAATTAGCTAATTCATTAACGCCATTTGTATATTCTATCAATCCATCATGAAATTGGCTGTAATTAGCTGACATTTCTTCTAATCCAGTTACAAGTTCATTCAGTCCTTCATCAACATCTACTTGATTCATAGACTCTTCCAAACCAGCTCCTAAATCGCGTAAATGACTCGATACTTCTCTCGTAGACTCACTAAAGGTTGTCAAGCTCGGTTCAACAGCACCGAAAGCTTCTGCAACTGAATCATACGTTCCTTTTATTGTCTGAGCAGCTTCGTATGTTTTTACCAATTCATCAACAATCTCTTGATCTGCTCCACTTTGATATAGCCCTTCAATATCTGATTCTGAAATCGAGCTCTCAGGAATCTGGTTGATTGCATTCTCCAAGGCCTTATTAGCATCGCTGTAGTTTGAAGATAATTCATCCATGCCATTCGCTAGTTCTTCTAATCCACTGGCCATTTCAGTTACAGCAGTGTCTAATTCTTCTAATTGCTCTAATCCACTTGCACCGCTTGCTTGACCTATTTCTGATTGAATCGTAGATAGCGCGTCATTAATTTGGGATGAAGCATTTGTTAATTGACTACTAGATTGATTCAATTCATCCATCCCATTTTTATATTGGGATGATCCATTTTCTAACTCAGACAATCCAGAAGCTAATCCAGTTATGCCATTATTTAATTCCCCTACACCGTCATCGATATCTCCAACTGCATCTGTGAGCGAATCGAATTCACTCGTTAATTCCTCTGTATCTGGACTATCTATAGACATAGAAGATGGTAATGCAGAAATTTCTAAGCCGTCCACTTCAAAATTATCCGTTTGTGCTTTAATGGAAAATTGTTCTTCTTCTTCAGGCATTACAGTGAACGCAATTTGCTTATTCTTACCTGCATTAGCTATTGTTGCATCTTGCGCCTCTATATTTTGAAAGTGATCTGTACTCAATGGTAATGAGATTTGAAGCATATAATTTTCAAAGAATGCAGATGTATCTATATCATTCTCTTGAACATCAATGGTTATTTCAACTTCTCCCGATTCACCAATCATTTCTTCTGGTTTCATTTCTTTACCATCTAGATAATACGAGATATCAAATGACCAAGGTAACTCTTTAGCAATATTGCCTTGATAATAAAAAGAATCATCTTCTGCAATCATCGAAATCTTATTATCATTCTGTTCTACAGGTGACGTATCTGTTAGATTTTTTACTCCTTGATAATTACCATAATCCTCAATCAAACCGGGCTTTGATAATTCAAACGCATTAACAACATACATATCTTTCAAGCTTCCGCCGGCCTGTAAATTTGCGTAAATAACTTCATTCTTACTAGAAACCTCTCCAGCTTCTGTATTTTCACTATCTATATCATCAGAATCAGAAGTATTCGCTTCTGCATTTGTAATCAATACAGGAAAGAAAAAGATTGCTAGTGTAAGCCATAACCATTTAATTATCTTCATGTTTTTCCTCCTTATAAACTTTCGTACCGAGTGTAGTCTTCCATATCAACTTATCTCCAATAACAAGCAATGCTGGCAATAACGTAATTACTAGAATAAAGGCTAATAACGCCCCTCTACCAAGTAATAGACCAATTGATCCTACAATCGGATTCGATGATGTCATCCACAATATAAATCCAACACTAGACAGTATAGATGCAGATACTGCTATGGAGAATAATTTATCATCAATCGTCTTTTTGATGGCAGGTAAAGCAGCCATATCTTTACGATTGTGTTTGTAAGTCTCCGTTAACAGAATTGCATAATCTACCGTCGCAGCTAGCTGTACGGTACTCACGATTAAATATCCTACAAACACTAAGGATGTATCTGTGAAATATGGTACAGATAAGTTAATCCATACAGCAGATTGTATAGTTAGCAATAATACAACTGGTATAGATATCGATCGGAAGCTGAATAACAATACTAGTGCTATGGTTACAATAGTAAGGATATTTACTAATTTGTTATCCGCAGTGACCGTTTCTTTCATATCATAAAGTGCAACACTTTCTCCCAGTGTTAATGCTTCATTTCCATAATAAGTGGTAGCCACATCTCTAACTTCTTCAACTAACTTAAATGGTACATCTCCTTCTGCACCAACGTCAGTATTTATAATAATTCTGCTGTAGTTTTCCGAAAGAAATTGTTCGGTTACATTCTCTTCTAAATAATCCTGTGGGATTGTGCTCCCAACCATATTAGCGTAACCCACAACGGATGTTACATGGTCTATTGAATCAATTACTTGGATCATTTCTTGTTCTTTTCCGATATCATTGTTAGGCACTAATAGTACAACAGACGTTGATTCTCCAAACGTCTCTTCAATCTGATTTATATCAGAACCTAAGCGAGTGTTTTCTGGCTGCTCTCCCATACCATAAGTGAATTCAGTACTACTTTGCGCAAGAAAACTTGGAACAATTACCAGTGCTATAAGAATAAAAACTGGAATTCGTAACTTGATTAATTTCTTTCCTACACCTTTAAAACTTGGAATAAGTGATTTATGTTGTGTTTTATCAATCCAAGGATAAAGTAACAATGTTAATGCAGGTAAAAATACCATTACACTAATAAAACTCAATAAAATACCCTTAACAAGACTTAACCCTAAATCAGCACCAATTCCAAAGTCCATAAACATAAGTGCTGTGAATCCAAAGAAAGTAGTTAAGGCACTAGCACTAACAACTGGGAAAGATTCTTTCATTGCTAGTTTCATAGCCTCTTCAGGCTTATTCCCCCTATTACGATAATCCTGGAAGCTGTGTAATAGGAATATGGCATAGTCCAGCGATACTGCCAGTTGTAATATAGGCGCTACTGATTGAGTGATGAAAGAAACTTCACCTACAAAGATATTTGTACCTAAGTTAATCAGTACAGATACACCAATTGCTGTTAGGAAAAATACCGGTTCTAACCACGAATTCGTCGATAGAACAAGTATGATAATAATAATCGGGATTAGTAAAGCCGCAGCATACATTGTTTCACTACCAGCCATTTTCTGTTGTGCCGCCGTATTCGCAGCTTCACCAGAAATCGCATTCTCTTCACCGATTAGTTCGTAAATTTGATCGGTAGCTTCTACTTCGGCACCACTTTCTATCGTAACAGCCAAAAGAGCCTTATTATCCTTATAATAATTCTCTACAGTATCGGTATCAGCTACTTCAATTGGTTCACGAAGATCGACTACATCATCTAACCACAACACTTCGGTGACACCGTTAAGTGACTCTATTTCTTGCTTATACTCCATTGCTTCTTGAATTGTGACATCCTCGATCATAACACTCGTATTGGATACCCCGCTGGAAAATTCTTCATCCATTACATCTAATCCTACAGTTGATTCTGCATCCTCTGGTAGATAATCTTGCATATTATAATTTACATCTACAAATAAGAAAGCAACTGCTGAAGTAATCATGAATACGAAGAATAGAATGACCACAGATTTTTTATATCGAATAATTAAATTTGACAATGTAATTTCCCCACATCTTGATGATTTAATGATTTTACATTAACATTATATATACATGATGTTAGTTACACAACAAACAGTCGGTTAATTTTTGTTACTTTAACAACACTTATCTAAAAAATGTTGGAAAACACAAAATGAAAGGGTTTTTATATGGAAAAGAAATTAGATCGTAGAAAAAAATATACACGAATGGTATTAAAGGATAGTTTAATGGAACTTTTAAATGAAAAACCCATTTCTTCTATAACTATTAAGGAGCTCTGTTCTCAAGCGGATATCAACCGATCCACTTTTTATAGCCATTTCACTGATCAATATGATTTACTCCATCACATTGAAGAAGAGATAATCAGAGAATTGGACCAAAGTTTACGACAATATAATTATCAAAATAAAAAAGAAATGTTTGCAATGGCAAAATACTTGCTTGACTATGTAGTTAGTAGAAGTGAACATTTCCGAATTCTTTTTAGTGATCATGGTAATAAGGGTTTTCAGCATAGAGTAATGGAAGCTGCTCAATCTCATATCATAGATTCTTTAACCCATGACCATATAATTTCCAATAAAACCCGCTCAAAGTACATTAGTTTATATGTGATTAGTGGAAGTATTAACGTCATTGAACGTTGGCTAGAAGATGGAATGAAGGAGTCAACAGAAGAAATGACTAGAATAATTACAGAAATCGGCAATAATGGGTTGCACCATGCTAATTTATAGATTAACAAAATAGCCTTTGTCTTCATCCAAAGGTTATTTTTGTTAATTTGGAAAGGAAAAGGCATCAAATTTTGAAGAAACCATTTCAATTCAACCTTTTCAGATCTTGATATTCCTGGTGATTCGCGGCCCTTCAATCCAAATTAAATATAAATTATTTATTCACGAACTGTAGCTTGTCAATTATGAAAATGAGTTCAGTAAAATCACTAAATGTTGGAAATTTACATACGGCTTCTTGATTTCTAATTTTCCATATGCTATGTAAACCTGCATTTTCAGCTGCTTTCACATCATTTTCAACATGGTCCCCAATAAATATCGCCTCTTCCGGTAATAATTGTAACGAAGTTAAAGCACGTTGAAATATTTTAGGGTTTGGTTTCTTGATTCTCTCTTTTTCTGATATAACAATCACATTAAAAAATCCCTCTATTCGTAATGCCTTAATGCTTGCCCACTGAAAATCCGTCAATCCGTTTGTTATAATCCCTAATTGATATCCCGATTGTTTTAAATTACTCAATGTATCAAATATATGCGGAAATGGTACACAATATTGATGAAAGTTATTCATATAGTCTTCATAAAGTAAATCTTTAGCAAAAACAGGTAAAGAAAGTTCCTGAGTTAGCACATTATATACCTTATCTTTAGGTTCATATCCTTGGTTATCCAATTCAATAAAGCGCTCCACATAATAATGCTGACTAATATCAACAAACATATGCTTCAGCCGACTATATTGGCTCTCGATAAATCGGTTAATGGATTCATCTCGGTCTAATAATGTGTTATCTAAATCAAACAGGACAGCTTTTATCAACCTTGTTCACTTCCTTCTATTCCAAATAATCTGACACCTCCCTCATATCCCTGTCAATAAAGCTAGCAGATATAGGTTCTACTCCTATTTCCCGCGCCCAGATAGATAATTGACCGATATGATGAACCTCATGAACAATGACATGATGTAAAATATCCTGTATGGAAAAGCTTGTTTTTTCCCATTCTGGCTGAATTTGTTTGTTACCATCAAAGGTAGGATTGTCAACGAAGAAACTAGCTATTTCAAGTCGACAGTCTTTGGATAAGGATTGTAATGACTCCATTGATGGATAGTCTTTATAGTTTATCGGGACATCTTGCTTCTCTTGAATGGCTCTTATCCAGCTATACTCGACTTCAATAATATGAAATAACGTAAAATGAAAACTATTTACTCCACCGACTCTTCTTTTAAATAACTCTTCTTCAGGAATAGTTTCACACCAGTTAAGCCACTCGTCACGAACTTGCCAATTATATTCAAATAAATTTATCAAAGCTCTTACCCTCCATTAACTATAGGCATTCTCATTCCATTCATGTATGTAATCCAACAGTCTCTCCTGTATATTTATGGATAAATTCTTTTGATTCATATAGAAATATGACGCTTTATAAAAGTTGATAACATTCCACTTAAGACGATAAGATCTAAGACTTTGTTTATTTTCAGCTATCCACATTTCCAAATCTTCATTGATCCCATTGAACCAATTCAAAATAATATTCTCTCCTAATTCTTTTTTTAATAACATTGGGAGTATAAAAGACAGTCTTACTTCTTCATCATCTATATAAGGATGTTCAACCATAATTGATGTTTTTATTGCAGATAATACTTTTGGGATATCTTTTTCGTTAAAATAGTGGTGTTCAGTCATAATACAAAATACATCCGCAACATGTGCTACACTATGTGCCCATCCTTTCCCTTCCACAAATCCTCTAGTATCTTTTTCTTGCTCTATATAGGAAATTACTGCTTTCATTACGTTTATAGAAAAAATCTCATCAAAGTACCTTTTTTCTTTATCTTTTTCAAGAAATAGTCCAATTACTAATACGGTAAATGAACGCTTAAATACTCCATCAGATTGCCCTTCATCGATTTTATAAAATAAATAATCCTCACCAATACATACTTCAATAATACGGTACCAGTGTTCTTTACTTAAACAATCATCCCTTAATAACTTATAGAAGTATGGATATATAAGATTATCTCTCAGTTCACTGTCCGTACTGCCGATATAACGTAACATATGATTTACTACATACTCTAAATCATTATCTCCTAATCTAACTTTTTCTGCATCATATATTCGTTTCAATTTAGTTTTAAAATCCGTTTCACTTAACATTATCTCATCCACCTATAGGTAATTAAATCGTCAGTTGTATCATTAAACGATACTTTATACTTCTCCACAGAACTATCCTCAACAAAACCATTTCGCAGTAAAACCTTTTGTGATCCTTTATTTTCTATCGTAGTTTGAGCGCTTAAACTATGGATTCCTAAAGTAACTGCATTATCTAATAACATTTGTAGTGCTTTACTAGCAATTCCACTTTTTATGTATAGTTTCCCAATTCGATAGCCTAGAATTCCATGGCCACTTTCCCTATCGAATTCAGCAACATTGATACGCCCTAAAATATTTCCATGGTTATCTTTAATTAAGTAGTAAATTCCAATTCCATCCTTTTGCTCTTTCATTAAATTATCCATACGGTGCATAAAACTATAATTGTCATAAAAATCCGCTCCTCTTGATGGGACAAACCTCTCAAAATAATCCTTATTTTCTTTCTCAAAAGAAAGTAGTTCATGTGCATCTTCTAACTTTAAAGGTTCTAGTAATACATTTATCAATGGAATCATCCTTTGTCTTATTCTCTTTCATTTACTTTACCATGAACCATCTGTCAATCGCCTAATTTTTCAATATTTTCTTTACATTAATTTCAAATTGATGTATGATGAATGAAAATAATGTAGAGGAAGGTGATGTGTGATGAAAATTGTAAATGTAAACGCTCAAATTTTTCTAATGCACTTGCCTACCTATACGTCGGACGCCATTTAACATATAACTATGTGTATATGTTTAATCTAGTGTTTTGTATTCGGTTGGCGAGTGCCTATCCGAATTTTTTTATGCCTACAAAACACTAGGAGGAAATGAACTTGAACGAATTTCAACAAAAATATGCATATCGAGAAGAAATAAATTATAACGGACAAGCGGATTTACTCGCCCGCGTAGTAACAGAACAAAAAGAACGATATATTTTACAGACAATAAACGGTTTTAAACCAGCTGTAGTAAAAGGAAAAATGCGACATGAAGCTATCTCTAGAGAAGATTATCCAGCAGTTGGAGATTGGGTAGTCTTACAAGAAAAAGACTCTAATGATATCGTGATTATTGATGACGTACTACCTAGATTTAGCAGTATTGTACGAAAGGTTGCTGGCTTGAAGACAGACGCACAAATCGTTGCTAGTAATGTTACAAAAGTCTTCATTGTCATTAGTGCGGATGAAGACTTAAATGAACGGAAATTGGAACGTTATCTAACTGCTGTTTGGGAGAGTGGAGCGTCTCCATATATTGTATTTTCAAAAGCAGACCTCGCAAGCGATATTGATTCAATTATTGAACATGCTGACAGCATTGCTTTTGGTATCCCCATATTCAAATGGAATGCGACTTCAGAAGATGGAAAAGAAGACATTTTGGCAAATATTCACGAAGATGATTCTGTCGTGTTAATTGGAAGTTCAGGGGCTGGAAAGTCTACGCTTATCAATGCACTTATGGCAGTGGAAGTCCTGAAGACGGGATCTGTTCGAGAAGATGATAAGCGTGGTAGGCACACCACTACACATCGGGAACTATTTATCTTACCAACTGGCGGAGTAATTATCGATACCCCCGGAATGCGTGAATTACAATTATGGACAGAAGATAATGATACATTGAGCCATACTTTCTCAGATATAAATAATTTAATAGCCGAATGTAGATTTACAGACTGCAAACATGATACGGAGCCAGACTGCGCAGTTAAAGATGCTTTACAAACGGGTGATCTTGATGAGGGACGTTGGAATAGTTATCTTAAGTTACAACGTGAGTTGGCTTATATCGAACGGAAACAAAATGCAAAATTGGCCTCTGAAGAGAAAAAGAAATGGAAGAAAATCAGTATGCAGCATAAAAAGAAATGATAGAGTAAGATTTTATGTAAGTGTATGTGCCCATTAAAGGGAAAACCCCGTATAAATTTCTTGAAAACTCAGGAATTGCTATACGGGGTTTAATCAATTAGAGAAAGGGATAACTACCGCTCGGCTTAAGGAGTATATTTCTTTTGCGTTTTTCAAGAATTCGCCCGGCATTTAACAGGCAGTAATCCCATCCCCTGAATCAAGCTTCATTTTCTCTGTCGATTCAATATTTTGTCTCAACCCTAGTTACAGTCTCAGATACACCTACTTAGTTTGCTCTTCTTACAATTATTCTTTTTCCAACGATTAATATAACACTAAAAATGATCATCATTGCTCCATACATAACATAATTCAAATTATTAGTTGCAGTTTGCGGTAGTTCTTCACCTACTTGTAGTGCAGGTGCTTCACGGTGTTGCGTAGCTTGCTCATAATCATACGCCATAGCTAATAATTCTGCTTCACTCCATTGTTCCCCGAAGAATGCCAGTGCAAATGGTGATCCACTTTCATAGTAACCTGCAGGAACTGTAACAAGTGGTAATCCGCTTATATTAATTTCCGATACTGTTGTTGCTTCAATACTGCTATCTTCATCATGTAAAAGAGGTGTTTCTTGTGACATTTGAGGATAAACGAAACCATCTAAATCATTTTCCGCCATAACTTGATCGATTATTTCAATATACTTCTTTCTAACTTCTTCAAATTCACTTAAGTCTGGTACTTCGTATGGGTCCTTTAAGTCTTCTTCAAAATTAATTCCGCGTTCTTCTTTAAAGTGATTTAGAGGGCCACCTTCTGCCCAAGGAACTTCTTCTACCTGATTGAATATCTCTGATATTGTGGGCATGTTTCCTTCCGGGTCCATACGATCCAGATAGTTTTGTATATCGCTTACTAGTGCATCATAGCCAATATTCCCAGACTCTTCCACAAACTCCTTAAAGCCCGTATCAGCAAACGGATCTTCGACTATCTTTGCTCCTTGTGCTTCTAACTCTTTGATTTCACGATCGTACATCTCTTGAGTTTCTTTAGAAAGCTCTTCATCACGCCAACCGTCACCATATATTCCTAGACGTTTTCCTTCTAAACTTGAATCATTCAGATTTCCCGTATACCCGTCTTCTGGAACAACCGCTTGCTCCGTATTTTCATCTTGGTCATTCGGTCCGGCAATCACATCCAACATCGCTGCAGCATCTTCCACTGTCCTAGCATGAGGACCTAATACATCTCTAGTATTAGCAGCTAAAGGTGTTGTACCTGCGCTAGGAACCAATCCAAACGTCGGTTTCACACCTACAATACCTTGAGCGGCTGCTGGATTTTGAATCGATCCACCAGTCTCTTCAGCAATACCTAGAACTGCGAAATTACCAGAAATCGCTGTTGCTGTACCTGAACTACTTCCACCCGGTGCAAATTTGGGGTTAATAGCGTTATAAGTATCTCCTGCCCAACTTGAACTAGCATTCGTTCCAGAAGCGCTAAATGCAGGAATATTTGTCTTCCCTAAAATAATTGCTACAGCTTCTTTTAACTCTTGTACAATAGGTGCGTCCACTTCTGGCATAATTTCTACACCCCCGTTCGCTTTACTAAAACCTTTCCATCCAAAAGTGGAAGGAAAACCAGTTACATCTACTGCTTCTTTTATTACAATTGGCACCCCAGCAAGTTCGCCTTCATCTTCCCCACTTTGTAATTTTTGATCCATTTCTTTTGCTTGTTCTAGTGCATCCTCATTCATAAAGGTGAATGCATTATACGTATTTTCATATTGTTCAATTCTTTCCAAATATGCCCCTACTACTTCTTCTACTGTAAAATCACCATCTTGATAGCCCTGCTTTAACTCTTTAACAGTAATCTCTTCAAGGCTGAATTGTTCTTCTGCGAAAACAGTCGGAGTAAAGACCACTCCCATCAGTAGGGTAAATGAAAGTACAAAGATTGCTACAGTGTTGTTCACCATTGATTTAAAACTCATGGTTTCCGCCTCCTATAAATTTATTTTGAAAGAATGATTCTACTAAAATCATATCTTTATCCAAATAGATATCGAGGAGTTTGTTAGATTTTCTTACATAAAATGGAAAAAATAAGCTAAAAGAACGAATTTTATTTTTTCTTCTGAGTTGTAGTATACAAAAAGAAGGTATCAAATTAAATTTGATACCTTCTTTCCTATGTCAATAGTACACACTGTTCTGTTTACTAGATTCGTTTAACTATTTCACTAACAATATCACTCACGGGTTGTTGGCCTGAAATAACATAATCAGCATTTGGTTGAATCACTTTTTCCATTTGCAAATATGCTTCTCTGCCATTTCCTAAATAAATTTGAAGATCGCTTCTTAGTAAAGATATATCCTCTGCATCTCTTAATATTCTTCTTGCCATTGCAATATCTAACGGTGTATTAATATAAAACGCAATATCAATTTTATCTGCTAACTGTCGATTCTCATATAAAAATGGATAGTCTAAAATAATATATTTCCAATTTTGCTTGTATAATTTTTGTATATCTTCATGTATTTTATGTACATCCCAATCATTATTATCACCACTATTCTCGATCCATTTAATTAAATCATCTGGTCCCGGAATGTCATAATCGTCAAAATGGATTACCTTTGATAGGTCTAACTCTTTTTGGAGCGCTTTTGAAATGGTCGTTTTCCCACCACCTGAAACAGAAGATATCGCAATTATAATTGGTTTTTTCATCTCTACTCATCTCCAAACCTAATATCATATATCCCACTTCCCACCAGATGGGTAGGGACATGTTTTATAAGCTAAGCGTGCTCTAAACTTTACAAAGCAACCACAATAACTACATGTCGTTTGATTGAGCAAGGCAGTACATTGATTACATTTGTCTATTCTACGCTCGTATACAATGTCATCGACTAGATTTTCTTCCAAAGCAAGCTGTTCTTTTATAAGTTCATCTACTTGGCTCGAGGAAAAGTCAGTTTTCCTATTACATCCTTTACAACTCATAAACCTATAATCCGATTAGGAGATAATAATGTATTTAATAAAAAGAGACCTGTACATCTTTCCCGCAATGTGTGCGCGTTCTGCAAACTTTCTAGTACTAGCTCTTTCTCTAACCCTAGTTCTTCAACCTTTGAAGGTCCATGAACAAGTGAAAGCATCTCAGCTACTTCCACTGCTGAAGGCAGGTCATCTATTACAGTCATTATCTCTTGCCAATGTTGCGTTAGTCGTTGTCCAAGAGTAGTTCCAGTAAAGGAATCGACATTTTTAGTTGCCAATTTATTTTTATATTCATCGATAATAATCGTACTAGCTACCCCAACCTTTGCCCCATGTAATAGTTGTTTTTTACCGTTTTTTAATAATGACATCTCCCAATAATGAGATAGATGGTGTTCGGCTCCCGAAGCTGGGCGTGAATAATTCAATAATAGCATAACTAATCCAGATTCTATTAATGCTTTCATAAGGACTTCCAATCCATAGCTGCTATGATTTGCAATTTCTTCACAGTGATCTACACAAAGTTGTAAAGCATCTTTTGTAATCTCTGCTGCCTGCTGATTATATGGTTCATGTCCTATCCATGCCGAAATCTTCCAATCTAATAGCGATGTATATTCAGCAATCATATCCCCAAACCCTGCTGCGGTCAGTTCTTTTGGAGAGCTTGCTAAAATGTCCGTATCTGCAAAAACTGCTATCGGTGAGGAAGTTTGTAATGTTTCCTTCACTCCCTTCAATATGACAGGTGCGCCTTTCGATGTGAAACCATCGACAGATGCAGCAGTTGGCACCGATATAAATGGTAGTTTCATATAGTAAGCACAAAAACGAGTGATATCATGAATAGTACCTGCTCCAACAGCAATATACACATCCGTATCCATTGGTGTTTTTGTAAAAAGTTCTACTAACGTTTGTTCATCAGCAATAACTTGTTGATTTCCATTATCTGTTAGAACGACTACATGAGCTTCGAATCCCTCATTTAATATATTTGATTTAATTGTTTCACCAGCAGCTTTAAACGTATTATTATCGACGACAAATGTAATATGTTGGAACTCATTTTGTTTTAGATAGTTCGTTATTTCCTTTATTACTCCTTTACCAAGAAAAATAGACGGTAAATCGATATGTTCCGAATTTAAATTTTGAGCAAGATTATTTAATTTTTCTAAGCAAACCATACTATCCCTCCACTAGTTTTAAATCATTTCATTCTTCTGCCCCCTGTCCATTTTCTTAAAAACGCCCAGGGAGAACCAAATCCACACTACTGCAATCAAACTGGAAAAGAATAAAAATAGAAAAGCAGGAAATTGCAAAGAAACATATACAATGGAAAATAAACTGATCATAATCAGTAGAGAAACATGAATTTTTGAGATTCCGATAATAAAAGCATTCTTCAATAATTTAATAACAGAAGTATTATAGTGTGTTAATAGTGGAAAGGACCACACAAATATGATGAAATAAAACAGTATAATCAAATAAAAAGAAAATGGTACTACTATTGGTAAATTCACTGGATAACTCTCTAATACCTTGAAATTCGCATATAGAACTACACCTACAATAAGCAGTACCCATCCTAATATATTTGATCTTTTAAACTCATTAACATATATTTGTTTAAATGTCTTCCAAATAGGAATATCGTCATTTCCTTGCAGCCATTTTCTCGCTATCCCCAAGGCAGCAATCGTTGCAGGGAATATACCTAGAACTATTAAACCAGCAATGGTAAAACATAGCCAGATTAATTGGAGTAACACTGCTTTAGAGATCCAAGCAAAAATTTGATCAATTGAATGTATCCAGCCACCAGAGTACATCATATACCTCCACCTTTGTTTTTAACCTTTTACTCCACCGGTCGTTAATCCTGCAATAAAATAACGCTGGAAGAAAATGAACAAAATTACAATTGGTATAATTGTTAAAACTGATCCTACAATAAGTACATCATAATTATTTCCATATGGTGTAAGTAACGTAGCCAATCCTAAAGGAAGCGTAAACATATCATTAGATCGGAGTACCAATAACGGCCATAAAAAGTTATTCCAGCTTGATAATCCTTGTAGAATTGCCATTGCTGCTAAAGACGGACCCATTAAAGGCAACATTATTTTAAAGAAAATACCATATTCGGTACTTCCATCAATTCGAGCTGCATCCATTAACTGTACTGGCAAACCTAATGCATATTGTCTAAAGAAAAATACAGCAACTGGAGCCACCACCATTGGTAATATAACCGCAAAATACGTATCAATTAATTGTGTATTTATCATTAACTGATAAAGAGGTAACATCAAGATTTCAAAAGGTATCATAAGTATTAATAAAACTAAGACAAAGAATAGATTTTTCCCTTTAAAATCATACACCGCTAATGCATAGCCAACCATGGAAGAAAAAAATAATGAAAGAATGATGGTCAAAGCTGAAATGACCAAGCTATTCCCATACCATGCCCAATATTCTGCTGCTTGAGTAAATAAGTAAGTATAATTATCAAGACTTAATTCACTCAAATTGATTTTAAAAGATATTCCTTGTCGCATTAATTCTGAAGAGGGACGAAACGATGATATTATCAAACTAATAATTGGGAATAACGCTATAAGGGATATAATCGTAAAACTAATTGTGCCTACCCAAGTAAGTAGTTTATTTTTTCTTTTCTCCATCATTTTACTGATCCCCTTTCTTAAAGGCACCTGTTGCAATCAAATAAATCATACTTACAACAGCAATTATCAACATTAAAACTACACCTATTGCCGCTCCGAATCCCATATCATTTTGACGGATTCCCTCTTGATAAATGTAACCAACAACTGATAGACCGATATTCCCAGGAGAACCAGCTTCCCAAAAAACAAAACTTTCTTCAAACATTCTAAATCCATTGATAATCGTAATCGAACTAACAAAAATAATGATCGGTTTTAATTGTGGTACAGTAATAAATCGAAGTTTTTGCCATTTTGATGCTCCATCAATTTCAGCCGCTTCATATAACTCCCGAGGAATATTTTGCAATGCGGCAAGAAAATATAAAATATTAACGCCTATCCAACGCCACGATGCTAAAATGACCATTAAGAAAATAGCTGACCATGCAGTAAATCGCCAGTTCATCGTCTCAAAACCAAGAAAATGGATAATCTGATTTGCTACGGCCGTATCCTGTTCACCAAACATTAACCGAAAAATCATACCTCCGACAATTGTTGATGTTAAAGCTGGTATGAATAAAGAGGCACGGAACAGAGTCTTAAATTTCACAAATTTCGAATCTAAAAACACCGCTAAAAACAATGGTAATACCGTTAGAATCAACACAGTAAATAAAACATAAAGAGATGTATTCGAAAGTGCTTTGAAAAATACTGGATTAAACAATCGTTCATAATTAGAAAAACCAATAAATGTATTTTGTCCAGGGAGGATTTGCTGAAAACTCATGGTTATTCCTTGTATTGCTGGATATAACGTTAATACCAAGAAAGACAATAGGAATGGCGAAACAAATAAATATGGCACGACTTTTCTCGAATTAATAAAGTTCAGGAATTTATTGTTTGGTTTTTTGGGTTTTGGTGGTTTTCCTTTTTGAATAGATCCAGGGTTGTGATGTGAGAGTTCTTCAGAATTTGTCATCGACTCCATTTTATTCCCTCCTATTTCAAATCTTTTTTGTTATTCATGATTGTTTTTTAACCGAATAACATTCCATGATGCCGATGTACATTGAATTTGCAACTCTCCATTTTCAATTACTGAGTCCCCTTGGTTATGCGGAACTACATTTGAATGATGAACGGTATTCGTCGCTTTTAAATCATTATTTTCCAAAACGATATGTTCAATTAACTCATACCCTTGGAAGCTACGTATATCGACATCTAGTAAAATAGTTTCCTCTAAATGTTTATTCACCGCAAAAATAGTAAGCTCTTCCTCTTCTTCGTTATATACAACTGCACTGTCTATATAAGGTACATCTGTAAAGTCCTTACTATCATATTTAGGAGAATCTATTATGGAGTGTAGAGAGAGACCTCTCCCAAACACAGAAACATGTTTGTATGGGTAAAAAATAGATTGTCTCCATGCGGAACCTTGATTGTCTGTCATGATAGGGGCAATAACATTAACGAGTTGAGCCATACATGCCATCTTCACTCTATCCGCATGTTTTAATAGTGTAATTAACATACTTCCTACTAATAAAGCATCTTCAAAGTTGTAGATATCTTCTAATAACGGAGGTGCAACACTCCATGGCTCTACCTGTTGATCTGCTTCATTGGAATGATACCAAACATTCCACTCATCAAAACTCAACATGATTTTTTTCTTACTTCTTTTTTTTGCTTTTATATAATCACATGTAGAAATAACTGTCTGAATAAAATGATCCATATCCATGCTCTTTGCTAAATAGTTAGGAGTATCATCAGACTTATTCCCATAGTATTGATGAAGTGAGATATAATCTACTTCGTCATAAGCTATATCTAATACCGTTGCTTCATATTCAGGAAAAGTCGGCATATCCGTATTGGAGCTACCACAAGCAACTAATTCGATCGATGAATCTACTAGCTTCATTGCCTTGCCTGTTTCTTGTGCAATTCTTCCATATTCAACTGCCGTTTTATGCCCTACTTGCCATGGTCCATCCATCTCATTTCCTAAACACCATGTTTTTATATTGTGCGGATTTTCATAGCCATGCGATCTCCTTAAATCACTCCAGTACGTTCCATGAGAATGGTTTGTATATTCAATTAAATTCCGGGCTGCATCAATTCCTCTTGTACCAAGGTTAACAGCCATCATCACTTCAGCACCTACTTTTTTTGACCAATCCATAAATTCATTCGTACCCACTTCATTCGTTTCAATTGTTCTCCAAGCTAATTCGAGACGTTTAGGTCGGTTGCTCGCATTACCAACGCCATCCTCCCAATGATAACCAGAAACCATATTTCCACCAGGATAACGAACAATTGGAACTTGTAATTCCTTTACAAGATTGATAACATCCTTTCGAAAACCTTGCTCATCAGCTTCTGGATGATCAGGCTCGTAAATCCCACCATATACCGCTCTACCAAGATGTTCGATAAATGAACCATAGATTCTTTTATCAACAACTCCAATTTTATAGTTTTTATCCAGTAACATTTTCGCTTTCATTTGATTTACCATAATTCACTCTCCTTAATCCATATATTGTATACGGTTTCATTTCCAGTTTATAATTCGTACGTATAAGTTACGTTATGGTTATTATACATTATTATTCTAATAATTCAATATTTTTGTTATTTTACATAAAAGAAGAGCAGGTATGACCATCCTACTCTTCTTTTAGTTTATTCATTCATACTAGACTTAATTGTCTCGGAAGCTTGTTTTAGCGCTTCTTCCGGCGTTTGTGCTTGTTGTCTTAAAACATTCTCCGCCACGTTTGTATTATACTCGGTTACTACATCTGGAGTGTATTCTGTAATATTTAAAACATTGATCTCATCTCGTACATCTAACAATACATCGAATATATTATCACCAAAATATTGATAATACTTATTATCTTCCCTCACCGCTTCACTTTCCCATACATCCCATCTTGGAGGATCAAATCCAAGTACCGTCCAAAGATCCTGACTACCCTGCTCAGATAATTTTGTGTATGCTAAAAACTCTTTAGCAAGTTCTACTTCTTCGGTTTGATTCGTAACTACAGTTCCAGTTCCTCCCATTCCAGCTGAACGATCTCCACCTTCTTCCCATGCAGGCATCGGCCTAATAGCAATCTTTCCTTCCAATTCCGGCATATTATCAAGAAAACGTCCCATATACCAAATAGGAGCTAATATACTTGCTGATTTCCCTTCCGACATGTATCCGTAGAATTCTTCAGATTGGTTCATACCACCAGGAGTTAACTCTGCTATTTCATGTTCATAAATGGCATCTTGTAAGAATTGTAATGTATCAATATGTGTCTGACTATCCATGATTAGATTGCCATCCTCATCAAACATATCCGTTTCTTGCTGGGAAATCATTGGCCAATAGTCCATTAACCAATCTGTTGTGCTGACATTCCACATAACTGAATCCGTATTAGCAACAACTTCTTTACCCGCATTTATAAAATCATCCCAAGTTTTAATAGAATCAATATCTACACCAGCTTCATCCATAATCTCTGTATTGTAAAACATCACAGTTGCACCCACATGTGTTGGTATACCATAATATTCTCCATCTTTTGCATAAATTTCAAAACGTGAGTCTACCACTTGATCGATTATAGGTTCAACATACTCATTCATTGATTCTAGTTGAGGTTCACCTTGTAAGTAATTTGCAAATCTACCAAGTTCAATATCTACAATATCTGGTGCGCCTTTTCCTGATTGTAAAGATAGTAAAAGATTATTATGCATTTGATCAAATGGATAAGCTTCTGCAACTAATTTAATTGGATTATCTGGATTTTCTTCATTCCATCTTTTAGCAGATTCTTCAAATAAATCGACATGTTGTGTTGCGAATGTCCAATAGGTTAATTCCGTAGCTCCTTCAATATCATCACCAATAACACTCGTTTCATCAGCCTGTGCTTCTTCATCACCGCCACCACCACATGCAACTAATAGAGTGGAAAGAATTAATAAAATAAATAAATGGAACTTTTTCATTTTACCCCTCCTTTTTATTAAGCGCTTACAATTTATCTACTAAATTCTTTTCCCCCCTCATTAAGAAAGATACCTAACATAAATGTACGTATAAATTCTAGTTGAATTAACAAGTTGTTTTATTGTGTAAATATTAGCATTTTAACAAAAATTAGTCAATAACTTATAGTTATTATGTTCGCAACTCATACGCACAAGTAAAAAAGATGCCTTTATATTGGCATCTCTTCTTCTTGTTTATTTATGGAGATCGTCGAATTTCTTATCACTAACTCTGGCTCATAAACGATCGATTCATTTTTTCTTGTTAATGATTTATTGCTTTTTACCAGACTCAGTATCATTTCAGCTGCTTTTGATCCCATTTCACTTAATGGATGAGCAATGGTAGTCAATTTCACTTCCGAAACTTTTGCTAAAAATGAATCATCGTATCCCACGATTGACATATCATTAGGTACTGATATATTTTTCTCTCTAAGAACATCCAGTAATTTAATCGCCAGTTCATCGTTATAACAAACAATTGCAGTTGGTCTTTCCTCTGCTGACCCATCAAGTAACCTTCTCAGTTCTGTTAATGGTTTTGATTCTTTTTCATTCGTAAAATAGGTCACTATATTTGTAGGATCAATGGTCAAGTTATTTTTTCTATGGGCTTTTAAATATCCTTTCATCCGTTTATTTCCTTGGATATCATCTGTTTTAAACATTCCAACGATATTCTTATGTCCTAAGTTAATGAGATGTTCCGTTTGTTTATAGCCACCTGCTTCATCATCCATCGTAAGACTTAATGGTTCCAACTCATCATAATATGAATTAATCATAATATATGGTATTTGCGATTTCTCCAAACCTAAATAATAATTAATATTTGGATTTGATATCGAACTTCTCGTTGGTTCAATTATTACCCCATCGAAAGGTTGCGTTAGGATTTGTTGTAAAAATTGTTTCTCTTTTTCATGATCATTATTCGTACTAAACAAGCTTACTTGATAACCTTGTTGACTAAGGACCGATTCAGCACCTCTAATTATGGACGGAAAAATATAATCAGAAATATACGTTGTCATTATGGCAATGTTTTTTTGGTTTACCATCGATGCAGCATTCGCTATATTCTTACGATCTGCACAAAAAGTGCCTGCCCCTTGCTCCCTGTATAAATATCCTTGAGAAACTAAATCTCCAATCGCAAGTCGAACTGTATGACGACTTACATTAAATTGCTTCATATATTCACTTTCAGAACTAATCTTTTGATTGGGTTTGAATGTACCATCTAAGATTTTTGAAAGAATATATTCTTTTACCATACTATATTTTGTTTTCAATTAAACTCCCCCTTTCGCTCATCAAAAATAAAAATTGTACTCTGATTGTTATTAACTATCAGAATACAACAAAAAACTTATACGTTCAAATTATAGTGGATAGCTTGTAACCAAATTCAATTAACCACTCGGTCTTTTTTTACTTTTAAAATAGCTTTAGCCTTCAACGTCGTATTTTCCAATCGCATACCTGGTGAAGAAAAATATGGGAAACCGTCCTTTTTCCATAATAATTGTTGCACGCGAGCGTGACGATTATGATCATAAAGTGGATTTCCTTCTATTTCTTTATACGGTCTTGCATGATAAACAAGCACATCCCCGCCAAACTCATCTATTGTAAAACTATTATGCCCTGGCCCAAATTCATAGTGATTCGATTCCATTACAGGCTTTGATGATTTTGTCCATGAACGAGGGTCTAGTAAATCACTATTCTCATCTGCATAGAGTAATCCCATACAATAACGGTCATCTGTTGCGCTAGCCGAATAAGATATGTAAACCCTTCCATTTTTATTTACAAAAGCTGGACCTTCATTCACATAGAATCCCTGTTGTTCCCAATCGTATTCCGGTGTCGCTAAAAGTACCTGCTCCCCCTTTAGAGTCCAAGGGTTTTCCATTTTGGAAATATATAAATTTGATATTGTATCCTCTTTTACTTTTTGCGCCCAAACGAGATATCTTTCCCCTTGATGTTTAAACGTTGTCGCATCTAATGAGAAACTTTGAAAACTCGTATTTACTTGACCCTTCTCCACCCATTCTCCATCTAATGGGTTCTTTCCAGTACACTCAATCACATACGGTCGTATAGCCCATACATCATCTCGCTCACCAGCTGCGAAGTGAATATACCACTGATTATCTATAAAATGAATTTCTGGTGCCCAAATATGTTCTGACATAATTCCTTTTTCATGTTTATGCCAAATTTCAACTTCCTCCGCATCGATAAGCCCCTGAATGGATTTCGACCTTCGCAGAATGATGCGATCATACAGTGGATATGAGGCTGTAAAGTAGTAATACCCATCTACATGTTTATATATATAGGGATCTGCTCGTTGTTCAATTAAAGGGTTGGGGTAATCAGTTATTTGTACTTCACCATAGACTACTGTTTCTCCTGTTTCTTTTAACTCTTTCTTATTCAGGTCTTCCCACGAAACACCAATTTCTCCAACCACATTATCTTCCATTTCAATGGTTACTTTTCGCGGAAGTATGGATGATTTCACATTACTATCATCTAGTTCCAACTCGACAGGATTAATATTTTTAATTTTCATATTATTACCTCCTTATCGATATTATACATAGACAAAGTTATTCGTACAAGTTAGTTTTTTTATCTCCTTTATATTTATACGAATATATAGAAAAGACGCGGAGACAAATTGAAATTATCTCAACTTCTATGAAAACTAAAATTTAAAGATAATAAAATCAATTTCATAATTGCTAAGTTTTATTGGAAGACGAGCATTATTTGGTATTTTATATCATAATGTTCGGATTACAGGGGGTTCTATTGGAATGGAATACGGCGACTCTGCTCAGAATAACAGAGCTTAGAACTCCACTAGGAAAAGGGGTTTCTTTTCCTAGTTAGTTGAAGCTGTGCCTGCTAAAAAGCGCCTTCTGCAATGGAAATCAAACAACGCAACATTCGGATTTTATACCAATTATATTAATTATGAAATTAATTCAATATAAAAGATATATCAATAAAATTCCAATTACAATAATTGCAGTCCAAAATAGAGTCTCAGCCAACGTATATTTATAATTATTTAAATGCGATTGATACTTTTTCTCCATATAGACTCGATATAACTCAGGAATTAACTGAAGTAGCATTGCTATTATTAAAAGTACTGGGAAACCAGGTTTTATCTCAGGGAAATAATATATTGC
This sequence comes from Oceanobacillus phoenicis, assembly GCF_047238145.1. Taxonomy (NCBI): domain Bacteria; kingdom Bacillati; phylum Bacillota; class Bacilli; order Caryophanales; family Bacillaceae; genus Oceanobacillus; species Oceanobacillus phoenicis. Next base: position 337,447 of record NZ_JBDFME010000001.1, read on the forward strand.
TAGTGTAATAGAAGTTAGTATAATAACTACCATCCGTATTATTTTATCTACTTTTTTATGCTGCTCATTTACATTGTTATAGGAGAAAGCCTTCCTTTTTTTCACTTTAAGTAATCGTCTCATTAATTTACTAAAGACAAAATGAAGGACTAAAATAATTCCAACAAAAACTGCTATATCCAACCATACATTTCCTAAGATATCGTTATTCATTCATTTTATTTTCCTCTCAAAATATTAAAATCATATCTTCGTGATAAAGAAGGATAAGCATAACGATAATAACAACGATATCAAACATTAATATATAAATCGAATGAAGATAATTGTTTGTCCCTGGTTCAAGCACTTTTTCTATGCGTACTTGATGTATATTCATACCAATAAACATTATAAATACAATGATTATACTAATCACAAGAAACAAATTGTGATTAAAGATAAATGATAGAGTTACACCAAAAATTAGTACTAATACTAAAATTATCCTTATAATATGATTCTTGTACTTATGCTCATCGTCTATAAAACGCGTTCTTCTTTCCACACCTAATATTCGGTATAGTGTATGACGAAATAACCATCGCATAACTGAAGCTATTCCCATAGCAATCAAAAAATATAAATTAAAATCCATTATAGCCCCCAACACCTATTAAACTAATTCGATTACATATAAATAGTTAGCGTAATCTCCATTACCCCACTCTGCGACCATCATATAGATGGTTCTCCCTTTTTCGATAGGCAGATTAATCTCTTTATGATCTATCCACTCCTCACCACTCCATGTAGAAAAGCGATAGGAATCTGCTTCGTCACTAATTGTCCACTCCAAATTAGTAGTCTCACTTACAACTATTGTTTTCATTTCTTCTGCAGCTTCTACTGGATCAATCACGCTTGTTTCCGTTCCATTCCAACTATAACTAGATAATTGCACTTCAACTTCTTTACCATCCGCAGTTACAGTTAATTCTGGAATTTCTTTTTGCATACAACCAGTAGTTAACATTATGCCAAAGACGAAGATAAAGATAAGGAATTGTCTTTTCTGCATCTTTTCAACACCTTTATTAGAAATAAGATTCAGAAAAATAAGAAATTAGGGCCGAACAAAAATATTTACACAAACATACTTCCGAATGCATAGGATTTGAAAACCCGCTCCAGAAATATACTCTGCTTATCAAGAGGCTGCTGGTGAGCCTCCGGATGCTTATGCATCGGAGCCTCACTTAGGCCATCCTTCCACAGGACAAGGAAGACCTCGACTGCATCGCACGCAAGAAATCGATTTTTGTTTTTCAAGGAGCCTCCGTATATTTCTTACGCTTCATTCTGATTAACACCCTTCTTTTGGCTAAAAAATTCTGTGTCCAAAGCAAACTTCTACTGTATTATGTATTATACTAAAATAGGTATAAAGTAAATAATCGGTTCCTCGTATGGATGATTATCAACAATTATCTTCCGAACTTTTTCAATCTGATCTCGCATACAGCTAAACTCCATTTTACACTCTGTTCCATGAGATATTTTCCCGTACTCTCCCTCAAAAGGAGTAGCTAATTCTAGCGGTCTCCAAAACCCTTTTACCTTTGAGTAGGAAATAACATGATCGTAATTACCAACGGTTAAAAAACCATGGTCATTTAACTCATTCCTCATGGTTTCTACATATTCTTCTGGTAAGTATACCTCCACTTTTACATAGTCGACATTCATCTGTTATTCTCCTTCTCATCCCAAAGGCAATTCATTTTCATGATAATTCTTTTGTCATTTTAATAACATCTTCCTCAAAGTTCAGATGTTGATAAAACTGTCTCGCACGATTATTTGAAGCAAATACATCTAATGTTAACACAGGTATATCCCGTTGTACCGCCCATTCTTCTGCATGCTTCATCAATCGTTTTGCAACGCCTTTACCTTCTGCCTGTTTATCTACGACTAAAGTTGCAACATATGCATGTATCTTATCGGAGAAGAAATCGTGTTTTTCTTTCATTTCGATAAAACCAATACATTCTCCTTCAACTTCAGCAATAAATATATTATCTTTATTATTCTCAAGACTTTTCAAAGCAAGCTGCTTTTGTTTTATATCCATAATTTCTCTATCTCTATACTGAGGGAAATCCACATTTGTTAATCGATTAGATAAACGTAAAAAACTCCCCTTATCCTTCTTCATATAACTTCTGATTCTCATAAGAAATCCCTCACTTTAGTAACTTATAATACTTATATTATGACACAAAATTATCCAAGTTTACTAGTTGATTCAATTTCATTATTGCGATTTAATTCAGTTTTAAAGAAATACTAGAAACTCCGCGAACACCATGGAAATAATTCTAAAATATACTATAATGCTAGTGAGGGAGGAGGGGAAAAACAATGAAATTAAATAATATTGCTATCTTCTGTGGTTCAAGTAATGGAGCGAATGAAAGTTATTTAAAAGCAGCCAATGACATCGGAAAGCTCTTGGCATTAACCAATAGAAAATTAATTTATGGTGGTGCAAAAGTAGGTTGCATGGGGGCATTAGCGAATGCATCTCTTACTAATCACGGACACGTCATTGGTGTGATTCCTCAAAAATTGGTAGATGTTGAAATCGCTCATGAAGGTATAACTGAATTACATACTGTCGCTGATATGCATGAACGAAAAGCGAAGATGGCAGAACTAGCAGATGGTTTTATTGCATTACCAGGAGGAGCTGGAACTCTCGAGGAATGGTTTGAAGTCTTTACATGGCTACAATTAGGTTATCACAAAAAGCCATGTGGATTTCTAAATGTAAATGGGTTTTATGATCCTTTAATAAGCATGTTAAAAAACACGGTCAAAGAGGGATTTATGAAAGAATCATATTTAGATTTAATTATTAGCGAACCAAACCCTAAAACTTTAATAGAAAAAATGGAAGCTTTTGAAATGAGTTCTATTTCAAAATGGTGATTATAACTGCCCCCTCTATAGATAACGAGTCTTGAAGGGGGGTTCTCTATTACTTATTATCTTATCCGTATCGGATCATTTGTAGAAATACTCATCTGCTCTTCCGCTTGTACAAACGACTCAACACTCGTTTGTGTAACTGCTAAATTATCGCTCAATAACCCTTTATAGTCCTCTAATAAATTACAATAGTCATTAATTATTACATTATATATTGTCGTGGTTTGCAGTATATCCTCGTCAATTATTTCCCCTGATATGTTCGATTCTACAGACTCATTAGCATTCTGAACTTCTAAAAATTTTATACCTACTAGATTGTGATTCAGTTGAATTTCCTGACTCATGACAACCTCCTAATCTCGCTTCTTTTATCAATCAAACTTCTTCTATTAGATTCCATCGTATTAATAGAACTATTTAGCGCACTTATATCTCCTGTAAGTTCTTCAATCTTAAGCCTAATCCGGTCTGTCTTCCCATGTAATTGCTTGTCAGTGATGTCATTATAACTAGGAATGATATCACTATCACGTAAACCTTCAACGTTATCTGCATTGCTTCCAAAGAAAGTAGACTTTGAACATTCTGGTTTCGTACATAATTGATTGTTTCCATGAAAGTCACCTTGCTTGGATTCAAGGCTATTCAATGTACGTCTTAATCGTTCTAAATCATCTTGCTTTGCTTGTAAATCTATATTATTTAGATAAATACGATGTTGTAGCCGATTCAATTCTGTATTAATAGAAAATTCATCCATACTAATACCACCTCTTTATACCCGAGATAACATCCCGGATTGGTTTTATTTTCCTATATCTATGCATCATTATAATAAAACATCTCTTCTAATTGCAGGGTAAATAGTACTGTTTTCACAAAGAAAATCATGACTAATTTCTGGTTATAAGTCCTTTTGAACTAGTTCTTAACACCTGATTAAATAAAGTTATTTTCTTTTTACCATATCACCAAATTTAAAAATCCCGAGTAAGCTTTTATACATGCTTACTCAGGATTTTCAAAGTGTATTTACGATTAAATTAATCATTCACCGTTATTAGATGATCCGTGTTATTATAATCTATAATTTCAAAAACACTATCAATAAAAGTGAGTTTATTAATACACGTATTATTTAGATGTGTTTTTCCGGATCCAATTTCCCCTTTAGATATTACTGATAAAATCGCATTAATCAACGCTCCGTGTGCCACGATTACGATTTTTTCATTTGGAAATCGTTGACACACTTTTTTTATCCCCTCAATTCCCCGTTGTTTTACATCTTCCAATTTTTCCATATTCGGAATATCCTTCTCAGGAAAGAATCTTTCTCTATCTGCTAACGTCATTCCTTCCGCATCACCATAGGATCGTTCCTTAAATTCTTCCATTTCAATAATAGGTAACTCCCAATGTTCATTTAGAATTTCAGCTGTTACCTTAGCTCGTTGTAAAGGACTTGCGATTAATATAGATGGCCCAAACGCCTTTACTCCATTAAAGCAAAGTTTTGCTTGCATTCTTCCTGTTTCATTTAAAGGAATATCCGTTCTTCCTTGCACTCTTCCTTCTTTATTCCAATTCGTTTCGCCATGTCTAACTAAGTATATTTCTGTCATAGAAAACCCTCATTTCTATATCGTCCATCTAGCAATTATTATTTTAACATTTGTTGTATGTTAACTACTATCAACTTATATTGCTTTCTCATAGACTACTTCTCCGTCTTTATTTATTCCAGATAATTTCTCCCAATTACCATAACCAACATGATTATCCTCAAAGAAAAATGCAAACATACCACTATCTTCTATTGGATATACAAGTGTATTTTCATCATTTAACTGTAATCGTACCTTTTCAATTTCAGGGTCATTGACGACTCCAACGAGATATATAGAGTACACATCACTATTTTCCATATATCCATTACTCAAGTATGTTATGGCGTCTTCATCTGCTCTTTCTATACTAAAAAAGGAATTTTCATATTTCCATAGAAATCCATAATCCGTCTTTAAAATTCCAACAGAGAATTGGTCTTCATAAGTATTCAAGTAAAATACTCGATCATCTACATCCACTTTTTCAATTTTCTTTGATGGTCCGAAATAATTTAAATCTTGCTTTTCTTCAAAAGCAGCATCTGCAGAAAAATAATATTGTGTGTAATCGAACCATTTTATAATAATGAAGCACAACAACAAAATAACAACTGCCCACTCAAGCAAATTCCATACCCCTTTTTGCTTTCCATGAAATGATCTCATTTAAAAACTCCTCACCTATGTATCTCAATTTCCTTTTTAATCACTTGTCCATAATGCGATATACCGAGCACCAACCTATCTTGATCAGAAGGAATAGCTTCAAAACTACGTTGCCCAAATTCTCTAGTGAATAATAGCTTAGCAATCCCTGTGGTTGGAGAGAGTTCTTCTCCTTGATTATTCATTAATAAAATAGCGTTAGAAGTTAGTTCACTTTTCAAGGGATTTACCGGTATCATTTCGTAGTTTATCGTCGTTGCATACTCCGTTAATACGATTTGTTTTATATAAATCCAATCATGTTTAAGTTTTATCGAGATGTTTACATCTTCAATATGTTGAACATCACTATTTGCCTCGGCTCCAAACTCTTGAAGACGATATATGCTAATAATTATAGAATCGGTAACATAAGGAAAAAGGATAACAAAAGTCGCGATGATGATAAATCCTCTTCTTAGGATATCTACACGTGATAAATGCGAGATTTTACTATTCACCTAAACTATTCTCCCCTTCAACAAAAATCAGAATATTAATATTAAAACAAATAACGCATGTTGTAAAGTGAATTTTAGGTATATTTTTCCATTAAAAAAGGATTACACTAGTTAATCCTTCTTACTTACTTATTTAATTAGATGTTTCCCGAGAATGATCAAATCCCTCTTTATACTATCCAGTTTTGCAACATTTGGTAGATGAGCCCAGTGTTCAAATCCAAAGTATTCGAATAGTTTAACGCTTGGCTCATTATGTGCAAATATGAACCCTAGTAATGTTTCTATTCCGTAAGCAGGACTTTTTTCAATGATATAGCTCAGTAAGTTTTTTCCTAACCCTTTCCCTCTAAAACGTTCATCAATATAAATACTTACTTCAGCAGTATGATTATAGGCAGGGCGTCCGTAGAAGGATTCCAAACTAATCCAGCCACAGATTTCTCCATTCAATTCTGCTACTAATAAAGGTCGTCTGTCAGAATCATGTTCACTGAACCAATGACTCCTATCTTCTACTGTTACAGGTTCTGTATCAGCTGTTGCTATTCTGCTTTCAATCGTTGAATTGTATATAGCAACTATTTCTGGTAAATCTTCTATCGTAGCGTTTCTATATGTTAGTTTTTCACTCATGCTGTGGACCTACCTTTTTTAGTTTTTAATATTAGATATTATTTCACGTTTTCATGAATATTTGAAATTATAATATTAACTTTAATTAAACGTTTGATTAATTTACTTCTGACTGTAGAAAATGCTTTACCGATCCAACTAGATTCGCATGTTGTTTAAACGAACAAGTATCTAGTATCGGTCTAACCGTTTCAAAATGCATATCTGCCGTTAAAATGTCATACTCACGATATAACTCCGTTATGAACCCATCTCTTGCACTAATTCCTCCGCCAAAAAGAATAGTATCGGGGTCATACATGTGCTGGATATTATAAATCCCGACTGCAAGGTAATAAAAAAATTGTTTAATCGCACGTATGCATTCTGGATCCCCTTTTGCAGCCATTTCAAAAATTTGCTCTCCAGTGAATATACTTTCATATGGAACTCCTTTTTGCCTAGCAACTTCTTTTCTTAATGATGACATCGCGGCCACTTCACTCCAAGTATGCCATTGCCCTTCATGCATTAGCAACATATAACCAAATTCACCAGCATGTAAATGCTTCCCTTGCTGTACAACCCCTTGATGAATAAAAGCCCCACCTATTCCAGTTCCTACAACAATGACAATAGCATTATCTATTTCTTGTGCGTTCCCTTTCCAACTTTCTGCTAAGGCAGCACAATTTGCATCATTCTCAATTGAAACTATTTTGCCAGTATGTTGTTGCATCAATTGTTTAATATTTGGACCATGTATGTATGGTATTGCACTCGTTCCGTGAATGACACCTGAATGCGAAACCGCTCCAGGAGCACTAATAGCAATACCTTCAATATTTGGATATTGATTCACCATGACATTTGCTGCTTCTAATAACCCAGACAACTCTTTTGGTGTAATTATCTTATGTGTGTTGCTTACGTTACCCTCTTGATCCACTAAACCATATTTTGTATATGTTCCTCCTAAATCAATAGATAGAAAAGATTTTTCCATTTGTTTCTCACCTTCTCATATATTGAATTAACCTCATTTACCAATCTTGCTGAAGTATCCAGTGGTTTCTCTTATTAACCAAGCGTTTCTCAAAGATTCCTATGATTCTATATTTTGTTTTGGGACAAATCGAGTGTTCGCACCCGCAGCGGACAACCCAAATCGATGCTCAATTAATCGCCATTTGCATGCATCTCTACAGGATAAGCATAGGTTACAAAACGTTCTGGAGCATTACCTACATAGTGGAATGGATAGCATGTCGTTACGACTAAAACTTCTTCCCCCATTTGTCTAATTACTGATGTATCATCCTCTGGAACAATTTCTGTTTCTTTAATTTCATATGTGTATGATCCATAAGGTAAGTGGACAATGTATTGATCCCCTATTTCTATTTGGTCAAAATTTCGAAAGACAGTATCACGATGACCAGATAGAACAATCTGCTCTCCTTGACTAGGTAGCACAGAATTATCTAAATGCCCCACTCCTCGATCTAATGAATCCGGATCTGTTCCAGCTACAATCGGTAGTGTTTTATCTAGTTTGGGAATTTCTAAAGTTCCAAACGCTTCTCCAGTTTCTGTTTGAAACTCTTTTGGCTCAGTTTCATCAACAGAGGCAGATTCTTCAACCTCTGTTAATCCTTGCTTTATCCGTTGTTCTGCTTCATGCAAAGCTTCATCTTGCAATTTTTCAGTCTGAAATAAATGAAAACCAGCTATCCCAATCAATACCACTCCAACGATTAGTAGAAGTCTACCAAAGAGTTTCATCCGATCATCCTCTACAAAAAATTCATTAAAGACTGTATATTCTAATATTAAAGGAAACCACTTATGTTCACAATAGGTGTTTTTCTAATTGCCCATTTCTTAATTAATATATTTGTTGTAAAATTCGAATGTATTGCTGTTTGATTTCCATTGCAGACGGCCGCCTTTAAGCAGCTAACTAGGAAAAGAAAAACTCCTTTTCTTAGTGGATTTTCTAGCTCCCTGTTCTGAGTAAGGGTCGTCGTCTTCCATTCCAGTCAAATCCGAGAATTTCCTATAAAACGAACATTAGTGTTTTATTCTTATTGATTATTCGTTTTCTTAATTGACTAAATAAAGTAGTTTAGCAATATGCTCCTTCACTTTACATTAATATACGCTTGCGGGGCTCTTTCTTGTAGAATTTCTAGAAAGGTATCCTGATTAGCAGGTGAAATTTTTAATTCTCCCATAATCCCACCCGAATAATAGATAACAATCCCTTTTGTCGCCATCATTGCTCTTGTACCAATTAAAAAATTGGATGTCGCTTCTACTTTAGTTATTTGATTATACTGAATATGAAACCGGAATAAACCACTTTTAACAAAAAGGTGATCGGAACAAAAGAAATAATAAAGATTAAAGTATGGCAACAAAATAAGTAATGTAGATAAAACAAATACACTAACAAGTATAATCAAAATTATCCAATTAAAAGGAAGAATGATAAGCGGGAATATGCAAGCTACAAATAAAATGAGCGTCGCAATACATAGAAATAACTTGTAGCCTCCATCTACTTCTGATTTAAACTCTAAATCCTTCATTAAATTGTCCCCACCTTTTCGACGATTTACATAGTTCAATTACGGGTAATTATATATTATCCACAATAAAAAGCATATCCCTTAACTATCCTGAATAAGATAGGTAGGAACAGCGGATATTTGATACTATATCAGATATCCTTTCTTTAGTTTTATCACCAAAAAACAACTAAAAAGGAGGGGGAGTTAATTGCTATCAACATTATTAGAAGCAATGTTTTATATATTCTTTCTAATAGGCTTGATTAGTTTGATTATATCCGGACTAGTACTTGGAACATGGAAAACAGGACCTGATAATCGTGCTGATCATTACTCGCAATCAAAAGAACAACGCCATTATCGAACTAATTTCGGATTAAAGGCAGGAGGAATTGGTATCCTCTCCGCCTTAATTGCCGTATGTATCTATATCATTCAATAACATATCTTCTACTTCAAAAATCCAATTTTCCACACCTCTGATTGAAACACTATATAAGGCCTTCTACATGAAGCAAACAAAAAGTTTTGAAATAATTAAGCCATCAAAAGAGTAATACGACTCCTTGATGGCTATTCACTAATACACATCATGTTTTGTAAAGTTTCCACCTCGAACTTCAGCAACATCATACACTGTCACAAAAGCCTTCGGATCAATTTCCTGGATAATTTCTTTCATTTTACTTTCTTCTAACCGATTGATTATACATGAAATTTCTCTATAAGATTCTTTTGAATAACTTCCCTGTACAGTTTTATATGTAGCTCCTCGACCTAATCGTTCATAAATCGTATTAACCATCTGTTCAGGTTCATCTGTAATAATATTGAAAGTTTTTGAACCACTTAGTCCTTCTTCAACAATATGAATCACCTTGGAAGCAATAAAATATGCTATGGCTGATAATATCGCTCCTTGTAGTCCAAATACTGTAGAGACAATGATAAAAACAAACATATTTAAAAATAGAATAAGATCACTTGTACCGAATGGTAGTTTCCGAGATAACAATACAGCAAGCATATCGATACCATCTAATGCTCCTCCGTTACGAAGTGCTAACCCCATCCCAAAACCAATAATAATACCACCGACAACCGTAATCAACAATGTATCTCCTTCAATAATGGTTGGGATATGGTGCATCAGACTCGTGCTTACGGCTAATGAAATAATTCCAATGACAGAATATACAGCAAAGCTTTTTCCGATTTGTTTATATCCTAAATAAACAAATGGAATATTAAGTAAAGCTATTAGTAATCCTAGTGGTAACCCTATCAATTGTGAGCCAACAATACTTAACCCGGTTACTCCCCCGTCGGATACACTGTTTGGAATTAACACTGCTTCTAATCCATAAGCAGTAATAAATCCTCCGATAATAATCATCATTCCTCGTACAATTATCATTGTTTTCCTTTGTTGCTTCTTTCTTACATGCATTCCTCTTCCTCGATTCTTTTAAATTTCTAGAGTAGATACCTAGACTTAATTATACGCTTCTGTTTTTATTCTTAAAGTTTAAAGTAAAATATCATATAGTGAAACTTCATTCAGTGGGAGAGGTCTTCTACAATAAATCAAACAAGATACGCCCCCATTGTCTTACGATGGGGGATTACTGCCAGTTACGTATGAGACAAAAATAAAAACACCTCTATAAGAAAGAATCATCCTTCTCATAGAGGTGCCTTAAAATCTATCCATTACATTGCTGTTAATCCACCATCGATGACAAATTCAGAACCTGTAGAGTAACTAGATTCGTCAGATGCAAGAAATAGTACCATATTGGATACTTCTTCTGGCTGAGCCATGCGTTGAGATGGGATTTGTTTGGCAAATTCTTTAATTTGTTCTACTGCATCCCCTTGCGTAACCATCGGAGTTTCGATTACACCAGGATGAACAGAGTTCACACGAATTCCTAATCCACCTAGTTGGACAGCTGCTGCCTTAGTAGCTCCACGTACAGCGAATTTAGAATCTGTATATCCAACTGCACCTGCTACAATCCCATTCATAGAGGAGATATTCACAATCGATCCGCTTCCTGCTTTTTGCATAGAAGGAACTACAGCTTTCATTCCTAAAAATACGGATACTTGGTTAATATCAATAATTTTACGATATTGTTCCTCAGTCATTTCCATCATTGAGATACTCATACTGATCCCAGCATTATTTACTAATACATTGACAGGGCCAAATGCTTCTTCTGTCTCAGAAATAACCGTAGCCCAGTCATCCGCGTTTGTTACATCTTGCTTCACAAATTTAACATTTTCCCCTAATTCATTTGCTAAAGCATTTCCGCCTTCTTCATTTAAATCCGTGAAGACTACTTTTGCTCCTTCTTTTGCAAAAAGACGCACATGAGAAGCACCCATACCTCTTGCTCCTCCAGTAATAATTGCCACCTTATTCTCTAATCGCCCCATTGTATTTCCTCCATCCTTTATGAAAATGCTTACTTTTATAACCATTCCCATAAAATGTTTTATATAGATACACGCTATAATAGCGAATTCTATCCAAAAATGCTTTCACTGGATAAAGTAATGATAGTCATTCTATCATTACTTAAATTGTATACGAATTCTGATATAATTGCAAAATAATTTGATTCCATGTATAAATTAAATAATAGGTTTATCATAAAGGAGATTGTTATGGACGCTTCCAATAAAACAGGATTGCGAGAAAAAAATAGAAACAAGCGTTATCAAAGTATCGTTGAAACTGCGAAACGATTATTTGCAGAATCAGGGTTAGAGAATATAAAAATGCAAAATATTGCGGACGAAGAAGGAATTGGGGTTGCAACTTTATTTCGATACTTTCCACGGAAAGATAAACTTATTGTTGCGGTTGCAACATCTATCATGGAAGAAGAACTTTACCAGTTTCAATTAATTATCAATGACACAGAAAATGCATATAAAAAATTGGAACGGATATTTGATTTCCTAAGTCAAATTGTGACACATTCTTCTAAAGACTCTACAAAGTTTATTGATGCATTTGAAAACTACGTAGCTATTTCCAAGGAACCTTTAGAAGATATAGTTTTATACGATTCAGTTAGAGAAGAAATCTATATACTAATGTCTGCACTTATACGAGAAGGTGAAAGTGACGATTCGATTCGTGATGATATAGATATAAAAGAAACGATGATATCTTTCGTAAACAACTTTGGTCTGTTCGCGCGTAAATTGGCACTAATGAAAGCTGTTAACTACTATGATGTAGAGGTAGAGCCTAGACGACAGTTAGAAATTATGAAAGATCTATACTTATCTCATATCAAAGCATGAAGTATATTCAATGGGGATTTTCGTTCTCCCACACTGCATGTTAACAGGAAATAATTATTTCTGAAGAGGGTCGATTAAATTGACGAGTTTTCAATCTACAGATCAACTAAACCATTTTATTAATACATATAACCTGTATAGAGATGATACTATTCAACAAGTCCAATTAAATCATCGATTGGATCTAGTTAAAGCTTTTAAAGTAGAAAAAGGAATGCGTATTATCGAAATTGGATGTGGTCAAGGAGATACAACAGCCGCATTAGCTGATGCGGTAGGTGAAAGCGGGAGAATTGTCGCAATCGATATTGCAAAAGGAGATTATGGAGCACCTTTAACATTAGATCAGGCAAATAAGGTTATTAAGCTATCGCCTTTAGGAGATAGAATTTCATTTTATTTAGACACCGATTTCTTAGAATTCGAGACGAAAGAAACATTTGATATGGCTATTCTGTCACATTCCTCTTGGTATTTTAATAGCAATATTCAGCTTCAAAATCACCTGAAAAAATTACGTCAAATCACTAAAAAGCTTTGTGTTGCTGAATGGGATTTAGCATATTCAAACAAAAAACAACGACCACACTTTCTTGCAGCATCCATCTTAGCACTATATTCAAACTTCGTATCAAATGATGGAAATATACAACATCTATTTGATAAGAGACAGATACAAACGTATATAGAAGATGCCGGATTTAACATTTACGATCAATGTACTGTCGATGCGAGCTACTTACAAGATGGACAATGGGAGATATCCTATGCAAATTCGCTTAGTGAATCATTTTCCGATGCGTCGCCAATGATACAAACACTTGTTCAAAGTTATTACGGTCTAATGAACCAACCATCAGAGTTTCAATCATTAAATAGCTTTGTATTATGCGCAAACTAAAAAAGGGGGAAGTTATTCCTCTAAGATTTCATATAGTTTTTCAGCATTTTTCTCCGAAATTGAATATACAGTATGCGTATCTTCCACCGCCATTACCGAACCAGAAGAATCATTTAGCCATAGATAAAATTCCTTTGTAGGACGATCGTCAAAAATCAATTTAACATCGTAATTTGGATCCATCATATCAACTACCCCAGGTTGTTGTACAGCACTATTAATGGCATTCTTGAAAATTTCAATCTCTTCTTCCTCCGTCAATTCTATAAAAACATTATCACTGACTTTGGTTGCAAACCCCATCGATTCATATATGCGAATGCTTTTCACTCCACCATTTATCAATCCATTCCCAAAAAGAGAGCATCCAATTAGAAAAAACGACAATAACGCAAGAGAAATATATCTTTTCCTGATCATCTTTCATTTTCCCCCTCGTCAATAAAGTAATTATATAGTTAGACGATGAACGCAGATGAAAAGTTTCATTAGTATAAGACCCAAATCAAAATACTACCAAGCAGATAATAATACTAACTTCAACATAAATAACGGCCACCTACTTTCTAAGGAAAATAATATCCTAAAAAGCTGATGGCCGTATGGACTTTCTAACAATGGCAATGCTATTGATTTTTAATCACAAGCGATTGTTATTCCTATATCTTTTTCTAATCACAGTGATTACTTCTGTAACTTTTCTTTATAGGCTTTCGTGTATTGATCTGCTGCATAGATAGCATCAGCCACATCATCTGCCGTTACTTTAAAAGCTTCGTGAATTGTTTCTTCATCAACTGTAGCTGCTTCAGCTACTTTCATAATATCTTCACGAGTTGCATCTTTTAACTTAATGTCTTCTAACGTTACCGGAAGTTCAAGACTAATATATAATTTAATATAACGCTCAATCTCTTCTTTAGAGCGTTCTTCTAAAGCCAATTGAACAAGGGTTCCAAATGCAACTTTCTCGCCATGAGTTAAGTGATGTATGTCACCATCTAACGCAGTGAAACCATTATGAATTGCATGTGCTGCACCTAATCCTCCACTTTCAAATCCAAGTCCGCTTAATAATGTATTTGCTTCAACAACATTCTCTAGAGCAGGAGTCACAGCTTTGGCCTTAACCGATTCGTATGCCAATTCTGCGTATTTAAATAAGGTTTCTTCACATTTTTCAGCAATAGCTTGTGCTGCAATAGTAGTATATCCACCCGCCATTGTTTTACCTTTATTTTCGATTACACTCCGTGCTTCTACCCATGTTGCTAATGCATCGGCAATACCTGAAGATAAGAAACGTTTAGGAGCTCCTGCTACTATTTTCGTATCTACAACTACTAAGTCTGGGTTCTTATCGTAAAAACGGTACCCTTCAAACACACCTTCATCTGAATAAACTACAGAAAGCGCACTAGTCGGAGCATCCGTTGAAGCTGTTGTTGGCACAATAACAGTCTGTCCTTTTACTTCATCAGAAACAGCCTTTGCTGTATCTAGCGTTTTACCTCCACCTACTCCAACAACTACAGATGAATTAGATTCTTCTGCAATCTTAGAAATCCGCTCCATTTCAGCTTTCGAAGCCTCTCCATTAAATACGACTTCCTCTACTTCAATACTTTCTTCTTTTAAATGCTTAACAACATCATTTGCTGCAATTTCCCATACAGTTTCATCAGCAATAACAATAGCTTGATTACCAATATCTTTCACATATTCACCAATTCGTTGGATTGCATTCTTTCCTTGTACATATTTTGCTGGGCTTATAAAAATTCGTTCACTCAATGTTGTACACTCCTTTATACCTGTGTTATCTATTTATATATTCCCATATTGTACAAATTTAAATCATAGAATCCTAAATAAGCCCACATATATCTTTTTTATAATTTAAACGATTCGTCAATCAAGTCAGAAACAATCATGGCTCCTACTTTATTGCCTTCAGCAGCAGCCATAATTAATTGGGAAGGAGTGGAAATCGTAGTATCACCACTAGCATAAATACCAGGAATATTTGTTCTACCAAAACCATCCGTCTTAATCCCTCCATTATCTGAAATCACACAACCTAAACTTTCAGCAAAAGGAGACGCTTGCTTTAAACCTACTGTAACAAGGCCTCCTTCACGATGAATTTCATCTCCACTGATAAATCTGATCTTCTGTAGCTGCCCATTTTCACCTATAAGTTCATCTATCTTCTCTTCCAATATTTGAATACCATTTTTAGCAAAGGAACGTTTTTGTATTTCAGTTAATACTCGATTTCCGTTCGTACACACGACAATATCTTTACTCCAATTAGATAACTTTTTACCCATATTAAATGCTGCTTCTTGATTCTCGGAAATGACTACTAAGGCTTGGTCTCTCATTTCCCAGCCATCACAGAACGGACAACTGAATAAGCTGGAACCATAGAACTTATCGAGTCCTTTCACATTTGGAAAAACATCCTTAAGCCCCGTTGCTAAAAGAACTTTTTTTGTTTGATATAATTTTCCCTGTTCCGTCATTAATTGAAAATGATTTTTCTCTCTATGGATTTCACTAACACGTTGAATTTCCACACTTACCGTCGGATATTTTAATATATCCCGTTTCCCTAATTCTTTAAGTTCAGATGGATGAATACCATCTCTCGTTAAAAAACCATGAGATTCATGGGTCACCTTGTTTCTGGGGTTATCATCATCAAAGACAACTACTCTTTTCCTCGCTCTCCCTAATACAAGTGCCGCACTTAAACCTGCCGGACCTCCACCAATAACAATACTATCAAACATTTATCATACACTCCTTATAACAAATATATTAAAGACTCATAATATCTATAATTAATTTAAAAAAGAACACTCTCTTAAAGGTTTTTTTGAGAGCGCATTAACTTCGCAATATCCATGATATATTTACGATCTAAGGATTCTTTCATTCTTTCCTCTGCTTCAATCATAGCATTCTCTATTAAACATTCTTCATTTCTAGAAAAGTCATCATCATGATCTATAGAACAATAAAATAACACTGTTTGTCCTTCAATAGCATGAATAACATCTAAAAACGTAATATTGTCTGCATTTCTCGCTAATCGATACCCACCTTTAGCACCCGGCGTAGATTCTATTAATCCCGCTTTAACTAATTTGGTCAATATTTTGGAAAGATACGTTGGAGACAACTTCTGTGTTTCCGCTAATCGATCTACACCGATTGACGCCCCTTTTGGCGTATCCGCTAAAAACACCATTGTGTGTAATGCATAATTCGTCGCTTTAGAAAACTTCATGTTATTACCCTTTCTCAAAGAACCATTATAGACCTTTGTTGTCTGTAATTGATTTTACAACTAGTTTCTCTTATTTGCAAATGGAATATTTTTCATTGTGTGTATTTCATAATTATGATAAGTTTATATGATAAAATTATTTAATAAGTATAATTCTCATGCTTATTGATCTGATGTACTAAATTCAGATCAATAACATATTGTAAGAGTACAGAACAAAATGCAAGCTCCTGTTTAGAAACGTAGCGATTGCTCCCTTGTTTTTTGGGGGGTGATTCGACAAATGGTTGAACTTCTATATATTTACTTTCTTATCTTGTGAAAAAGGACGTGACATGATGAATCGTTATTTAATAATTGCATTAATGATTCTTATATTGCCGATTTCTCAATTAACAGACGGCTCGCATAGTCACGTAAGCTTAGACAAAGCCAATATTGTAGAACATCAGAGCACGCTTGATTTATCTTATTCTCAAAGCGGATATACCGATAAGGTTATATTTTTCTCGATTTTTTCAGCTATTATTATTATTAGTTTGATTCAACAACGTTTACGTAATTTTGAAGTTTCATCAGTTATTCGCAGAATTCAGTTCACTCCAATATTTTATCAGTCGAGTTATCTGGGCGAATCTCCTTTGACAAACATAAAGTAAAACAAGTTTTCAAAGGAGGTATCGATCAATGATTATTCGTTATATAATTGTTGGGTTCTTTTCATTAACAGCCTTGTCAGTCTTTACGTATCAAGGAGTAGAAGTATTCCATGCCGTTGCAGATATGTTACGCTCAAAATCATAACAACGTGAAAAATAAAAATGAAACAATACACAACAACCAAAAAAGGAAGTGCCTCCGATTGGCACTTCCTTTTTATATGTACATGATTAGAGTATAAATTCTTTTCCAAAATAAATCGTTACAATTGTTAAAGCAATAAGAACAATGTTCTCTACCATCCCACCAGTTCTTGTCGTTATTGGTAAACGTACTGTTACCGAAGCAGGATATAAAAGCTTTATGCCATTTTTTGTACATGCATCTAAAATCAAATGACTTGCCATTCCTATCACCACACCCATAATAATTGACTGATTATCGGTGATTAGCGTAAGTATATATCCAATTAGTACTAGAAATATCAAACTATGTGTAATGGTACGATGTCCAAAAATAGCATTTATAATATTTGATAAAATCGGAAAACGCCTTCCAATTTTACTTCCACCGTGACAAATATCCGGTATGATGGAACCGATAGCACCTGAAATAATTAATGCAGTAGGATCATAATTTGAATAGTAGGCATAGGCTGTTGCAGCCGCAATACCTCCCATGATATGTGTCTTTCCCGTCATTGCTTTCTCCCCAGATATATTATTTATTTCTTTTGCTGTAGTAATCACCATAAGTTTGTATTACCCCCACTAATTCAGGAGGGCGCATATCAACAATAGAAAGATTATCTATTTCCATCCACTCAGGTGTATAAGACCCTCTACCTCTATTGCAAAACTCTGCTCCTTTTCCTGTTCCAAACTCCCCATCGATTACTCGAGCAGCAAAATAATATTGTATACCATTATGTGCTATTTCTGCAATACACTCTCCAACTATCACATGTAGTCCTAACTTTTCATAAGCTTCTCTCTGTGCAGCTTCTTGGGGCGTTTCACCTTTTTCAATTCCTCCGCCTGGAAAAACATAATAAACTTTATCCTCAAATTCTCTCTTGATGACTGCTACTTTATTATTTACCACTAATACAATCGACCCTCTATCTTTCACTAATTCTCACTCCACATTTATTTTTGAGCTTTTATAGTTACTAAAAGGGTAATATTTATGTTAAAATTTAGCTACCGAACGTTCGGTTTTATTTTACGTATTCAGAGGTGATTTGTATGATGGAGTACATTATATTAGCGGCTACTGCTTGGTTTATGGGGTTCTTCCCTTTGTTCGAAGTTTATTTAGCGATTCCAGCCAGTATGGGTTTAGGATTAGATATGGTATCTTCTATAATATGGGCATGGTTTGGTAATTTCTTTGCAATTCCTTTTATCGCATATAGTTATGATTGGTTAACGAAATTTAAGAGGATTCAAAGATATTTTTATAAGTTAACTCATTCGAAAACAAGCCAACGTTTAAATAAAGGTGGATTTATGATAGTACTAATAGGTACCCCATTATTCGGTTCATGGGCAATTGGTGTGATCGGTAAAGTAATTGGGATGGATAAAAAACGGCTGTTTCTCTCATCCGCAATAAGCATTGGCATTTACGGAATCATAATAGGAGTCCTTACACAATTTGGGATTGATTTATTTTCATAATCAAGCATCATTTTTTACCACATAGGTAATCGCGTTCGTTGTCATTAATACAGGCTTTCCCTGTCTTTCAATCGTATATTCCAGTGGTTTCACTACATGCTTCATGATTGACCAGCTTTGGTACGCTTTTTTTAATTTCTTTGTCATATCTGTTGTCGATAAATTCACTTCCATCTGAGCTTCTAGATGTGAACGTGATTGTATATCCTTTTCTTTAACTTCAGAGTTTATAATAATACAGTTTATTCCTTTTGATTTCGTTCCGTCCACCATTTTGTATAGCACTTGATCGAGTTCTTCTTCTGTTCGAACATGTTCTAGACTGGAAATAGCGATAATAAAATCGTATGTATTTGGGTGAATTGGATAGGTAGCAATATCCTGCTTCACTGCTTGAATTCGATCTTCTACGCGGTATGTTTTGCTATACTTCCTAAGCTTATCAATGGCCGAATCTAATAGATCGATACAGGTAACGCTCCCTCTCCCAACAGAAATTGCTTCTGCTACCGGAATACTGTTCCTTCCAACCCCAGCCCCTAAATCCAGTACCTCTAACGGTTCTACCCCTTTAAAATACGGAATAATATCCAGTACAGTTTGAACAGGTTTATATAGCCAAGACCCTTTCTCAAATAAGCTGTACTGTTTATAACATTTATCATGATATAATTTCTCTTCATATCGAATCTTAGTTATACGATCCATTCTATTCCTCCTCCACTTGGTTAGATTAACCCCCTAATACATTTCCCAAAATAGAAGTACGATCAACTATAGCATGTTCCATTATTCCTTCTATTTTCTGAACTATCGCCAGAACGTAGTACATTCAGATTTATCAATAATATTAAATTCGATTAATTTTTCAAGTAGTGAATAATCAATCTCACTGCTCCAAGGTATACGGATAATCTCCTTTGTATGGTCATAACCTATAACTTTAATATCTTCTAAGAATTGATTAATCGCCACTTGTTCAGGAGCTACAGCTATATGCTTTTTAGAAACACTAAAACCAATAATATACGTACCATGATCAGTAAACATTGGCTGTTTCCATTTAATTTCTTGATTTAAATCAGGATATTTTTTTGTTATCCAATCTAACATTTCTTCCATTCTTGAACGATGTTTAGGATTTTCTATTGTCTCTAAAAATTCATCAAATGTGTTCATAAACCAACCTCCTTGCAGTATCATGTTTTACCTACTACATATATTTAATTGGATCCGTAGCACCAGCTTCTTCAAACCCTTGCAACCTTAATCTACAACTATCACATTCACCACATGCTTCTTCGCCACCTAAGTAACAAGATGTAGTTAAATGATAAGGAACGTTTAATTTCATACCTAATTTGACTGTATCTCCTTTGGATAGATCAATCAGTGGAGCCTCAATTGTTATTGCAGGATCTGCATTAGTCCCTTGATATATGGTTTGTTGCATTGCTTCTATAAATTCTGGGCGACAATCAGGGTAACCACTATAATCAACTGCAGATACACCTACATATATTTTTTCAGCACCTATTGCCTCTGCATAGGAAGCAGCAATTGACAGGAAAATTGTATTTCTTCCCGGAACATATGTATTCGGTACATCTTCACCCACGCCTTCTTGATTCACTTCTAGTGATTGATCTGTTAAAGAACTGCCACCAATCTCTTTTAAAAATTCCAATGAAAAAATCTTATGTTCCGCTACATTAGAATAGGTAGCTACATTTTTAGCATTCTCAATTTCACGATCATGCCGTTGCCCATAATGGAAAGTAATTGGATACAAATCATATCCTGCATCCTTAGCAACTCCCATACATGTCGTACTATCTAATCCCCCGCTTAATATCACTACTGCTTTTTTATCACTCATTGTTAAACACTCCTATGTAAAAAAATCCAACTTCTTCTAAACTAGCATATTAGTGACTATACGTGAAGGATTGAAGGCCTTCATTTTGATTTAAATACATAACTGACTTTCTCATAATCCATCTTTTCTTCATAAAAACGATGGGCTTGATGACGTTGGATTCCCGATGAGAGGGCAATACTTTCGTACTCATTATCTGTTGCCCATGTTTGTACATAGTTTAATAGATATTCACCATAGCCCTTCGAACGACAGGCATTATCTGTAACTAAATCACACACCCATACAAATCTGCCATAATAAAGCGTGATCATTGGTTTGAATCCTACAATAGCGACAATTTCTTGCTGATCATACAAGGCAAACATACGATAACTATCTTTGGAAGTCGCTTCCGCAACGAGACTAACATAAGACGCTATATCGAGATGTGTTCTTAATTGCTTCATGATAGGAAATGCTTCTAACCATTGATCTTTTGTTGTTAACTCTGCTACTTTCATTTTGGATCCTCCATTAAAATATTCTTCTTAATAACCTTCTCCCTCTAATACCCCAGTCACCGGCTACATCATATCCGAGACTTTCTAGAAAAGAAGTATATGTATCAATTCAATGAATATCTTTTACGATACACATCATATCGACTACGGGTTTAGCAAGCATCCCAGGTATTGCAGTACTACCAAAATGTGAAACGAAGTATCTCCTCGCCAAATACTTGCTCAAGGTTATCTCTCTGCTTTATACATCGTTATCCAATTAGGCGTATACGCTGTTAATCTCACTTTCAAGATCTATCACTCCTTTGGTATTAAATAACGTTAATCTACTTTCTCCTTATTACTTTCATGAATGTCCTTCATGCCCTCAAAAAAGTCATATTCTTTTTTGCAAAATTCCTCCAACTGTTCATTTCCTCTAGATAACTGTTCTAAATAACACCGAGATACCTCCACTCTTCTTGCCATTTCTTCTTTATCACCAGTGGTGGTTCCATGTCCGGGAACATGGTAATTAATATTATACGTTTGATAGATTTCATAAGCTTTATTTATTGTATGAACATAGTCTCGATACCCACTAAAAATAAAAGGAAATTCCACGTCTGATAGATAATCCCCAGACAAGAAAATTCCATACGGCTCTACGACCGTAAATATTCCATCGGCCGTATGTCCAGGCGATTTATAAAAATGTAATGTGACCTCACCAATCTGTAATGTTTCTCCATCGTTGACTACTTGATAATCCACGATAGGATACGACGGTGTATAATTTCGATATAAGTAATACTTCTGATCGAACTCTTCAATCTGCTTCATAATTTCTTTCTTATGTTCATTGATACTAAATTCTACTGAAGCAATTACATAGGCTTCTGGAAAGGCACTAGCTCCAATAATATGATCAAAATCACTATGCGTATAAATGATGTATAATTTTTTATTTCCAATATGTTGCGATATATAGTTTCTAATTTCTTGCACTTCTTCTGGTAGCCAATTCGGATCAGTCATAATAATTGCTTCTTCCGTGTGTATTACAACAGTAGTTGTCTTGTATAAGGCACTTTGAAAAACGGTAAGATTCTTATCTTGATATTGAATCAACTTAAATACACTCCTTTCTAGACAAATAGATTAGTTATATCTCTTTTCGGAAGCAAATAATTCGATTCGCCTCTGTAAACCCTAGATGTAGATGCATAGCAAGGCTTTGTTCATTACCCAGTTCGCAGTCACTTGCAAACTCATAACACCCCTTTCTTCTTGCCCAATGTTCACATTCCTTCACCAATTCTCTTGCTATCCCTGACTTTCTATACCTCTCCAATACATACAGTCCTTCTAAATATCCGACAGGGCTTGAGTTAGTTCCTTCTACGTAATCATACCTTAGCTGACATTGTGCAAACCCAATTGCTTCACTACTTTTGTAAGCAATGAAAATAACAGCATTTTCATCTACTGCTAACGAATCCATCTCTTCATAAAATTCTTCTAGTGTATGACTCGGCCATAACATCATCGCTAGGCTTGCAGCAACTTCCACTTCTTTCTCAGTCATTTCTTTAATCATACATTTTCCCTCTCTATTGTTCCTGACATTTGAGATAGAAGTAACTCTTCCCCTTTAAGCCAATCACTTAAACGAAAAGATAGTACTTGATTACTTTGCGCTAAGCACGTTGTTACCTGCGAATCAGAAAACGAATACGCAAAGGTGTGAAGCGTCCCAAATAATTCATCATAATTTTTAAAGAATAGCGGAGACTGTGTATCTTTGAATCGTTGAAACATTTTATTTATGGATAAATTTTGATACTTCAAATCTTGCATAAATGCATCCCTTTTCTGTGAAAATCCGATATGTTCCCGATTTTTCTTGTGTATCTCCGGTTGTTGGAAATGATTAACACAGGTCAGATAACTTACATTTTCTCTTACTACAACTTGCATTGGACTGGCTTCCACTACTGCAATATTTCCCGATCTGTCACCAATCGAAAAATTATAGCAAGCCGCATGTGGAATCTCCTTCAACATTTTTACAGCTTCATCCGTGTCAGAACAAGTATCCAGTACCATGCGTATCGCTGTCCAAGCCGATATACCAGTCTGAAACTCCTTAAAACTCACAAAATGAAGACCCATTACTAGACCTTCACTATTCACCCCATCTAGTCGCCCGAGAACTTGCTGCGTAAAACCAGCCGTAGCATAAGCAACCTCTGAGTCTACTAAGCTAAATATATGATCATATAATAATGGAGTAAAATCATAGTTTCGAACATAGTAATCATTTGTAATTGTTGCTGAGCATCCCATTGCATCCATTTTTGGAATATCATAGCCACTAAATATTGCTGCTGCTTCTTTATAAGAAATCTCTAATCCTTCTGAAATTCCTTTTAACTCTTCTATAAGATGTGGTGCAAAGGCAGAAAATACGGATTCCATCTGCTGTATATCTATAGCAGGTTTCATCTTTTCCTTATAAACACCTATAATAGTCTTATTTTTAAGTTTTTGACCCATGTAATATCCAATATTAAAGGCACTTCCCCTACTTTGGAGTATATTTACTTGATACAATTCATACATTCAGCTACCGCCCTTCATAATTGATAATCGATTTTTAATAATGATGATATATTCATCCTGTTATTTTCCAGAACTTTGCCCATTCTATTAATAGTTCAAAGAACTCTGCTCAGACACATCTCATAATTTTCAGATTATTTTTATTATATCATAGTTCCTCCTTACTCTTCACTACTACTGCAGTTAACAAAATTTTATACCTATCAGTGAACGTTCATTAATATTTGTTTAGTAAGTTAACCCACAAAAAAACGCCTAGACTAGTCTAAGCGTTTTTTTATTATAGTAAAGGCGCTTCTCAGAAATTAACATTCATTAATCAATATTCCTGAAGAAATAGTTGATATCTGCCACTGCAAAATCTGAGAAGTCACAAGAACTTAAAAAATGTACTCTAGTTCTTCGAGCATTTCATTAAACATTATTTCACCAAAAATCACATAAATGATTGCTATTAGAATAGTGGTTGCTAAACTTAGATAAACCCTTTGTCCACTCTTGCTTACTTGAGATGCTTTTTCATAAACATAAAGCACTGGAATAAACGTGAATGCCATGACAGATGAAATTAACAATGGGATTAACGTTAAAATATTGGACCCAATTAAACCGCCCAACATACCAACAATATTTAATGTTGTAAAAGGAACAAGCAATCCACCATATTGTGATACAATCACTTTAATTGAGCTCGTACTCTTTGCCAATTTTGTTATCGCAAAGGCACTAAAGAAAGTGATTGCTAATACTATGCTAACTACTAAGATGAGCCTTATGTTTAGAGTAAAAAACGGTAGAGAATCCATAAATATACTATCTCTAGCAAATGAATTCGCTAAGAAATAAATACCTAATGAAAATGCCATTGCATACAATACCATCGTTATAATACCATATACAAAATGATTTTCAGTAGCATTGAATGAATTGGTAGGATTCTTTAATAGTTGAATGAAATAAGACCAATAGTCACCGATTGCTTTTTTAGCTGTCTCTACACCTTCCTGATTGCTCGTCTGTGTCTGTTCATTTGTGGCAGCTGTTACTGATTGAGATTTCACCACTTCTTTAGGCTGCTCTTCTTTGATACTATTGGACTCAACCAAACCTGTTCCACAAATACCACAGAATTTCCCTGATTCCTGCTCATTTTTACAATTTGGACATACTACCATATATAATAACTCCTTCAATTTTTACTGTTTATTATAAAACATTTATAAATCTTTACTCTCCAGTTCCGTTGTTGATACTAACGTATTTACCTTGATCCCATCATCAACTGGAGTGACTAAGAATTCAGATTCAAATAGCTTATTCTTTCCAGTTCCGTCATCATAATAAATATTATATTCTTCTTTAGTGGTAACATTATAGCCTTCATCAACTTGTTCAAATTCAACAAGCTCAACATCGAGTAATTCTTCAGTAATTCCTTTTTCCTCTAAATATACAAGGTAATCCTTATGTTCACTGTAATAACTACCTGCTGGATCTAAAACGGCTTCACTAATGGAAAAATCACGCTCATTAATCGAACTTACCATTGTTTGGAAATAACTATCCATGTAATCTTCCATTTCTGATTCGTTTAATTCATCTGCCGATGCACTAGTGGATACTTCTTGAGAACCCTCCCCTATTGTAATGAGATCTGTTGAAACCTCTAAATCAACTGGAGATGTTAACTCTGAATAATACTGACTATATTTATCATATACATTCCAAGAATTATCTTTATATATCAACTCGTAATTATAAATGGACGTGTCACTTTCCGAACCTTCATCCATACCTTCATCTTTATAGTAAGAACCATATTTATATTCTTCTTCTATAAGGAGATTCAAATAAAATGTATCATCATCGAGATAAACATCCACATTTTCCTTATCTACGTGCATACCTGCTATTTGCCGGTAGTAAGTATAAGTATCCAGATAATTATGTATGGAGAAATCACTTTCATATTGATATTGCAAATTTTCTGAAAAACCATTTAGTGCAGCTATGTCATTATCTATTAAGCTCTCCATGTATAAGTCTGTATAAGATTGCAATGTTAGTTTCATTTGTTCCTGTAGATCCTCATTAATTTCAAAGACCACTGGAACATAGTTACTTTCTAGTGGCTGATCTGCTGTTCTCATCGTACCCCAAGGAAAATCTACTTCAACCGCTATATTCATGGAGCCATCTAACAATACCGGCCCAAATTCCTCTCCTCCATAAATATTAAAATCAATCTCCTTATCATCAAGTAGGACACGACTCTTCAATTCACTTTCAAACGGAACCTCAAAACTAATATAAGACACATCAAAATATAATCCGACATCTTCTACTTGGTTCAGTACCGTAGCTTGGCTCTCAGTCGTTAACGCTACCATATCTGTGTCAACTTCAGCACTAAAAGTATACGTTCCAGGTAAAAAAGGTCCAACCTTTTTGCTATAATCGGAAGAATCAGAATTTGCCACCTCTTCATCTCCTGCAAATAATGCAGCATCTTCAACATTCGTACTCAAATTTACGTAAACTGGTTCTACTATTAGTTCATATGTATCAAAGAACAGAAATCTCTCTCCTTTTGCTAATAAAACCATGTCATTGCCATTACCATAAAAGACCCTATCAGTATATTCTTCCATTGAACGAATCTCATTTTTACTATCTAATATTTTCGATTGTTCCAAAACAGACTGTCCTATATCTTCCGCTATTTCTGGATTTTCTTCTAGATATTTCAAAAATCCTTTAGTATCTGCGGAATCAATCTCTTCTTTTCCTTTAGAGAAAGATAATAACTTTGCAACTTTATCTGGATCTTTTTCTTCTAATGCCTCAACAAAATTATCAGCTAGCCGTTCATGAGAGGTTATATAGTTCCCTATTAAAAAAAATACGACTAATACTATGGTGATTGCAGAACTAAATATGATGATTCGTTTGTGCTTCTTCGTCATCGGTGTCTTTTCTTGTTTTACTTGTTTAGTAGACAATAGACGATCATCCATATCTCCTTTCGAACTTGTATCGTTCGATTCAAACGGTTGTCCACAATTCACACAAAACTGTTGGTCTGGATTTTCATTTTTATGACCACATTTTTCACAATAATTCATATATACCTCCATATTTATTTAAGATACTATCTAGCTATTCAAATAACTACTTAGCATTTAAAGAAGGTTCTTTAAATGTTGAATATTCGTACCACAATTAGTGAAATATACCTTGATTAACACTAATAATATTCAAAAATTGACTACCATCATGAGTGAGGATAGCCAAAACAAAAAAAATAAATATAATTTCTACTTACGATTATGAAGAAAATCTCGCATAATTGTCTCTTCAAGTTTTTATTGATTTTTTGTTTAGGTTCATTCTTATTTCATCAGTAATCCACTAGATACCCAAAAATAGAAAACCGATAAATAACCATGCGGTCAACTATCCTAATACCATAAGGCTAATATAAAAAAATATGTAGTTATTCTGGTCATAAATCTTGTTTAGTATTACTTATTAATATTTCCTCCTTTCTCCATATTTGGAGATTACTACTGGTTGAGGGTCAAATAAATAATACCTTATACCTATTACTTTTTCAATGTGTTTTTTACTTTTTAAAATTTTTATAGGTATATTGAATCCCTTAAATATGAAAAAATACTAGTTAAACTTCTAAAAAACCTCAGGACATAGAAATGCATGATTTATTATGCATTTCTATGTCCTGAGGTTGCCTTAACTACCATTCCTCACAAGTCGATTCAATCGATTCTAATAACGAGAAAGTATACTGATCATGTGATTTTCCACTCTGGTAAAGAAATCCTCTTAATCCTTCTTTCTTAAACTTAGCTTCTCTAATAGTTTATTAGAAGCTTTATTAAATATATTTCACTTTCCAAGGGCAGGTTGGAGAGCTCCCAGGCTTTATCCTGTGAGCTCTTACCTAAGCTTCCTCACGAAGGAACGGAATTGAGTATTACTTCTTTTCATTATGCTAAAACATTAATCGACATCTAAATTGAATCTCTTTTTTATCTGCAAACAACAACATTTAATCTATATAATCATTATTTTGGTAATGGAGCTTTTTCAGAAACTAATCCTTTGCTAATTAGCTCTTGCCAAAATGCAGCAGGTATAGATTCTTGCATCGCGCTTAAATCTTCCTTGATACGACTCGGTCTTGTAGAACCTGGGATTACCGCACTAACCGCAGGATGTGCAGTTGAAAATTGTAGTGCAGCTGCTTTTAGGCTAATTCCATGTTTATCTGCAATTTGTTTTAATTGCTGTGCTTGTTTTTTTACTTCTTCGCTTGCTGGTTGATAATTAAAATGATCTCCTCCAAGCAACGCCCCAGAGTTATATGGAGCACCAATCACAATTTTTTTTCCTGTTTTTTCAGCAGGGGGCATCATACGTTCTAATGCACGATCATGCTGCATTAGTGTATATTGTGTTGCTGTCAGAGAAAGATCTGGATTCGCTTCTTCTAATTCCATTACTACTTCAATTGGAATAGTTGTGTTGACACCAAGTCCCCATGATTTGATTACTCCTTCATCGCGAAGTCGATCCAGCACTTTAAATGCACCATTTCGAGCTTCATCAAATTTTGTAATCCATTCATCACCTAAAAAATCTGGTGAAATATCATGGACAAATACCATATCCAGATAGTCTGTGTTCAATCGGTTAAGACTATCTTCAATGGAAAGTAAAGTCGCATCCTCTGAATAATCTGTTAGAATCTTATTTTGACGTGCATCTTTATACAGACCAGATTTTTCTTCCGTTTCATCTAAAATAATCCTACCTACTTTTGAACTTATAAGATAATCACTTCGTTTTTTATCTGACAATGCTTCTCCAAGGCGCATTTCCGATAGTCCAGATCCATACAATGGTGCGGTATCAAAATATCGGATACCTTGATCCCATGCATTTTGGATAGTCTCCTGCGCTTCTTCTTCAGACACCTTTCGATACAAATTCCCTAATGGAGCAGTGCCTAGTCCAATTTTTTTATTTAAAGCTTCATGTAGTTTCACTATTCATCGCCTCCTATTTCTCATCATTTTATATCTTAAACATAATCTAATGATGGGAATTATTGTATCAAAAATCTATGAAACTTTTCATATGATTTAATCGTATTAATTAACAGAGGTGATGATAAATGAAACAAGGACAAGGTTGTATAAAGTGTGGTAGTACAAATGCTGATCAAAAGGATGTATCCATGACTGGTTCAGGATTATCAAAAATATTTGATGTCCAAAATAACCAGTTCACTGTAGTGTACTGTCAAGATTGCGGGTACTCTGAGTTCTATAATAAAGAGAGTTCTGCTGCTAGTAATGCATTTGATTTATTCTTTGGTGGCTAAATACATAAAAAATAAACCGACTAACACCTTTGCTGGTGCGTTAGTCGGTTTTTATTAAATCCTTATTTTTCTATTTTCCCGTCTTTGATAACCGTTTTTATATTTTCATTATTCGCTAGCAAGTTAATATCCTCTAATGGATTTCCTTTAACAATAATAATATCTGCTAACTTTCCTTCTTCAATAGTCCCAACTTTGTCTTCCCAACCAAGACACTCTGCAGCTGTCTTAGTAGAAGCTGTAATAGCCTCCATCGGTGTCATTCCAGCTTCTGTCATCAAACCAAGTTCACGTAAATTTGTTCCATGTTTCATCACACCAGCATCGGTTCCCATCGCAATTTTCACGCCAGCTTTATGTGCCTTAGCAATACTTGCTTTATGAATTTCGATGACTTCTTTTGATTTTTGTACTGCTGTTTCTGGCATTCCTGTTTCCTTTGCGGTTTCAAGAACGGCTACTGGTGCTAATAACGTCGGAACAAGGAAAGTTCCTTTTTCTATCATCATGTCGATTACCTCATCATCAAGAAAGATTCCATGTTCAATCGAATGGACCCCAGCTCTTACTGCGTTTTTAATTCCTTCTGCTCCTTGAGCGTGCGCCATTACTTTAACGCCTTTACGGAAACGTCCTTCTTCGACGATCGTCTCTAGTTCCTCTTCGGAAAACTGAGTAAACTCTGGATGATCGGTAGCACTTAGCACGCCACCCGTAGCATGGACTTTGATAACTTCTGCCCCAGCACGTAACATTTCACGAGTTTTCTTACGTACTTCTTCTACACCATCACATTTTCCATTTGGCATCCCTGGATAATCTGATGGCAGTAAATCGACTTCACGACCAGAAACAGTATACCCATCACCATGTCCACCAGTAATCGTAAGTGCATTAATACTTAACTGTAATCGTGGACCTGAGATCAAACCTTCTTCTACCGCTTTCTTTACACCAAGGTCTGTACCTAAGGCATCTCGTACTGAAGTTATTCCTGCTTTTAACGTTGTCTCCAAGTATTTTGCTGCTTGATAATACATAAAGGAAAAAGGTGTCTCTAATCTTTCTGCAACTGGAGAAAATTCCATCATCATATGCACATGTGTATCAATCATTCCAGGAAGTATTGTTCCACCTTGAGCATCTACTACCTGCTCCTCACCACTGATTGAATAAGCCGTTTCTGGTCCTACGTAAGCAATTTGATTATCTTTTACTACAACAATGGTGTCTTTTTGTGGTTCACCGCCATTTCCATCTATAAATAATCCGTTTTTTATCAATATAGTTTTCATGATATTACCTCCAAAAAATTATAATGTTTCTACTAATATACCTGCGATTACAACAGAGGCTACAGTCACTGTTGTAAATCCACCGATTAACATTGGTGTAAGAATTTCATCAAATATAGTTTTTTCCTCTTCTTTATTACGGGCAATACTCCTACTCACTTCTTCACAAAGAATATAGTCAGCTGGAAATCCAAATAATGCCGTTAATGCGACAGGCATTCCTTTATACGGATGCCATTTAAGCAACTTAGATACAATATATCCACCAATCGAAAGACCGAGTGTACCAAGTAACAGCAACACTATGATACTCGGTAAATTGTTTAACACATCTTGTGGCCCAACATCAGCCATCGTTCCAATAACAACAAAGATAATTCCAATCATTGTTAAATTGAACGAATTGGCTTTTTCTAGTGATTTATGCTGGAAGATACCCAATTTCAAGCCACCAACACCAATTGCCAGACACCAGAGACTGTAATGTATTGGTGTTAATTCTCCGAGCACAATACCGATAGATGCCCCAACAAAGATAAAGAACAACTTTAATGTCGCACTTGATTTAATTGGACCATCTGGTTTCGCTGTTTCTTGAGTTGCACCTGCTTCTTCTTGGTTTATCGGAACAAAGGTCCCGTTATCGATTTTCTCTTGAATAGTAAATGCATATTTTCGCAAGAAATACTGTGCTAGAGGCATACCTAGTACACCTTGGAAAGCGACAACTAAAGCAGGAATTACCACCAAGCTCGTTAAACCAAGTTCTGTTAGTCTTTCTGAAGTAACAATAAGTGCTACTATACCTCCACTTAATGGGCCAACGCCCGCTACAGCAGTAGGATAATCAAAAATCAAGCTTACGATAATTAATACGAGTGCACCTGATACAACTAGTCCACCTAAAGAAATGAGTACCGCTTTATATTGACTCTTTAAAAGTGAAAAAGGAATCATCGTCCCCATATGCAAAATTGCCGGTCCAACCAAGATAGCCCCAAGCGCTGCGAACTGTGAAGTTGCGAGCAAATCAGTTGGAAAAATGCCTGTCCATACACAAATCAGATATCCAACCATCGCAGTAAGTAACATTGGAACTCGCGCCCTTGTAATAATAGAGATATATTCTCCTAGAGCAATTAATGCAAAAATAAGTGTTGTAGCAACCAGTGGATTACTGATCATGAAATAGCCCTCCTTCTTCTTTGATGAAAATTAATCAATTATTTTGAAAATTCACTCTGTAGTTAAGGCTACTTCTATATATTTAATAGTCCGAATCCGAAAAATCTAGAGTGATTGCTAATTATTATAAACGCATAATCAGTCAAAAATCAACATATTTTTCAGAAAAAATCGAACAGTTTCGTTATTCCATTTATTACCGCCTTAGTTTATGGGATAAAACCATACACCAAAGCACTATTTCAAAAAATTACATGAGTGACCACTTTCTTCTTCCTCTTCTAATTCCGGGCACTCATCTTCCTTATGAGCGACCACCTTTTTCTTCCTCTTCTAATTTTGGGCACTCATCTTCCTTATGAGCGACCACCTTTTTCTTCTTCTTTTGATTCTGGGCACTCATCTCCTTTATGAGCGACCATTCTTTACTTCCTCTTCTAATTCCGGGCACTCATCTTCCTTATGAGCGACCACCTTTTTCTTCTTCTTTTGATTCTGGGCACTCATCTCCTTTATGAGCGACCATTCTTTACTTCCTCTTCTAATTCCGGGCACTCATCTTCCTTATGAGTGACCACCTTTTTCTTCTTCTTTTGATTCTGGGCACTCATCTTCCTTATGAGCGACCACTTTTTTCTTCTCTCTTCGATTCCGGGCACTTAATTTAAGCGACCACTATTATGAATCAAGATGATGCTTATTTATCGTCCTTCCCTACAGAAAACCCTGTAAAATACCTTCCACCATATGGTTCTAAGATTCTATCCACAAAATCAATCATAGACTTCTTCTCGCTATTTTGATAGAAAGTATCCATACTTTCTATCAATTCTTCCGTTAGAGTAGCATCATATTTCTGTAGCGCACGATACATTCCTTTCGAATCTCCTACCCATTGATTATCTGTTCGTAATAAAAATTCGCTTACAAGATCAACGAGCTTATTTAATGTAAATAATTCCTCTGGTCTATTTTCACTACCAATAAAGTCCTCTAACACATCCGTTAGAAAGTAGCGTTTTACATCAATTTCTTCTTTCGTCCACTTATCTGGTCCATTCGTTAAAATTTGGTTCGCTTCTATTTTAATCTTATCTATTATCGCATCCTCATTCTTGATAATTACTCCATTAGCTACCATATTCGGCAAAGATGGCCTAGCTCGTTTGCGATCAGACTCAAAGAAAAACTTGTAAGATTCACTATTATGTACAAATGCTTCCACCGGCCACCCAAAAGCGTTAAATGAAGTTCGATAAGAAGCTGGTAATTTTTTATCAAAAATAACGATATCAAGATCAGATGTATTTGTTGCTTCGCCGCGTACTACACTTCCTGCTAAAACCGCTCCAGTACAAGAGGGGAAATGTTGCTCTACTATTTTCCTAGCTGCTTCTATTGCATTCATGCGATTTCTTATATCTTTCATTACATCTCCTCCGCAAATTAATAATTACCATTTAAAGGGAATTTCCGATATACTATTGAATAAATACATACATAAATTATCAAGGAGGGAAAAAACAGTGTTACGTATCATTATGATCATTATCTTCGTTCCAATCTTTACATTAACCGGTTGTACTGAGGAAGAAGAAAAAGCCGTAACCAATAACCCAACTCCATATGAATTCCTTCAAAATGAAAACGCAGACATTTTTCTTTTAGATGACTTTGTATTTTCTAACGCTACAAATATTGAGTGGGTACAAGAAGAAGACTATACGAGAGGAGATGAAATTGGAGAAATCTCCTATCAATCGAATAACGCTAAAGATTTCGAAAATGGTACTGCTAATAAACTACCTGTAGGAACGAAAATTTACGAAACCGATACGCAGGTTTATATTGCTATTGTCGATAACAGAGAAATTCCATATCTTAAGATGGTGGAAGGCTAACGGATTTCCTTTTAAAATTCGAGATATATGTTTTAAAAGTATCTCATCAATAGAATCTATCGGGTTAATTTTTTACTGCTTGATTCCAGAGCTTCAAATCTGAAGTCTTATTATTTGATAAAAACGGTGGAAGCTCATTACTTGTGCATGAAGCAGTGGGTTATATGTAATCTCCCGAAGTCTATCACTAGAAGTTAACAGTCCAATAAGTCCATATCAGATATGGACTGGTCCATTTTTTCATACAGTTCCCTAATCGCACACTCTTGTGGAGACTCATTATCCTCTCTTTTTCCTGCAGGTAGTTTCCCATTGCCTTCTCAATGTATTAAAGCATAATAGATACTGACTTTGACATTCAATTATCGCAAAAGAACCTGCTAGGTCGGGAAGTTTGATTAAACTAGACTCCTCTATATTAAAATATCTACAAAACTTTGCCATTAACATGAGTCAATATGTTCTCTCAAACTAATGTTCATTTAAAAATTCCAACGTTTTTTCAATTATATATGCTTGGTCATTATCCAGCGTTGCCACGTGATAACTCTCATTTAATGGAATTATTTCTTTCACATCAGATTGAATTTCTTTATATATGACCTCCGAATTATATGGTGGAACAACATGATCCTCATCCGATACAAATATGCATGCGGGGCAAGTAACTTTATTTAAATCTAATCGTATTTGTTCCATTAGCTTAACAATCTCCCTTATTGATTGAACGGGTGTTTTTTCATATGCTAATTCTTGGATGTTCGGCTTTTTAATATCAGAACCTATTGCATCAATAAATCGAGTATCTTTCATTTCTGTCGCAGCTTCCATATCTGGCACTTCGATAGCTGCATTTATTAAGACAATACCATTTAATTCACTGTACTTTTCTGCCATGTATAGAGATAATGTTCCTCCCATTGACAAGCCACACATGTAAATCGTGTCACAACGCTCTTGGAGCCAGTGATAGCCTTCTTCAATAGATTCAATCCAATCATGGAATGTCGTCTTCTCCATATCTTCATAATGCGTTCCATGTCCTTTCAATCTAGGCGCGCATACAGTATATCCATATTCTGCAAATGCTTCCCCAAGCGGTCGCATACTTTGTGTCGTACCAGTAAAACCATGAGAAACCAACACTCCTACACGATTCCCTTCAAAATAAAATGGCTCTGCTCCTTCTAATACCGCGTACTGCTCTGACATCTCTATCCCTCCATTATTGAATTTGATCAGACCTATAAGCCAGTAAAATCTTTTCCGATAATTCGATTTACGACCTTTCTCATCATCATGAAAATAACCAAAAATGAAATAATTACAACTAAAATCTGCAGTACTGTTCTTACACTTCCATCAGGGAAAAACTCGCCTACCAAGTAACCAAAGTAAAGAATAAGACCGGTCCCGATTAATATTCCTAAAACATACGTCAGTGCGACTCCAAAAATTTGCAACATCGTTAATTTTTTAAGTCTATCTTTGTTAAGATATAGCGCGATTAATAAAACAATAATAAATAAGACAACCATTTACATTCACCTTCTTGTATCTATAAAACTATTCAACGCTTCGATATAGAAATAACGCCACAACAAAAGAAATCACAGGAAGGAAGATAAAAAGTCGGAGCCAATTCTCTGCACCTAGAAAATAAATTGCAGGAAATAAAAATAGCACCCCGCTTCCAAATGAAAACTTCCATTCTTTAAACCATAGACTTCCAATTAAAAAAACAACTCCGGAAATAGTAAATATCCAAAAAATTAAACCATACCAATAAAAATCATCCAGTCCTAATCACCTCCATCAAGTAACACTAATACCATTTAAATGTCTTAATGGTTAACCAATAAATGACGATACTGATTCCAATAATAATAAGGACATTAGCAATAATAGGCATATTCCCTTCTACACCAAACAAATATTGATGGTAAATATCCGTTAAATAGGTAATAGGAATAAAATAAGAAATGGTTTGAAATACATCTGGTAAAATATATAATGGCATCATTGCACCACTTAGCATTATAAGAGGAACCATCAAAAAGCTTAGAACACCTGAAGCTAGTTCAACATGATTAAAAAGACCACCAAATAGAAAACCAAATATCAAGAACATACAGATTCCCAATAATGAAATGCCCAGAAAAAGCAGTAAATTACTCATATCTATCATATTTAAGAAAATACCTATCACAACAAATATGACTAATTGTATAAAGGCAAGGACCAATCGGACAATAACCTGTGACATTATAAATGAATTTTCCTTCAATGGCGTAGTTCGAAATGTTTTTAATACCCCTTTTTGTCTCAGTTCAATAATTGGTACAGATGTGCCTAAAAAGCCTATGCTTGCAAATGCCATCATTAAAATACCTGGAAACATAAACTCGATCATCGTCATTTCCATAACTTCTGATGCAGGAATAACAAAACTCATTCCATAAAATAAACCAAGGAAAAACAAAGGAAAGATCATTGAAAAGAATAAAATTTTGGGATCCCGAATAATTTCTTTTAAACCAACAGCAACTAAATTTTGAACAATAGTCCGATCTTTCATAATCCCTAATCAATCTCCCTTCGTAAATCCGTTCCGGTAAGATGAAGGAATACATCTTCTAAAGTGTCTGTTGAACGTTTTTTATACTTATTTATAATTTCTTCCGGAGTGCCAGTAGCTATAAATCTCTTGTTATGTAAGATAGAGATTCGGTCACATAACTTCTCAGCTTCTTCCATATAGTGTGTGGTTAATAAAACTGTACTTCCAGAATCTCTAACTTCTTTCAAGACACTCCATATTAAGTGTCTGATTTGAGGATCAATACCAGTAGTAGGTTCATCTAATAATATTAGTGACGGATTACCAATCAATGCTAAACCAACTAGCAGCCGTTGTTTTTGACCAACGGAAAGATCTTTTATTTTCTTAGTCTCCAATTGATTTAAAGCCAGTAAATCTATTAATTTCCCAATAGGAATAGAATCTTTATAGAAACTGGTAAACAATTGAATCGTTTCATAGACCGTTTGTCTTGGCAACAAGTTCCCGACTTGAGGTTGTATGCCAGTATGTTGCATGATTTCTTCTCGGTATTGTTTACCCTCCCCCTCTATGTTCAAAAGCTGTAATTCTCCAGTTTCAAAAGGCATAAATCCTGTAATACATTCCATAAACGTGGTCTTCCCTGCACCATTTCGACCAATTATTCCATGGATCTCATTTTTAAAGATGGTGATATCTACATTGTCTAAAACTACTTCACTCTGAAAACGCTTCGTCAGCCCGTTTACTACGACACTTGATTCTTCTTCAAGATTTACAATACGAGACATTTCACCCCTCCAACAAACTATACTTTTCCTTAAAACCAGGACTCAATTCACTCCACACATCAAATTTATTGCCATCTGGATCATAAAATACGAAATTTCTTCCCGCATGTCCTCTATCTTCAAGATCTCCTACACGAACATCATCTTCTGCTAATTCGAGTCGGAGTGATTCTAGTGATTTTACTCCATCGACTTCAAACGTTAATGAAAAGTGTTCTTTCCCAGCTAAATCTATAAAATTAGCATTTTGACCAGACGGAGACTTAACAAGAAAAATGCTTTGATTTGCCAGATTTAGAATACATTTATCATCATCTTGATAGTTCACCTGTGCACCCAACTTCTCTACGTACCAACTTGCAGAAAGTTCTATCTTGCTTACCGGAATATATGTTGTTCCAATTCTCCAAAGCTTTTCACTCATCATTTTCACCCCTTCACACCATCTTCTGAGTTCCAACTGCCTTGTAATTTCCTAAGGAGTATAATTTGACCAGTATGGTAAGTTATATGAATTGTTAAATGGGCAATTACCTCTGCTCGCTCTTCCACTCTGGTCATATCTACATTTTGCAATTCTTTTATCCAGCTTTCGATTCCCTTTGTAATCCGTTCTCGTGCATCATCCCAAGTAAGTCCATCTCTATTCAAAAAAGTGGATTCAACTTTTTTTGTGTCTGATGGTTCGTTCTTAAATCTGTTTAAATGTCTTTCATTATAATAGATCAGATGATTTACTATTTCTCGAATAGAGTTTACATCATCTGAGGGTTTCCAATCTGCTGCATCTTCTGTCAGTCTCTCAATTGAATGAATTAACGATACAAACCATGTGTTTTCCAAACAAGCGTCCATTTGGGCTAATAAGATTTCTTTGCTATTCATTCCTTACCTCCCTATTTTCAATAATTTATAGCATCTATGAATACATCTACCTAAATTAATTCTACATAAATATATGAATCCCTTTTTTATGTATGTCTTCAAAAATTCATGATTAAGTGGTTAACGTATTTACACAACAATAAAACACCGTCTTTTCATTGAATGACGGTGTTTTATCTTGATACAAATGGATTACCCTCGACCCAAAAGCGATACGGGTAATCCTTTGCCTCACCCGTATTATCAATACCAATCCGACTCCCGCTTCTCACTGATGCTGGAGATTTTCCTTCTGATATAAATAAAGGAGGTTCAAGCATGAAATGGCCGTAATCCTCCATGTGAATCCCCATTGCTTGTGTTAATTTTCCTGGTCCACTGGTTAAATTTTGAAACTTCTTCACTTGCCTTCGCAGAAGCATTTCATCAATTCCGGAAAAAGGTTCGACTGCCCTAATTAGCACACTTTCTGGCTCCCCTTCTTTACTGCTAACCACATTAATCAGACGGTGATTATGAATAAGGTGCACATATGCATGCCCTGGTTTAGCATAGAGAATTTCTGTACGTTTTGTTCTGCGATTCCCATAACCATGCGCAGCTCTGTCTGTATTTCCCAGATAAGCCTCTGTCTCAACAATAATTCCTGAACTCGTTCCTTCTTCCAATTGTTTCACTAAAATACAACCTAATAGATTCTTCGCTAATTCGAGTGTTGATACTTGGTAAAATGATTCAGCTAAGGGTTTAAAGTTCTGCTGTTGATCCATTGTTTACACATCCTTTCTCATTTTCTTTCAGTGTACCCGTTCCTAGCAATTTATAAATATGCCCAATATTCTAATTACTTATGGTATATTAAATTTAAAAATGTATTGGAGGTATATCATGAAGCCATTCTATTTAATGATTATATGTTGTACTTTTCTCTTCCTTGTAGGATGTGTGGAAGAAACGATAGCCACTGATGAACCAGCTCATTCAAATCCTAAAGAAAATCAACTGTTGGAGCCACCACGTTTATCAATTGATATTGGCAAGGAAACAATCACACCTATTCAAGGAACATACAGTTGGGAATATGAGAATAATGATGGGACTATGACACATACGTCCGTAGATATAGACGGACCATTTGAACTAGCAAATCAATTCAACCCACCTACCGTAAAAGCAAACTCTAATGTTACATTAAGCTTTGAACTCGAACCCAATGAGTATTCCGTGAGAATCTTGGAAAAGGATGATGTTGTGAGTTCTTCAGATTCTATAGATTTAACAAACAAAGGGAAAACTATCTATGAAATCATTGGTTATTGGGATCAAGGAGAAGCGTCTTACATATTTTCGCTCCATATCAAGTAAAACACTATCGATAAAGCTCATTTACAATATTTATTAAACGTTGCTTACTTTCAGAGGGAACCAACTCAAATAACCGTGCACCTGCAATAATAGGTGCCCATTGAAAAATGTCATCTTTAGTAATATATGAAGTAGAACAATACAGATTCACATAAAGATCAGCTAACGCTTGATCAGAACCAGAAAGTAATAAATAAGAACGGTAAACATCTGCACAAATATCTCCAGCACTAGCATCAACCCAATCAATAATGATGGTTTCATCCGTTTTCTCACCCATTAACACATTAAACGGATGAAAATCACCATGGCAAAGATATGCTGTATAATCCATTTTATTTAATTCTTTGAGTAAATCCTTCTTTTGTGTTTCAGTTAATACAGTATTGTTCGTTATTTGGTATTCAAGCTTTTCATGCATCGATTCAATTGAATAGTCCTCTACTGCAATTTGATGGATACATTGTTGGACCTTAACACAAATTGTCAAAACCTCTTCGATGGTCTTTGTTTTGCAGGAGATATATTCGCCAAGTGGTATAGCATCCATATATTCCATAACAATCGCCTGACTATTGTTTATTACAGTCACATCAAATATTTTTGGTACATCTAACCCACATTTTTTAGCAAATCGCTGCTTCTTCGCCTCTTTTTCCGCTTCAACTCCTGGAAAATGTGGTTTAAAAAGTTTTACAACCCTTTGATCACCAATATCGTAAATATCCGCTGTATTTCCTTTTGCAATTAATTTCCTTAAGTTCATTCCTATTCACCAACTTATTCACTCATCTTATTACTTCTAGTTTGAGCTATTTCGTCCTAACAGGTGATATCAAATACCACAATTTCGAATTACTTGAGGGTCGTATAAAAATCGGAGACATAGATTGACCAAAACTCAACACTACCTTTGTTCATTAACTTCTAGACACGATTTAGCCTATCGCTTTTTTGATAACACCTGGTCTATCCCATATGGATATCATGACTTGCGTTTTCTACGTTGATAAGCTCTCTGTGATAATTTAACGAAAGCTGATCAATGATTAGACCAGGGTTTCTTACTACTCATTCTATACGTGTTTGTAAATTTCCTTTCCAATTTGAAGAGTCAGTTTACTTCACTATCCCAATCACGAAACCATCATACCCTTTAGAACCAACTGTTTGAATAGCAGTGGATTCAATACGCTCTTCGTTTTCAAGCATATTCGTAAATTCTCTCAATCCTTGGATACGTTCATCTTCACTTCGTTGATCAATAACTTCTCCATTTCGCACAACATTATCTGCAATAAGGAGTGCTCCTTCATTCGCTAATCGTAATGCCCATTCTAAATACTTGGGATTATTTTGTTTATCGGCATCGATAAAAATAACATCAAAAGATTCCCCTGCATTTTCTAAAGTAGGAAGAGTATCAAGAGCATTTCCAACAAGTACTTGCACCGTTTGTTTGAATCCTGCGTTTTCTATATTTTCCCTGGCAACTTCCGCATGGTTTTGATTCGCTTCCAATGTTACTACTTTTCCATTCTGAGTCACTGCTCTGGCAAACCATATAGAACTGTAACCACCCAATGTTCCAATCTCTAACACTTGTCTAGCGGATTTCATTTTTGTTAATAGGTATAATAACTTCCCTTGTAAAGGTGCCACATCGATTTGTGGTAATCCTGCTAATTGATTATTCTCTAGAGTTTGATTTAATATCTTATCTTCCGGTAGAAGTTTTTCTTCAAAATAGTGATCGACATTCTCCCATAACTCGTTATTGTTCATCATATTCTCCCCTTTCTATACTTCCATTATATACTATAAAATCGAATCTACATTTATAACTCTTCTCTAAAACATTACTCGTCAATTGAATTTTATTTTTAACAATGAAATAATAAGGATTATACTTATTGACTTACTAAGCATTTATAGAGGAGGTTTGAAAACAATGAGTAATTTACTTGATCTAAATACAATAGATAAACGCATACAATTAATAAAAAATACCGTTGCGCCATTTAATGAACGAGCACAAAAACATGATAAAGACGTGTCTTTTCCATTTGAAAACTTTAAAGATTTACAATCGATTGGTTATCCTAGTTTAACAATACCAAAGGAATACGGAGGGGCCGGGATATCCTTAGATGAATTACTGACATATCAAGAGATCATTGCAAATGCAGATGGTTCTACCGCTTTATCAATCGGTTGGCATATGGGAATTATGAAATATCTTGGTGAAAATAAAGTATGGAAAGAAGATATATATTCCGCTGTAGCAAATGATGTTATTCTGAACGGAGCTCTACTCAACAATGCAGCAACAGAACCAGCTACTGGGAGCCCTACACGGGGCGGCAAACCAGAAACGCACGCGATTAAACAAGGTAACAAGTGGATAATTAATGGCAGAAAAACATTCACAACATTATCTCCCATTCTTACCTACTTTGTTGTAAGTGCAACCATTGATGAGACAGGTGAAGTCGGCAATTTCTTAATCAAACGGGATAAACAGGGCGTGAAAGTAAAAGAGACATGGGATTCTATTGCGATGCGTGGTAGCGGAAGTCATGATCTTGTATTAGAGAATGTTCACCTAGATGAGGAGGGTCTAGTTGAGATGCTATCAAGTAAGAAAAGAAAACCGGCTGGGTGGCTACTTCACATACCCGCTTGTTACCTTGGAATAGCTCAAGCAGCACAAAAAGAAGCTGTACAATTCGCTATGAATTATTCACCAAATAGTATTGGCGGAACTATTTCTGATTTACCTAATGTGAAACAAAAGATGGGTGACCTTGAATTATTATTAATGGAATCCAAGCATTTCCTTCATTCGGTTGCAAAACAATGGGATAATGGTGATGAAAATATTCGAGTTGTGATGGGACCTGAACTTGGTGCAGTTAAACTATCGGTTACCAATAAGGCTGTGCAAGCCGTTGATATAGCCATGCGTATTGTCGGAGCAAAAAGTTTATCCGAGAAAAACAATTTACAACGCTACTATCGTGACGTTCGAGCGGGATTACACAACCCTCCGATGGATGATATGACAATTATGCAGTTAGCTGATAGATCGATGAAAGAGAATAACTAATTTAATATCTAACTCGCTTAGCTATTTTTAAAAGTTATATGATAAAAAGACGTTAAGAAGAGCCCCCTCTACAGAAGCTCTTCTTAACGTTTTATTTATATAATTTCATCAATCAAGCCGTATTCTTTTGCTTCATTTGCAGTCAGAAAATAATCACGATCGGTATCTTTTCTTACCTTCTCCACTGATTGCCCTGTCCGTTCAGCAATTATTTGATTAATCTTCTCTCTTAGTTTAATTATCCGCTTCGCAGAAATATCAATTTCTGTTGCCTGGCCACGCGCACCTCCAAGGGGTTGATGAAGCATAATCTCACTATTGGGGAGTGCAAAACGTTTTCCCTTGGCTCCAGCCAATAACAACATTGCACCAAATGATGCTGCCATTCCCGTACAAATAGTTCGTACATCTGGTTTTATATATTGCATCGTATCAAAAATCGCAAAACCAGCTGAAGTGGAGCCGCCAGGACTATTAATATAAAGAGATATATCTTTCTCCGCATCCTCTGCCGCTAAAAACAATAGCTGAGCTACAATACTATTGGCCATTTGATCATTTATTTCATCACTAACCATAATAATTCGATCCTTTAACAGCCTGGAAAAAATATCGTAGGATCTCTCTCCTCGATTCGATTGTTCAATCACATAAGGTACAGTATTCATCTTTATCCTCCTTATATCAGCATAAGCATCAGTCGATTTTTATGCTGCCATTGAGAGAGCGTAAGAAGGAGAAATGGAAGATCTCAAAGATTTTACAGGTAACACCATAACAGTACGATTATCTTTAAATAGCGTTGGAACGAGTTTAATTAGAAGATAAGGGTCATCTGCTTTAATAACACTCACGATTATTTTAACAATTTCTGAATTCATTTCTTGAGGAACCTCATTAAAATAGAATTCATCTGTATACTCTAAACTGTCTAAATGTTTTCTGCTGCGGTGTAATAAAGCTTTTACCGCAACTTCTGATAAACCACAAATATCGGCTATCTCCACAA
This sequence comes from Oceanobacillus phoenicis, assembly GCF_047238145.1. Classification (NCBI taxonomy): domain Bacteria; kingdom Bacillati; phylum Bacillota; class Bacilli; order Caryophanales; family Bacillaceae; genus Oceanobacillus; species Oceanobacillus phoenicis. Next base: position 380,760 of record NZ_JBDFME010000001.1, read on the forward strand.
TCTTATATCTAAATACATCTTTCAATAAGAACACGGCAAGTTGTTTCATTGTCATCTTCGACAGTAACATTTCAACAAGTGCTTCAATTTCTTCATGATTGTCTTTCTGTACGAACGTATCGTTTATATTTTGTATAGGTGCATATCTTTCTCTACGTTTCTTATCTATCCAATTATGATAAGCAATCTTTTTCAACAAACTTACAGTCCAAGAATTAGAGCTTCCGTAGTTTGTCAATGCTTTATATATTGTATCTTGTAACAGCTCTTCTCCATCCCATTTATTTTGGGATAAGAAAAAGCAGTAATGCGAAAGTTGAGAATACTTCTCTAAAAAATCTTTCTCTTCTTCAAAATAACTTGTGCTAGGCCTAGCGCACATTTTAATCACTCCTTTTACGCTTCTCATATATATAAACGATCAATTACAGTAAAAAGATATGGGTTTGGTTAATATTTTGTATTTAATTTTATGTTTTATAAAGTATATACCTATTCTTGAACTATAGATACTATGGGTAATGGTGAACTAGTTTTACTTTATCAAAATGACAAAAATAATTTTATTTTTGACAAATATAATTGTCATAACGATAAGTATAGTATACAATAATGTTATCAGAATTAGAATTGAAGGTGATGTAATGTGAAAAGTCGTTTAAAAGAACTTCGAGCACGTGACGGATATAATCAAACACAACTTGCCAAACTTGCGAAAGTATCCAGACAAACCATAAGCTTAATTGAACGTGGAGAATATATGCCTTCATTACTAATCGCGGTTCGAATTGCCCGGATATTTGAAGAACCGATCGAAAAAGTATTCCAATTTGAGGAGAGTGAATTATAAATGAAATCAGTTATAAAATTATTTAGCGGTGGATTGGTAGGAGCAATTGTTGGATATTTTGTGATGTACTTTCTTATGAATTTTTCTGAATTTAATTTTGCAGGCATTATAACAGTTATTAGTTTATTAGTCGTATCGTCCATTCTTATTGTTTTAAGTTTATACCGATTTAAAAAAATAAAATTCCTAAATAAACAACAATTTAGTGGAGATGAAGAGGATGAAATAGAAGACAAAAAATATAAATTATTTGCGGATTATTCGCTATATACCAATATTAGTTTTATTTTATCCGTCCTGGCACTTAGCTTAAGTATTATCAGCACTAAAAATGTCTTCCTAACAACTATTGCTATTATATTGATCATCGTTTCACTCGTTTTATCATTCTATATGACACATATTATGAAGCAGACATACCCAAATAGAGAAATAAATACTGATTATACTCAATCAGTTCTTGATATGACTGATGACGGAGAGAAGCAAGTTATTTTAGATGGATTATACCAATCACATAGCTTACTAAACTTCTTGCTAGTCTTTGCTATATTTTTAGCAACTGTGTATTCCATTTTTAATGAAAGTCAGATTTTTTCTATTTTCCTTATGACTATCGGATTACTCTTAGTTAATGGATATTATTTATTAACAGTGAGAAATAAATAAAATACTATTACTTAATCATTCTTAAAAAGCCAGCCAAATCCTTTTTCAGCTAATATAGTTGGTTCTCGCCCTCTATTGGCTGAGAAAGTTCCGGTTTAATACTTATAATTCTCCAAAACCTCTTTTAAAACCAAAACATGATTATGTTTTTTATCTTTTGCTGCATAAAGCAAAATCAGATTTTGATTTTCTAGAATTTCTTTTAACTCTAATAATTTATTTATCTTTATTTGATCTTCAAGTAGTTCTTTTTTATATTCCTTTTTGAATTGATTAAATTTTTCCGGTTCATGATTAAACCATTTTCTTAGAGTTGGACTAGGGGTAATATCTTTCGCCCAGTCGTCTAAATTAGCGGTCGATTTTGAAATTCCTCTAGGCCATACTCGATCCACTAAAACTCTATATCCATTGGATTCAGAGTTTTCATAAATTCTTTGTAAGACAATCGTCATTTTATTCTCCACCTTCATCAATTATTCCTTTCCATTCCCATTAGTGCTAGCAATTCTTCTTCATTCTTAATTAAATCTTCTAGTGTATATTCTTCTAAAACTTTAAAGAAAGCTACCAATGCTTTATTAATCACATGTTTGAGTGTACATCCAGGAGAAATAACACAATGGTTCGTCCCTTTATCGAAGCACTCTAATAAAACAAAATCATTCTCTAACTGTCTGATTAAAAGACCTATATTAATCTCTGAAGCTGGTTTTGCTAGCTTTATCCCACCATTTCTCCCGCGAATCGTGACAACTAATTCTTTTTTCGTTAATTCATGTACAACCTTCCTCAGATGTTCTTGTGATATTTGGTAAACCTCGGCTATTTCCTTAATATTCGCAAGCTCTTGATCCGATTTTAAACCAGTAAAAATTAATACACGCAATGCATAGTCCGTATATTTCTTTAAGTTCATCTTACACACCCACTTGTCAAATCTTTCACATTATTGTAACACAAAGTTGATTTTAACTTATTGTAATAGCAATTTAAACATATAAAATAAAAGATGTATAGAAAATACATCTTTTATTAGGAGTGATTTCATGTCAAACACAACCTTACTTTTAGACAAAAAAACGACAGAAATTATTAAAGCCACTGTGCCAGTATTGAGAGAACATGGAGAATCCATTACAAAACATTTTTATAAAATACTTTTAGAAAATAATCCAGAACTACGTAATGTTTTTAATCAAACAAATCAACGTAAAGGAGCTCAATCTAAAGCATTAGCAAATACAGTATATGCTGCTGCGGCTAATATTGAGAAATTGGAAGAGATATTACCATATGTCAAACAAATTGCACATAAACATACAAGTTTAAATATTAAACCAGAACAATATCCGATTGTTGGTAAATACTTACTAATAGCGATTAAGGACGTATTAGGAGATGCAGCTACCGACGAAATCATAGGAGCCTGGAAAAAAGCTTACTTTGTTATTGCGGATATCTTTATATCAGTAGAAAAAGAGATGTACAACGAAAAAGAAAACCAGGTCGGTGGTTGGACCGGTTTTCGTAATTTTACCGTTATTAAAAAAGTGAAAGAAAGTACAGACATTACTTCCTTTTATTTAAAGCCAGTTGATGATTTACCAATCCCTACCTACAAACCCGGGCAATACATTACAATCAAAGCGCAAATAGAAAATGAACCATATGAACATTTACGACAATATAGCTTATCAACTGCTTCAGGAAAAGATTTTTATCGTATTAGTGTAAAACGAGAAGCTTCAAAAAACCCGGTTGGTATTGTATCAAATTATCTACACGATTCCGTGGAGGAAGGGTCTGTTTTGCCAATTAGTGCACCTGCTGGTGATTTTATTTTAGATGTACGTGACCAACGTCCTCTCGTTTTGATTAGTGGTGGCGTTGGTTTAACTCCGATTATCAGCATGCTAGAGTCCGTTGTAGAACTTCAGCCTAGTCGGAGTGTTATATTCATTCATGCTTCCAAATCTATTGATCATCAAGCAATGCGATCAAGTGTATCTGAAATAGCAAATTCTTATGATCAAGTGAAGCAATATGTTGTATTTAGTAAACCTACAAATATCACTGATGGAGATAAACAAGGATATATCGATTATGATTGGTTAAAAAAGGTAATTCCTACAAAAGATGCTGCTTTTTATTTGTGCGGACCTAAGCCATTCATGAGTGCTATAAACAATGACCTGCAAAATATGGATGTTTCCGATAAAGATATTCACATGGAATTATTTGGACCTCTTGAACCTATTTCGAAGTAAAGAAAAAAAGGATTGACAGTCACTTAGAGTGTCAATCCTTTTTATCCCTTCCTGCGCAAGACAAACATAAGAGTGTTTTATTTTCTTGTACAACTCCTTCTAAAAAACCACCTGAACAATAAACGTTGTCCCCACATACCTTACATTTGCCAACAACTTCTTTATTCATTAAATCCCCACCTCTTTATGGCCGTTAGAAAAATGGTTTTTATAAAAAACGTATATATCCTCCGTCCTCCAATATATCAATCATATATGGTTCTTCATTGAATGTCATTAAATCATTAACTAATTTCATTTCAGTCAGTTCATGGATCATCACTGTGAGCCACGCAATGGCTCAGCTTCTAGTTTATTCTTTGTTTTCGGCCATATAAAGATGGTTAAATAGCCTATTAGAGCAGAGAAAATAAACAAGAATGGGTAGCCCATCGCTTCACTTATTGTTCCTGCAATAATTGAACCAAACACTTGCCCTAAGGCTAATAATAAAAATGGCACCCCTAAACCAAACGATGCATTAGTAATAAACGTATTTGTTCCCCACACAATCAGTAATCCTGTTACAAATATATAAGAACTTCCAAATAGGATTGGAGAAATAATCCCGCTTAGCGTATTTGTTGGGAATAACCCTAATAATAAAGAAGCGGTGGATAACAAAATAACTGTAATAACATATGCTTTGGAGAGTCCTATTTTGGAAACAAAGTAACCCGCCATACCACCAGCTAATCCAGATAATCCTATAAGGACCCAGAATAAATCACCTAATAACGTTGGCAATTCGTCGATCCCAACTATATAATCACGTGAAAAGGTCCAGTATGCTGCACTAGAGATTCCTAAAAGGATGGAAGCACTAATTAATCCAAAAGCATTTTTCCACTCTTTTTTATAAGGAAAAAATGATAATGGTGATGCCTCCTTTTTAGAGATATTTTTACGTGGAAGACTAAAATAATTAAGTAGTAGAACTGCTAAAGCTACAATTGCGAAAATAACATAAACCTGTCTCCAATCATTCGTCATCGTGAGTGCGATCATACCTGTAAATGCAGTTCCAATACTTGTGCCTGAATTTATCCAGGAGTTTGTCTGATCTTTTTTATCTGAATTGATTTTAGTGCTAACAATATCTGCATAAGGCGGCGAAGCTAATCCAGTGCTTAACCCAGCGATAAACACTCCCATTCCCAATATTAAGGAATTAGTTGAACCGGCAATCAACCCTAATCCTAAGATAGAAAAAACACCAGCTAGGATAATGATGTTTTTGGAACCAATTTTTACTGCAAAAATCATCGCCATGATAATAGCAATACAATAAGCAAAGTAGGATAATGATGAAATAACTCCCGACACACTTTGACTAATTGTTAATGATTCACGAATATATGGAAGCATCAACCCAAAACTGAATCTTGATAAACCATACGTTACTGCTATCATCGGTAGACCAGCCATTATTAATGTCTTTGATTTCATTATGCACCCTCCAATTTATATAGAACGTTCATTATAGTTAATTTTAAAATAAAGAAAATAGATCGCCATCTATTTTCCAATCAGCTTCGATGCAACATTTTTTGTTTCTCTTTTGGTCACCTCTGTACCCAAAATTTGAAACATGGAAGTCGCACCCTCTAAGATAAGTGTGATTTGCATACTGGCAGAATAGTTATCATCCAAATCCAAACTAGCCAAGTCCTGACTAATTTTATCAATTAGATTCTGCTTATACTCAACACTTAATGATGTAATCTCTTCATTAATTCCTTCGTACTCTTGCTTCGCTCGTAAGAATAAACAACCATTAAAGCCGTCTTTTACTAGCCAATCAACATGAAAATCAATTAACGAGTCCATGTAACTTTCTACATCTGTTTTCTCAGAAGTATGGGACTTTAACAAATCAAAATAAATTTTCTCTCTACGCTTTAATACTTCCGTGATTAATGCTTCTTTCGAATCGAAATGATTATACATTGTCATTGTAGCGACATTAGCTTCGTTTAAGATTTGCTTTATACCAATAGTGTGAAATCCTTGTTTGTAAAATAGGGCTTCCGCTGCATCCAATAAATCTTCTCTTTTCTTTGATTTTTTCATGCTTACCCTCCTTAGATAGAACGATCATTATATTAAAAGGTTAACATAGATTATTTTTACATACAATAAAAATTAAAAAGTTTACGTTATGCCTGAATATCCTCCGGTCCCCAATACGCTTTCATATCCATAATTAATCCTTCATCATTAAATGTCATCACATCAATACAGCGAATAACCGCTTCTTTTCCTTCCACTTCAACGTAAATGTTAAAAGCCATTGCTGCTGCATTACTATGTGACCCACGTATTGGTGCTGCTAATTCTAATTTTTTAACCGACGGAACAGATTGTTGAAAGAATGATGTAATGGATGCTTTTCCTTTTAAAGGCTCACTTCCAACGGGATCTTCTACACGTGCGTCTTCTGCAAATAACGAAATTACTTTTTCCGAATTCCCTTCATTGAATCCATCTAAATACTTTTGCAGGCTTGCTTTCATTTCTTGTTCTGTTGGCATGAGAAATCACCGCTTCCTTTCCTTTTATAATATATTTACTTAGTTGTTGATTTCTAAACTCTTTTCATAAATAAGACTCTATCGTGCCCTTGTCCATCGTAATTGGATGCAACTTTTATTCCCTCTACTTCTTTATCTCCTTCTTCAACAGCAAATCCCATCTGCTTATGAAAAGCTATAGAACCTTTATTGACAGGAGATGTTACAGAACGGACAATGTTTCTTCCTTTACGTTGAATCACCTTAAAAAAAGTGTTATAAAGCCTTCTCGCAACTTGTTGGTTGCGGTAATCGGGATGTACACCAACAAAATAAATATACGCCGTATTCTTCTTACTTTGCGATAAGAATCCAATTAAAAACCCTACTACTTCTTCTTTATCGTCTTCCACTATAAAGCTAGTATCATTAAAATGATTAAAAAATAATTTAGGTAGCGTATCTGTCATTTGTCTACCTCCCCACCACTCATTTAATAATGGGGATATAGTATTATAATCTGAGCTTTGGATGTGTCTTATTTGCAAATATTATTCTCCTTTCCGCTATATAAATAAAGTAAGTATGCTAATCTAATATTAATTCGCATTAAACATTAAAAAAGAAGGGGTATAATTTGAGGAATGCCCTTATCATATCCATACTATTTTTCATCTATTTAACTTATAAGGCTATTAAAAGTTTAAAAACAAAGAAACTCCAAAAAGCAATTTAAACATAGCCTGGGGAGTTTACTTTGTTTGTATCCTCTGCCTATTTGCAGTTAATATGCTTTAGGTAAACAAAAAAACACTACTCAACGAGTAGTGTCATTTTGTGTTTTATCACGTTTCCTGCTTACGTTTAGAAAATAGCCTAATAAGCAATTCCATTATCATTATAAGGATAAGCGATAATCCAAATAGCGGCATAATAATACCCAAGGCTATCATTAACAGAATAAAACTTGTAGATACTGTAGTAGATACCTTTATCGGTGCAGATAAGCTTCCTTTCTTCTTCCGGGAAAACCATGTTTTAAATCCTAAGAAAATCACCGTTAGAAATCCTATACAGACTAATAGATTAAGTATTTTATTCGGCCAACCGAATAAGTGCCCTTCATGTAGTGGAATTCCCCAAGAAAACCATTTTTGCAAGATTCCATACTCTTCGTAACTTACCGAATCAATAAATGCACCGCTGTATTGATCAAAGTAATTTGTAATTTCTTCATCCGGAGAAACATCTAGACCTGTCACACCAGAATTACTTCCTTTTGACACAGTAAATGTTCCTTCTAGGTCAGATGGATAAATAATAGAATATGGTTTATTTATATTTTGGCCCTCAATTTGAGAAGTTAAATCTTGAATTGATATCATCATTTCTTCATGTAAACCTGACCCTGCATGTTCCCCATGATGATGACTATGAGACTCTGAATTCGGTGCTTCATTCTTTCGTGTAGCCCATGGTATTTCATTGATTTCTGAATTGGGCGGGGTTGTTTTTAATTCTGGTGCTCCAATAGTTGGGTTTTCTTGTGAAACCGTAGAAATAACATTACCCATAACTGCTGACCAAGGCAACCCAGTAAAAATAATAATGACCATTGGAATCGTAATAATCAACCCTAATAAAGCGTGGTACTTTTTCGTTCTCTGTCTTGTGTTTGTTTTCTTTCTATTTTTAAGCACCTTTCCTTTAAAAGTCATATAAACTCCTGATATCAGTAAGAAAATTGCCCAACATGCAGCAAGTTCTACTAAGTAATTTACAGCTGTCCCACCAACAAATAAAGAACTATGTAATGCTCTAAGCACATTCGAATACGTGTAATTTGCATTTTGTCCGCCGACAATTTGATTATTTTCATCTAAAAAAACATACCTTTGGTCGCCGTCTTCATTTGCTAAAGTAAGTCTTGTATTATAAGGATCTTCAAGCATAATCACTCTAGATACGCTAAAACCGTCATACGTATTATTCGCTTGCTCAATTGCTTGGTCTACCGTTTGAGATTCTTCTATATCACTATCACCAAAGAATAAATCATCATACAATACATTTTCCACATCTGTATAAAACAAATAACCAATTCCACTCAAGGTTAATGTAATTAAGAGCGGAGTTATAAACAGAGCGGCATAAAAATGTAACCTCCAAAATCGATTATAACTATTCTTTTTCATTGTTTCCCCTCTCTCCATTTGGGTCGAAATCACATAAATTTTAATAGATTATATGAATTTAATGATGATTACTACAACAGCTTGAAACTAATCCCATTTCTGATTTCAACTTCTGCATTGCTTCTTCAAACGATAGCACCTTACCCTCAAATCCCCGCGCAAATCTATCCGCGTGATCTTTTTTGGAAAAACTTAGGATTTGCGGCTCGCAACAGTTCATTTGCAAGGTCGTGTCCATAACAAACCAAGCCATCTTTGCACTTACAGTAATATTTGTTAAAAAATCATAGCATAACGCTTGAGATACCTTATCACCTAATTGATCGTGCCTTAACATTCCACAATGACTACAGCATGTTACTTCAATTTGGTTATTATCAAGAATTAATTGGTAAGTTAACTTACTATTATGATCTGTTGATTTATAACAATAAGAACAGCACTTCTGCGCATTTGGTTTTGCTTCTTCCACAAACATAATACCGCCAAAAGTCTTTTTTACGATCCCTTCTTTAATCCAAGGTTTAACATCTCGGTGTATAGTCATTTCGGAAACATTAAACCTTTCACTTAAGTCACTAATCTTCAATGTCTTTTCTTCTTCAATTAATTTACGAATTTCAGTTTTTCTCTCTTCAGGTGACATCTTCAACACTCCTATCATGTTACTTTTTAACACTTTATAACAATATACATCATATTATAAACGGAAGAATTTTAAAAAACTACATACTTTAACAGTAAATTGTGAAACTATCGTGAATGATATATGACAAAATATCTAAATCTAGTTTTTCACTTATCCCACCTATAAAAAAAGCATTGAACTAATTTGGAGGTAACTACTGAAACCACCTTTCCGTTCAAAACTTTTTTATATCTATATTATATTTTAAAAGCTATCTTACTCTAAAATCCCAGCCACGCTTTTTCAAATCAATCAATAATAACTTTCCATCTTGAAAGCATAATCCATGCACACTTGTAATTAGATGAAGAGATGGTAACACCTTATTCGGTGTCCATGTTAACTTCGTTTTAGAATCTCCCCAGTTTACGTATGTTGTTCTCAAAAGCCTTCCTTCTTTCCAAGAATTTCTTATTTTAAAAGGGCTGGACAATTATATGCCCAGCCCTACCTTGTACTTATACCCTACTTATATCAATATATCTTCTATTTTCTTTAAGATCTCATATGCACCTTCTGATTTATTCGAACACACGACAATCGTTAACGATGTATCCGGATAGTGCACAAATCGAAAATTGACTCCCGGATCATATCCCATCAGAATATGCTTTATTGTTTTGTTTTCCATTACTTGCATATAACCAGCATAGCCATAGTAAATATCATCATCCACTTGGACGATCGGCTTTAAGAGCTGATCTGTCATATCTTTTGATAAAAGGCGATCTTGCGTTAGCGCATCCCAGAATAATGCCATATCTCTCGCTGCCACATATGCACCACCATCAGAAGCTGATTTGACTGGAAGAGAATATATATTTGTCTTCCAACCTCCACCTGGCTTTTCAATATAACCGAAAGCAGTTCGTTCTGGTAAATCATCCATTTCAAAGTAGCCAGAGTCTTTCATTCCTGCCTTTTGAAATATATATTTCTGGACATACTCACTAAATACATATCCAGAGACTTTCTCGACAATTAACCCTAGTAGAATATAACCAGCATTATTATACGAAAAAGAACTTCCAACTTCCGCTTTCATCTTCATATCTTTAAATAATGGTAAAAAATCTTTTAGACTTCTAATATGGTACATTGGCATGGATACCCACAGTTCCTCGTAATCGTCCATCTCGTCTTCATCGAAATAGTCCGGAACGCCTGAAGTGTGAGTTAATAAATGATGTACTGTGATATTCTCATCAAAATAGGGAAAATCAAAATCCAAACATTGACTTAATGTAGTATCAAAAGATACTTTACCCTCTTCAATTAATTGGCAAATAGCAATAGAAGTAAAGATTTTACATCCTGAAGCAATCCCATAACGAGTATTGGTATGATTTTTAATTCTTTCCGCACGATTGGAATATCCGTAACTTTTTGTTGTTACTCCTTCTGAATTTTTCACATGAACAGTTCCTGAAAAATGAATCTCATTAGCTATTTTATTAACACGTTGAATCAGTTCGCTCATCTTATTTATATCCTCCTAAATGTCCTTTAATATTTTTTGATAACATATGGTAAGGATCATTTAGTTAGGATGTTCACACTTGAAATCTACACATGGAGATCTCCCCCTCTTTAACATTAGAATACCATATTTCCCATTTTTCTGAAATAACCAACTAATGCAGGTCCGACATATTGAAAAAATAATTGCGATTACTTTTGGATACGGAGACCATTACCACCATTCCTAGTATTAAAAAACAGATAGAACTTCCTAATCCTACGGAACGTATAGCTATTATATCCGCTAGGAATCCTATTAAAATGGTTAGGCAAATAATAAAAATTGCTTCTATGATGTTAAAAAAACTTGCAAAACGTCCCATAATAGTTACAGGAATATGGTTCTGATAGAAAGTTAAATAACCAGTGTTCGCAAAAGTTACTGAAAATCCAATAAGAACTACTCCGCAAACGGCTGTTACAAATCCTTGAGAGCTATAAAAAATCAGATATCCTAACGCAGTAAATATAGTCCCAAAGGTAATTAAATAATTGATTTTGAATCGACTTGCCCAGACTGTATTCATGATAGAGCCCGCTATAATACCTAATCCAAACAAACTTAGCAATAATCCATAACTGGTGTCTGATAATAATAAAGCACCTTTTGCAAAGGATGCTTCCAATGAATCTATCGCTGACATAAAAATGGTCGTACCACAAAAAAATAAATATACTTTTGTTACAAACAAATGCTTTCTACTATAATCCAATATCACTTTTATATCCTTACGAATTACATTGAAATTAAAGTCTTGACCCTTAATTTGATGTGCTTCCACATTTGGCAAGAAACAAATAATTATAGCAGAACAAAACATTGCAAGCGCATTTACATAAATAGCTGTATGTGGTGTTCCTAACCAAAATATACCTCCTGCAATGACAGGTCCAATCAATGCTCCACAAGAGTTAATAACACTTCTTAATGCATTAAAACGTTGTCTATCTTTCTTGGGAATTAACTTCGTCATATAAACCATGGAAGCAGGTTCAAATATCGATGTCCCCATATTAATAATAAATGCAACGAAATACACCAATGGTAATGATGGAATTATCGGTATCAAAGCAATACACAACCCTCGAAATACATCAAGACTAATCATAAGTTTTCGTGTATTCACTCGATCAATCACGCTACCTGACCAAAAATTTGAACACATTGTAGCCAGTGGTATTAAAATGTACAAAATCGCTACTGCAAAAGGAGAACCCGTTTCATTTAGTATTACTAGATTTAATGCAATTAAATACACCCATCCACCGATATTAGATATACCAATTCCACCTAGTAATAAAATTGGGTATTTCCAGTTAGACAATCACACCACTTCCTTTTTATTTGAATCAAAAATTAGGAAAACAAATAAAAACTCACCCCCAAAACAAATTGTTTTGAGGGCGAGATTATTCGCGGTGCCACCTCTATTTGTCTCTACATCACTGTAAAGACCTCTTCAAGTACAGCAAAATAATAACTGCGATACTCTATCTCTATAACGGGAGAACCCGTTGCACTATCATGAAAAAGTACCTCTAATCCAATGCACAGCTCCAAGCTTTGATTCAACATCGTCACGCACGCTCCTTCACAGCTTACCGGAGTTCTCTGTAGATTGTTCAGATGCTTACTCTTCTCTTCAATGCTTTTGTATAAATTTTTATTATTTTACCTCGATTATTTACAAAAGTAAATACCAAACCTATTTTTGTTCATCTTTCACATGATACGTGTCCAAATGATGAAACTCTACTAATTCTCCACCAGCCTGAACAATAAGCAAATCTTCACCGTATATTTGTTTATCACCATAGTACGGAAAAACTTTCAATGTGATTTCATATGCTTCTCCAACTTCCCCTATTTGTTTAATCTTTAATATCTCTACTTCATCGGCGGACCACACTAAATCTTCAGGAGCATCTTTATCATCTTTGTATATGGTAGTAATCGCTTCGTCAATTGGTTCCCTGAGACTAATGACAAGTGCATATTCGAGAGTCTTAGTAAAATCCGTATCCGCTTCATTAATGGGCTTTGCAAAAGCAGGTTGAACAAAACTACACAAGCTGATGATTAACGTTAAAACAAACACTCTTTTCATTGAAAAATCACCTCTGTTTAGCGTTTGTAACTAGGATGATCTTATGCATCATAATTAGCGAAAACCACTATACGGAAAATTTTTAAAGTGATAATCCAGTCCAAGTCCAATACGTATAATAGAATATCAACATAGTAATAAAATACACAGGCATTAGTATCATGCTTAACTTCATTAATTCCCGAGCTTCAAAATTCATGTCCTCCTGTTCAAAATAAACAAGCAATGCTTTGGAGCTTACTGGAAAAGTCACGCAATAATTCATACCAATCAAACTTAAAAACAAAACTGCAGTAGAATTCAAATCTAGTGACGTACTCAACATAAGAAATCCAGGTAGAAATACAATGGCTCTTGTCGTGTGAGAGGTCACATATAAATGACTCGTAATGGAAATAAGCAGGATCACGCAAAGTATTCCCCATTGACTGAATCCAGAATAAGTTGTAATAAATTGAAAGATATTTTCCTCGACCCATCCAACAACTCCCGTTTCCACTAGGTTAATCCCTAAAGCTGTTGCAGCCGATACAAATATAATTAAATTCCAAGATACTGCCTTTATTCCTTGTTTCCACGAAATCAAGCCATATTTAGGATTCATTAATACAATTGCTCCCAAAATGGTGATAAACCCAATTTCATAACCATGCACTGCTTCTGTTAACCAAAGAAGAACCAGTATGCCGATGATTACTAAGGTTTGCGACTCTTTTTTTGTCATTACTTTTTTCTCATACTCAGCCGAATCATTAACTACTTCCATAGATACAGTATTTGAACCTTGTCGTACCATATATAGTTTGATTACAAAGTAAGTAATAAAACTAATAAACAAGGCAAATGGTAAACCCCAAATTAGCCATTTAAAATAGGAAATCGAATCACCTGTTGTTTGATTTAATAGTTCAATCCCTATGAGGTGTGACCCCGCTCCAATGACAGTAGCTGATGTTGTCATCAAAATAATGATCGGGACAAACAAAGCAAGTGTTTGCTTCTGTTTCTCATCCTTGATTCGTCTACCCAATTCCTTTACAACCGGTAATGTTAACGCTGCTCTCCCTGATGTAGAAGGAATAAAAATTGCCAACGGAAACAGCGCTATCATGACATAAAATAAAAGTCCGTTGTAACTCGTAGAACGATGAAGAATCGAGTTCATCATTCGATCAGCTAATCCAGAACGTTTCACTGCCTCTCCTATTATAAATGCTCCAATCATTAGCCAAACTATTTCAAGTGAAAATGATTCGTATAATAAGCTTGTGCTAGCCCCTTTTAATAGAATGATAGATAATAATGATCCAAGTGCTACATACCCTGCAGGAAGCTTTGTGGCTATCCATAATACCATCGCAATAATAAAAATAATTAGCGTAACTTTCGCCTCATACTCTAACGACCTAGTAAACGAGATAGCTACAAATAATATAATGAATATACTGTATAGTAATACAGAACGATAAGACATCTCATTAACATGTTTAGTGATCGGAGATATTCTCGCATTTCTTCTTTCTATTCGGGTATCGCCTATCATATTACATCCCGCTTATACTTGCGCTCTGCAATGTTATATCCTATTTGTATTTGTCTTATCGCCGCTTCTGCACTATCGGCAATCCAAATCGCTGCTTCTTCCATAGCACTTTCTAATGAAGTCGGCTTTTGAATAATACTCGTATACGCATCAATTCCACTAGTATAATTAATACTTGCACCTTCGCCAATGGTTCCGGTAATAGCAATCACCGGGACTCCTGCTAGTTTAGCAATCCTTGAAACTTCCGACGGTATTTTTCCATTTGGCGTTTGTCCGTCTAAACACCCTTCTGCTGTTAAAACCAGATCAGCATCCTGTATATGCTCTTCAAGCTGAATATATTGCATGATAATATCATATCGAGGATGAAGCACAGCATGTGTGAAGGCTAGCAATCCCGCTCCGAGTCCACCTGAAGCACCACTTCCCGGTACTACTCTAACATCAATACCCTTTGCTTCTTGTATCAAAGATGCATAGTGTTCTAATCCATGACTTAAAATTTCTACCTCTCGAGGCGTAGCGCCTTTTTGTGGAGCAAATACACGGGCAACTCCTTTTTCCCCACAAAGAATATTATGCCAATTACAAGCAACATCAATGTTGACTTTAGATATCCTTTCATCCAAAGAAGAAAGATCAATATGTGAGATCTCGCTTAAGTCCCCGCCTCCACGTATATCCAATAAATGATTCTGTTGATTAAGAAATTGAACACCTAATGCTTGAGCCATCCCAGCTCCACCATCGGAGGTTCCCGAATCACCACACCCGATAATTATATGATCGACGTTTTCATCTAGAGCGGCAGTTATTAGTTCACCCACACCAAATGTAGTCGTTTTCAAAGGATTACGCATGGAACGAGGAACTAACTTTAATCCCGCCACAGCAGCCATTTCTATTACAGCCGTCTTTTCCCCTTTCTCTTCATAAACGCCAAAATGACTCATTATCTGTTCGCCTACCGGGCCAGTGACTCGCTTGTAAATAAGTTCTCCTTTTTTAATATTGATAATGGTTTCCGCAAAACCTTCCCCACCATCAATCATGGGAATGACAACTGTATCTACATTTCGATCAAACCGACGAATTCCCGTATCCATTGAACTCGCAACTTCTTCTGCGTTTAAGCACTCTTTAAATCCAGATGGTATGATTACAATTTTCATAAGATAGCCTCCAATATCATCTTTTAAGTTATAAACAACATTTTAATGATGAATAATGAGATAGCTATTAGGGCTTTCTTAGAAACAAATTAGAATATGGTTAAATTTGGGAATTAGGGAGTTGGTTAATAGGCTTAAACAAACCTGCTTGCATCAAAATTCAAGCAGGTTTACATGTAATCTTATATTTATACACCAGAATAAGCCATAAACCCTCCGTCAACAGGTACTGTTATTCCCGTTACAAATCCAGATGTATTATCATCAGCGAGCCAAAGTAAAGTCCCCAATAAATCTTCCGGATTTCCAAATTGGCGTTGTGGAGTCTGATTAATGATTTTTTCTGCACGATTAGATAAAGAACCATCTTCATTTAGTAAAAGATTTCTATTTTGGTTGGTCAAAAAGAATCCAGGAGCAATCGCATTAACTCTAATACCCGCTTCGGCGAAATGAACGGATAACCATTTAGTAAGATTATCTATCCCAGCTTTAGCAGCACTATATGCTGGAACTTTTGTCATTGGTGCAGGTGCCGCCATAGATGAAATATTGATAACATTCCCCCCGCGTGTAGCCATATTTCGTGCAAATACTTGTGTAGGAATAAGTGACCCAATTAAATTCAGCTGAAATACATAGTCAAATCCACTTAATTGCAAATCAAAGAAAGATTTTACAGTATCGTTATCGATGTCTCCTGTTTCAAATTTCTCCTTGTCTGTAATAGCATCTGGGTGATTTCCTCCAGCCCCATTAATTAATAAATCACATTCTCCTAGTTCTTTTTTTACTATGTTATAAGCTTCCTTTACATGCTGTTCACTTAATACATCACAACCAACAGCAATTGCTATACCACCATGTTCTATAATTTCTTCAGCAACCTTCTCTCCATTCTCAACATTACGATTTAAAATAGCGATTTTCATACCCTGACGTGCAAGTTCTTTTCCCATTGCTTGACATAACACACCGCTACCGCCAGTAATAACTGCTACTTTTCCATCTAGTCCTTCATAGTTTGGTAACAATATCATTCATTCCTTCCATCTCTCTTCACTAATTCATAAGCATCCCATAATCCCCAAAGATGCATTACACCTAAAGCACGATCATATAGTCCATAACCAGGACGACATTCTTCGTTCCATAAATGTCTTCCATGATCCGGGCGAATATATCCTTTAAAATTAGTGTCATGATATGCTTTTACAATCTCGTCAATTGGTACAGATCCATCTCTCGTTCGATGAGATGTTTCTATAAAGTCGCCATTTTCATAGATTCTCACATTACGAACATGGGCAAAAGCAATGCGATTATGAAATCTTCGTATAATCCCAGGGATATCATTATTAGGATTTGCACCTAAAGATCCACTACATAAAGTTATACAATGACTTGGGCTATCGGAAATTGCTAGATACCTTTTAATCGCATGTTCATTCGTAATAATTCGGGGTAGATTGAACACTGGCCATGGTGGATCATCCGGATGAATAGCCAGTTTGATATCCTCTTCTTCTGCTACAGGCAACACCTCATTTAAGAAATATGTTAAATTCACCCACAGTTGTTCTTCATCTACATCTTCATAAGCTTTAAATGAATCTTTAATAGTCATTAAACGCTCAGGTTCCCAGCCAGGCATTGTATAACCGGAATTTGTTATTTGCTTAATCAACTCATTCGGATCCATTTGATCCACTTTTGAGGTTTCATAGAACAATGCGGTTGAACCATCCTCTAGCTCTTTGAAGAGGTCAGTACGCGTCCAATCAAAAACAGGCATAAAGTTAAAACAAATAACTTTCGCTCCAACTGCTGCAACATTTCGAATACTTTCCTTATAATTATCTATATACTGATCTCTTGAATCCTTTCCTAATTTAATATCTTCATGTACGTTAATACTTTCCACAACATCCAAGTGAAAACCGTACTTATCTGCTAACTTCTTTACTTCCAATACTTCATCTAGCGGCCATACTTCTCCTGCTGACCGATGATGCAATGCCCATACTAAACCTTCTACACCAGGAATTTGCTTAATGTGTTTTAATGAAACAGAGTCATTATTCTCACCATACCATCTAAATGTCATTCGCATTCTTCAATCACTCCTAAAACTAAAATGTTAGTACGATTTTTCTAACTTCTTCTGGATGGTTTTCTAATAAGTCAAACGCATCTTTTATTTGCTCCATTGGATATTGATGAGAAATTATTTTACTTGGGTCTAACTTTCTTGCATTAACTTTATCAATTACATTTCTAAACTGATTTGACTGTAATCTCGATCCGACTACTTTTAATTCTTTTTTCGTTAATAACAGTGACGGTATTGAAGATGGTTCTTCATTAAAACCTAATGTAACTACCGTACCCGCAATTGAAGCAAGTTCAACTGCTTGTTGAAAAGTCTCAGGTAATCCGACAGCATCGATTACAACATTTGCTAGCTCCCCACCTGTTAATCTATCTATTTCTGCTGATACATCAACTTTTTTGGGCTGTATGGTAACATCTGCCCCAATAGAATCTGCATAATCTAATCTTGTTTGATTAAAGTCAGCGATGAATACTGAAGCACCTCGTTCTTTTGCTAATAACAGACAAGCAATACCCGTAGGACCAGCACCAATAATAAAAACATTATCCCCTTCGCTAACCTCCCCTCTATACGTTGCTTGCGCTCCAATTGTTAAGGGTTCAATTAAAGCTGCTGCTTCTTCAGATACATGACTTGAGACTTTATGCCAATTCTTTTCTTCAGCTTTAAGCCACTCACTCATGCCTCCATCGCGATGTACACCAAAAACCTCTAATGATTGGCAAACATTAGGTTGACCTTTTCTACATGCATAGCATTTCCCGCAGTAGAGAATTGGTTCTAATGCTACTAGATCACCCTTCTTGATACTATTAACTTTATACCCAACTTCTTCCACCATCCCAGATACTTCATGACCAATTACTCTTGGGTATTTTGTAAAAGGGTTAGTCCCATGGTATATATGAACATCTGAACCACATATTCCAACTCGTTTCACTTTTACAATGACGTCATAGTCATTTTTTATAGTAGGTTTATTCATTTCTACAATTTCTAATTTCCCAGGTTTTTCTACCCGTATTGCTTTCATCACTTTCCACATCCTTTATTCAAATAGACTCGGTAAGTACAAAGATAGCGAAGGTACAAAGGCTACAATAACTAGCACAAGAATGGCGATACCAAAAAAAGGAAGTAGTTCTTTTACCGTTTTGGTAATTGGAACTTTTGCGAATGTTGATGCTACAAATAGACAAACACCTACAGGCGGAGTTGATAGACCTATCATTAAGGATAATACCATCACCACACCAAAGTGAATTGGATCCATTCCTATACTTTCTGCCACTGGCAACAATACAGGGAATAAGATAACTAATGCAGCTATTGTTTCCATAAACATTCCCACCATAAGAAGCAACAATATAATTAATAAAGTTACAAATATTGGGTTTTCAGAAACAGATAGAATTCCATCCGCAATTAGCAGTGGCACACCTTCGCTTACTAAAATCCAACCAAAAGTATTTGCAAATCCAACAAGTAATAGAATTGAAGCCGTGGATCTTAACGTTGTAAGTAAAATAGCAGGTACTTGCTTTAAGTCTAGTTCTTTATATACAAATTTCCCTACAATAAATGCATACACCACACAAACTACTGCTGCTTCTGTCGGTGTAAAATATCCTCCTAAAATCCCCCAAAGAATAATAACTACCATTAATAGCGCCCAAAATGCTCCTATAAAGGTTTTACCAACTACAGCAATTGTCTGTCTTTCACCTTTAGGATATTGACGTTTCACAGAAATTATATATGTAACGAGTAAAAATCCTAATGCTAATAACACCCCTGGGATTGCACCGGCTAAAAATAAATCACCAATAGAAATACTGGCTAAAGTTCCGATGATAATCATTGGTAAAGATGGGGGAAGCATTGGTCCCACAGTTGATGATATTGAAGTTACTGCTGCTGAGAACCCAGCACCATACCCCTGTTTTTTCATCGCTGGAATCATTACAGACCCTATACTTGCTGTATCAGATAAAGCTGTTCCAGATATCCCTGCAAATCCTAGAGAAGAAGCTACGTTTGTTAAACCTAAGCCACCTCTTATATGACCTACTACTGCGTTTGCAAAGTCAATAATACGGTTTGTAATCCCACCAGCATTCATTAAATTACCTGCCAAAATGAATGCGGGAATCGCAAGCATGACAAAAGAATCTAATCCCGCAAATAAGGTTTGTGGTATAACGGTTAATGGTACTCCTGCTATTAATAGATAAGCCAAAGAAGATAATACTAAACTAAATGCAATTGGAACTCCAAAAGCAATGAGTATTAAGAACAGACCAAAAAGCAATAAAGCCATCATACTTGCTCCTCCTCATTCTCTTGACTTACATTACGAAATTGATCGACAATGTACACTACAGAATAGACCATTAATAAAACCGCTAATAATGGAATTGCTGCATAGGTATACGCCATAGAAAACCCTAAGGTAGGAGCATAAAAATCTATACCCAATGTCACTAAATTAAACCCATAGATGAATAAAACCACTGAAAACAGCAAAATTAAAACAGCGATTACGCTCTCATAAATTCTTCGAACATGCTTTGGCAAAAGTTCAATAAGCATATCTACTCTTATAAATTCTTGTTTTCTTAAAGCAAGTGGTGCTGCTATTACAATAGAATAGACAAATAGATACCGAGAAAGCTCTTCCGTCCATATAAAATCATACGGAAAATAACGACTTAGAATCTGAATAATAACAACTAGCAATAAAGCAGCAAATAATAACATTGCTATTATTCCGATAATTTTATCTATTTTTCTCATTACATTCATTATTGATTACCTCCGTTTTCATCGGCAACGTCTAATATATCCTGGTAAAGTTCTAATTGTTCTTTTTTAAAATATTCTTTTAACGCTGGTAACATTGCTTCACGAAATGCATCTGTATCAACATCTTCATTAATTTGCATACCAGCATCAATTAATCTTTGTCGGACTTCTTCTGTCTCTTGTTCTAATAAATCTTGTGCATACTGCTCTGCTTCTATAGCAGCTACTTTGACCGCTTCTTGTTGATCTTTAGGTAGCGCTTTCAATTGTTCCGTACCTACCACGACATAAATCCAGGAACGAACATGCTCTGTTAAATTTAAATAATTTTGCACTTCATAAAACCCATTACTTTCAATTAGGTCATTGGGATTTTCTTGACCATCAATAACCCCCTGTTGCAATCCAGTAAATACTTCACTTAAACTCATTACTTGTGGTTGAGCACCAGCTTCTGACCACGAATCTAAAAATAGCGGTACGTTTGGAACCCGCATGCTAAATCCTCGCAAATCTTCCGGTGTTGAGATAGGATAGTTTGAAGTCAAGTTTCTTGGAGCGCGTTCCATATAAAATAAAGGAGTCAGACCAACATCACGCTTAATATCCTCTTCGATTTTCTCCCCAATGTCACCTTCAATGACCTCCCTCATATGTTGATTGCTTTCAAAAGCATAGGGTACCGCTAACATAACAGCGTTTGGTGTCCATACCTCTAAAGTTTCCCCCGTAATAGTTAGATCCGTAGCACCGTAACGAATCGAATTAATATTATCTACTTCACTTCCAAGCTGGCTGTTTGGAAAAATTTCAATCATTACTTTTCCATTCGTTTTTTCTTTTACAAGATCTGCAAATTTAACTGCAGTTCGATGCCATAAATGGCTTGAATCGGAAATATGGGTCATTTTCCAATAGGTAACATCATCCTCCTTCGCAGTACTTTGATTTGTTGCACAACCGCTTAAGAAAAGGAAAATAAGTAAAACAAATAATACTACATTTTTGTTCATCATTTCCAACCCCTTAATTTATTTAATAAAAATAATCAGGATAATTCGCTTTTAGCTCCTTTTGATCATAGATTAAGAGTGATAAATGCTCTCTTATGATATCTTCAGCTAGATCTGGTTTATTTGATTTAACAGCATTCAGGATCGCTTCATGTTGATCAACTAGTTTTCTCCAATTTAGTTTCATTTCGATACTCAATTTCCTAAGTCTGTTGGAATGCGTATCCATCTTCTGAATAACATTCCACACACGATGTTTATCAGTTCCTTCTGCAAATATACGATGAAACTCTTTATCTAAAATGTACAGGGCGTCTTCATCATCATTGTCTCTTGCTTTCTTCTGCTCATCCAAATTTGATTGGAGCCTTTCTAGATAATTCTCATTTAGTACTTCACAAGCTAAACGAATAATTCCTACTTCTGCTTGTTCACGTAAAAAACGAGCTTCCTCCACATGGTCTAAATCAATAAGTGCAACAAACGAGCCTCTCTGCGGTAAAACCGTTAATAATTCATCTTGAGTTAATCTTAAGAAAGCCTCTCTAACTGGCGTACGACTAACTTCTAATTCTTCAGCAATTTCTTTTTCCGAGATTGTTGTACCTGGTGTCATTTCAAGGTTCATGATAGATTCCCGCAATGTATCATATACAAAATCCCTTGTAGAATTTTTAAATTTCGTTCTGTTTAACATATAATTCACTCCTTTCTGAAAATAATTCTACCATACTACCATACAAGTATGCTAGTATAAATTTAAGCGTTTTCAAAAGAAAGGAGTTTAATTTATATGATTCTAAAAGATGAGTTAACACATATGACCAAGAAAGTATTCGAAAAATATGGCATTGAAGAAGAGATCGCTGAAATCATTACCGACGTACTTATTCACGCTAACCTCAGAGGGGTCGATTCACATGGAGTATTAAGAGTAGAACACTATATTAAACGGATTAAAGAAGGCGGAATTAACCCTAAACCGATCTTACAAGAAACAGACACAGCTCCGTCTACTAGCATTTTAAATGGTGATAACGGATTTGGACATTATATTTCCAAAGAAGCAATGAACATAGCAATTAATAAAGCGAAACTAACAGGAACTGGCGCAGTTGCAGTAAAGAACAGTAGTCACTGTGGAGCGTTATCGTATTTCGTTCAACAAGCTACAAAAGATAACTTAATTGGCATAGCTATGACCCATACAGATAAAGTAGTTGTTCCATTTGGTGGGGCAGAACCGTTCTTTGGAACAAATCCAATTGCCTTCGGTTTTCCGACAGATAAAGAAGAAGCAATAATTTTAGATTTCGCTACAAGTACTGTTGCATTAGGAAAAATTTTAAACGCCAAAGAAAAAGGAGAGAAAATCCCTCATGGTTGGGGGGTAGACAAAAATGGAGAAGCTACTATAGATCCTAATAAAGTTGTAGCTTTGTCACCATTCGGGGGTCCAAAAGGATATGGCTTAGCAATGGTCGTTGAAATATTCTCTTCTATGCTTACCGGGGCTGCTTTTGGACCACATATTTCTAAAATGTATGGAGATTATGATAAAAACAGGGAACTTGGACACTTCTTCATGGCAATTGACCCATCTAAATTTGTATCAATTGAAGTATTCACAACAAGACTCGATACTATGATTCAAGAATTACGTAAAACAAATCCTAGTAGTAATGTGGAAAGAGTATTTATTCCAGGAGAAATAGAAAATATAACAGCTAAAAAGAGAGAAACAGAAGGAATTCCATTACCAAATTCAGTATATACCTATATTAAAAACGAATCAGAAAGTAATTAAACATAAAAAATCGCTTGAAGCCTAAGCTCCAAGCGATTTCTAAATTACAACCTTTATTTTAATACCGTTTCTGCTCTTTCATCTTTTACAATTAGAAAGACTTTTCCTTCATCCATGTCCTCTTCAAATTCATGAGCATCTGCGTCAGCTATTCCTAATTCAATAAGTTTTTCTCTTAATTCATCACCTTGTTTTTCAAAGGAACCGATGTTTTCTTTATTATAGTCAATTCCTGAGATATCAGTATTACTTACAATTCGTGCTGTACGATCATCATCATGTGATAACACAAAAATTTCTTTAGCGTTAATATCACTTTCTTTTAACGTATTAATATCATTTTCAAGTGTTTCATCGTTTGTATAAGCTTTAACAAATGGCATAATTATACCTCCTATTAAATTTGGCTATATAATCTATATTCCCAAATACCATAGTTTTAATCATTTTTATAGAAGGTAAAATACGCCAATTATTGTTAGAATGCTTTCAAATAAATAATTCCCGATCAAATATACATATCACTAAGATTTAATAAAGTATAGCCATTTTCTATCTTAACTCTAAAGTGATTCATAATCCGCACCTGTTCCTCACTTAGCTTATCTTGATCCCAGTACATATGCATCAAACTATAATCAAACATCTCTTTTAATTGAATAAACAGAGGTAACTTATCTATCATTTGTTGTGATAGATGATGTTGTTCTTGATATCCGGCTATTATTGCCGCAGCGATGGACCTTCCATAGTCCGTAATATTTTCATTTCCAGTAAAAGAGTATTCCATGGCTGAATATATGGGAACTGCTAAATCAAAAATATAAAAGTGTTTCTCACAGTCCTGGAAGTCTATCATCGTAATATTTCTTTCCTTATCTACTAAAACATTTTCCAAACATAAATCACCGTGAAGTAAGCCATAGTCCATGTCTTCTCTAGGTAATCCTTTAATCTCCTTTATGAGTTGTGCTGCCTTTTCTCTAATTTTCTTCTCTTTATTAGGAATGTACTTCATAAACGCATATTCTTCATTGTCATACCAATGATTGATGTGATTTTCAGGAAATGTTTGTTCATACTGACGAGATGCTCGATGTAACTTTCCTACTTGCCTACCTAACTCTCTTAATATAGAACTATTCCATTCCTTTCTTTGAAGATGAATACCTGGAGCTGCTTCATACATAACTGTAAAATACGCTTTGTCTAATGTAATTGTTTCAATCAGATTATGATGCAAAGAAGGTACAATTGGAACGGATATCCCATTTTCATATAGGAAGTTCGTATAACGAATTTCATCCATTTGTTCATCAAAAGATTTATAGTTGGTAATTCTGGCGTAAAAATCCCCCTGTTCTGCCTCACATCGATACATTTCATTCGTTACCGCTTCAATTTGCGTAATATGCAGCGGATATTTCTCATTTAATAATGTAATTATTTTTGAATTCATTTATTTATCCCTCTCTATTCACCTATAGTTATCATGCGTAGGAACAAACAAATCTTCATTTGAATCCCGAACGAGAGAGAAATGATCTACATTATAATGACCATGAAGTGTTGCATTATGATGTTGAATAATTTGTTCTCCGCTTAACACTTCATTCCCTTTTGTCGAATGCCCATCTCCTACTAGCGTCACATCCATGCCATTTATCGTTGCTGTTCTTACAGCACTATCAATACAATGCTGAGTTTCACAACCCATAATAATTAAATGATTGAATTCTTCAGCCTTCACATACTCTAATAGACCAGTCCCGTAAAAAGCATTCGTTGCCGATTTATTAAAAAATCTCGCATCTTCCGGTACATGTATGTTTCGATGAACCTCAAATCCTCCACCACTACCTTCAGCCACATCAAGATCCCTGACGAATACGACAGGAATACTATCTTTATGTGCTTTCTCAATCACACGATTGATATTACTTATAAGTTCATCCTTCAAAAAAACAGCCGGTTCATTTTCATTACCATCCACTAAATCTTGCTGCACATCGATAATTAATAGTAGTTGCTTGATCAAATCAATGCCCTCCTTAACTTCTATACCATTTCGGTACAATCTCTTCAAAATAATTGTGATCCTCTAGAAATGTGTATACTTTATCCATCATCTGGTCTAAATTCTCTGGTATCGTTCTCAATGTCCATACAACCGTTGAGAAAACACACATTGCTAAATAAAGCGAATACAATTGCCAAAACGCTTCATCTGGCTCCCTTCCATTGAAGTAACCTTTAATTTGTCCGATACAAAACGGAATACTTACCTCTCGACTAAAGATACCAATTTTCAAGAATTCATGAATGGGATCTCCCCAATCGTATCGATTAAAATCTATTACTCCTGCAAACTCACCTTTATAAATAATCAGATTAGAAAGATGATAATCATCGTGCTGAAATAAATTCGGACGATTTTTCATCAAATGCATATGATCTTCAATAAAACGAATGATTTTTCCATCATTCTTTACTTGCACTTCACACTCTTGATAGGCATCCATATACCTTTGGTGTTTACTCACTTTTCTGGAATACCAAGATGAAATCTGTGGTGGCGCTTGAATTTGATGTATCTTCTTCAGTTCTTCCCCGCCTTCACGCCAACCTGAAATTGCTTTTCTTCAGATAGTTTAAGAACTTCTATTTCCGCATCTTCTCCTTCGATATATGAAGTAATCATATATCCCTGTTGATCGACCTCACCAATAGCAACAGGTCTTGAACAAGCTATTAGGTTCTCTTCCATTTTCTTTAACATTATAAATTCTTGTTGTTTCTGTTTCATGTCAGCGCTATCAAATATACGTAGTAATCGTTTCTGATTTTCCTCTGTATGAATAGTATATTTCTTATCCGCAGAGAACCCCTTTTCAATTTGGATAATTTCCTTACAATCATGTAATTCTGGTATTTTTCTTATAAATGTATGATTAATCACCATATCCCCCTTTAACTTATCTCTTATTTACTATTCTATCTCTATCCTTATTTTCCTTTATGAAGTATACAAAAGAACATTCAAATGAATACTTGAATATAAATAAATTTAGTATTACAATACATTCAAATGAAGATTTGAATAAGGACGTGAATTTCATGATAACTAAAGATACTTGCGATATATATTGTCATAACGAAGAGAAGGTCAACCGTGTTCAAGTCAAGATGAAAAACAATGATTTAGAAGGTATGGCAAGGATATTCAAAGCCCTATCTGATCAAAATAGAGCAAAAATCACCTATGCCTTATGTGAAGAGGATGATCTTTGTGTCTGTGATATTGCGAATATCATCGAGACATCAGTTGCGACAGCTTCTCATCACTTGAGAACATTATATAAACAAGGAGTTGTGAAATACCGTAAAGAGGGAAAGCTCGCTTTCTACTCTCTAGATGACGATCATATTCGCCAACTTGTATCTATTGCACTAATTCATCATCAAGAGGTGGAAAACCATGTCTCATAGCCAAATAAATACAAGTCCCAATGTAGAAACATATCGTATACAGGGGTTAAGTTGTACGAACTGTGCAGCAAAATTTGAAAAAAATATAAAACAACTACCTGGTGTAAATAATGCACAAGTGAATTTCGGAGCATCCAAAGTTTATGTTGAGGGAAATACAACCATTCAAGATTTAGAAAAAGCAGGATCATTCGAGAATCTCAAAATTACAAATGAAAGAGACCGTAATTCCGAAAAGCAGATTTCATTTTGGAAACAAAAAGATAATATCCGTCTCTACATTGCCGCTTTTATTATAGTTATCAGTCTTATCGTTAGTTATTCTTTAAATGAACAAAGCATAATCCCAACTATAGGTTTTGGTGCAGCAATTCTGATCGGCGGCTACTCTCTATTTCTCAAAGGACTAAAGAATTTAATCCAATTCCATTTTGATATGAATACTTTAATGACTATCGCCGTTATTGGCGCAGCATTAATAGGAGAATGGTTAGAAGGAGCAGCTGTTGTCATTCTATTTGCGATAAGTGAAGCTTTAGAGCGATTTTCTATGGATAAAGCAAGACAGTCTATCCAATCCTTAATGGACATCGCACCAAACGAAGCGCTTATACGAAGAGGTAATATAGAGCAAACAATCAATGTCAACGACATACAGTTAAACGATATAATGATTGTGAAACCTGGACAAAAGATAGCGATGGATGGCATTGTCATAAAGGGGTCTTCTTCTGTAAACCAATCAGCTATTACAGGAGAGAGTATTCCTGTTACTCGAATGACGGATGATGAAGTCTTTGCAGGCACATTTAATGAAGATGGATTATTAGAGATACGTGTTACGAAAAAAGTGGAAGACACCACTATTTCCAAAATTATTCATCTTGTTGAGGAGGCACAGGCGGAACGTGCTCCTTCACAAGCCTTCGTAGATAAATTTGCTAAATACTATACTCCAGTAATCATGCTCATTGCTCTCATGGTTGCCATCGTCCCTTCTGCTATCACAGGAGATTGGAGTACATGGGTATATCAAGGATTAGCTATATTAGTCGTCGGATGTCCTTGTGCACTGGTAATCTCTACACCTGTTGCGATTGTTACTGCAATTGGTAATGCCGCTAAACATGGTGTACTGATTAAAGGAGGCGTGTATTTAGAAGAAGCTGGATCATTACAATCGATTGCTTTTGATAAAACAGGAACATTAACAGAAGGTGTACCACATGTTACGGATATTGTTTCCTATCAAGGCGAGGAAAGTTCTAACTTATCACTCATCGCCGCAATTGAAAATGGATCCCAGCACCCACTAGCTGCTGCGATTATACGTAAAGCAAATGAGAATAATATTGCATTCAACCATGTAGAGATGGAGAACTTCAAATCCATCACAGGAAAAGGTGTTCAAGCTACGATAGACAACAAAGATTATTTTGTTGGTAGCCCTGACTTTTTTCAAGAGTTACACACATGCTTCACGCCGACTATCGTAAAACAAATAGAAGACTTACAATTAGAAGGAAAAACGGTGATCATCCTAGGAACTCATCAAGATATTCTCTCGTTATATGCCATCGCAGATAAAGTGAGAGAAGCATCCAAAAACGTAGTGACTAAGCTAAATAAACTTGGAATGAAGACTGTCATGCTAACTGGTGACAATTATAATACTGCTTTTGCAATTGGAAACCAAGTAGGTGTCATCAATGTTAAGTCAAATCTATTGCCAGAAGATAAATTGAAGTACATTAAAGAGTTATCAACTAACCATCAAAAAACAGCGATGGTAGGAGATGGCATTAACGATTCTCCAGCACTCGCAGCTTCTACTGTCGGCATTGCAATGGGTGGTGCAGGTACCGATACCGCTTTAGAAACCGCCGATATCGTATTAATGTCGGATGACCTGAATAAATTACCATATACGATGAACTTAAGTCGTAAAACGCTAAGAATAATTAAAGAAAATATTATCTTTTCATTAGGAATTAAACTAGCAGCGCTATTACTCGTTATTCCAGGATGGTTAACTCTTTGGTTAGCGATTTTTGCAGATATTGGTGCAACATTAATCGTAACGCTCAACAGCTTACGCTTGCTTAGAGTAAAAGATGACACTTAACTGAAAAAGGAGTCACTGTATGAAAGAATACACACAACTAACTTCTATCGAAATGGTTAGAGAATTTACGAGAGACAATCAATTATCATTCATATATATTTCTAGAGACAACTGTAGTGTTTGTCATGCCGTGTGGCCAAAGGTTCAAGGATTATTAGGTGACTACCCACAAATTCTGGTCGGAAAAGTGGATGCAGATAAAGTGAAAGAAATTGCAGGGGAATACTTGGTGTTTACAGTACCTACCATGTTCTTGCTTCTAGACCAAAAAGAATTATTTAGGGAAAGCAGATTTATTCGGATAGAACAATTAAAACAGAACCTAGAACGAGCTATCCTTGATATCTAGTAGAAACCCCATGTAACTTGACATGTCTAAGCATACCTTCTGGTGTACTTATGAAACATAAAGAAAAGAGGCTAGATTTTATAGCCTCTTTTCAATGAGTAATCATACTAATTTTAGATTGTATTATTCAGTGAAAGATTTTGCGCCAATGTAATGATCTTGCCAGTAATCAATGGTGAAATCAGCGACACTTACACCGTCATTTCCAGCATGAATCATTTGACCATTACCAATATAGATACCACTGTGAGACGCTCCTTCAGTGTCATAGGTTCCTTCAAAGAATACAACATCTCCAACTTCAGGAGAGTCTACATGTACTCCATCGTTTACCCACATTTCACTATGCGTACGAGAAATATCAATACCTACTTGATCGAATACATAGTTAATAAATCCACTACTATCCATTCCATCTGTAGTTGTTCCTCCCCATACATACGGAGTACCGACAACACTCTCTGCTGCTGCAACAATATCAGAGTTAATGTCTCCGGACTCAGATGCGTTCTCATCTTCGTCTTTCTCTACAATATTTAATTCTTCATCAGAACCTTCATTTTCTACTGCCAACGCTTCTTTCGTATTTGGTCCGACAATACCATCCACTTGTAAACCTTGGTCTGATTGATATTCTCTTACTGCTTCTTCAGTAATTGGACCAAAGATCCCATCAATGTTATATGTATAATAACCTTGATCTTGTAACTCCTCTTGTAAGTCTTCCACTGAGGAATTTACATCCCCCAACTGAATGAGTCCTACACTAGATGAAGTTTCTTCTTGCTCTGTTACGTTAGGTAGGTTACTTTCACTAGCAGGTATATCTCCTTCTGAAGCTCCTGCTCCAGCATTAGCAAACACGCTTCCCGCAAAAATAGGTGTTAATGCTAAAGAAGTAACAAATGCTGTAGAAAGCACGTATTTCTTAGCTGATAGATTGGACTGTGCCAACGTTATTCCTCCTTTGTTTCTCTACTATACTAGTAAAATATGATTATCTACCGACAAAATCCATCATATTTTACCACTGTACCTAATCTATCATATGAAAATCACAGTGCATTAACATAGAGTTTAAGGAGAAATAACAATTTATTATAGTGTTTTTTTGCTCTTTTTTCTTTTATTATGAAAAAAATCCATTAAATAGCGCAGTTTGAAGTATATGTTAAAAATATCCAATTAAAATTAAATTAAGAATCTCGTTATACCCCCATTAAATATTAAAAAAGGTCAAGAGACTTTATCTAAAATCTCTTGCACCTTCTCGTTAATCAATTTAAAATCTGCCTGTGGAGTTTCCTCATTTGAAAGTTTATATTTCCTTTTTAGATGAATGATTCTTTCTACACTTTCGTTAATTCTTTCTTCGTTAATATCACCGTTTTTAACGGCTGCTTTCAACTCCTTATGAACAGAAGTCACCGCATCTGGATGATGTGCAATCAGTACTATATCACTGCCAGCTTTTACAGATTGAATAGCCGCTTCTTCTATTCTAAAGTCCTCCGTTATCGCTCCCATCGTTAGGTCATCTGAGATAACAACTCCATCAAATCCCATATCTTCTCTCAATAGTCCTGTAATGATATCTTCAGACATAGAGGATGGATACTCGGTTTCTATTTGAGGCAACAGGATATGTGCAATCATAACAACGTCTGCACCTTCGGAAATTGCATTCTCAAAAGGAATCAGTTCAAGATCTGAAAGTTCCTTCAAACTCTTATCGACTTTCGGAAGCTCTAAATGTGAATCCTCACTTGTATCCCCATGCCCAGGAAAATGTTTGACGACGGATATAATCCCTTCATTCTCAATTCCTTTCATGGTTTGGACTCCCATTTCACTAACAAGGTGTGGGTCATCTCCATAGGAACGCTCTCCAATAACAGGATTGTCTGGGTTACTATTCACATCAAGAACCGGAGCGAAATCTAAATTAAATCCTAATCCTCTCATTTGTTTTCCAAGAAGAGTACCAACTTCAAAAGCAAGTTCCTGATCTTGTTCTTTTCCTATAGATCCACTTGGTGGGAGACTTATAATCTCGTCTGGCATTCTTGTTACGCTTCCACCTTCTTCATCAACCCCAAGAAGCAATGGATATGGATTATTGTCATTCACCTTTTTTATGTCATTCATAAGATTTGTGGTTTGCGTCTTGCTTTCAATATTGTCCGCAAATAGAATAACTCCTCCAACATGGTAATTTTCAATCATGTCTTGCGTATCATTATTTAGTTCTGTTCCGTCAATTCCACCAACGATCATCTGGCCGATTTTTTCATCTAAACTCATCTCTTCCACCAAGCTCGATACATCCAATGTTCCACTCATCGAAGTATTATGATCGGAGTGATTAGTTTGTTCGTCCCCTGGATGTATATAAAAATAAACCGCTCCAACGGTAATAGCTGCCATAATGACAAAAATACTTATCCATTTCATTCTGCTTACCTCCAAGGTGTTGAAATAATTCTATTGTTTCTCAATCTCCATTTTCCCCGGAAGTATCTTTCTTTAATCACTGCTTGCTAACCAGATATATCTAATGTGTTCTTCATGTGTCCAAATCGTAAATTCTATATTATTCTCACGATCAATGTAGACCATTGCATCTCCAAGTCCCATTTCACTATACGTATAGTAATCTTCTCCATAGATTTCCTCTACATCATTCCTAGAATCGCCTATACTAAGTCCTGATGACGTACTATAGGATTCACCCATCGAGATAGAAGTTATTTCATTCTCTTCATTCGTGCGAATAAAGAAATCGTTATGACGATAACTTATTCCGTTATCTTCGTCCCTCTTTTCAAAATCAGCTAATTGTTCTATGTGATGTGCGTCTAGCTCTTCATTTAGCGAAAATTCTCCTATACTCTCTCCACTTAAGTCTGTAGATGCTGTAAACAATTTACCTACCGGATAAATAAAAGCTATAAAAAAAGCAACACTTCCTAAAATGAATATTGATAATAATACAAACAATCGTTTCTTCCAACTAAATGTTGAAATACGAACACACCACCTTTAGTTTACTCGATCACATACCTGTCTTTACCAACTTGATATCCAATAATGATCAATAAAACCGCTACTATCATCAATGTTAACAATGGGAAGGACCAGCTTGCTGTAACATCATACATAGAACCGATTGCAAAAGGGCCGATAGCTGCAAGTAAATAACCGACAGATTGTGCCATTCCTGAAAGCTCCGTTGATTGTTCTGCATTCTTAGACCTTAGACCTAAGAAAGTTAAAGCCAAAGCAAATCCTCCACCTAATGCAATCCCAATGAAAAGCAAACTGAATATTATTGTTGCCCATGAATCTCCCAATAACAATCCTCCATATCCAATCAACGAGAAAACACCAATCAAACAAGCTATAAAGGATTGTTTTTGTAACTTACCAGCTAGAATTGGGACAGTAAAACTCGCTGGTAATCCAATAATTTGTGTTATAGAAAGAAGCCATCCAGCAGTCGCCATACTCATACCAAAATCATGCAGAATTTCTGGAAGCCAAGAAATCGTAACGTAAAAAAGCGTTGATTGTAAGCCTAAAAATGCTGCAACAATCCATGCTAGCGGAATGCGCCACATACGATTACCAGATAGAATTCCTTTTTTTGATGGGGGAATGCTTTCTTCTTTCGTTGTGTCTGTTCTTATGATGATTATCCATATCACTGCCGCAAACACAGCAGGTGCTGCCCATATAAACAAAGATAACTGCCAACCCAACCCTAGGTCTTTCGCAAGAGGGTTACTTAACCCAGAACCAGCTGCAGCAAAAATATTCATAACCGTGGTATAAATACCTGTCATCAATGCCACTTTTAACGGAAAGTAACTCTTAATCAAACTTGGTAATAATACATTACATATCGCTATCCCTGCACCGATGATTAAGGTTCCTATTAGTAATAAAAGAAATAAAGAAATAGATCGAATTAAGATTCCAATTATAATAAATATAAGTCCAAAGATTAATACTTTTTCTCTCGTTAATTTATGAGCAAAATTTGGCACCATAGGTGAAATAATTGCAAATGCTATCAATGGCAAACTCGTTAATAACCCTGCCGTGCCATTTGAAATATCAATATCTTCTCGAATAAGACTGATTAAAGGACCCACAGATGTAATGGCTGGGCGTAAATTAAATGCCACAACGATAATTCCTATAACTAAGAGTAGAAATTGAAACTGATTGTTATTCTTTTGATTCCCTTGAGACTCTACCATGATGAACCTTCTTTCTATCGGAGCACATTATTCTTTAACAACTTAATATACGCTTCATTGAATAATATAGCAACCTATCCAGATGAATTTTTGACAATATAAAAAGGCCAGTTAATAAATTATACCAGCCTAACTGATCATAAAAAAACAATCCTCTCATTCTTCTATATAATTATTTATCCAGTACAAATCATAATCATATTTTTTTATCTGGGTCGCTTATATTAAAAAAAAAAATCATCAAACTCAACGATATCTGACTCTATTTGAAACCCTAATTCTTGAAGATAGTCATATGCTTGATAAATATCATCTGTGTGGAAGTTAAATAGTGGGTAAGGCAAAGGCTGAATATCTTTTGCCATTCCTGGAGGTCCTGCATCTAACGTTATACCTGTATTCTGATCCATCTTTAAGTTATGTACTGGATCGGCTACTTTACTTACATCTACTTCTTCCCCTAGCAATTTACTATACCATTGTACCGAACGTTGTAAATTACTCACATGAATAAAAATGGTATTGGTACGATTTTTAATTGGGTTACTCATCCTTTACTCCTCCTTTAAATAAACGTTTGATTAAATTATTGACATAAGATTCCGTTAATTATTATAACAAACATCCACTTTTGGGGTAGTGATCTTATTTGAGAAGTAATATTTATTTGAATTCTATATCATATTCCATTCGCTTTGCCGTATCTAACGCTACGTTTACACCCAAAAGCTTTCTAACGATATGAAATGACATATTTATACCCGCTGATATCCCAGCTGATGTAATTATACTTTCTTCATCTACATATTTAACACCTTGTTGAACGTCTACTTGCGGGAATTCATTTTTAAGTCTATTCACACTTGCCCAATGTGTCGTGGCCTTCTTTTCATCTAATAATCCCGCTTTTGCCAAAAGTAATGCGCCTGTGCATACCGAGGACATAATCTGCACATTTTTCATTTCCCTTTTTATCCAATCGATGACTTTATTATTATGTATCTCTTTTTTTCTTGCCCCCAGACCACCGGGAATAATAAGGATATCGAATTTAGGCATACTGTCAAAACAATAATCTGCCTTTACTTTTAAACCATTACGCGCATATATTATTTTATCTTGTTCAGAAACTGTCTCCACTTGAAATGGCTTTGCACCATCATCGAATGAAGTAACCGAGAGCACTTCAAATGGCCCTGCGAAATCCAAAACTTCTACATCATCAAATAAAAAAATGCCAACTTTCCATTGTTTAATGATCATCGAATTTCCTCCTCACATAGTTTCATAAGATATTTTTAGTGTATTAAAAAGGATTCTCTATAGATTAAAAAGAAGTACTATATATTTACCATAACACATATTCATAGGAGGAATAAAAATGGCTAGTTCACTTGTTATTACCGAATAGAACTTATGTAGAATAAGAAGGCAGATTTTTACCTTCTCATTTATCTTCATAAAGTCTTACATTGGAAACATCATTTCTGTTAGAGTTATAAGTTAATTCTTCTAGCTCACGAACCGCTTTTTCAAATTCACGTCTCGTAAATTGCTTGGTTGCTAGTAATGAACATAACATCGCATACGCTATTGGTTTAGTATCAACAAGAATACTAATATCGACATCTGAATTTCCACTTTCCCTTATCGTTGACTCGATAGCTTGTGTATCGTTTGAATAAGGTCTTCTTCTTTTACCTTTAATATCATATAAATTATCTATATTCGCCACGATTACAACCTCCTTTTCACCAAAATATGTGAAAGTGGGACAGCTATATATCCCACTTTGTAAATGCATTGTATTAATATTTTTTTCTTTTTTTGCAACAATGATGATGACCATCTCTATCACGATCATCGTCGTTATTATCTTGTTCACCTGCTACATTACCACTATCGTTAACGCTATTATTGTCGTCAGTATCTCCTTTAGACTTAGATTTAGAATCAGAATCAGATTTTACATCTACATATGAATTTCCACTGTTAATTACTTTTGCAATATTGGTATTGCGATTTCTGTTCTTTAATTTGTTGTCGTTGTCGTTATCGTTGTCATTATCATTATCGTTGTCAAGCTTTATATCAGAATCAAAATCAACATTTGACTTCGAATCTGCATCTGCTTGCGCGCGTGCTTTTGAAAAACTGAATTCTTGATTCCCATCTTTATCATACTTTTTCCACATATTATTTCCCCCCTTTACTTTACATTGATAATTTATGCAGTTTTTCTTTATTGGTGGGGGCGGATACTCTAAGGTATCCGCTTGTTTTTAATAAAGTATTTAGTATATCTATCACATTTACTAGGTATTTATTACATATATTTACTTACCAGAGGAAAAATAAATTAGGAGGTGTATTATATGGATAAAAAGTCAAAGAAAGATCGTGCTAATATCAGTGACGAACAAGCGGTCAGAGGAAGTCTTTCCAAGCAATTTGATCATGAATTTGCCAATGAGCCATTAACAGCCGAAGAAAAGTTTAATAATAAAAAAACAAAGAAAAGACAGTAGTAGATATGGTATTAGCCCCTTAACTCCCATGGGGCTAAATAATCTTTGTATTACCTAAAACATTTTCCGTAAAACACCTAACTTCCTTTGGTGATTTCAAAATAAAAATTTGTTTGGTGTCTGATAGTTGTTTAAGATTCGTTAAGATATGAGGTCTTTTATTATTTGGATAATGCCAAATCCACTTCAAAAACTCTATGTCTAATTTTTCATCACAACCTTCTCCCATATCTGGACGCGTTCTATTTCTATATTTAATACTTCTTTTTATTGCCCGGAACAAACAAGTGAACCTTGATATATCTAAAAAAATAATAGTATCTGCTGCATGTAATCTAATCTCCATCGTACCACCGTAATTACCATCAATAATCCAAGAATCTTTCCCCACTAGTTCTTCTTGAACTTTACGTTGTTCGTCTTTTGATACACCAACCCAATTAGGTTTCCAAAAAAGTGCATCCAGGTGATGGACTTCAATTTTTAACTCCTCTCCTAATTGACGAGCCAATGTAGATTTACCAGAACCACCTGACCCGATTAAAGCAATCTTTTTCATAATATTATCCTTTCTTTTACCAAGTTCAGTAGATTAACATCGTTTTCCACTATAAAATTCCTGCACTATTCTTTTATCTTCTCCTTTCTGTGAAATCCCCCTTTGTAAAATGACGTATTACCTTACTCCAAAAACGCTGCGCAGGTAAATTACTCTTCATTTGAAATACTTCCCAGCAACCCTGATGCATATTAAATACTTTGTTTGCTACGAATTTCCCTATACCCATGCGTCTATACCTTTTCATAATGAAAAATTCTTTAACCGAAAAATACTGTTTATCTCCCTCATTTTGATTGTATTGTATTATACAAAATCCAATGTAACTATCGTTAAAACTAACAAAATAAGTGTAATAGTTTTCTTTTTCCAAGTAATCATTAATAGGGTATTCAGCAAAACGGCCATTAGGCTCAATATCTATCTCCATAAACTCAGAGAAATCATAAATATAGAATTGAAATAGATTTAATAAAGTTTCTTCTTTATCCTTTGTAGCGTTAATTAATTGAACGTTCATACAACACCTACACTTCTTATTACAAATTAAATTGTTTTTTGATTAAAATAGCTACCTCATCCGCTTCTAAACATGTATTATCTATTCGTACATAGTTGGGATAGGAAATCTCACCGTCAATGGAATTAAGCCTATGCTTCTCCAACGACCTTTTCAATTCATTCTCTGACCACTCAATATTCCTCTTTGAAGGTTTATGCTCAAGTCTATTCACGCTTTTATTCCTGTTTAGTCTTTCATCTAAATCTGCTTCAAGCTCCACATAATATGTCGTTCCGCCTCTAGATTCAAATAACTCAGTAAGTCTCTTAACGTTATTCCAGTCCTCTTGTAAATCAAAAGCCCATACAAAAGTGAAAATTATTCCATATAAATTGCTCTTCGATACCTCTTCAAATATCTCTTGGCGAAAGAAATTTACTAATCTTTTCCCTTCTTTTGTCGCATAATCAAAAAAATTACTTACTAAATCGATCGTCATATGATTATGAAAAAGCTTAAGATCCGTGATTTTAACTAACTCTTGTCCAACCGTCATCTTTCCAACAGCTTGAGGACCAAATATTATAACTAACTTCATCCATATCTCAATTCCAATCGTTGCTAATTTTCAAAACTTTTTATAAAATTTTAACATATAGCTGGAGTAGTAATAAAGATAGGATAATTTTTAATTGTTAAAATGACCCTACTAAGGAATAAGAATATGAATTACTATTAAATTTACAGAAAATTGTGTTATCATTAATACGGACATAAGTTTTTTCTTGGACAGTAACTCATTATTTGTAAAAAATTGAGAGATCTATGACATTGTTTGAAACTCATTATGGATGATTTCTTTTGGCACACTAATCATAGCGGTTCTTTCATTTAGTCATAAAAATTAGAAATATATAGAAGAGAGGAGTAATCAACTATGAAATATCGAACAAAACATGGTATAGACATTCGAATAGATTCACGCTTTGCTGTTTTAGCAGCTGCTCTGACCGCTTCTTCAAATCCTGTTTCTCATGAACACCCGTTAGTAACCGACACAAGGCAACATTTATAGAAATCGGTGAACTTCTTCATATTCGTGAATACTTAGGGAAAAATCATGAATAATCAACATTTGACTTTAACGCCCATTAAGTTGAATATTACTTTGTTTGTAACTTAGTGAATGACAATTATAAAGTTCCTACCAATACTGATAGCCATCAAGTAGGTATAGTATGGATACACATTAACCATTTACTCGAATGTCGGATATATCCCAAACAATTAAGAAAATATATAATAAGACATTTAAATAAGGAAGCATCTCCAGTTTATTTAGGGGATATTAATTGACATGAAGTTCAGTAAAATGTGCAATTCTGAAATAATGAATTAAAGGGAGATGTATGATATATATGAAAGTTACTGATTACTCAAAAATCGCTAACAAATATGAGAAAAACCAATATAGATTAGAAAATGTTCAATATGATAACGATTTAAGGGAGTATATTGATAAAAATCCGAAATCAGTGTACCAGGTTTTAGATTTGGCTTGTGGTACTGGAATTTATCTTGATAAACAAATAAAATTCTTTAATAATTTTAATATTGATTGGAATGGTCTTGATGCTTCAGAAGAGATGCTAAATAAAGCAAAAGAAAAAGTTGAAAATGCTTCTATCATTAATGGATTAGCTGAAAATATGCCATACGAAGATGAAAAGTTTGATTATATTTCAAATAACTATGCCTTCCATCACTTTATTAATAAAGAGCAATCTCTTAATGAAGTTTATCGTGTCTTAAAGAAAAACAGTGTATATAAACTTTACAATATTGCTATACATGATATGAAACAATGGTGGGTATATCATTACTTTCCGACAGCTTATTATGAGGATTTAAAAAGATTTTGGGAAAAAGAAGTGATTTTTAATGGACTTTCAATAAGAGGATTTAAAGTTAATATCCAGATTCAATACCGGTTAGAAAGAATTAAATTATCCGACTATATAGCAAATGCAGAAAACAGGGACATATCTATATTAACTCTGATTAATGATCAAGATTACCAAGATGGATTGAAGAAAATGAGATATGAGTTGGAGATTAATCCTGATAAAACTATAACAAATGACTTTGCAGAAATGATTTGTATTGCTAAAAAAATATAAGTACATCCATATGCCTGAAATATGGGAGATAAATCAACATTGAAAACAACGCGCCTTTTAATTATTTTTAGAAAGTGATTGAAATCGACATGCTAACACCTCAACATATTCTTCGAGTATGGGAACAATTTGATCATTCTCCTATGGGGAAGGATTAAGGTTCCCCTTACTTTAGATGAAATTTTTACTGCAATCACCGCTACTAAACATTTTCAAATTCCGTATAGTATATTACAAAGATGACTTAACAAGAAGAAATAAATTTGAAGAATGTGGCTTGCTGGACAATTAGCACACAGCAAAACAAGCAAAGGTAACAATTAAACTAGGTAATTGTAAATATCAATAAAGAAATTCAATCATTCACTCAAATCAGAAAGGTTTTTATTCCTTTCCTGCTACTCAGAAAAGAAATTTTCTGCGGAAAAACAGTAAATATTTCACAAGAAAGGTTGGTTTTTGTTCATTTCTAACCGATACCCACATTCTAACCTGGATTATTTCTTATACGTTTTACATACATTTAGTGGGGGAACATATACGAAATATGATAATAGACATCGAAGAATTACAGAAAAGAGGTTATAAAATGAACGCCACCAAAACTTCTTCCAAATTACGTGATAGTTTTTGGATCTTACCAATTGTATATGGACTTTGTGCGATAATTACTGTGGGCGTCGTTACTTTAATCGATGTTCAGTTCGTACCACGTTTTTCAAATAGTATTCCAGATATACTTTTAACAGGACAAAGCATCGCAAAAAATTTATATTCAGCTCTAATCACCGCCATGCTAACTATGATAACAATCAGTTTCTCAACAATCATGGTTGTTTTAACCACCTATTCTTCTCAATTTTCACCACGTGCTTTACAAGATTTTATGCGAAGTAAAATTACTAAACATGTTTTAGGTGTGTTTACATTTGGGTTTATATTTGTGCTGATTAATTTATGGCTTCTAACAGAATCAAAGCAAAAGGATTTACTCAGTCCCTTTTTCACAGTAATATTCACGATTATTTCTTTAGGCTTTTTCATCTTGTTTATCCACTATGCTGCGCGCTATGTACAAGTGAATTTCTTAATTTCTACTGTTCGGAATGAAACATCGAAATTAATTAAAGAAACCTTTGCAGATAGAACATATGGTGAGCATCAACATTGGGATCATTCCCAGATTAAAGGGATAAAGGAAAAAGACAAACAAACAACGTATGCATTACGTTCAGGATATATTCAGCATATCGATTACAACCACCTTATTAACTGGGCAAGTAAAAATAAAATGGTGCTGGAAGCAAATTTCCAAGTGGGAGATTATGTACCGAAGGGGATGCCAGTATTTTATTATTGGGCATTTAACGACAAAGTAGTAACTGAATATGAACATGACCAGTTTCTTACGATAGGGAATGAACGAACAAATCTGCAAGATATTGAATTCTCGATGGACAAATTAGTTGAAATTGCTGTAAAGGCTCTTTCAACAGGGATGAACGATCCAAACACAGCAATTAACTGTATTCATCGTCTCGGTGGATTATTAACCGAATTAGCAGGAAATTACCGAGAAGTTACGTACTTCTCTGATAATCAAGGGGATTTAAGATTAATAATGGAACAAAAGCGATTCCGCGATTATCTATATAAAAGCTTTCATCAAATTAAACATTACGGCAAAGATGATATATCTGTTATAACTAACATCGTAAACGCATTATATAAATGTGCAGTTGTCAGCAATCAGTCAATCCAAAAAGAACTTTGGGACTTTAACAGTTATATCCTAGAAGAGATAGACATCCAAAGTCTTCCATCAATGGATTATGAATATTTAAAAGCAATTATGGTTAAATTTGCAAATACTACTAATCAAGAATTAAATTGGGAGTAATCGACGAAGTTAGTAGCGAACCAGTATTGATTTCCACCTCAGGATGTATAAGTGCTACTATACCTCCTCAATAACATTCACCAGGTCTTCTTCATTTATTGAGGGAGATTTAGTTGCTGTACGCTTGCTAGGGACTTGGCTTTTTCAGTTATTTATTGATTCACAGCATACAAATTTTAACTTCCTATGCAACGAAAAAGAGGGTAGGACATAACAAAAAAATTTCCAAAAGGCGAATAATAGATACAATAAACGTAAGAAATATACAGAGACTCCTCTGGGAGTGAGGCATAGGTTAGACCCCGGGATGCGGAGCATCCGGAGGCTTACCAGCCGCCCACGGAAAGCGGAGTATATTTCTGAAGCGGATTTTCAAAACCCATTCCAATTCATTCGGATTTATTTTTTTGTAAATACTTTAGTCCCAACCTCATTAATTTTATATCTTTTTATAAATCAGCTCTAAATTTGCCAAAGCTTATAAAAGTGCTTTGATATCATCTTCTATTTTTGCTGGTTTATCTTTTGGTGCGAACCTCTTCACAACATTACCATTTCGATCTACTAGAAATTTCGTAAAGTTCCATTTCACATTACTACCTAGCAACCCTTTTTGTTCCTCTGTTAAATATTTATACAAAGGAGCGGCATTGGGACCTTTTACATCAATCTTTTTAAACAATGGAAATGTAACGCCAAAATTAACCTTACACGCTTCTTCCATTTTGTCATCATTGACTGGTTCTTGTTCATTAAATTGATTGCTTGGAAATCCGAGTACACGCAGTCCCTCTTCTTGATATTTTTGGTGCAATTCCTCTAATCCTTCAAATTGATTCGCGAATCCGCATTTGGTTGCTGTATTAACAATTAGTAAGACATTGTCACGATACTGTGATAATGAAATTTCTTCTCCATTACTTTTTTCAACTTGATACTCATATATAGACATAATGTCATGCACCTCCTTCTACTTAGAATATAGTAACTACACGAATTTATAAACTATTAAGCTTATATTCTCATGAGATGCAATAAGACACTATAATCACTTGAGTCTTAAGCTTTTACATGATACCGACCTTTTGGAATTACTAATGGAGTTTGTGAAATAGGATCTGGGATAACAATGCAATCTAAATC
The DNA here is from genome assembly GCF_047238145.1 of Oceanobacillus phoenicis. NCBI lineage: Bacteria > Bacillati > Bacillota > Bacilli > Caryophanales > Bacillaceae > Oceanobacillus > Oceanobacillus phoenicis. The sequence continues at coordinate 423,112 of NZ_JBDFME010000001.1, forward strand.
AAATACTGATTTAACGAGTTCACTTGTTAGTACTTCCGTTGGATTTCCTTCTTCTATAAGTTTGCCTTCTTTAATCGCAAAGATATGGTCTGCATACCGTGCTGATAAATTTATATCATGCAATACCATCACAATGGTTGTACCGTATTTTCGGTTTAATTTCGTTAGTAAATCTAAAATCTCCACCTGATATGTGATGTCTAAAAAGGTAGTTGGTTCATCCAGGAGTAAGATATCTGTTTGTTGTGCCAAAGACATCGCAATCCATACACGTTGTCTTTGGCCACCTGAAAGCTCATCAATATGTCGATCGGCAAATTCAGTGATATTCATTATTTCCATTGCTTCACTAACCGCTTCATAATCCTTTTTTGTCCAACCTTTTAGAAATGTTTGATGTGGAAACCTTCCTCTTCCTACCAAGTCTGCAACTGTTATTCCCTCAGGAACAATTGGTGACTGTGGTAATAATCCTAATACTTTAGCTACCTGTTTTGGGGGAATTTTTTGAATTGATTTCCCCCCTAGGATAACTTGACCAGAGGAAGGCTTTATAAGCCTTGCCATTGTCTTAAGCAGAGTAGATTTCCCACAACCATTCGCTCCAATAATAATGCTGATTTTATTACTTGGAATGGAAATATCTACATCGTGTAAGATAGCTTTATTATCGTATCCAGCAGTAATTCCCTCAGTATGAAAATCATGTGTCGGTTTCATTATAAATCTCCCTTTCGATTCATTCGGATTAGCAAATAAATCAAGTATGGTGCTCCGATAATACCTGTGATTACACCTACAGGATACCTAGCAGCGAATGCAAATTGTCCTACAAGATCTGATGCTAAAACTAAAATGATGCCAACAAGTCCTGCTGGAATAATACTGGAAAAACCTACACCAACTAGCCTTTTAGCGATTGGCCCAGATAGAAATGCAATAAATGCGATAGGTCCTGTTGTAGCGGTAGCTAACGCAAGAATCAGTACGGAGGTGATAATTAGTATTACTCTCGTTTTATCCGTGTTGACTCCAAGTGAAATGGCGGTTTGCTCGCCAAGTTCTAGCATATCCAATTGCTTTCCAAGCGCTACGATAATTGGCGTGAAGATAATAACAGCAATGATAAGAGGATAAACATCCTCCATCTTAGCACCATTTAGACTACCATTAAGCCATCTCATTGCCGTAGGAATATCATTTTCCTGACCAATCATTAATAAGTAAGATATTACGGCATTTAGCATAGCCTGAATGCCAATACCTACTAATATTAATCTACCAATTGAAAAAGAGGTACCTCTTGCTAATAAAAAGATAACAATTACTGTAACAAGTCCACCAATAATAGAAGCAATCGAAACAACGGTATTACTTGCTTGAAGAACAATGATACAGAAAACAGCAGCAGCACTAGAACCAGTTGTTATTCCGATAACATTTGGATTTGCAAGTGGATTACGTAACATCGTTTGAAAAACATATCCAGCAACCCCAAAGGCAAACCCTGCAAATACACCTGCGACCATTCTTGGAAAACGAATCGTTCCAACAGCAAATGAAGCCCCTTGAACTTCCTCACCAAGCAATACACTGACCACATCCGAAATAGGATAAATTGTATTTCCTAGCATAAGCATTGTACAACTAAGCACAAAAGCAGTGATTGCCAGTAAAGAAGTGACAAAAATAAAACGACGACGTCTCTTTATTCTACCTACCATAATAAGATTCATTGATTTATTCATCATAAAGCACGCATTTTCGCTTTCATAGTTATTAAAATTAATATAGGAGCTCCGATAAAGGCCGTAACCACACCAACTTCAAGCTCACCAGGACTTCCGATAACTCGACCGAATACATCAGATATCGTTAAAATAACGGCACCTGCTAGAGCGGATAGAGGGATAACATATCGTAAATCAGGACCAATCAACAGTCGTATAACATGTGTTGCTAACAAGCCGATAAAACCGATAGGACCTGCTAGTGCTGTCGCTGCACCACACAATATTACACCTCCAAAAGCCGCAATAAGTCTAAGTGTCCCTGTACGTACACCTAACCCTGTAGCTGCTTCATCACCCAATGCTAATGCATTTAGAGCTGGTGAAGTAGCAATCGCTATTATTATCCCCACTAGGAGAAAAGGAATAAACAGAGAGACAGAGTTCCAATCTCCAGCCCCTACACTACCTACCTGCCAAAATCTAAACTCATCCATAACGCTGGAGCGAGGAATCATAACTGCCATTACAAGTGAAGATAATGCTGCACTCGTCGCCGCACCCGCTAAAACGAGTTTAAGGGGCGTGGCACCGCCACTCCCCATCGAACCAATTCCGAATACAAAAATGGCAGTTAAAATTGCTCCTATTAATGCAAACCAAATATAATGACTAGCACTACCAATATTAAAAAAGGCTATTCCACACACAACGAATAACGCTGCACCTGTGTTAACTCCTAATATACTAGGATCTGCAATCGGATTTCGAGTGACTGATTGCATTAGTGCTCCAGAAACTCCAAGTGCAGCACCACACATTAAACTAAATACAGTTCTCGCAATTCGTTGGCGAACCACATTTGCTCCGTGGGACTGTACTTCCGGATGAAATAAACCATCCATTAAATCATTCCATCCAACCACACGAGACCCAAAAGCAAGTGAAGCCAATATACTTATACCGAGCAATACAATTGAAAGTATAAGTACTTTTATTAAATTTTTCGGTAAATGTAACTGCTTATTTTCTGAAACGGATAGATTATTCATTTTATTCGACTTTATTAGCAGCTTCTGAGAGTAAGTTTAAGTATTCATCAATAGTGTATTGAATAGATAGTACGCTTGGTGTACCTGATGCTGCAAGTGGCGTATTATCTCCAATAACTACGACAGAACCTCTTTCAATTGCCGGCACTTTCCCGAAAATTGGATCTGCTTGTAGCGCTTCAAGTGTATTTTCATCACCATAAGTTACCAAGATATCTGCATCATTAAGCATATCTGCGTTTTCGGCACTCGGTTCTATATAGAAACTATCTGGATCTGGTATTTCATTTGTAATACTTTCAGGATAATCCATCCCTAGCTCCGAAAGAAACCCACCACGTGGATCTGCAGGTGTATAGACAAAGAAACTAGATAAATCTTCCGCATTTACACTTAAGAATGCAGCTGATTTCCCTTCAAGTTCAGGATATTCACTAACTTTTTCATCAATTTGGTTCTCTACATCTGTTATTAATTGCTCGCCTTCTTCTTTCATTCCCATAGCAGTAGAATTCATTTCTAACTGCTCTCTCCATGTAGTCAACCAAGGAGCATTGGGATATGCAACAACTGGAGCAATTTGAGTTAATGTATCATAATCTTCTTGCGTTATACCTGAGTATGCTGCAAGAATGACGTCTGGATTACTATCAGCAATTGCTTCGAAATCTAAACCATCCGTATCTTGGAATAGATTGGGTTTATTTTCACCAAGTTCTTGAACTTTTTCTGCAGTCCAAGGTAACATCCCACTATCATCTTGAACACCATAGTTTGCAGCAGAAAAACCTACTGGAACTACTCCAAGAGCTAAAGCATCATCATGGTTTCCCCACTGAATCGTTGCAATTCTTTCTGGTTTACTTTCGATAACTGTCTCACCCAAAGCATGTTCAATTGTTATTGGGTATTGATCTTCTGTTTCTGCGGAATCATTCGATTCTTCTGGCTCTTCTGTCTCCTCTGTTGAGGATGGATCCGAACACCCTGCTAATACTAAAGTAGCAATTATAGTAAACATTAATACTAGCAAAAATGATTTCTTTTTAAACATATGTAAGCCCTTCCTATCTATTATTTAATTTTTTGGATTAACGATTTTCGACCTTTAAACTCCATTTTAATAATGATAATCATTATCAATTAATATACTTTAATCCTATGATATTGTCAATAATCAAAATATATTATCCATTACTATTAACCTACCAACAATATTTTATATCAATGATCTTAGACCCATTACACACCCAGGATTCACAGGTAATAAGCATCATAGGGGACGCAAAAGAAAAACCCCTTTAAAGTAATACAAGTTTACTCTAACAGAGTTTCGGCCAAATCCGTATATTCTTTTACCCATAATGAAAATGAAAGTTCATCATCCCAAGTAACCATATTCGTCGCTTTTGCACTTCCCCAATCAAGTACCCTTTGATGAAGCATATGCACTTTCATTCTTTTTTTCACATTCTCTTTTCCAGGAACCCCGTTAAAATAAGTATCCATCAAATACTTAGCTAGCGTTATTTCTTTTTTATCAATATAATATGTAATCATTTTTATTAAATCTGATATTGGATCAGCAAAATAAGCATTTGTAAAGTCAAATACGCCGCTTACTTTCCAACCGCTACAACTTTTATCGACTAAAAAGTTTCCTGGTTTAAAATCCCCCATCACAAATGTTGGTGAACAAAAATGATTGAAATCTTCCTCTGATTCAGTTAATAACGATTTTACCCATTCCACATCTTCGCATGTTATTTTTGAGAATCTCTTCGCATCTTCTAACCAATACAGTATTCTGTTAAATAACCATTTCCTATAGCTATCTTTAAAAGGTACTATTTCCAGGCTTCTTATGTCTAATTCACCAAACGCGTTGACCTTCCAAGTATGAAAAGAGGATAAAGTTTGTCCAATAGATTCAGCTATATTAATTTTCTCCTCTACATACAGGCTATCTTTCAATTCTTTTGAATTTAAATGCTTCCCCTCAAGACGTTGCATAACAGAATAATTCCAACCAAAGATATCATCGAAATCATCAATTATATAGAGCTTCGGTACTTTCACATTTGTTCTTTCATTAATATTATCAATAAAAAATTTCTCTTCGACTAACTGACCGAGATAAAGAGGGTTACCTTTAAGAACAAAATTTCCTTTTGTTGACGTAACAAACATTGTTTGTCCCATAACTCCATATTCTGTTTTACTTGAAGTTAAGAGTTTTCCTAAATCATACTTATCAAGCATTGACTGTAACTGAGTGTTAGTTACTTCTCCTAATCTATTAGATCCAAAAATTATTTTTGAAGTCATATGAGCCCTCCAGGTGAAAAACATCGTTAATTTATCAGCACTATTTTCTTACTCATTTTACTTATTGAGATTTTTCTATGATCTGATTTCGCTATTTGGTCCGCTCCTATTTCAGCAATTGTCAAGCTGTCCTCAACTTCAAATATCCTTGCATAACCTTCTCCCAAATCCCCTCTCCGCTCTTGTGATATCGTGCCTTGTAATCGCCCTATACTATGTTCTATTGAACCATCTGGGAATTTGGCTGCAATTGCACTCTCAAAATAAGCAGTCCTTTCATTAGAGAATTCCATTTTATTGAGTATCTCTTGCGCTCTATCTTCATCTGTCCCTTCCATCCACCTAGCAGTTTTAACTCCTGGAAAGCCATTAAGATCTTCTATAAATAACCCTGAATCTTCACCAATGATAATTGAATTTCCATCACTCCTTACAGCATCTACTTTTATTGTTGCGTTCTCTGCACATGTTTGACCCACTTCTTCTACATCATCAACATCACCAAATTCATATTCTGATAAAGTAATAACATTAAAACCTAATTTGGAAAAATCTCTTCGGAGCCATTTAATTTTTTCTTGATTCCACGTTGCTAAAACAAGCTTCATTATTATATATTCAACCTCCTATCATTTAATAAACAGGGCAATATTCAGATCTTATACAAGATATCTTTTTATGAAATTGATTCAGTTATAAAATTAATATCATATTGAAAGCATCTATAACAAGGTATCCTTTCTCGATTTTAGTTTACCTAAACACCAAACATTCTATGAAAAACAAAAACATAGAATCCTAACCATAATAGAGATACTACTCCTAAAGTGATACCTATATACTTACTTAATTTGTTCATTGTCGTTATTGCTATATAAAATGAACATAGACAAATTAGTGCTGGAAAAACAAGTATGACTAGAAATATAGTGATCACCACCAATTTAAATATGAAGCCGAATAAACATCTGAAAAAACCACTATTATTTTAACACAAAACATCGAATAAAAATTAAATTTTCAATCATTTAATACTGTGATAAAATTAGGTAAAAAGTTCTGTATAAGCGATTTGAAGGACAGTGAAATCATTATAAAAACAAAAAGCATCTTCATATTTCATTGGTTATTTTTACTAAGTGTTAAGTTTTCCTTTCTTTCATGACGATTTTGGAGAATAATGTCTTTATATTCAATATTGCCATCATTCATTGGGTGGATTAAATTATTTTGGTATTATAGTTTTAATTTTGCTGTTTACTAGTCTTACTCTAGCTGTAAAATCATAAGAAAAGCACTATTCTTATAGGAATCTTATTAGCAACTTTACTTCCTCGATATCTTGCTGATACATATCAAAAGACACTCGAAACTGAGCAATTGCAATATCTTACAAACAAGAGATTAGTGAATGGGATATTTGAAAGAATGGAGATACTACCTTAATCGTTGAATGTAACCTTATGTTAACCAATCATAGTAACAGCGATGTGAATTATTACTGTCGTTTGTGGATAAATACAGTGATGAAGAACATGACATTGTAAAAATCGTTATCAATGGTGCTCCACATAATTTAAAATTACATAAAAATGAAAGAAAGCAAGTTGAAATCTATACAACAATTGACGTCTCCAGGTTAGAAGAAGCAATGGATGCCGGAAATATGAAAATGCTCAATATTAGGATTGAAACTAATGGTAAAGAAAATTGTAAGAAGTTAAGAGGTGAATTCATGTTAAGACCAATTATTGGCATTAGCACACTATGCCTGTACTGTTTTCCTTTTGTTTATTTTTCTATGTATACTGATTTTCAAAGTAATTTAATTGTTGGATATCTCATTATGGTTGTTTCTACTGCAATTCTTGCTTTCATAAACACATTTTTTCGTAATTCATTTATTATCATTTTAGGAAATATTCTATCACTGATGTTTTCATTATACTTTACTAGCCAGTTAGCTGATAACGATCACTGGACTGGTTATTTCAAGCCTTTTTGGCCATACCAGTTAGTAATTTTAGTCACTGTTTTAAATTTAATTCCACAGTTAATAGCGATGAAATTATCCTCTAACTTTAAGAAAAAGAGAGAGTAGTACTTACGACTAATAATTATTATCGATGTAAGCCATAAAATAAAAGTGTTATTTTATTTATGTCCCCCCTTCTTCTTCGGATAAGTTTTTACATGCTCATAACTTATTAACTCACCATCAGTATTAACTACAACTATATCTTCTCCATAAGTATTATGAGCACGGTAATAAGGGTATATTTTCAACGTAACCTCATATTCACCACCTACTCCATTTAACTGCTTAATTTCTAATATATCTGTTTGGAACGGAGCCCAAGACAGTCTCTCATTTATAGCAAAGGCATCATCTTTATAAATTTCTTTTATAGCTTCATCAATAGGTTCTTTTAAGCTGTTTATAAATGCATACTTAAGTGTATCGCATAATTCAGTATCAGCATTATTTATTGTCTGAGAATAAACAGTTGTTTGAAAGCTAATAAACATCACTATTAACACGACTAGGAAATACTTCTTCATGGATTTCCACCTCAGTTTAGTATTACGAACATAAACAAGGCTTATCCATAACATGTTATAAAAAATTGCATTACTCTCTTACAATAAACCAATTCTTATTCTCTATTTAACTTATCTGAAATATCCCAAAGTAAACCAACAATCACTCCCAAGAAAATGGAAATACCATACAAGTGTGTGATATCTGAATTACTCAAAATGCTTAAGCCAAAATTAACGATCCATCCAGCTATCCCTCCCCCAACGACACTTATTAACGTAAGATTACCTTTCCTACTTCTTGTTTCTTTCAACGTTGACACTCCCTAACGCGATTTTTAGAACTCTCACTAATAGAAAGGACTTCAACATCATATGGTTAAAGTCCTTCATTTTAGTTAACTATTTATAACTCTTCTCCTTTTTCTAGAAGTGCTTTTAAATAATCATTGATATCAAATGATTTGAGATCTATTCTTATCTTTCAGTTGGCCATTAATTCACAAGTATATTTCCTTAAGAACCGTTTATGCTAGTTACATCTCTTTAAGAGTATAAAAAAAGGACTTCATCTGTTAAAGTAAAAACTAACACTACTAATAGACACTTGATTTTACTAAAATTATTAATATAGATGTTATATATAGAACTATAAGAGAGGTTCAAAAAATGGATGAATGGTACAAACTTGATAATGCTGGAAAAATGTTTCATGCGGTATCCGAACAGTCTAATTCGTCCGTCTTTCGATTAGCTACGGTCATGAAAGAAACGGTAGATCCAGATAAACTTCAGCTTGCGTTAGACGATGTGATTAAACGTCTTCCGATGTTTGCTGTAAAGCTTAATAAAGGTGTATTCTGGGATTTCCTTGTGGAAAATAATGAGAGGTTGTTTGTTCAGCCGGAAAGTCAATATCCATGTGCACCGATTGACCCAATCGAAACAAGTGGGTTTTTACTCCGTGTCACATATTATAATAAAAGAATAGCAGTGGAATTTTTTCATTCTGTCACAGATGGAACAGGAGCTTTAGAATTCGTAAACGCACTCGTTTATTACTATCTTGTTCATATAGGAAAAGATGTCAGTTATGAAAGTAGCCTAATTGATCTTAACGACCGTCCAAGCTACTACGAACGTGATGACAGTTACCAAAACTACGTAACCAATACAAAGAGACAAGTAAAATTCAAAGAGACGTCATCTTATCAAATTCGCGGCGGAGCTATTGATCAGACAGTTGTTATTCATGGGAAAATGAGTGCAGGAAGTCTTCATCAGCTTGCCAAAAATCATGGAACAACAATTACTGCTTTTATTTCATCGCTTCTTATTGCGGCGATATATAAAGAAAGATTAAAATTCCGTGCTTACCAAGAAGAAATAAAGATTGCTATTCCAGTCAATCTAAGAAAATTCTTCCCTTCTGCAACACTAAGGAATTTCTTTGGAGTTGTTCATGTTGGTATGGCGGTTAACGATAAAACAACAATGGAAGAAATTATCTTAGAAGTTTCAAAACAATTACGTGAAAAAGTTCAAAAAGAAAACTTGCAGCACAGTATTAATGATCGAGTGAAATGGCAGACCAGACTCACAGCAAGATTTATCCCGCTCCCACTGAAATATCACGCCATACGTTATGGATACAAAAGTTTTAGTGAGCGCACAAAATCAATGACAATGACAAATGTAGGCCGAGTCCAGCTTCCAGAATCAATGCAATCCCATATCTCTCATATGGAACTAATTCTATATCCAACAAAGAAAAGTCCAATTAATAGTGCGATGATTGCAGTTGGAGATGAGCTTGTGATTAGTTTTTCTCGAATCATGAAGGAAGCAGATATTATCCGTACTTTCTTTCGAGAACTTTCTCAAACATATAATTTGGAGATAGAAGTATACTCCAATGACAGCAGGTGAAAATGATGCAACATTACTGCAGTAACTGTAACACTTATACCAAACAACAATACTGTCCGTTATGTAAGAATAAGCTTTCTGAAAAAGCAGGAGACAATGAATACTATCCTGTGTATGAAATGAAGGTAAAAAGACGACGTTTTGTACAGCGTCTTGTACTATTTATTGCTATCTTCGCAGTCAGTACGAGCTTATTGATAAATTTACTGACTAACTCGGATAGATTGTGGTTTTTATACGTACTAGGGCCAACATTATATGGGTTACTAACTATTAATCACACGATACTTTCTAGGGCTCACACCGGATCAAAAGTGATATTTCAAGTAATCGCACTATCCGTAACGCTTTTCATCTTAGACGCGGCTTCTGGAAGTTCCCGGTGGTCGATTCATTACGTAATACCATTTCTCGTTACACTCGCCACCTTATTTGTAACGATTATCGTATTACGAAAACCCATGAAATGGCGGGAATATATTGGATACATGACAACTATGGTTGTACTTGGCTTTCTACCTGTGCTCCTTTTCTTAAGTTCCTGGTCAACTGTATTATGGCCAAGCGCTGCAACCGCATTATATGCTTTGTTAACACTAATTGGCATGGTACTATTTTCTGAGAAAACCATGAAAAACGAAATTGTACGCAGGTTTCATTTTTAGTATTGATAATATACCGAGTGAGCGAATAGCTCACTCTATGCTAATGTTTGTTTCATGCTCTTAATTAGTCCCATATGTAAATTCTCATGATTCATATGAAAAATCACCATATCACCTAGTGTTTTCATGCCTAAAAAAGACTCTCTTAATGGAGCATCGAGATGTCCGGAACAGGCTTGTTCAATCATAAACGGCTGTTCTTCAAGGTGGGTTATCAACTTATTCATTGAAGGAGGTTGTTCTTTCCAATCGCCTGGATTACTACCACTAGGGAAAAGTAAGTGATAAGATAGAGGCATTTTCCTGTGTTCGTTAACTGTGGGAAACATAGTGTTATCCCACCCTACTAAAATATGCCCAGCATTCCAACGTATACTATTGTTATGTCCTTCTGGAATAATATCTACATAGGATTCTGAAATAGAACGTAAGAATTTAACAGACCAGTTCCGCCACAACTTCATTTGTTCAAATAATTGTTCTTCTCTCATAAACGTCTCCTATTCATTATTACTTGCATTTTTAACTGATATCAATATCTAGTTTTTTCATCAAAACTATTTCATCTCTAATAGGAATGCCTTCATCACTCACTAAAGGTATTTCTGGTTTTAACTTTCTTGCTTTTTCTACTGCATTATTTAGGATTTCAGAAAGTAAGAAAGCTCTTTTTTGATAAAACTTTAAAGCTATGAGATTATCATTCGTTGTTATTAAATGAATAACTTTACATTTTTGGTTCTTAGCTAACTCTTCTACTTCTCTTAATAAAGCTGTACCTATCCCTTTCCCTTCTTCCAGACTGTCTAAAGAGATAATTTCACACTTATCATTGTTTATTATGTAGGTAATTAAACCAATAATTCGATCACCATTTAACACTGCAAAACCATCTAAAGTACTACAATCATAAATACCACTAGATATCACCATTTCTGTACTACCCCAGTGTTTGTTAAAGAAGTCGACAACTTTGTTTGTTGGCAAATGTTGAATTGTAATAATTTCCATAATGACTCCCCTTATTCTTTCATTCGCAATTCCATAATAAATTGCTCTCCGATTGCACCTATTTTTCTCCTTCCAGTATCAGTAAACCCTACATGTTTATAAAGTTGTTGAGCAGGAAGATTTTTATGATTTACCGCTAAAACAATTTCATTACAGTCCGGAAAATTACTTACGATGAAACGCTCCAATGCAAGCATTCCTTTTTTGGCATATCCCTTCCCCTGATGTTTATGATTGATCGATAATGAAGTTAATAACATCGCGTTGGGATTATTTGAATACTCTTGAACTCTTTCCGTACAATGTAATATGAAGAATCCCACTGGAGTTCCTTGGTTTAAAATGACAACGCGATATTGTCCATCCGTGACCGTTAGTATTTTATCCGGTAGAGCAGTAAAGCGCTCTTGATCATCTGGTAAAGTAAAGCTTTTTAGTTCATCTTCAAACTCATCTCTGAATAAATGTAATTCTACTTGTTCTGGCTTATGCAATTGTCTCTCCTCCTAATTATACGAATATTTTATCAAAAGAACGTACATTCGTATATAGTTTTCTTTTCTGATAGACAATCAAAACCTTTGGAATGAAATATTGTATAACTAAAGCGTGTTTTATTAAGTTTGAAAATTAATAATCTAGTTTAATTGAGAATTGTTATCAATTATTGTATAGTAAAGGATAACGATAGAAATAGTGGATAAGGGGAGTATTTTAATGCAAATATACTGGACGAAGATAAATAAGGTTATTGAAGAAACACCGGAGGTTAAAACGTATATGCTCGACTGCCCAGAAGGATTCACATGGGAAGAGGGCGCCCACACACATTTGGCACTAGAAGGTTTTAATGCGGGAGAAAAACCAAACCGTAGCTTAGTTCGCCATATGTCCATTTCTACTTTACCGCATGAAAATTCGATCGGTATCACAACACGCATTAAAGAGCAGTGCTCTGAGTATAAAACGATTTTAAGAAGCCTTGAAGTGGGCAGTGATGTTGCACTATTTAAGACACATTCGAATGTACCACTTAAAAGAGAAGGCAAAAATGTTTATCTGCTATCATCAGGTGTCGGACTAGCAACTTTCAGACCGATTGTACTTGAATATTTCAAACGTGCAGATAACGTCAATCAAATTCATTCCCTAAACATCGATTCTTCAAAAGATTTCTTATTCAAAAATGTTTTTGAAACTACACCTGACAAGAATTTTACTTCACAATTCGTTGATAATCGTAAAGACTACTATGAAGAAGTAAAAAATCTTGCTGCAGATAAGGACGGCCTATTCTACATCGTAGGCAGTGACGAATTCCTAGAACAGAACATTGAAGTACTGCGTGAACAGGGCATCAACCCGGAAAAGATTATGCTTGATAAGCATGAACAAACATTGTCCAAATTTTTATCAGTTGATGCATCCGTATAAGCGATACAATACATTTTCCTGAAGTAAATGCTAAATAGTTTTTTATTACCGGGAGTGATTGTGGTTGTGGTATTACGAAGCCACAATCGCTCTTAGTTAGGTGAATTCGTAAATTTGACGTCCTAATTTTGACGGGTCCCTAATTTATACGGATTCTATTACATATTCCTTAGATTTTCAATGCTGATTTGGTTTTTAGAACGGCTCTATTCCACTACTTCTTCACACTTTTAAACGCGATCATTAATCAGCAAATCAATTGTTACGTATTCTTGCAATAAATAAGAAACCTATAACTGCTAACAGCCGCACTTTATTCTCTTTAGATAATGTATCGGAAACTTCGACGATATCGTTGTCCACATCACGGAATATTTTTGTATACTCATGTGGAAAACGTCCATTGTAAAAATAAGCCCACTGTTCCTCTTCACAGTTTAATGAAAAGTTTCCAGACGCTCCAGAAACTGTAATCGGTAATAGAAATTCATTATTTTCATCAAACAATTCTCCTTTAATATTTAGGAGACTTTTAAATTCTTCCTGTTTATAAATACCAATTTTTTGATCATGCTCATTATATATAGTTAATACCGTTGTCTTAAATCCCTTTTGTTTAAAAGTAAATAATGTGTTTTCCTGATTATCTATAAATGCATATGTTAACGGGAAGTGTACCACCAATGATGAATAAAAGAACCCAAATGGATAGACATACCAAGGTATATTTATTGGTTCAAGGGAACCCACGTAATTTCCATCCTTCTCAAAACACAATAACCTCGGGAAAAAAGCAACGTCTTTCTTCATAACAAAATGATCCAAATCAAATATTAGCCTAGCGGAGTTTGGTATATCAACCGATACTGTTTTGTTATAATGTTTTTTATTCAGAACTACGATTGTCACTAACATAACAACAGGAATAAGAAAAACAGCAAATTCTCCCCAATCCGCTGTAGTTTTAGGCGGTTCAACATAGGCGTACCCAACAATAACGCAAGCTACCAAGCCTAACAAAATGTAACTCGTCGTGACTCTCCGTTTATACATTTCTGCAATCATAATAAATCTCCTTACAATTGATTCAAAGATTAAGATTAGTGAACTCCAGGAAATTATATCCAATATTTAAAAGGGTTTCAAGACTTCACTTTCAAGGTTATTTTAAAGAATAATATTCTTTAAAGTCCGAATAATCATTATCGCAATTTCACACTATACGACCTTATATTCTTTGGGGTTCCCTTTTTCTCTAAACACCCATGGTCGATTAGCTTTCTAATTCTATACTCAATAAAGGTATCGCTAATAGGTTCATCTAGTTGACCATAAACCTCACCTATTAACTTTCCTACTTTCATAAAATCTATCTTATTCTGTTCATTATGTAAGTTTCTTAATGAATTAATTATAAATGAGTCAAAATAATTTTCTTCGACTTCTTTAATCTTTGAACTTTCCCAAATACGTAGTAATTTTTTTGAATCGGAAATAAAAATCCACTTGTTTTCAAACTGTTTTCTTTCTTCCATTGTAAGCGGATCCTCTAACCGATCTTCAAAAATAGTTCTAAATTGTGTTGAGTTAATCTCTCCCGAATGACGAATAAAATAATCAACATCATGAGCATTGTATAGTTCATGAAATCCAACCGTTGTATTTAAAATATAAACATCATTTGGTTTATTTTGTATTAGGTATGTGAAAAAAAGGATACCACTTTGTTCGTTTGCATTTTCTGCAGTCCATAGCACAATAGAAACATCATTAGGTATGGAATGAATCTCTTTTATCGTCTTCTTAAACCGATCTGGGTACTTCTCTAAATAATCATTTTCAACATTCAACCTGCTATCCAACCATTCATATCTTTTATTAAGACCAATTTCTTTATGAAGCTGATAAATAGGTCCAACAGCAAAAAAATCTGGAAAGCCAATCACCTTATCCGTACGTCGATTTAAACCTACTTTTAGCGAACCAGCAGCAGATTCACCGCAGATAATATGTACGGTTTTACATTCATTTATATACTTTTCTTCAGCATCCCTAAGCTCTTCAAACACTTCTTCCACCCCTTTAGAATATTTTAAAATATCTATTTATTATTGTAATCGAAAAACAAACTAACTTCTTCTAAAAGACATGGAAAAGCATATTCGAAATCAGTTTATTAGAATCTTACTAGTATCGTATAAATTTATAATTAAGTTTACAGAGCATTGTGTTATCATTAATATACTAAATTAGATGAGGAGGGGGTATAGTGGGACTTTATTATCTGATCATTCTTTTTATAGGGATAATCTTAATAGTAAAAGCTGGATTAGAAGCATATAAAAAAGGTTCGATAAAACAAAGAAATATTTTATTTTTTGTAGTAGGTGTTGTCTTGGTAACGTTATCCATTTTTTTATTTACTCCTGGTAGTTCTGAATTTATCGCTGACTTTATTATGTAATCAAAAAACTAACGAATAGAATCGTTTTTTGAGACTCCTCACCAGCCCATAGATTACCGCCTTCCCCCAATTGTTTTTCTATCAGTAAAAGATACTAACCAAAGTGCTCAGTGAACTATTAAGAGAGCGTATATCAATATTAGCAATTGCCACCTCAGTAGTCGAGAATATCATTTTGCCACGATCGATATATTTGACAAAAAAATTCATTTATGCTATAATTTACTTTTATAATTTTATTGTATATAATAAGATTCTCCTGGCCAGGGGGAATCTTATTTTTTAGGAGGAAATTGGAATGAAACAAAATGAATCCAGTTTAACTTCTTTAGTATCGGCTTTCGGCAGAGCATATCATAGCAAATATGACTCGCCAAAAATTTTTGATGATTCTATCGCTATACAATTAATTTCACAAAAAGAGTATCATGACATTGAAGAAAATATGGTTGAAGGCATTCAGTTCTTCAACAAAGAAATTGCAGAAAAATTTAAGGATAATTCAGATGAAATATTAAAATGGATAACACAAGTACAGTTATCACCTACACCTTTGGCACGTGCGGCCTATTGCGAAAATGTATTAAAAAGTGAGATAAGATTAGGACTAAAGCAATATGTCATACTCGGAGCAGGCTTAGATACATTTTGTTTCCGACATCCAAGATTAGAAAATACTGTTGAAATTTTTGAAATTGATTTCCCTTCAACACAAGAGTATAAAATACAAAAATTAGCTGAAGTTGATTTAAAAATTCCGAGTAATCTTCATTTTGTCCCAATGGATTTCACGAAAATATTTTCGTATGAAAAGCTAGTTGAAAAAGCCTTTAGTTATAAAAAAACTTTTTTTAGTTTACTAGGAGTTTCTTATTATTTAACTAAAGATGAACTTTCCAGTTTACTAGATCATTTATTCGCCAATGTTCCAACTGGAAGCTCTCTTGTTTTCGATTATGCTGATGAAAGACTTTTTGAAGAAAAAGGGTTCTCAAACAGAGTAGAGAACATGGTGAAAATGGCTATGGCTAGCGGGGAACCAATGAAATCATGTTTTTCATTATCAGAAATGGAGAAAATGTTAGATAAATCTGGTTTGCTAATTTATGAACATTTATCGCCTGCCAACATAAAAAAACGATATTTTAGCAATCGAAATGATTATTTAACCGCCTTTGAAACGATTCATTACATTCACGCTGTTAAAAAATAACATTCTAAATCTAGAGCCTCTCAACAATCTGAGAGGCCCTTAGTACTTTTTTAAGAATAAGAAAAAAGGATTTATGAAATTACTAAGAAATTCTATGATAAACATAATTTTATTAGATACAGGGAATTTGCTTATAAACAATTGTAAAACAACAGGAACCAGCCAATTAAGTTAAAAAATTTCAGACTCAAGTTTATCTAGCCAGTGATGAACTAATGCGTTAAATAAGTCGCGCTGTTCTATTTGTAAATTGTGTCCAGCCATATCAATAACTGCGAAAGTCGCCCTTGGATAATCCTCCATTAGTCGCCACGCGTCCTGATATCCAACAACATGATCTTGACGACCTGTGATTATTAAAGTAGAACACTCAAGTTTTGAAGTAATATCGAATGTATAGCCATAACCATTTTGAGAAATACGATTAATAAATTCATTATTAGTCTGTTTAGAGGGACGTAAAATCTCCCTTTTAAATCTCTTCCATTCCGCTTGACCTTGAACTACCCCTATTGATGAAAATTCATTCGCCTCTTCATGAGACAATTGTGAAATCAAGTTATTATCTCTTTTTAAAACGGCTTGCTGTGGTAATTCTCTATTTTTAAATTCAGGGATAATCATCGGTGCTAATAGCATTAACCCATGAACTGTATTCTTACGTTGATGGACTATACCTCTAGCAATGTAACCACCATATGAATACCCACAAAGAATAAACGATTGATTTGGAATTACATTATCTAAAAGATTTAGAACTGCTTCTAACATATCATCCGAATTCTGAATCGATGGTTGTGCCTCAGAATTACCCATACCAGGTAAATCTATGTATATTCTCTTCCATCCGTTCCTTCCTTCAAATAAAGGTTCCATTGCATGTAACATCACTTGATGATCAAGTGTCCAGCCATGAATCATGACGATAGGATATCCTTCTCCAATAACTTTATGATAAATCAACATTATTAGTTTCTCCTTTACTCTTTTTATAGACTAATAGTTTTTGTGGAAATACGTTGCAGCCAAGATTAATTAGTCTCAATAAAGTAATTCGGCCCCGTCGCTCAACGCACTTTTGTGCAACACTTTCTACACCTTAATTTAAAACTACAAATCTTATTCTGGAATTTTTTTCACTAGAAACACGGAATCATTCAAAACCGTAAACTTATTTTTCTTGTAAAATTGGTATGCTGGAACCGTTTTTTCAGTGGATAATAGTATATGTTTAATATCTCTATCTTTTAGCATGCCTTCCATTAAATTGAGAAAGGTACTGCCTTTACCTTGACCTTGTATATTTGTCGAAATGAAAAATTCTTTAATATAATATTCCCGTCCTTCCCACCAGTTAAATACATACCCTAACGAGCAACCAATAAGCTCTTCTTTCTCATCATACATAGCTATCGAAAGCGAGTTATTATTCTCTGTCAGGTCTTTCATGTATAAGTCTAGTTGCTTTTCATCCCACTTATCAAACCAGGGTTCACTTGAAAATACGTCTAAAAATAATTTTTTCATTTGTTCATAATCTCTTGTTTGTAATACACATGCCCTCATATAATTTCCCCCTAATATAAATGCATTATTTTATTGTCTTCTCTAAATTTCAGGATTGAAAACCTTCTCTTAAGTTTATACTGATCTGGGTTCAAAATGAATAGATAATTAATCTAATTACTGAATCGACTTAAAGATGATGAATATAAATAACCACGTCCTCTACCCTATAAAGGGTAGAGGACGTGTTGCGATGTTTTCAATTAATGAAACAGCTTGTAACTATTAAATATTGAGATAAATTGTTCCTTTGAGAGTTTATTAATATTCGTGACATTTGCATGTTTCAAGACTTGTCTGAATTGATTTTTAGTAAAAAGAGTTTGGTATTCTCTGTTCACCCACCTATATACAAAGGTTTCGTACTTTTTAAAGTCTTTCTTTAAAATCAATGGTTCGTGTCGTTCAAGAAGGATTAATACACAATCCACTCCGGGCATCGGATGAAAATACGCTTTTGGTATTTTTTTAATGATAATTACATCCATTTCCACCATCAATAACAAACCTAAAGTCCGTTGCAAGTTTTGCAGTCTTTTTGCAAAACCTTTCTCAACGATAAGGTAGCTATATTTTGCCTTACTTTCAAAGGTAATTCTTTTAACAATTTCCGTACTTATATTAAATGGGATGTTACCAAATATTGTATACTTTGTATTTTTAGGAAAGGCGTAATTTAAAATATTCGAATGGATCACCTTTATGTTCTCATAAGAACGCACTGCATTTTGAGTGATTCGGCATAATTCTTCATCGATTTCTATACCCGTCACTGATCGACTTATTTTAACTAGTTCTTTTGTAAAATGCCCTTTTCCTAACCCGATTTCTAGCACATTATCTTGTTTACTAATATTCGTACGAGCTAATATTTCTCTTACATGCTTTTTAGAAGTAATAAAATTTTGCGTGTCTCTTGGATTTTTTCTGTTCATTATAACCTTCTCCTTGCTGGTTATAACAAACTGGTCTTAAGAGTTCATTATAACCAATTATTTTTGATCTGGTTGATAACGAACTCTTTTAAAGACACATATTGAAAATATACCCATACTTTACCTCCTTTCCATTCTTTTCATTATGAAAAAGATAAAGTAAACTCTACTACTGCTACGTTAGCACACATATTGAAACCTCCATTTCTTGTTTTAACAAGTTAATTATATCATTTCCCTAATTCTTTTTTTGTGTTCTAATTATCTTTTTATTTCATTCTCTATTCTTTTTAATTTCTTTTTCAACTTTTCGAAGTGCTTTTTTGGACCCTCGTTCCAAATCATGTTCCATTTTCTTAGTCTGATGATCAACAAACAATGTCTCTAAATCATAGCCTGCCGGATATAATTCCTTCGCCGCAATATCTAAAGAAATACGCTTCACATTTACTTCCATAAATTTTCCTTTATAAAACACAACAACATTATAGAAATTATCCATTTCTTTATATACAATCCCAAAATCATCATGTTCTAATAACTTCACACGGTCACCTTTGCTATATTCATACTTATACTGAACATTTTTATCTTTTTTGATTTTAGGTTTCCTGATTTTATCCTCATTGACACGTTCTAATTGATAACCTTTGCCCTGCATATAATGACTCGCTCTTTGTAAAACATTCTCTGGAACATTCATTTTTCTAGAAATCCAAAGAGCGTTACTTTCACCTGATTTTCCTATTACCAATTGATACAAAGGTTCCAAAGTATCATTATCAAATCGCATTGCTGCGTTCATAAAGTCATCGTGTATTTCTGAAAATCGCTTTATTTCTCCGTAATGTGTTGTCGCTACGGTGATGCATCCCATGTGATAAAATTCCTCTAAGATCGAAATCGCAAGAGCAGATCCCTCATTCGGTTCTGTCCCACTTCCAATTTCATCGAATAGTAACAGGGTATTATTATTGGATAACCGCATGATCTCTGAGAGGTTTTTCATATGAGATGAAAATGTACTTAGCGCATTTTCTATACTTTGATTGTCCCCAATATCTGCAAAGATGTTTTCAAATACGGCTATTTCTGTTTCCTTATTTGCGGCAATATGAAAACCTGACATGGTTGCTAAAGTCAGTAATCCAATTGTCTTTAACACAATAGTCTTCCCGCCAGCATTAGGGCCGGTGATGATTAGGCTACGATAATCATGGCCTATCTCAAAATTAAGTGGTACAGCTTCTCCTACTAGGAGCGGGTGCTTGCAATCCACTAATTTTATAAAGCCGTAATCGTTTAATTTCGGTTCTAAACCGTCAATCTCCTTACTGAACTTTGCTTTTGCGAATACCATATCATATTGACTAATAAGTTCCATGTTAATCTTGATTTCATATATATTCTCTAAGATCATTCCAGATAGAGTAGCTAATATTTGATATTCTTCCATCGCCTGTTCCGCTTTTAAACTCGCAAGTTCTCCCCCTAATTTGGTAACTGTATTTGGTTCTATAAACACGGTGGTACCTTTAGAAGATACATCAATGATGGCACCTGATACTTGATTTTTGTAAGAAGCCTTAATAGGAATCGTATAACGATCATCTTTTTTACTAATAAAGGCCTCTTGAATATACTTCTTGTTCATATCATTATTTAAAAATTTATTTAAGCGGTCTTTAATCTTTTCTTCCGTTATTTCAATTTTACTTCGAATCTTCTTTAATTCTCTACTTGCACCTGAATGAACGCTGTTCCCTTTGATAGAAAAATTAATTTCCTCTTCGATATGCTGAAATTCAGTCATTGAATTTGCATAAGATGCTAGTACTGGGGCAAAAAATTCTTGTCCCATCATAAACGTTTTAATTTTTCTACAACCTCTTAAAAAGTCTGACACACTTATTAATTCACTTGGATCAAGTATTATATCTTTTTCAATATTTTGTATGATGCTATCAATGTTAGATACTCCTAAAAATGGGATATGCCCCTTCGCATCTATGATTTTTCGCGCTTCTGTTGTTTCATTCAATCGATTTTTAACTACTTTTAGATTTGAACTTGGTTCTAATTTATCTAGTAATTGTTTACCTAATCCACTTACACAGTAAGATTTAACTATTTGTTTTAATTCATTGTATTGTAACTTCTCGAAAGTTGCATTATTCATTTTGTAATCTCCTCATTCTTATATTTTAGATTATGAATGAAGATACCTACTCATTAGATTTCAATGATATTGCAACTAAAAAATGTTATAAATTTCATAATTGCTAAATTCTCTAAAAGTGAACGTTTTAGAGGTTATTATATTTAATGTTCGGCTTATAGCAATAACTTGGCTGTGATTGTAATGGAAGACACCGAATCCTGCAGGAACCGCACGAGCTGAAGATCCACTAAAAAAGTGTTCTTCTTTTCAAGTTAGCTAAAAACCGGTGCCTGCGGAAAGCGCCGTTTGCAATGGAAATCAAACAACGCAACATACGGATTTTACATCAAATATATTAATTATGAAATTGATTCATTTAAATAAACACAAAAAAACTGCGGGGATACCGCAGTTTTTATATACGTTTATAAGGCATGTGTAATCTGCATAAACAAACTATACTAACATAGTCCATTCCTTGCCATTACACGCTTTATAAAGTAGTACTGTAGGTATCTTCATAGGATTTGGAATAAAGACACAGTAAAATATAAGGACATTATGAAAATAATTCCCTTCTGCTACCGTGTTTATTCCATTAATTTTTACCTATTTAATACCTACCGCACTCACAAAAAGCACCTCTTATTATTATATAGTTACTTTCATTGAAATCTAATTTTGTGTTTTCAATCATACTATGCCTTCATAAAAAAGTAAAGTCAATTTTATTAATGTATACGTTTCACCTTCTGAACGAATTCATGGTTCTATTACAATTCCAAAAACTATCTTACCTAAGCAAATGTCTGTTGTTAAACATTGCCTTCGTACAGTACACTTGAAATTAATCAAATAATCTATTTATATTTTGTATATCCCTCTTGCTCATCTGGGAATGTAAACTTTCATTAATCAGTAGCTGCATTTCATGATAGAATTCTTTTCCTTTTTCCTTGATAAGGATTTCGACAGATCGCTTGTCGTTTGTATCTATCTGCCGTTCCACTAACAAACCATATAAAGTAAGTTTACCTTTCAATATTCAAGATTGATAAGATAGAAAATATAAAGATACCATTCGTTTAATGTACACTTATTGACATATCGTAAAACATCGATATAATGAAAACCATGGAACCGATTGATGTATTTAAGGCGTTATCAAATGAAACTCGACTTAACATTTTAAAGTGGTTGAAGGAACCAGAGAAGCATTTTCCTAAACAAGGCGCTCATCTACCAAAGGGGGTAAGTATCAAAGGAGGAGTGTGTGTAGGAGATATTCAAGAAAAAGCCAAAGCTTCTCAATCTACCGTTTCCCAATACCTAAATACGATGCAGAATGCAGGTCTCCTGGAATCTGTTCGTTATGGTCAATGGACTTATTATAGGCGAAACGAAGAAACTTTTTCTAGGTTAGCTGAATATTTTAAAACGGAAATCTAAGTCGATTGTAGATTTCTGTTTTTTATGCTTTTTATATCGATTATTCTAGATATTTAAATATAAGGATTAGGGAGGTTATTATTTAATGCGTTATTTAGCATATATTTTAGCAGTATTAGCTGGGGCAGCACTTAGTTTCGAAAGCGCAATATACGGTCAACTAGGAGAAACAATAGGAGAACTGGAAACGAGTTTTTATAACTTTTTTATGGGTTCTCTCATAATGGGATTATTATGGTTATTCTTTGGAAAAGGTAGACTCTCCTATGCGATGGAAGCACCCAAATGGTCACTCCTTGGAGGAGTCTTAGGGGTTGTATATTTAACAGCTATCGTTATTAGTGTTCCTTATGTGGGTGTTGGTATAACGATGGTTACAGTAATTATTGGTCAATTGATAATGAGTATGGTTATTGAACATTTTGGTTGGCTCGGTATTAAGCAAACCAGAATTAATAAAGAAAAAGTATTTGCAGTTATTTCAATGATAATTGCCCTTATATTAATTAACTAGGAGGTCTAATAATGGATACATTAATGATTCTATTTACCTTATTAGCTGGTATCACGTTAAGCGCACAATCATCCATCCATGGAACATTTAGTAGAAAAGCCGGAACAATCGAAACGACATTTTTAACCATGTTAACTGGCTTAGTGTTTCTGACAATTATTATCATTTTTTTCGGTCAAGGGGATATATTGGGAATTCTCACAGCTCCAGTCTGGCAGTTAAGCGCGGCATTCTTAGGTACGGCGTTCTTACTTCTCTCTGTCATAGCGGTTCCAAGAATCGGGGTCGTAGCTACCAATGTTGCCATTATCAGTGGGCAACTTGTTAGCAGTATAATTATTGACCATTTTGGATGGTTTAATAGTTTAGTAATAACTTTAGACTGGAAACGACTCGTTGCAATGTTATTTATGATTATTGCTGTTTATTTCATTTATCAAGGAAATAAGCGCTCTAATACAGAAGAAAATTTGGATTTTCAATAAATTACTTCTTCAATTAAACTAGACCGAATATAATAAGGTCAGCCAGTTATTACTGGTTGACCTATTTTTTTAATATGGCTAGAAGGAACCACTGTTTCATCCTTATCATCTTGTGGGGATGTCCATTATAAAACACCAGATTAGCAATTTCTCAGTTCATTAGAAACACCTTGCCTTGGTTTGCTCCCATCGTTTCAACATTATGTACGGCATCCCTTATTTCCGTTAAGTTATAAAATGATCTAGGTCTCATAAGTCTTAACTTTTTGTCTTGGATCAATGTTATTAATTGGTTAAATGTTTCTTGCCAGACGTCTATTGAACTTCTTTTATTCCAATGCCGCAAATGAAATAGTTTCGCATTTACCTTTGCATTATTTGTAATGCTCGCCCAGTCAACTTGGACTCCTGACAAAAGACCTAAGGTTAAAAAAGTACCTTCAGGACGCACGCAAAATGCTAAGTGGTTACCGTCTGTACCTCCAATTGAATCAATAGCTGCATTGGCTCCAACCCCATCAGTTAAATCCATTACTGCTTCATACAATGAATTGACTGAAGTCGTATTAATCACATAGGAAGCACCAAGTCTTACTAGTTCCTTTGAATAATTATCATTCCTGGTTATTGCAATTAATCGGAAGCCTATAACTTTTGATAATTGGGCAAATAAATGCCCGATAGATGAACCGCATGCATTAACTAAGAGAACATCATTTGGACTTAACCCTAACTCTTGGGTACAGATGACCCAAGCTGTAATTGGATTTATATACAATTGCGCAGCTGTAAAGTGATCAATAGATTCTGGAATTACCACTGTGTGCTCTGCCGATGTTTTAACGAATTCCTGCCAAGTCCCTTCTCCCCTTAAGGGCAAAACACGTTTACCGACAAGACTAGGAGATACTGCAGAACCTACATCTTCAACAATTCCAACTCCTTCATATCCCGGAATACTTGGTAGTGAAATTCTATGAGCGTAAGCACCTCTTATCGGTATTAAATCAGATGGGTTGATTGGTCTGGCTATCATCCGTACAAGTACCTCATTTTCTTTAGGGGGTTGAATGACTTTATATTCAACATTAAGTACTTCGTTGGGAGTTCCAAAATTAGTAAATTGAATACATTTAGCTTTCAAAGAATCCTCTCCTATAATCATAAAACAATTTTATATCTTTTCGTGACCAATTGTTAACAGTATTTATCGTGTGGAATAAACTTCATGATAAATAAAATGCCGAAGTGCTTATATGTAAAAAAACTTTTAGTCTTTAGAAGGGAATATGAACAAACCGTTTCATTAATTATATTACAACTATCATACTGATCCATAAAAAAAGAACTTCCCTTTACTTCAGGAAAGCTGTAATTTTATTTATCCATCATTTAATGACGAATGAAACTTAAGAATTATCTCCTAATATACTCTCTCAATATCGTACCCTTTTTCTTTAAGAGTGCTCGGTACACTACTACGCCATTTTCCTCAAATATATCTGAAAGTTGATTATATACATCTTCTGACAATACTTCATCAAGCGTCTTACCATCGTCAAATATAGCCATTTTGTTTAATTCTTGACTATAAATTAAGTTCCATAACCGAAGAGTTTTCTTCACCCTTACAGGTAAAAGTAAATTTCTTTTATAATTTTTTCATTTACCTATTGAACTACACGTAACGTGCTGTTTTATACTATAGAAAATAAAGATGAGGTGAACTAATGTACACGATTGGAAAGCTCTCGAAGAATACAGGAGTTACTGTGAGGACATTGGATTATTATGATGAAATTGATTTGATTAAACCTTTATCAAAAACAGAGGGAGGACACCGCTTATACAGTGATGAGGACGTTATGCGACTGGAAAGAGTTTTAGCTTTAAAATATATGGGATTTTCATTGGAGCAAATTAAAGATATCTTGCAAAATTCTACTTCGACCTGGCAGGAGTCGATCCAACAGCAACTGGAATTGGTTAAACGAGAACAGGAACGTCTGCAGATCCTGGAGCAAGCACTGCTCGGTGTTTCGTATTCCATTGAGATCGAGGGAGAAATTAACTGGAAAATTATTTTTAGTATTATTCAGTTGTATCAACAGGATCCTGAAGAAGCCTTACAACAATATAAAGATTACTTGAATGACGATGAAATGAAAAAAATCATGGATATGAATGTGCAAAATATAAGTGAGGAAGACATAAGGAAATGGATGAAGGTCATTCATGATATCAAAAATAATCTTAACATTGACCCAGCTTCAGAAAAAGCACAGCAGTTGGTGGAAAGCTGGTTAAATCAAGCAAAGGAATTTTATGGAAATGATGAAAAATTACTTGGAGATATGTGGGAAGCGCTGCGTAATTTAAAGGAAGGCATTGTTTTTTACCCAATGAACAAAAAAGTTATTCAATTCATTGAAAGTGTTTTTATTGCAAAGGAGGAATTAAAAGAATGATTCTGGATGTTAAAGGTGTTACGAAGGTTTTTCATGGTAAAGGAGAATCCAAAAATGTTGCTAATGACAATATCACATTTACGATTAATGAAGGAGAAATATTTGGCCTTCTTGGACATAATGGTGCAGGTAAAACAACGTTGGTTAATCAAATATTAGGACTGTTAACACCTGATCATGGGGATATACATTTACTGGGGGAATCAGTAACACAATCATCTGCTCATGCCAGGTCCATTTGTTCCATACAGCCGCAATCCCAAGTGTCACTGGGCTTACTTACTCCAAAGCAGGCAGTGACGCTGATAGGGAAAATGCGGATGGGGAAAAAATTTGAGCCAAAGCGGGTAGAAGTGCTCTTTGAAGCATTGGATATGGGGGCTTGGGTGAATACAGAAGGCGAAAAACTGTCAGGTGGAGTGCGAAGGCTGACAGCGTTTTGTATGGCGGTGATTGCCCCAGGTAAGTTAGTTATCCTTGATGAGCCAACCAATGATGTTGATCCGGTTCGCAGAAGTTACCTTTGGAAGGTAATACGTGACTTGACGAAAAACGGGAGCGCCGTTATTTTAGTAACGCACAATGTTCTTGAAGCGGAAAAGGCAGTGGACAGGGTGGCTATTATGCATAAAGGAAAAATATTGACACAAGGGAATCCTTCAGAAGTAAAAAGTTTAGTAGAAGACCGGATGCGAATTGAACTTAGTCTGGAAAACGAATTTAAAAATATCGAGGTTCCTGACTGGGCACTTTCCCCGCATCAGAACGGATCCCGTCTTATTTTCTCTGTAGACCCACCAAAAGTATCATCTACGATTGATTGGGCAAAGAATCAGACAGATAAAGGCTTTGTTATAGACTATTCCCTGTCTCCAACTACAATTGAGGATGTTTATATCGAATTAACTTCTAAAAGGGGGCAGTTTCGTAATGAATATGGTCAGCAATTATAAGTATGTTTTTCAAATGCAGCTTCTTAGAAATGCCGGGTTTTTTATATTTATGGCTTTATTACAAATACTGATATCCACTGGAATTGTTATAGGATTTTCCTATCTTATACCAAACCCGGATACGGAAACGATTCTATTTTTAGCAACAGGAGCCCCGACGATTGTTTTGATTATTGCAGGAATGGTTATACTGCCTCAGCAAATTGGTACTGCAAAAACAGACGGATATATGGAGTACATGCGTACCTGGCCTGTTAGTCGCTCTGTTATCCTTGGGGCAGATACAACCATATGGTTATTGATTACCTTGCCGGGAATAATCGTTTCTTCTATTGTTGCACAACTCATGTTCACTCCGGGATATGATATCTCCTGGACGGTAGTCCCGGCATTACTAATGATTGCATTAACTTCAATTGGTGTTGGATATGGATTTTCCTATCTGTTGTCACCTACAGCATCGATGGGTATTTCCCAAATTGTTGTATTTGGAGCGCTTATGTTTTCACCGGTAAATTTTCCAATGGAACGCCTACCCGACTGGCTTCAGTCACTTCATGAAGTGTTACCAATTTATTCGATGGCAGAAGTGATGCGCGCTTCACTGGCTGCTTCTACCTTTGATGCAACAATGGGAAATTATATTAATTTAATAGTATGGTGCATTCTAGGGTTCGGTGGAGCTATATTTATTTTGAATCGGAAGTAACGGTATGAAAATAAGGGGAAAAGGGACTTGTAGAGAAGTCCTTTTTCTATTTCGTGTGTGTATGAGTATACCTCTGTTACTTTCTTGGTTTCTTACCTGAACCCTTATTAGACACCCTGGACAAATCTTGAGCAAAAGATAAAGACTGGATCCAGCCTGGATTCGTATTGTGATTTTGATTAACCTTAAATAATTGTCTTTCTATACATGTTTCTCCGCTCTTCCCTGCTATGTACCAACTATTTAGCAGTATGTACCGACTTTTTAACGTGAGGTAGAAAAAAGCAGGGAGATATTTTAAAGATAAAAAAAGGATCTGCTATAAGCAGACCCTCCTTTTATCTATTGTTCTAAATATCTAACTTAGAGTTTCACCGAATATCGTATCAAAAACGACATTGGTTTTATGAAACGAATACTATACGATGTTTATAGTGTCCTGCCTATACATACTCGTGATATTCATTTGGGTCCTGCCCTTCTACACGGCCGGCTTCTCCTTTATCCAATGAATCAATTGTTTCAATATCCTTAGGTGCTAATTTAAACTTGGTACTATTAAAATTATCTTTTTGATGCGCTGGATTACTTGATTTTGGTATAGAAAATACGTCGGCTTGATAATTCCAATTTAAAATAATCTGTGCCGGGGTTTTATCGTACTTATCTGCAATTTCTTTAATTGTGGCATTTTTTAGCACGTCATTCAGATAACCTCGACCAAAAGGACTCCAGGATTCAGTGAGAATGCCCCGTTTTTTATTTTCTTCCACCATACGGTTATTATTAAAATATGGATGACGCTCCACCTGGTTTGTAGCAGGTGTCACCCCTGTTGCTTCGATAATGTCGTCCAGATGTTCTGGTTCAAAGTTTGAAACGCCAATAGTTCTGATTAATCCTTGTTTTTGAGCATCCACTAAAGCCTTCCAAGCTTCTACATATTTACCGTCCTTAGGATTCGGCCAATGAATTAAATACTTGTCAAAATATTTTAATCCAGTGCGGCGTAGAGATTCTTGAATAAAGATAAATGCCTTGTCATATTCATGGTAAGAACCGGGCAATTTCGTACTAATTAAAATTTCTTCTCTAGGTAGCGCGGACCGACGCACAGCTTCACCGACAATCCCTTCATTGTCATAGTTTGTTGAAGTATCGATTAAGCGATATCCTATATTTAAAGCGTTTAAAATTTCAAATGTGCCCTGATCCCCGTTAATACCGATCGTACCTAATCCTACAAAAGGAAGCTCTGCACCATCATTTAGGGTAAAACCGTTATTATTTAAAGTCAAAATCTCATCTCCTTTAAAAATCTTGCAATAAATTAAGAATGGAAACAAACATTTCCATGATGTCTATAATTACAATACCCGAATTACACAAATCCTACACAACCGGAATTAATTGCTATGCCTTAGTTACTTTCTTGGTTTCTCACCAAATCTCTCTCCATCCTTTCTCCACTGTTTTACGCCTGAAGGTAATGTTATTAATTCCTTACCCAAAAGCCCATTTCTTACAAACTGTATAAAAACAAAATGACAACCAACTGAACACGTATGAACTTTTATTGGACAGATATTGATCAAAAGAAAAAAGACTGGACCCGTATTGGATCCAGCCTGGATTCATATTGTGATTTTGATTAACCTTAAATAATTGTCTTGCTATACTTGTTTCCCCACTCTTCTACTATGTATCAACTATATAGCAGTAGGTACCGAATTTTTAGTGTGGGGTAGAAAAAAAGTCATGGGATAACACATGTGCAATGACAATAAAGTTGTTTGAATTGCTATTTGTTGCACAATCACACCTCGATCGTTTAAGTTACGTAATTGAAGTTGAGCCCCTTTATTAAAGAGTATTTAAAACATCCCATCTACTCATTTTATTAACCAAAGTGATAGCAATTAAATAACCGATACCTGGTGAGTTCCGTATCCCATGATTGGTATAGGAAATTCCCGAAAAAGGTTACAATAATTGTAATTAGAAAAAAACTCCTAATGATAGGGATACTTTTGTTACTTTACTGAAAAAAGAATGGAACTAATAATAATATGAAAGACATACACCTGCGATGATTTAGCTGTAGTTCCTTATATAGAAAACATAATCTTTAAAATTTCAATTCCAATATAAACATAATTATTTCCTTTACTTTCCTTTAAACTTTTCCAAACCAAAATGATGCTTGCTTCGTCTAAAATGGTGAAAGGGGTGAACTTAGATGGGTGATGAAGAAATAACAATAAATGTTAATAGCATAGAAAATACTGAACAAATTATCGACCAATTAATGGATAACTACAGCGATGATGTACTGCATCTTGTTTTTTCATATGTAAAGAATCGAGCGACAGCTGAGGATTTAACGCAAGAGATATTTATTAAGTGCTATGAAAAACTAAGTCAGTTTAATAATAAGTCATCAATAAAAACGTGGCTATATCGAATTGCCATTAATCATTGTAAGGATTACTTGCGTAGTTGGCATTATCGCAAGTTAAAATTTAGCGATAAAACTTGGGACCATATCCCATCCAAGTCAAAACATATTGAAGAGGAAATAATCTCAAAAAATGTAGTAAACAGTTTAACAAGTGCTGTTATGGATTTACCAGTAAAATACAGGGAAGTTGTTTTTTTACATTACTACGAGGAGCTTTCTTTAGCAAATATCAGCAAGATTACGGGTGTAAATAGTAATACATTAAAAACTCGGTTAAAG
Source organism: Oceanobacillus phoenicis (assembly GCF_047238145.1). Classification (NCBI taxonomy): domain Bacteria; kingdom Bacillati; phylum Bacillota; class Bacilli; order Caryophanales; family Bacillaceae; genus Oceanobacillus; species Oceanobacillus phoenicis. The sequence continues at coordinate 453,459 of NZ_JBDFME010000001.1, forward strand.
CATGCCAGAAAATTATTAAAGAACAAGATGAAAAAGGAGGTTTAATCATGGGCGATCCATTCTATAACTTAAAGAATTCTATAAAAAAAGATTTTGCAGGTCTTTCTTTTTCCGAGGAGAGAAAAAATGCGGTAAAAGAAACGATCCGTAGGAAACAATCTCACCTAGAACTTCATTATTGGAAAGTAGAAACCCTTAAAAATATATTAGATTCACTGCAAAATGGAGCAAAGCATGGTTACGATATTTCCACCCAACTATTTCGAAAAAATGAGCTTAGCTTCAAAAGCAATGAAGGCCAGCTCTATACCCTTTTACATCTTCTTGAAAATAAGAAAATCATTACTTCAAAATGGATTGAAGACAGGAAATACTATTCCTTAACTACGAAAGGAAAAAAATATGTAGCTGCGTGGGAACATAAAGGTTCTAAACAATGCGCATCACTGAAACATTTAATTGAGGAGGCTTCTTTATGAGTTCTTCTAAATTTGAGGAATATTTAAGTAAAGTAATCTCTAAAGTGAAATCCAAGGAAGCTCACAGTATGATCAAAAAAGAGCTTAGTGATCATATGGAAGAGCTAAGTCAATCTTTTCAAGAGAGAGGATTATCTATAAAAGATGCGGATAAAAAGGCAATGCAGGAAATGGGGGATCCCTCTACCGTTGGTAAAAACATGAATCATCTTCATAAACCGAGAATGGATTGGCTCCTTATTGTTTTATTTGTCATTCTTGCAGGCATTAGTTTTCTTCCACTGATTGGTGGTTTTTCAGTACCTAGTATTTTTTTAATAAAAAAACAAGTAGTCTGGCTCGTCCTTGCTATTCTTGCTCTCATAGGATTTCTATTCTTTGATTACAGGAAACTGAAAAATTTGTGGATCTATTTTTATGGAGGTGGCTTAATCCTGTTTTTCACAACTTTTTTAGTTGGCATTGAGATTAACGGAGCAAAAAAATGGATTTCTTTCGGGGGTATTACGATAGATGTTCCAGCTATATCCTTATTTTTGTTTTTCTTAGCGTGGGCCGGCATTTTTGCCAAAATCAATGAGTTTAAAGGTTGGAAAAAACAAGGAATGCTATTATTCCTATTTTGGACTCCAGTCCTTCTCTACATCATGGTCCCACAATTTATGTTTAGTATAATATACTTTTTTTGCGTATTAGCAATGTATATTTTTTCTTATGTTCATAAACAATTTGCCATTAAAGTAGCCATTGGTAATCTGCTTATAGGTATCATTTTCATTAGCACGATGATTCTTAATCTCCCTAATAGCTATCTCTCTGATACACTTATACCATTGAAAGATATCCTTTCAGAGGCTGGTTGGTTCGGCAAGGGACTTTACAATGATCTAAAGCTCCATGAAGCACATACAGATTTTGTATTCCCATTTCTCGTCTATTCTCTTGGCTGGGCATTCGGAATTATCCTTTCTCTACTCCTCTTTGTATTTATTTTGCGGATTTCATTAAATGCTTTTAAAACAAAGGATTTATTCGGTAGATTATTAGCAATCGGAGGGGCTGTATTATTTATTGTTCCCGCTTGTTGGAACATTCTAATGGGTCTTGGAATAGTCCCAACCATGGTAGTACCCCTGCCGTTTATTAGTTATGGAGGAAGCATGTTGCTAGTTTATTCTGCACTACTAGGCCTTATTCTGAACGTTTATCGAAGAAAAGATATTGTAGAACCTACAATGGTAAATTAATTTAGTGCATAACCGTTACCAAATACTCTATTAAAACACATTTTGAAATCGAAAGCCTGTAGCTTAGATTAAAATAACCTTTGATACAGGCTGATTTCTATTTAAACCTATTCACTTTTCCACAAAACACAACTATCATCGTACCTCAAATATCTCCTTTGGGATGGGAACAAGTTAACTTTTTAGACTGTATTATTTAATGACCATCTGAATAACATACCACCTAACAAAGGAGTCCAGTGATGAATGAAGTCGTCTTTCATTCTTTTTCAATGTTTCTCTTACCGCCTTACGGGATTAAGACGGGCAAGAAGTATTATGAATCTATTAGTTGGGATCATCCACCGGAAAAGCACCGTCAAACTTTCAGAATTGGAATTTGAGCAAAAGAACTGGAACCGAAGCATGAATTGTATTGACTTAAAAAAGTAATTGGAAGAGGATTGAAAAACCATCCGAATACATACGCTAATACAACTTGAGTTTTCCAACAGCGAAGGAAAGAAGAAGTGTTGATGAAGCAAGAACGATGCCATATTGATTTCATGGCAACTTTGAAAATACTATCAAAGTTTAAAAAATGACAGGAAACGTTTTGGTTGCCCGTTATATGGTTTGCATTAATTCGCTACATGCTAGATAGTCTTTTTTTCACTATAATTCCTATTAAATTATCATGTGTGGTTTAAAAACTACTCTACTCAGGTCCTCGTGATTATAAGAGATAGGAATGCTCTAATCATTGGGGATGAATAGGCGAAGTTGACGACCCATCTTACGGACTAAAAATTATGATGTAGCAGATGTGGATAAGGAAAATTGAATTACCCCGAGAAAGTTAGGTGGTTATTTTGAACGAAAAATAAAAATACCATAATTTTTTGAAACTTATAAACATCCTTCATCGTATTACTAATAAAAGGAGGAATTTTTACATGAAAAAAAGCTTTATAATACTAATAGCAGTTTTATCCATACTCATCATAACAGCTTGTAGCAACAGCGGCAATTTATCGGGAAAAACGTTCGATGTTAGTGTGGTTTCATCACCTAACACTCCTGATAAATATGACTCTATAATGACATTAGAATTTACAGATGGAAAGGTAATTACTGATGCTATTGATGGCGAAGAAGGAACATATGAGCTGAAAGATGATGAACTTGTGATTCAGTTTGAAAATGAGAATGAATCTTTAGAAATAGAATTTACACTAAAAGAAAGTGATAAAGACTTTAGCGAGTATTCAGCAGAGATCAGTGATTCAGATTTCCAAATTGAGGATTCTGAGCAAGTAAGTAAATATAAAAATATCTACACGAATTTATCACATTCTCACGTTGAATTTATTGAAAGATAAAAAATTTCAATAATGGACTTCAGTCTTTTTAAGAGCTTTCAGAACCCCCGGCTCTCCAAAGTCAGGATAAATGTCAATGACAGTAAAATAAGAAGCAATTCTATCTCTAGTCAAGTTCGAATCTTTTTTAATATAACTAAAAAGAAAAAATTCCAGCAATTGCACCTTGATTGCTGGAATTTTTTGAATGATGAAGACATAAGTAAATTTACCTCTTTTTCTTACTACTCTAATTCCGGATCAGTTTTAACTGGACTTACGTATTTATATAAAGTACCTACGTAATTTGCTCTAAGCATACCGTTGCTTAATTCTTCAAAGTTCCTTACGTATAAATATCCACGATACTCTCCTCTAGTATGCCAAATTTTATCTGGGAACGATACCAATCCTCTGTCGAAATCTCTAATTGGTTTGTCAATATGAGTAGCTGCTCTTATAGAATTGGCACTTTGTAATTCCACATTATCACCATCAAGCTCGTTTGCACTAGCTCCTTGACTAACTAGAATAATAGAGCCAAACGTCAGCAGAAATGTAAAAGCTAAAATTTTAGTTAAAAATTTCATTACTTATCCTCCTTAACTTTAGAAGGTATCGGAATAGGCCCTTGAGAATTGTATAAATACCCTTCATACATGAAAAGTCCTCCACCTACATTTCTAGCAGATACGTACCCCTCGAAGGACGCTCTATATTTAGTTGTTTGTATATACACCGTGCGTCCTTGATATGCAACCGGTCCGAATTCATGCCAAATTCTTGTAACCGGTGCCCATTCTGGATTAACTTCGCCTTCCTTTTCAACAGCCACACTTTCTTCTGCAAATACTGGATTTCCAAATGCGGAGAAACATAATAACGTAGAAAACATTAAAACAAACACCTTTTTTTTCATTTATTCATCCTCCATTCCTATTAATATAGTAACTACACTCCACTAATGTGGTAATTACTACCTATTATTATATCAGAAAATTATTTTAATTCAAACAAGATATTATAGTTTTTTTATTCTAACTTATCAAACTATAATGTTCCTCTACTAAATTTTGATAAATGGGTACAAATATACATAGTAAGAGTAAGCGTAAAAAAGGTTCTTTCCAAAGCTAGTCGAATTTACGTGATTCAAGCAGTAATAATTTATTCCGTAGAAGTTCAAAATTGCTTCTGCCATACATGACATGATGCGTTTGTTTGTTTTTAACTTGTTCATACTTCCATCAGCTACTCCGATATTATAGGAGAACGTAAATGCATTTTGGACTGTATCCATCTCCTTTTTTATTCCGTTCGAAAACTATTTAATTCACTTAATTCAAGATTTTCTGCCTCCGCTATCCATGCTGGTAAAAATTCTTTCTTTCTAATCTCATTAAAATTCCAAGCCAAGTCATTCAATTTTTTCTAACAATAGATATTTGCGGAAGGCATTTCATGCTTTTCTTCACTCTTATTATCATCCTTTTTTACCTTTTCCCTTAGATCGGTCTTAAATGCCTAAGAAAGAGCCAGGAATAAGATCAGAAATAATCCCAATTAAGTGCCAGAGTAAAAGCCCGAAAGCCAATCGTGATAAGACATCAAGGAGATTAGAAGTATAATATATAAAGCCTCTTGATGTTTTTTGTTTTAATCAAGGGACTTATCTTTAATATTAGTTATTCTAAACATATGAATCTGAATTACCTGATGTATTTCAATATAAAATTTCTTTTTTATATTTGCCTTTCTTAGCACCTTCCATAACCTTACTACTTCAACCGCTTTACTCATGTCTTGGATAACTTGCTCTACCCTACGTAAACGAAATTCTTGTTCGGATCCCAAGCCTCATTAATAAATGCTTTGGTTTTCGGCATCTTATCTAATTTTTGCCCTAATAACGCTCTTTCACCTATTGCATCCCCAATGCTTTTAACTGTTACCCTCTTTGGTTTTACATTCCGGTTTCTAAGTTCCCATGTTGCCTTCTGAACCCTATCTAAAATTTATTGATCTCGTTTCTCCCAATCTATCCGTTTATTTTCTCTATTTCCTTTTAGTAGTTTAGGTGAATTATTATGTAACCATTCTTTATCATTTCTATACAAGTAGGCATACGTTGACGGCTTTTTGTTTCTCAGTTTTGTTTTAGATAGATTCGGATAATCTTGTTGCAATTGCAACCATGCTTTATGGTGATATACCATTGAATCAGCTTTATCTACATTCAAAAATTCCGTAGATTTAGATTCATTTACGTCTGCATTTGCATATTTAACCACCGTATTAGGATCAACATGTAGCCTACGAGCTATTTCCCGATAACTTAATTTCTCCTCAACCAATACACTAAGCTCCTTTTTCCAAAGGTAACCAAAGTTCATTATTCTGGTATATCTAAAACGATCTACTCCATTCTGCTCTTGACCTTTTCTAGTATAGGTAAAATCACAATGTTTACAAGAAAACTTATCAATAGGCTGTTTCGTTCTCTCACAGCTTCTAATCGGACTTCCTGAATAACATCTTTCTTGTAATTTGGACAAACTATGTTTAAACAGGGCCACTTTGGTTTTCCAAAAGGTTCAACCTCTAATGGAGTTTTTCGGAAAACTTCATTAACTTCTAATCCAAGAAAATTAAGTAATAGAATATGATAATAGGGATGAAATGATTTTCGATGTTTTCTTGTAATTGAGGCCAACCATAATTTTGTGGATTCCATCCCAACATCTATGTTTTTAAGAAATTCATCTAAATAATATTCCTGAAAAGCCCTTTTTGAAGATTTTACCGTTCTTTTCATAATTGATTTATTTATTGTTTACCTTTGCATCAATTTTTCACCATATCTATTATCTGTCACATATATCCATTTTCTTTTTTAATTCTCCATTATAAACTTCCAAGTGATACTTCAATAAAAATCAAAGAAAAATACATGAACAAAATTTACATACCAATCTTAATTAAATCCTCGGTGGTCTTTTACTATTTCTAATGATAAATTCAAGTTCTTTGTAGACTGGTTATGAATTACAAAAGTAAGAACTTTCTTTGTTTATTATAGATATTTTTGGTAACACATAATTGCTCATCCTTTATTGGACTATACCCATTTTATCTTATATCTCCAATATTATTAGTCTATTAACTCTTTATTCTCACTTTCTTCTACTATATCCCCCTGTTACTTTCTCCTTCCCTCACCAATCTCCCCTCAACCCCTTATCCCCCAAGGCTTCACTCACTCTTTTACGCCTAAAGGCAATGTTATTAAGTTCTTCCCCAAAACCCCCATTTTCGCCCTCTTTTTCCCGCTCTGGGTTGTATCGAATATTCGGACAATGTTAAAGAGTTCGTACCGAACAGAGAGAAGAATCAAGAGAAAAGAAAGGAAATATAGCAATTGTAGGATGGTGTTACATTTAGGAAACAAAATGAATAGAGATTGGAAATCCTACGGATTTAGAAATTGAAAAGGCTATTGAAACCCTTATTGGACAAAGGATTGGTGGGTTATTGGATACATAGAAAAAGACTGGACCACTATTGGATCCAGCCTGAGTTGATATTGATTTTATGATTGAATCAAGATTGAATACATATTGCTCGTCTGCTCTTTTTTCCTCCACACTCTTCCCTCTAATGTACCAACTATTTAACAGTAGGTACCGACTTTTTAGCGTGGGGAAGTGGAAAGTAACAGGGACATATTTATTACTTATTTAAACCCTCAATTACTCAACCGTCACAGATTTTGCCAAATTCCTTGGCTTATCAACGTCACAGTCACGGTGAAGTGCAGCGTAGTATGCAAGTAATTGCATTGGAATAACACTTGCTAATGGTGTTAATAGCTCATGCACATGTGGGATTACGAATGCATCCTCATCTTGCTCTAAGCCTTTCATGCTTACGACCATTGCATTTGCTCCACGAGCAACAACTTCTTGCACGTTTCCGCGAATAGAGTAATTTACATTTTCTTGTGTCGTTAACGCAATAACTGGTGTTCCTTCTTCAATTAGCGCGATCGTACCATGTTTTAATTCCCCTCCAGCAAAACCTTCTGCTTGGATATAAGAAATTTCTTTTAGCTTTAATGCCGCTTCTTGAGCTACATGGTAGTCTGTGCTACGTCCGATAAAGAACGCATTGCGTGTTGTTCCGAAATAATCTCTTGCTAATTGTTCTAATTCTTCTTTTTGATCCGTTAATACTTCCATCGCATTTGCAACAATTGCTAGCTCTTGAAGTGGATCGAAGTCTAATGCTAGACCTTTTACTCTTGCTGTATCTACAGCTAAAATTGCCAGTACTGCTATTTGTGCAGTGTATGCTTTTGTAGAAGCAACAGCAATTTCAGGTCCTGCATGTAAATGCATCGTATAATTTGCTTCACGAGAAAGGGTAGAACCTGGCACATTTGTTAGTGTAAGTGCTGGGTGTCCTAATTCCTTAATTTTTACTAATACAGCACGACTATCTGCTGTTTCTCCACTTTGTGAAATAAATACAAATAATGGTTTTTCAGATAGTAATGGCATGTTATATGAGAATTCACTTGCTACATGAACTTCTACTGGAATATTCGCTAGTTTTTCAATAAATTCTTTCCCAACTAATCCAGCATGGTAACTTGTTCCTGCTGCAATGATATAAATTCGATCTGCATCTTTCATTGCTGTACGAATATCTTGATCAAGTTTCAACTGACCCTTGTCATCTTGATACTCTTGGATAATTTTACGCATTACAATTGGTTGCTCATCGATTTCTTTCAGCATGAAGTGAGGGTAAGTTCCTTTTTCTGTATCACTTGCATCGATTTCAGCAGTGAAAGGCTTACGCTCTACTACTTGACCATCCAATGTTTGTACTTCTACATGATTGCGGCTTACAAGTACGATTTCTTTATCAAAAATCTCCAAATATTGGTCTGTTTCTTTTAATGTAGCCATGGCATCACTTGCTACAAGGTTGAATCCTTCTCCTAAACCAACCAATAATGGGCTTTTGTTTTTAGAAACGTATAGCGTTTCGCTATCTTCCGCATCAATTAATCCAATTGCGTACGAACCTTTAAGCAGGCTCATTGCTTCGCTAAATGCTTTCCTCGTATCTTGATGTTTTTCATAAAGTTTTTCGATTAGCTGTACGATTACTTCTGTATCTGTTTCACTTACAAAAGATACATCTGCAAGGTACTCATTTTTAATATCGATATAATTTTCAATAACACCGTTATGAACAATAGTAAATCTTTCAGAAGTACTTTGATGTGGGTGAGCGTTCATTACGCTTGGTACACCATGTGTCGCCCAACGCGTATGTCCAATACCCATTGTAGATTCTACAGTTGCATCTACATCCTCACGTAATGTAGCAATACGACCTTTTACTTTTGTTACATGAACGCCATTATCATTTAGCGTTGCAATTCCTGCAGAGTCATATCCGCGATATTCTAGCTTTTCTAATCCTGTTAGTAAAATTTCTTTTGTATCATTTTGTCCAATATAACCGACGATTCCGCACATGTCGATGTCCTCCTTGAATTAAAGGGGCAGACAAAAAGACCGACTTTAAGCGAGTGTTCAAATAGGGAGAATTTTTATAACCCCTATGAACATCTTCTTTTAGTGAAGGGGCCTATTGCTGCCCCTTTCCCGTGTATTTTAGTATTTAATAAGACATCTTTCTTTATCCTTTTGTGCAATAGGTCACCCTACTGTTTTAAAGATAAAGCTTCGACTGTGATGACAGCCGGGAGGCACCCGCCGAAAAATCGATAACCTCCACCTCGTCAACTATCCTTTCAATCCGTCCGAAGAATAGTCCTGGCGCTTGTGATTATAATTCCTAAAATTACGCTCTATAAGCTCCTTTCCTGTACTAGTTGCCCTTGCTTTCGGACTTATATTACGTAGGAAAAACAAGAACTCTCTTTATTCTAACGGAAAGATAGAAAATTGGTCAACTATTTTCTTGTTTTCCTGCAACCAGTTTATGAATTTATGTCGGAAAGGTTACGACACGTGCCTCGGAACCATTAAATAAAGAAAGTTCTCTCATAGGAATAGCTATACAATTTGAGTTAAAAATGCAATCTAGAGTATTTTTTGATGGATTTCTTAACTATTTTAAATTTTTGAGGTACTATCCACTATTTATTCAGGATTTCTTATGGAGTTTTGGGGCTAGAGGTAGGTGTTATTCACCACTTTTCCAAATTTCTCTTCTTGTTTTGGACTTTAGAACGGCTCTATTCACCACTTTTCCAGATTCCTCTTCTTGTTTTGGGTTTTAGAACCTGTCTATTCACTACTATTTCAGATTTCTCTTCTTGTTTTGGGTTTTAGAACAGCTCTATTGGACTTATGTCAAGAAAATGGACACTAAATTTCATTACTAAGTAAAAGCTAAGTGCCTACCGCGCTTCGCTTACTGGGACTTTGGAGATGAAAAGTTTAAATGCACAACTTTCCTTCTCTAAAGCCTATTGAGTTACTTTTGAGTAATTTTCATTTTGTGTTTTATTATAATGTCTTTCATATTTATTTGGAGATACATAACCTAATGCAGAATGTTTCCTTTTTTCATTATAGAAATGACGAATGTAATAATTAACTGCCTTCACAGCTTGATCTCGTGTGTTGAATCTATTTCTGTATATTAACTCTTTTTTTATGGTGGCATGAAAAGATTCTATACAAGCGTTGTCATAAGGGTTTCCTGTTCGACTCATGCTTATTTTCGCTTTTATCTTGTTTAATTCATTGATATATTCATGCGAACAATATTGAGATCCTCGATCAGAATGATGAATCAACCCTTCTCCAGGATTTCTAGTAGTCATTGCCATTTTCAAAGCTTTCAAGGCTAGATCCTTTTTTATATGAGGCGCTTGCGCCCAACCAACTATTTTTCTAGAACATAAATCCAAAACAGAAGCAAGATACACCCATCCTTCTATCGTCCAAATATAAGTAATGTCGGATACCCACACTTGATTTGGTTCATCAACAGAGAATTCTTGATTAAGCAGGTTCGGATAAATATGAAGGTGATGATTGGAATCCGTTGTATGGACGCGCTTTTTCGAAATGATCGCTTTCAGTGACATTTCCTGCATGATACGAGCCACGGTCTTTTGCGAGATAATATATCCTTCTTCAATTAAATCACTATGGATCCTTGGGCTTCCGTAGGTTCCAAAGCTATTATGAAAAGATTGACTTATTTTTCGTTTCAATTCTTCTCTTTTTTTCTCTCTATCAGAGGCTTCCTTTTCTTGGTTAGAAAGCCAATTATAATACCCACTTCTAGAAACTCTTAGGACTTCGCACATCCTCACCACTGGATACTCATCTTGATGACTGTAGATAAATTGATATCTTATTCCTGGTTTTTGTGAAGATGTGCATGGCCTTTTTTAAAATTTCATTTTCCTCTTTAAGCTTTAATATTTCTTTATCTCTTTCACTTAAAACTTTTTGATGATCCTCCGAACTTATAAACCGGTCTTTCTGACTTATGGTCTCAGGCTTCACGGTCTTTTTATAATTTTTCACCCATCTCCCCAGCGTACTATATGGAATATTTAATTCATAAGCAACTTCTTTTACCACCCGATTCTCATCAACTATTAATTTACAAATATAATCTTTATACTCTTGAGAGTAAGCCATGATGAACACGTCCTTTTATTGGTTAATTTGATTATAAATGATTAATCTCATTTATGCGTGTCCATTTTTTAGACTAGCACTACTATTCACTACTTTTCCGGATTTCACTTCTGATTTTGGGTTTTAGAACTTCTCAAGTTAGCACAGAATTTACAAGGGCTTCAAACGATTCTAGTAAAAATAAAGTTGAAGCTAAATGTAATCTGCTCTACTGTGAACAGTAGTACAAGTACCATAAGCATCTCACATTTAGCTACAACTTATTCTTCTACATGTTATCCTTGGTGCTTATCAAGAAAATCAAGCATCCATGTGTAGACCTTTATTTCATTTTCTTTCTTAGAAAATCCATGCCCTTCATCTTCTAATACGTAATATTCTACATCTCTTCCTTTTGCTTTTAGCTTCTCTACGATTTGATCCGACTCTGCTTTTACCACGCGTGGATCTTTTGCCCCTTGGATCACTAGCATCGGTTTCGTCATTGTATCTAAATACGTATCTGGAGAATCTCGAATGAATCTCTCTTTATCACGTTCTGGATCTCCCACCCAATTTTCCATTATTGGCTTCCAATCCTCTGGAACAGACTCTACAAATGAAAATAAGTTACTTGGACCAAATATATCGATAACGGCTTTAAAATATTCTGGATGTCTACCATGTAAGAGCAAGGCCATATAGCCACCGTAGCTTCCTCCTACTAAGAATAAATGATCAGGATCACTAATACCTTGTTCAAATAACCATTTGATTCCTTCTACATTGTCAAGTCGTGGACCGTATCCCCAATCCTGCTCTACCAATTTCACGAATTCTGAACCATACCCAGTACTACCTCGGAAATTAGGTGCAAAGATATTGTAACCACGATGCAGAATGCTTTGGAACATCGCACGGAAAAATTTCCGTTCAGATGCTTGTGGTCCACCATGTGGCCAAAATACTGTATAGCCATTGGCGTTCTCCGAATTCGCTTTAAATAACAGTGCCTCAATTTCCATTCCATCAAATGATTTATACGTAACCACTTCTGGATCTACTAACTCTGATTCATCAATTCCGAGCACACGATTCGTGGTCAATTGCTCCCATTCGGGTTCTTTAGTAGAAACAAAAATATTCAACGGTAGCGTGGCTGTACGTCCTAATACATATACGTTTCCAGATTTCATGACTTTCAATTGCTCAACAATATCAAATGGTGTATTTAATTCTGTAACACTGTTATCAGTCAGTTTGTAATGATATAGTTTATCTAAGACACCTTTTTCCGTAACTATATAAAAGGATTTCGATTCTTTATGGTACTTTAATGTATTTAATGATTCTTCTTCTAGTTCTAATACTTTCTCAAAATTCCTCGTACTCAAATCAAACTTGGCTAGATAGCTATAGTTACTATCATAGTCGGTCAGGAAATAAATCGTCGTATCATCTGTAAATATTGGGTCATAGGATACGTGTACTTTCTCCGGGTTAGGGGTTAAAAATACCGTTTCTTCTCCCATTTGAACAAAAGCGTTATTATACGTATTAGCAAACATACGAATATAGACAAAAGACGTTTCATTTTCAGACACAGCCTCTATACTGGTTGGTCCTTTATCTCCTTCATAAATCAACGTATCGGAATCATTTTCTAAATCTTTCATACGTGTATTTAAAAAAGAAGGATTGCCCACAGAGGTATTATAATAAATACGTTTTCCATCTTCACTTAGGTGACTAAATAAAAATTTATCGTCAGGTTTTCCTGTAATTAATGGTTTGGGAATCCCACCTTCATAGGGAAGGGCATAGATTTGGTAATTTTCATCACCATCACTATCAAAATCTGTTAGGACATATCCCCCCTCGGGATCAAAAACTGTAAAATTAGAGGATTCTCCTTTTTGTGCGAACTGATAAGGAAACTTGCTCCCTTGCTTTAAATCCATTGCCCATAAATTTGACGTCCCATTTATATTTGTTGCAAACACTAATTTACTTTCATCTTTATTCACATTAAAATGGTTGATTGTATATGTGCGAAAAAACTGTTCAACCGTAGATTTAGGAAAATCAATCATCTCATAACACCCCTTAATATTTTCTGATTATTTGTATACTTTCAATTTTATCATGAAGTTAGGATATAGTAACAGTCTAACGATGCTTTTACCTCCGCCTCTAGAAGGAAATTTTGCGCAAACAAAAAGACAGCGAATCAATTGCGCTGTCTTTTCTATTTATGCTCCTAAATGCTTTTCGATTACTTCGACAATACGGTCAGCGTATTGTTCACATTCTTCTTTTGTTTTTGCTTCTACCATCACACGTACCAATGGCTCCGTACCAGATGGTCTTACTAATACACGTCCATCTTCACCAAGTTCTTTTTCTACTGCATCTACTTCATCTAATAAAATCGAGCTACTTAGTGCTTGATTTTTATCCATTACGCGAACATTCTTTAATACTTGAGGAAAGACAACCATTTCATCAGCAAGCTCGGATAAAGGTTTCCCTGTTTCACGCATCACATTAACAAGTTGAATGGCCGATAACATCCCGTCACCAGTAGTAATATAGTCTAAGAATATAATATGACCAGACTGCTCACCACCCAAGTTATATCCATTTTCACGCATCTCTTCCATCACATATCTGTCACCGACAGAAGTTTTATTACTTTTTAGTCCTACATTTTCTAATGCTTTGTAAAAACCAAGGTTGCTCATTACTGTAGATACCACAGTATCTTTACGTAGCATACCTATCTCATGCATATATTTAGCACAAATATACATAATTTTATCACCATCAACTAGGTTACCTTTCTCATCAACAGCGATAAGACGGTCTCCATCTCCATCAAAAGCAAGACCAATATCTACTCCTTTTTCTAAGACAAATTCTTGTAATTTGTCTGGATGTGTAGATCCAAAACCATCATTAATATTTAATCCATCTGGAGATGAACCAATCGAATAAATATCTGCTTCTAGGTCAGCAAAAAGATGTGTTGCCAGACTAGAGGTTGCTCCATGAGCACAATCGATTGCAATACGGATTCCTTCGAAGTCATTATCAATCGTATCTTTTAGATAAGATAAATACTTCTGTCCACCCTCAAAGTAATCATTGACAACTCCGATATCTGCTCCTGTTGGTCGAGGTAAATTATCCTCACCCTCCATCAGTGATTCAATTTCATTTTCTTGTGCATCAGTTAATTTAAAACCATCTGGGCCAAAGAATTTAATTCCATTATCTTCTACAGGATTATGAGAAGCAGAAATCATTACTCCTGCTTGAGCACTAGTTGCCTTCGTCAAATATGCAACACCCGGAGTAGAAATAACTCCTAATCGCATTACCTCAGCACCAATGGATAACAGACCAGCTAAAAGAGCGCCTTCTAGCATATGGCCAGAAACACGTGTGTCTCGTCCAATTAATATGCGAGGTCTTTCACTTTCTTTCGTAAGTACATATCCACCGAAACGTCCCAACTTAAATGCAAGTTCAGGTGTTAGACCTTCGTTTGCTACTCCTCTCACGCCATCTGTTCCAAAAAATTTACCCATTACATACCTCTCCTTTAGTTACCAATACATACATTAGTTAATCTTGATTTTGGTCTTCGTCTTGCTCGGATTGATTGGCTTGCTCAGACCCACTAATCTCTACACTAACTTCTTCGACTTCAGTGGTGACATTAATTCCTTCTTCATTCGGAGCCTCAATCGTTATAGGTAATTGATGTGACCCTGGACTTAAATCTGTCAATTCTATAAATGCTCGAAAATCTTCTATTGATAAATCATTAATAATTGTTGCATCACCAGAAGTAGTTATATTTAATTCCCCTGAGGAAGGATCTAAGAAATCAAAAGCTAATCCATCACTTAGACCCTCATCCTCTATCGGAACATTTTCAAATACTCTTGACGATTCAACATCGACAGTTACTTCTACCATTTCCATTTCAGGAGCATAAACGCCTTCTGGTAATTGTATTGGTACTTCAATTGTACCGGATTCGTTTATCTCAGATAAGTCGATTTCCTCTGTACTTATTTCAGAAATTTCATCTAGACGACTGCTAGTTGAATAAATTTCGACTTCTTCTACATTAGCAGAAATTGAATTTAATGAATAGCCCTCTGGTAATTCTCCTGTTGTCTCAACGGATAATGGTACAGACTTACTTGGATTATTAACATCTACGGAGACTTGTACATTCTCCGGATCTAAACGAACATCTAGCTCGTTCCCTTGTAAATCATATACATTTATCGGGAGCTCTCTACTATTAATTGATCCATCTACACCTTCTAAATTAACATAAACTTTCACAGTACCAATCGCGTCAATAACACTTCGAGAACTAGTGATTGTGACGGTAGATGGTTCTATTCTATAATCAGTCATTTCAAAACCATTCGCCATTTTGTCTTCATTAATAAAATCTGCAACGACCGTAAATTCTTCTGAGGCTCGTTCTTCTATCGTTACCTCAATTGTTTTCGGCTCAATATACACTTTCACATCGTTTTTATTGATTGTATGCTCTAATTCAACAACATGGGTTCCTTCCCCTAATCCTTCTAGGTCTACAAAAACCTCAAAGTTACGTTGGAGAACTAACGGTGTAACACTGCCGGAAGTACCTTGTAAACTAACTTGGACGCTCTCAGGAACTCCACTAACTACATACTTATCTCGGTCAATCTGAATTTCTACCGGCACATCACTTAATAATTCAGATTGTTCTCCCAGACTAGAATATGTTGAATCGGAATTTCCTGGATCATTATCATCAGAAACATTTACAAATGCATATAAGAATATCGCAAAAGCTAATGAAAACAAGCGGACAAACCATTTACTGCGAAACCAATTATCCATCTTTATCAGTCCTCCGTTTCCTCGATTTTCTTTCTGAGGATTTTGGAACTAATGACATATGTTTAGCCAACGCATCACTTAGTTTTTCTTGATCAATATCTCGATGTAGTTCCCCGTTCTTTGTAAACGAGATAGCACCTGTTTCCTCTGATACAACAATCGTTAATGCGTCAGTTACTTCACTAATACCCATCGCTGCACGGTGTCTGGTTCCTAGCTCCTTTGAAATAAAAGGGCTTTCCGATAATGGTAAGTAGCAAGCTGCAGCGGAGATTTCGCCTTTTTTTATAATTACTGCTCCATCATGTAATGGCGTATTTGGAGTAAAAATATTTGTAAGTAACTGATGAGAAAGCTTACCCTTTATCGAAATTCCTGTCTCCGCATAGTCGCCAATTCCTGTTTCTTTTTCTATCGATATAAGTGCCCCAATTCTTCGTTTTGCCATATAATTACAGGATTGCAAAATAGCACTTATATCATTTTGGATAATTTCTTCTTGTGACTTAGCACTTCGAGCAAATAAATTTCCTCTACCTAATTGCTCGAGTGCCCGCCTCAATTCTGGCTGGAAAAGTATTATAATTACAATAAGTCCCCAACTAATAATTTGGTTTGTAAAAAACTGGATTGTTTGGAGATTAAGAATTTGACTTACTCCCCATACAATAATCACTACGGCAATTCCTTTTAATAATTGAATTGCTTTTGTGCCTCTGATTAGCATTATTAATTTATATAATACATACCAGACGAGAGCTATATCTACGCCAATACGTAACAGATTTAATATGTCAAATCCCCCATCAAGCATGCCCACACATCCTTTGCCAGTTTAATTTATCTATGTCAAAAAAGCCTACTTTTACATTCTTTTCCTTTTTTACAAATTTCATGTATCGAACGTTATTAATTATAACATAAAACAAATGATTTAGACCCTTGCGTAAGTGTTTTCGAGCTTGCTTTTTTATTAATGGGGGTAGTAATTAATTTATCTGATGCTTTATTTAATAATGAGTCAATTTCTTAATTAATTATTCTATTTAAAACAACGTAGAATTATTAGTTAATAGAACTCATCTCTATACCAAATCTTAAGCGAAGAACAAGGTTTTTAGTGCTGATAGCAATTAGCCAAAGTTTTCTCTCCGAAAGTAAAAGCCGCCGATGCCAACTAAAAAAGCGTTCAAAATATCTAAATAATTCGGATACTCAAAAATTACCCTTTAAGAAATTCAAACACGTCCTAAAAATACTCAAATAAATAGTATCCAAATACCATTTCGATACTTAGATACTACTATTTATCATCAAAAAGAGAATACACCTTTGAAGAAATTTTTAATATTGTACCAAATCCACTCAAACATTCGATCAATTGTCTCTAGTTCGCCATTAACTCCTCCAACTGAGGCCATTAACCCTTCCCCATTCATTTCCATTTCGTTATCTAGAATTTTCCCATTGAAAATGGTAACATCTCCATCAACTGTTCCCAATAATAATAAATTTCCATTCTTCACCAATACATCACCAGGTACAGTAACTCCAGCTGGCACAATAACTGTATCTCCATCGACAATTAATTCCTCTTGAGCTGAGACAACAAGCTGGTCGGTAGATTGTGTCCATGTAGAAATCATACCCCCGAGCATCAAGACAAGGAAAATAGCAGCCGCAGTCCACATTGGATGAAGTTTAAACCAACGTCGATACTTCACTGTCTTCTTTTCCGATGGGAGATTTGCCATAACATTTTCGGTAAATTCTTCTGGTGCTTCTATTCGTTCTGCACTACGCATTAATGTTATCGTACGATTTAATTCATGAAAATGTTTCTGACATGATTCACAATCTTCCAGATGCCTACGCAATCTCGACTCATCTTCTCTTGTGATATCTCCATCTAAATATATATGCATTAAATTTAAATAATCTTTACTGCAACTCACGTAGAACACGCTCCTTTACACATGTCGAAGCCTCTTTCGTAGGGCTTCCCTTCCCCGATGAATTCTCGTTTTCACTGTCCCTAAAGGGATATCGAGTATTTCACTTATTTCTTGTAAAGAGAATTCCTCTAAATATCGAAGCATTATAATACTCCGGTACTTTGCTGGTAATTGTGATATCTCATGATGTATATATCGTTGTAGCTCTCTACTCTCTACTTCTTCACCTGGAAGGCGTTCTGTGCTTGCCAATTGGGAATACATATCTAGCCCTTCTGTTCCCTTAACTTCGGCATCTAAATAATAATCTGGCTTTCTCTTTCGTATACGATCTATCGTTAGATTCGTTGCAATACGATATAACCAAGTTGAAAATTTACGCTTTTCATCAAACGAATCTATATTTATATACGCTCTAATAAAAGCCTCCTGCGCTATGTCCTCCGCTTCATGTTTGTTACCGAGCATACGATAACAATGCTGAAATATTTTATTTTGGTAAAAGGAAACCACTTCAGCAAATGCGGATTGATCTCCTTTTTTTACTTGTTTTATCTTTTCTATGATAAATTGATCCATCTGACTACCTCCGCTATCCATGCGGTACTCATTGTACGAATTCCACCTGCATTAGGTTTCACTTTTTTTATAAAAAATTTATTAAACTGTTTATGTATTTAAAAAAAAGGGTATATAGTAACTATTATACTAAAAAGGAGGGCAATTTTGTGGATAAACACACATTATTTGAGGAAATCGAGCAATGCAGGAAAGAAATGCTTGATCTATACGGGAAATACGATCTCACCTCAGATACTGTTATATCAACAAGCATGAAGCTAGATCAACTAATGAATGACTATGAAAAAATAATATAAAAAGAGAAAATAAAAGGGTAAAAAGACATCCACATACAATCGTCGGAATGTCTTTTTTATGTGTCTTATTCTTCATTTGTTAGGGTACATTCACCTTCTAATGAAGGCTGTAATGTTAAGGGCTTAATTCCAACTTCTTTCCAAGCATGAAACAGATTATCTACTTGTTCTTTAGAATACATAAATGCTATTCCACAATCTCCACCACCTGCACCTGATGGTTTTCCTGCACCACCTAACCGCTCAGCAAGATCACATAAATTGGACAGCATCGGTGTTTCAATTGGTGTATTAGCTTTTTCACCTACATACACTAATGCTTGCCGATTTTTTTGCACTCCGGTCATCAACATATCTAGATTCTCTTTATTCATTCCATCTAGGAAGAGACGTACTGCTTCTTCACTACTTTGTAGAAAATATTCATATGCATCTGAATCACTTGATTTTAATAAACGAATTTGTTGAACAAGATTCTTTGTTGATGCAGCAGTACCTGTCCAACCTACACATACATTTAGAAAATCAGGCATTCGAATTTTTTTAGATTGATAATATGTCCACTCCATATCAACAACCTCTGAAATAGTGGAAGCATTTTGATATGTCTTCAATAACCAATCTGCTTGAAAAGAACTGTATTGGCGGAACCCGCCATATGTAGAAGCCGCTATATCCGCACCAGATCCGTTACCTTGTGTGCAGACATGAGACAACGCCGCTAAACGAAAAATGATTTCCTTTGTTGCGTAACGAGGTGCAACAAATCGCAGAATAGCTGAAACCACAGAAGTTACAATAGCCGCACTAGATCCTAAGCCATATTTTACACCTGAAGCATCATCTAATTCACTTCGAGTAGTTAAATGAAATGGAGGAATTTGTTTCTCTTGTTCTTTTAAGAACGTTAAAGTTATCTGTATCGCATCGGCAACAAATGAAAAACGCTTGTCATTTGACTGTATTTGAACTTTATCCGCTTTATAAGACCATGGAATATCATGCAATCCAAAGTCCTCCAACGAAAGTCGAAAGTCGGTTGATTCAGTAATCGTTGCATACACATATCGATTAACTGCCATCACCGCAAGTTCATGATAAGGTTCTAAAACTGCAAATTCTCCAGCAATCATAAGTTTCCCTGGCGCTTTAACGGTAATTTGTTTCTTACTCAACTTGTCCAACCCCTACAAATAACTTATTCCTTTTCCTGGTTTACTAACAATCACTTCTTCTACGCCGGTAATTTGCTGAAGTCTTTGCTTCACTTTCTGTTCATCTTCTGGTAAATATAATACTTTAACATTTGGTCCAGCATCAATGGTGAAGTAAGCAGGAATTCCTTCTTCTCTCATTTGTTGTACATTTTGCATCACACGCATTGTTGTGTCTTGCCAATACGTAAAAGGAGGATTAGCGCCTAATGTAGTTGCGTGCATTCGCATGCAATTGGCTTCTGCAATATTCCCCGTTTTTTCAAAGTCTTTATCAATTATTGCGGTTTTTATTTCTTCTAAATCCTTTGGTGTTTGTTGTAACCATCCATCATAGAAAGGAGAAGTTTCTACGGTTCTTCGCATGCCATCACGACTGGATACTTTCTTCTCCGTCGCTGAAAGGACAACAGCAGCCACTCTAATATCCCAGTGATCCTTTGAAGCAACAGGTACTGCGTAAGAATCAGATCCATCTTCTCTTTCTCCCATTTGCCATTCGACAAAACCACCAAAAATAGAACGACATGCTGAACCTGAGCCTTGTCGAGTTAATATGGATAGTTCCCGATCATCTAGTTCTAAACCGATTGCTTTCGTACTAGCTGCTGCTAACGCTGCAAATCCTGACGCCGAGGAGGCAAATCCCGCAGCAGTCGGAACATGGTTTAAAGAATGTATTCTAGCATACATATCTTTGCCTGCCATAGTTCTAACTTTATCTAAGAACCCTATCACACGTTTGCTCGCTTCGCCTTCTACAAATTTATCATTCAAGAAAAATTCATCCGAACTTAAATCATCTTGAAAATGAACTGTCGTTACAGTTGAAAACCCATCTAACGTAAGAGATAGGTTACTATTTGTTGGTAATATAATTGGTTCATTTCGCTTTCCCCAATATTTTATCAATGCGATATTTGTATGCGCCTTTGCTGTTGCTTTCATTGAATTACTCCTCAATCTCGTCTAAGACTTACTTTGTTTCTTCAATACAAACGGCCAAACAGAATTAGCACCAAACTTACGAAGTTTTTCCGCTAATTGTTTCGAATGGACTTCATTTTGTGCTAATGCAATTATACAACCACCATTTCCGCCGCCTGTTAATTTCGCACCTAAAGCTCCTTCTTCACGTGCATGGTGAATTAATTTGTTTAATCCAGCATCGCTAACGCCAAGAGCTTCCAGTTCTTTTTGTGCTTCATTCAACAATTGTCCAAGAAATTGCTTACTCGCTTTTTCTAACGCGTCTTTTGCATGATGCGTTAACTCTCCGATGCGCTCGATTTTGGCATGTATTCGTTTTGGCGCCATCTTTAACAGACGAGCTACAGATTCAACAGAGGTGCGGGTATCACCAATTCGGCCTGAGTCAGCTACAATAAAGTGTAAATCTTCACCAAGTTCGATATAATCGACAGGGTTATTTTTTTCAAACCATACCGGTAAATCTGATGTTATTGTAAGCGTATCAAGCCCACTTGGATCACCATGAGCATAGGTTTCTGCTACATTCGCTAAACGCAGTAGCTCTTCTGTTGTATATGTTCGATCGGCATAGTCAAATAAAGAGCGTATAACAGAAATCGCTACTGAAGCACTCGAACCAAGACCTTTACCTGGTGGAATTGAGGAATTAATACGAATAAGTAAGTCCTCATTAGGAATTTCAAGATAAGCTAGTGTCTCATCAACACAATTAGCAATACCCTGAAGATAATCAGGTGCATGTCGTAATGGTCCATGATAAAAAGAACTGTCCACTTTTACCGTACCCGGGACATACTCAATAACGGTTTCTACACCTATTAAAGGAAATGGAATAGCAATCGCTGGTTGTCCGTGTACAACTGCGTGCTCTCCGATTAAAATAAGTTTACTATGAGCTACACCAATAGCTGTTTTCTCTGAGGCTGTTACTTTTTCTAAACTCATTGTTTATACTGTTCCACCAATTCTTTAGCTTTTCCGACACGGATTTCTTTTTGTTCAATTAATTTATTCGCTATCACATCAATCATCTCCCCTGAAGCCCCTCCAGCAATTGCAACAGAACGCGAATGAAGAGCCATATGGCCTTTTTGAATTCCATCAGTTGCTAAAGCTTTCAAAGCACCGAGATTCTGTGCTAAACCGACTGCAACAATTACTTGTGCTAGTTCAGCCGCAGATTTTATATTCATTATTGAAAGAGAAAGTTCTGCTAAAGGATGTACCCTTGTAGCTCCACCAACAATTCCAACAGACATTGGTAACTCAATTTCACCAACCAAATTACCTTCGTTATCTTTAGACCATGTGGTCATCGAACCATATTGGCCATCTTTTGCTGCATATGCATGAGCGCCAGCTTCAACAGCACGCCAATCATTTCCTGTAGCTATGACAATTGGGTCAATGCCATTCATGATACCCTTGTTATGCGTAACAGCACGATATGGATCAGAAGCAGCAAATTCATAGGCATGTATAACACCGTCTCTGACTTCCTCACCAGTGAAATCACCTGTTGCTAAAAGATAAGGCGGAATCACACATTTTGCATTTGCTAGGCTTCGGTCAGCGTAGTTCGACAAAATTCGAAGGTAAACCTTGCCATTAGTTATTTCTTCAACAATAGGAGCAATAGCTTCTACCATAGTGTTAATCATATTTGCTCCCATCGCATCACAAGTATCTACATATATATGCATGATAAGCATCTGCGAGTATGTTGAATCTTCATGATCATTCAGAATACGCACATCGAGGTCTCTCGTACCCCCGCCTCTTTTTACAATACTTGGATAAGCATCATCAGCAGCTCGCATCAACGTATCTTTTTGGTTAAGAACCGCTTCTTTTGCTTCATTGAAGTTAGAACACCCTACAACTTGAATTTGTCCTATCATTAATCTTTCCCGAGACTCGGCTTCAAATCCACCTGCACTTCTAACAATTTTTGCTATGTGGCTTGCAGATGCTACAACTGAAGCTTCTTCAATTGCCATCGGTACTACGTATTCCTTCCCGTTAATCACGAAATTCAATCCCATCGCTAAAGGAAGCTCATAGGTACCTACTACATTTTCTATCATATTATTGGCTGTATCTAAAGATAATGGGTGATTACTCGTGAGACTACTCATCTGCTCATCCGTCAGTTCATGATTATTTTTCAATAATTCGCGTCGTTGTTCTACTGACATATTATAAAAACCTGGAATTCTAGAAGATTTCATTCCTCGCTCATCCTTTAATCTATTGAAATTCATCGAACTAAAAAATTTAATATATCGTTCCCAAATTAAACTATGTAAATTATAACATGAAATATAATGACTTTTCATTTAGAAGTTCCGATATGTGTTAAGTAATGAACTTTCAATTATTTCCTTATCTTCTGTAAAGTTATTTTCATTGTTTTCTCTGTATATAAAAACAAACAGGTCCGACTAATCGTTCCTGTTTGTTCCATGTTATGAGCCATGAAGGATTCGAACCTTCGACCCTCTGATTAAAAGTCAGATGCTCTACCGACTGAGCTAATGGCTCGTATAATATAAAATGAGATATTTCATTAATATAGTTTATAAAAAAGGCATAAAAAAAAGACCTTAATTAAAGTATGGCTGGGCCACCAGGATTCGAACCTGGGGTACACGGGATCAAAACCCGATGCCTTACCGCTTGGCTATGGCCCAACAACAAAAATGGTGGAGGGGGGCAGATTCGAACTGCCGAACCCGAGGGAGCGGATTTACAGTCCGCCGCGTTTAGCCACTTCGCTACCCCTCCGTAGATATTGTTAACCATAAAATAAAGATTATACAATTAAAATTCAAGTGGTGCCGGCCAGAGGACTTGAACCCCCAACCTACTGATTACAAGTCAGTTGCTCTACCAGTTGAGCTAGGCCGGCATTATTAAGATTATAGTATTCAATTATTTTCACGTTTCATGAGCCAACCAAATGAAATAGTATCAAACTTCAATTTATGTTGCAAGAATATATTTCTACATCATATAAAACTTGATGGTGGAGGATGCAGGGCTCGAACCTGCGACCCCCTGCTTGTAAGGCAGGTGCTCTCCCAGCTGAGCTAATCCTCCATAATATTGGTGACCCGTACGGGATTCGAACCCGTGTTACCGCCGTGAAAGGGCGGTGTCTTAACCGCTTGACCAACGGGCCATGATGCTTTTCGACAGCTTTTTGATAGCATGTCTCGCAAACTGACGAATTTTATTATATCGAGTATAACCCAGTTTGTAAAGAGTAAATTGGAAAATTTTTTGGATTTTTTTATTTCACTTAAAAACCGTCTCATTGCTGGAATAATCGCACTTTTCAGCTTCCTTATCCACCTATAAAACAACACTTTTATGTTTTGGTTTCATTACCAGGTACTAATAAGTTATAATAAGTAAATAATGAATCATTTGGAGGTAAACTATGACGAAACTATTAGAAGGTAAAAATATTGTAGTTATGGGGGTTGCGAATGAACGAAGCATCGCCTGGGGAATTACCAAGTCACTGCACAATGCAGGAGCTAATCTAATATTTACAAATAGACAAGAACGTTCTTATCAAAAATTGGTGAAACTACTAGACAAGCATGAAATGAAAGCAACTGCCATTATCTCTTGTGATGTTGCTTCTGATGAAAGTATTCAACAAGCATTTAATGAAGTTGGTGAAAAAGTAGGAGTCATTCATGGCGTAGTTCATTCTGTTGCCTTTGCAAATCGTGATGAATTACAAGGGGAATATGCAAATACATCAAGGGATGGCTTTTTACTCGCTCAAGAAATTAGTGCCTACTCCTTAGTAGCAGTCACGAAGGCAGCTAAAGAATTTATGACTGAAGGTGGTGGAATCGTTACACAAACCTATCTAGGCTCCGAACGCGTTATTCCTGGTTATAATGTGATGGGGGTTGCAAAAGCTTCCCTAGAAGCAAGTGTTCGCTACCTTGCCGAAGACATGGGTAAATACGGTATCCGTGTAAATGCTGTCTCTGCAGGACCGATCCGTACCCTTTCCGCAAAAGGTGTTTCTAACTTTAATGAGAAAGCTAATGTTATTGTAGAGAAAGCTCCATTACGCCGAAATGTTGATCAAGATGAAGTTGGCGATGCAACCTTATTCCTAATTAGTGAAATGGCTCGTGGTATAACTGGAGAAGTCTTACATGTTGATTCTGGCTTCCATATTATTGGTGGATAAAATATAAAAGATTAATAATACCTTCTCATTTTTTGGGAAGGTTTTTTTATGCTTATGTTTATTATCATACACATCGGGAACATTTAATTATGTACAACAATTCAAGACAAAGGAGCTTGATAATATATGTTTAACAATGTAAAACACTTTATTAATGGTGAATGGGTAGAATCCACAGGCAATGAAACAATTGATGTTATAAATCCAGCAACAGAAGAAAAAATGGGTACGATTAGTGCAGGTACAGAAGAAGATTTAGATAAAGCTGTACAAGCTGCTAAAAAAGCATTTCCTTCCTTTTCAAACACTGCAAAGGAAGAAAGAGTCCAATTATTAGAACGTATAGCAGATGAATATGAAAAAAGAAAAGATGAATTTATCAACGTAATTACCCAGGAATTAGGTTCTCCAGTTACTTTTACGGAGCAAACACAATATGAAATGGGTCTTCGTCACTTTAGAGAAACAGCAAAAATATTACGTGACTTTGAGTTCACCGAACAACGTGAAGGATCATTTATTCAGAAAGATGCAATAGGTGTAGCAGGGTTAATTACACCATGGAATTTCCCTACAAATCAATTATCAACAAAACTAGCTAGTGCGATTGCTGCTGGTAGTACAGTAATATTAAAACCAGCATCGCAGACTCCATTTGCTGCAATGCTAGTCGCAGAAGTATTTGAAGCAGCAGGTGTTCCTAAAGGTGTATTTAACCTTGTAAATGGTTCTGGTGGTAAAATCGGTAATGCAATTAGCTCACATCCAGATATTGATTTCGTATCGTTTACTGGTTCGGGCGGAGTCGGAACAAAAATCATGGAAAATGCAGCTCAAGATATTACGAAAGTATCTCTTGAATTAGGTGGTAAATCTCCAATTATTATTTTAGATGATGCAGATGTGAAATATGCTGCCAAAAATGCAATTACAAATATCGCTGCTAACACAGGGCAAGTATGTACTGCAGGAACAAGAGCACTTGTACCAGCTTCCATGCATGATGAGTTCATTGAGGCAGTAAAAGAATTATTACCTGAATTTCCTGTTGGTGACCCGCAAGATAAAAACACCTTTACCGGTCCACAAGTTTCCGAAGAACAGTGGAAAACGGTTCAAGATTATATTCAACAAGGAATCGATAGTGGAGCAACCTTGGTAGCAGGCGGCACTGGTAAACCAGATGGTTTAGAAACAGGATACTATTCTAAACTAACTGTCTTTACGAATGTAAATCGTGATGATACGATCGCTCAAGAAGAAATCTTCGGTCCAGTCCTATCCGTCATTACGTACAATGATTTAGATGAAGCAATTGATATAGCAAATGATACCATCTATGGATTAGCAGGATATGTCGTTGGTGAAAATCCAGAGACATTAACAAAAGCTGCTAAAGGCATAAGAGCTGGTCGAATTACAGTTAATGATGGTAAAGCAGACTTCTCCGCTCCATTTGGTGGATTTGGTCAATCTGGTATTGGCCGCGAATGGGGTGACTACGGGATTGAGGAATTCCTAGAACCAAAAACAATTCTTGGCTTACCTAAATAATATTACGGCAAAAAGGCCCTTGCGCCGCTTGTTGCTGATTCAATTATTTAGTTATTCAGAGCATGCCAATTTTATAAATTGCTATGTTATTAGAGAACCGGTAGATGATTACTACCGGTTTTTTATTTTGCTTTTTTAATAAACTTCTAAAATATAAAAGTAGACCTTGACATATAATCCAAATAGGTGTAAATTTTAAATCGTAACAATTACGATTCGTAATCATTACGTACGTTTTATAATAATGACTACTTTTATACTGATTTGGAATATTAACTTATAATATCTTATTAGAAATTTGGAGGTAACATAGTGAAACGTCTTCTATTTTTATTATTAACAACTCTCATTCTTTTATCTGCATGCCAAAATGAAGATGCTACTAACGGGGATGATGAAAATTCATTAACAATATCCACAACTATCTTCGCCTTAGAAGATTTCATCTCAAAAATTGGCGGTGATTATGTAGATGTAGAAAGTATCTATCCCCCGAACGCAGATGCTCATACATACGAACCTAGCTCTAGAGAAATGGTCGAACTAGCTAAAAATGATGCATTTCTGTACTCCGGTGTTGGTATGGAACCATTTGCTGAAAAAGCAGAGGAAATTTTAGCCGATGAAGATGTAGCAGTCGTTCCTTTAGGGGAAGGTGTGCACTTACGAGGTGAACATAACCACAATCACGGAGATGAAGAAGCATCTCACGAACATGAAAGTGATGACCATGACCATGACCACAATGAAAATTCAGCTTCCATCCACATCGACGGTGTAAATGATCACTATCATTCAGGTGATACCGTTGAATTAGAAGCACATTTAGATGAAGATACAGATGTTGACAACTGGAAGTGGTATTCTCGTACCGATTCTTCCGAGGAATGGGTAGAAGTGGATGGCCAATCAACTTCTCAATATAATGGTACGATTGATGAATCAATCGAATTAAAGGTCGTTTTATCTGATGACAATAATGAAGTTGTTGCAGAATCAGAGGCGGTACAGCTTCAAATTGATAATCATGATGGGGAAAGTGGAATTGGAGATCCTCATGTATTTATTGACCCTATATTAAGTATTCAACTAGCAGAGAATATTAAAAACACGTTAATTGACTTACTACCTGAGCAAGAAGAATACTTTACTGCTAATTTTGAGGAAGTAAAAAGTCAATTAGAGCAAGTTGATCAAGACTTACAACAAACCTTTGATAACGCAGACCTTAACCACTTAATTGTTTCACACGCTGCATATGGTTATTGGGAAGAACGATATGGATTGGAACAAATAAGCATTCATGGGTTATCCCCGACACAAGAGCCTTCTCAATCCGAGTTAGTACAGATTATCAATGCTGCTGAAGAACACGACTTAAAATATGTAGCATTTGAAAATAATGTAAGTAGTAAAGTGAGTGAAATTATTCAATCAGAAATTGGCGCAGATAGTATTACACTTCGAAATATGGAAACCATCACGCAAGAAGACATCGATAACGGAGAAGATTACTTTAGCTTAATGGAGAAAAATATTGAAGCATTAGAAGAAGCATTATCAAAATAATATAGAATAGACCCTGCATGTTAAGATTGCAGGGTCTATTTTTTGTGAATCAATTATTTCACTTGTAAACGTTGACCAGGTTGAATCGTGTCATTGGTTAACCCATTTAAAGACTTAATATTTTCTACCGTTGTTTCATATTCCTGAGCAATTCCCCATAAAGACTCTCCTGCTTGAACAATATGATACACCGGTCCTTGTTCAAATCCCGTTCCTCTGACAATAAGAACTTGTCCAGGATAAATCGTATCATCGGTTAAACCATTAAGATCCTTTAATTCTTGTACAGTCATACCAAATGCTCGTGAAATACTCCAAAGCGTATCTCCAGGTTGAACCGTATAGGTATCTTGTCCACCAGCAGACGGCAGATTAAATACACGAGCAATCCCATTGGCATGACCTAAGGCAATACGATTTAAATAAGCATCTGACTTTAATTTATTCGCATCTGCGACCGTATCAATAAAGCCATTTTCCGTTAAGATGGCTGACATAGCTGACTCACGTAAAACATGGAAGTTCGCTTTCTTCTTCCCTCTATCTCTAAAATCTACTTGCTTCATAATTTCTTCATGCATTAAATTACGATATTGTGCGGTAGCTGAACTATCCGATAGATTACTATGGATATAATCTTCATATCCTGTACCACCACCAGCATTAATATGAATCGATACAAAATATTCCGCTCCCCAATTATTTGCATCATTAGTACGTTGAGCTAGTGAAACAGCTGTATCCGTTGATCTGCTCATACGAATGGAATGCCCACTATAATTAGTATTAAGGTAGTTTCTAACCTTCAAAGCGATTGCTAAGTTAACATCCTTCTCTTGCAAACCATTGCCTACTGCACCTGGGTCATTTCCACCATGTCCTGGATCTAAATAAATTTTCGCCATAATATCTCCCCTTAAATAAGTTTTTATATAAAAAAGAAGCAATCATATCTGACTGCTTCTTCTTTAACGAGTTAACTGGTGTTCCTGTAGGATTTCTTTTTGCTTTCTACCACGTAAGGTAATGTAATTGTTTTTGAACCAAGACCATATAGCAGCGCTAAACACTAGTATTGTTGTAATGGTTTCATACCAAATTGTTTCATTGCCTGGGATAGGATTAAGATCAAACGTAACTAAAATTTGATTGACTAACGCTATGAACAATACTAAAGTGCGCGTAACAGTTGCTTTATCCATACAATCACCTCATTTAAAATTTTGCTAAAAACAAAGCAATTGCTCCGCTTATTATTCCTGTAATAAGTGCGGTAACAATTGCTTTAGTAATCATACGTCTAATCCACTTTGTATCATCTTGTATAGATGCCAATGTTGACTGTAAATTAACGATTTTTTCATCTTGTTTAGCATCATTCATTTGTAATCTATTAACATCATCTTTTATATTTTTTATATCATTTCGAATTTCTAAAATATCCTGCTGTGTTTTGTCCATAGGCTCCACCTCTTTATTTAGCATTCTTACCTCCTATCCTCATCGCTTATCATTCTAATCCTATAAACTCATAAACAACATATAACAAGTAATAAGGAAGACTATTGGGTAAATAATAGAGATTATCTTGTTGGGGACCTTTAACAAAGACAGAATGATAATAACAACTATCGAAACTACGAAAGGGATACCCAAGACTTTTAACATTCCAACCAATAATGCATCCATTGATGAACTTAATGGACTCCAGTCTATCTGCATTTAGCACCTCCACTTTTCTTTATCGGTTGGAAATTATAAGTTTTCATCATAAAAAATAACGCTTATCCAGCGTTAAATTTAATAGCTTTATTGATCTATTGATTATCGTTAGATTCAAAGGATTCTACTAAAATAAAATGTATTTCAGCTTCTTTCCCCGATAATTCTTTATCACAATCATTTACCAATCTTTTCACTGTTTGGCTGGCAGATTCAAGATTTTTATCATCAAATATATAATACTCATCAAATAGTTCTTTATGTTGTTTATTAAACCCATATGGATCACTAATCTCAATACCACCGGACTCATTTTTTATTAGTTCTCCATTGATATCTGTATTAGCATATTCTTTTAATAATATTAACTCCTCTTCAGCAATACTCTCATATTTTTCGTTTATTGCTTTTACAACCCTCATTCGATGAATGTTTTCATTTCCTTTAGCTGAAATCGTATTCTGTAAGAATTCTGCAGCATCTTTTAAGTGTTTGTTCTGTATTTTGATCATTTTTGTATTACCTCCAAGTGTTACTTTCTTAAATATTAGAAGTCACTTCTTAGTTACTTTCAAATCTAATAACTTTTTTCATTTAACATTATATATATCACATATTAGTATCAAAAGTATTTATTTTATATAGAATAAAATAAGGTTAGATAGGAAAACTCTACTTCATCGCTATTATAGAAATGTACCCTCATAATAGTGCAGTATCCTGTACTTTTAACAGATCCCCTACTTATCATTCTAACTACTATTAGAATTATGTTACCTTTCCTTTAATTCTTTAATCTCTTTCATTAATTTATTTAACTCATTAATTAGTAACTCATAATTAGTACTTTGACAGTTCTTTTCTTCTTCTAATTTTCTATCTAGCTCTTGAACAGCTTTTATAGTTGGTGATACAAGTTGTTCATACTTCATTCCATACATACCATCCTCACCAATTTGTAGAATTTCATAATCATTAATGTCTACATCATATTTTTCAAGTACTGTTCTAAAACTTTGAGCTGAAACTCCAAATTGAATAGGTCTTTTTTGTGTATTATCTCCAATCGGTTTTAAACGGTATGTTATAGTTCCAATATCTTTGATAAAATCTAATCCTAGTGTATTATCTTCTATATCTTCTTTTAATCTTTCGTCAGAAGGGGTTTGTAAACTGTTTTGGGAGTAAATATTCGTCCATCTATGATAACTCGTACCTAAATCATAATACAATTCGCCACCATATTGTGGTCTAAAAGCAGGATTTCTTCCACTTTTCACTGTATTTTCCATAATATATCCTAATCTACTTCCGCTAAAAGGATAGTTAAAATAAATATTGTCTCCTTCGATTCTATCAGTATAAATACTATAAAAACGACTGCCTGGTAATCCTAAATTATAATTATAAGAAGCTGAATTAGCACCATAGATTGTTCGATAATGATTCCCCGTCCAAGCATTTTCAATTATCCAACCCCCTCCATCATAACTGGGGCTTGAATTTAACCATAGTCTATTTGAAATAATATTAGTCATTACCCCATCAGCATTATTCTCTACCCAACCACTATGGATACGAATACCGTTAAATGAATTATCATTTACACTTAAACTATAATCACTAACTCCTAAAGAAACGAAAGGTCTACCGTTCCCTCGCAATGATTCACCAAAAAGCAAACCGGAGTAAACATCTCCGTTTGTGTAATACAACCAATTACCATTATCTGTAAACTGAATTTTCGCCCCACCACCAAACGTAAATTCAGCATTCCGCATTGTAAGACTTCCTGTATTCAAATTTAAATCCATATTGTTATTATTACTCAATAATCTTCCAGCTCGAACAGTTCCTAAGTCAGCTGAAATGGATGATAATCTAGAGGCGTTAATCTTATCTGCATTGACACTAGCTATTTTTGCACTTGTAATAGCTAAGTCTTCAATCTGTGCCTCACCAATAATTGCCCTCTCTAACTTTGCTCTTTCAATAGTTCCATTAGCAATATGAGCATTCTGAATAACCCCATCATTAATTAATGTAGTTCCGTCAAGGTGTATAAGGTTACCTTTTATTTTTACTCCTTCACGATTGAGATTGATTTGTGAGACTATATTATCTACATCTACTTTCAAATCAATTTCATTTGATAATTGATTAATAGTCGATTCTGCTTGATTCATTCGATGTTGATTATCAGTTACATCCAATTCAATATTACTTACTGTCGTTTCTATACCTTCTGCAAATTGCTGAACATCACTAATAGACTGCCTAAGAATGCCAGTCTCATTGTTAAATATAGTTTGCTCTACTCTATTTCGAATTTCTTTCTCATTTTTTTCAATCAAAGAAGAATGTTGCTCTAAATCTTGCACAACACCATTATAATCTGTTTCATATCTTGTTAAGCCCACTTTATTGCTTATCATGTTGTCAATATCGGTAATCGTATATACATCATTGGTATTCACTTTATCTACTAGTTGACCTTCTACATATTCCAAGTCATTCGTTAAATTACTTACACTCTCCATTATCCCATCACGAGTTTCACTAATTTCACGGTCCGTATATTCACTTGCTTGTTGATTAATCAGACTTTTAGCTTCTTGGGATATCTGTTCAAAACTTACTCCACCTGTACCGATAATATCGTTAATATTATGGAGTTCACGCATTCTTTCTGCTAGTTCTTCACCAAATAATATATCTTCACTAATCACACGATGCGTGCTTGCTTCAACTTGTTCTGACCAATCACTAGCAGTACCATGATGATTGATAGCCCGAACATAGTAGTACCATTTCTGATCTGTCTCAACTATATGAGAAAAGGCAGAAACATTTCCTTTCCATAATAAGTGTTGAGAATCTGGTTCAAATTCTTTTACTTGTGAGCCATATACCTCATACGCGTTAACATATATTTCATCTGTATAATCCCAATATATTTGAATGGTCTTAAATGCTCCATAAGCTTCTACATTCGTTGGAGGAGAGGGTTTATTATCTGGATAGCTATCTTTGGATATCGTACCGACGCTTTCCCACTTTTCTCGATTTTTATCTATATCTTCAATAACTTTATCAATTCTATCATCATGTAAGTTTAAAAATTGCCCCATTTCAACTTGAACTGTATCAGAAGAACTAAGGACATCATATTCGATTGCAATGATTCTTGTTTGTATTTCAATTGGCCTTGCAAAGTTACGATCAATACATATCGCTGTATCGCCTAACTGTATACGTTCTCCAGTAATGTCTACCAAAAGTTGATAATTTACTTCTGGTTGTTGTGCTAGAATCAATGCTTTCCATGTCTTTTCTAACAATTCTTCAGGTTTTTCAATTTGAGTATCTTTAAAAACACCTTGTCTATGCATTAATGTACCATCTTTATCTAACCCATACTTACTAAGAGCATTCGGATCGCCGACCCATTTTTGACCTATAGGTTTATCAACAGGATTACCATTTTGGACTTTCCATTCTACAGTAGAAAAGTCAATAATCTCCTCATCTACGGTTCCTCCTTGTCCATAAAGAGCCGTTTTCGGATAGCTAATAATTGTCCGATTCACATTGGTAGCATTGTAGTCTATTTCAAACCTTAGCCCATTATCCTCACCTAAACGATACTGAAACGATACATTTCTAGTAATCTTATTATTGTCATCAATACTTATAGTATCTTTAAATTCGATTCCCCATATATTAACAATCATCAACATAGCTTCTAATGAAGATTGATATTCGATATCTAAATTTGCATGAGTAGTGATAAAATCAGTTTGGAATTGCCATCTTGTTTTTTCAAATATCTTTTCAAGCGCTACAGTAAGGGACTGATCTTTTAAATTCAACTTTTCTATAATATGTTCATTCAGTTCCATTAATGCAGAAGTACAAGTCGCTGTAGTAATGGAGACCCCCATATCTGTAGTATCATCTATCTCCTTTATAGTAAATAAACGATAGTCTCCGCTTCGATCACGAAATACGACTTGATTTTCTTCTTTTACATATTTCATTATGTCTTCGTTCGCTTCAACTTCAAATTGAAATGGTGTATCCGGTATTTGATTAACTTCCTCCCTGAAACGCGTTTGAAGTAAACCTGTATCTTCCGAAATAATAGTTTTTAATTGATCTTTTTGATCAAAAATGAATAATTCACTCATAGACTCCCTCCTTTCTATGAATAATCTTTTTTATTATAAATTAATGTACAATCGTGGCTTGTAATAATTTCCGTATCTCCAGGTACTAATTGGTGATAACGCGATTGTACACTAACAGTTTTTCTTAGGTCATGTTCACTATTAAGTAAAACTCTTCTCTTATCGAATTCTATGGACAATTGATCCCCTTCAATAAATTCATAGTTAAGATAAAGATAAATTCCATTACTTTCATTAAATGAAAAATAACTTACATTCTCCGTAAAATTAACCTTTATCTCCCAAGATGTTGGCTCTATTGACTCAATAGAATACAAATCACTCCCCAGATGAATATCTGTCTCTATACGCTCAAAGTATTTCGCGGGATCTGTACACAAAAAGATCAAACTTCCTTCTATGGAATTTGAATTCTCCTCTGGTATATCCACTTCTTTAAATGTCGCGAGATAGTAGGCATTTTCATCAGTAAACCTTAACTTTCTTTTTTGACCTTGCAAAACAGAATAGAGTTGTTGGAATTTATGGCGAAATCCTGAGTTTGTTTTATCTTCCAGTAAAAAACTCACAACTATTTCTCTTGGTTCGTATTTAAAATCTCCTTCTCTTAAACCATGCATACCTAGATACTCATTTGTTTCTATAGACTTTGAAGCCAGATTTCTTCCGGAAATAGACGTAGTTATAAACCTTCCTTGTTTATCCGATAAAAGATTATCTATATTTACGTTATTGAAAATGGTTTGTAGAGAAAAGGAGCCTGTAAAAGGCTCCTCTCTAGGAGTTGTATCCGTAAATACATACATATACTTTCCCCCTTTTTATACTCTTCTAGTTCGAAAAGCTTTTCTTTCTTGTACATGTGAGATATCTTCCACAAAAGATTGAAAATCGCTATTTCCAATTCGTAGATTAATATATGCTGGTTGATTTGCTTGTTCGATATTCGATTGAACTGCTACATTTTGAGGATTAGAAAATTGGTGTACGTTATTAACTTCTCCTGCTAAATCCAAGTTAGGGCTCATCTCTGCATGAAATGCCTTTGTTGCACCGTTTGTTACATTTATCATTGCTTTACTTAGCTTACCTGACATTTGGTTAACTCCAACAATAAACCCTTCCATTGTGTCATCACCAATCCCCATAAATAACCTTGATGGAGATTTAATACCTAAGAAACTTAATACACCGTTTACTGCATCTTTGGCTGCTTGAACAGCAGAACTAACCAGATCTTTCGCCTTATCTTTTATACCTGTAATCATTCCAGAGATAAGATCCTTACCTGCTGTTACAAACCTATCCGCTGCTTCTTTCACACCCTCTATTGCTTTAAATACCATATCTTTTCCTGCCGTAGCTAGTCCGGACACCTTTTCAGCAATTCCGCTTAACACTCGAGCAACTAAATCTCTACCGATCGATAACAGTTGAACAAGTAAACTACCAATACCATTTAATAGTGATAGTACGATTTGTACACCAGCACTTAATAATTGTGGTAGCATAGATAAAATTGTTTTCGCTAATTGCATAATTAATTGAATTCCTGTACTAATTAAGGACGGCAGTACTTGTAATATACCTTGTATTAAAGACATTAATAGTTGAATACCCGTTTGAATCAAACCAGGTAATAGCTGGATTACCGTATTAACAAGTGATGTAATGAGTTGCATACCAACATTTAATAATTGTGGTATGACAGTAATTATCCCGTTTATTAATGACGTTAATATACTAATCCCCGCTTCGATAACCATTGGTAGACTTTCCACAATTAAGTTTATAAATGTGGTCACAATTGTTAATATAGTTTCAACAATCATTGGTAAAGCAACTAATAAACCATTGATAATTGCCGTTATTAATTGGATTCCCATATCTAAAATCATAGGAAGATATAAGATAATTGTTTCAGTAATAGTTGTTATTAACATAATTATCGTCGTAATTAGTAATGGTAACATGATCACAATAGAATCAATGAGTGATGTTACTACTCCTGAGAATACCTCAATTAGTAATGGAAGCATGGTTGTAAATGTACCTAAAATGGTCTGGATTAAGCTCGTCACCATCTCTATTAATAGAGGTGCTTGCTGAAGTACACCATTAATAAAACCTTGTAAAAAACTAATTCCTGTTTCTAGCATGACTGGGAGCATAGTAGTTAAAGTAGTGACGATGGTAGAAATAATACCTGATATATCAATACTACTCATGGAATCGACCGTACCTGTAAATACCGACTGTATTGCTGCCCATGCAGAGTCAATTGCTCCTCGAACCGTTTCATTGGTTTGATATAATTGAAAAAGAACCCCTATTAATCCAGCTATCACAGAAACAATAGTAAGAATAGGATTTGCTTTTAATACCCCCCACAACTTCTTCCCAGTTGATTGGATTGAATTAAATGCGTTAGGAAGGCTCTTGGCCACATCTTGCATCGATTGGATTGCAGCAGTAGTATTATCAACAGCACCAACCAAACCTGTAAATACCCCTGTGAAACTTTGGACTGTATCAGATTGTAGATAATCCTGTAATTGTTTAAACGGACCAATTCCTCCGCTTACTGCACTTAATTGATCTACAAGCCCATTTACTGAACTTCCCGTATCAATAAGTTGATTACCTAGCGCACCTACTTCGTTAGACATATTTTTGAATTGATTCACATAATTTTTAACTCCGGTTATTTCCAAGTAATGCTCTACAGATAAACTGTTAGACATTTATTCCACCTCCTCCCTTTTGTTCACTCCTTCAGCCACCATAGCCATTTTCTTTTCCTCTGTGGTAACATCTTTATGATTTATATCAACCTTCTTTAATCGTTTTTCATAATTAAAGAAATCATGAAACGTTTTATACACATACTCCTGCTTTGGATTTTTAGAGGATCCTTTGGTTCGCTTGGTTTTAACTTGGTGATTTAGCCATGCTTGAAGGTGCATATCATACTCTTTGTCCACTCTAGTTAAATAATACGATCGCATTCTGAGTGTATATTCGTACATCGTTAAACAGTCAATATCTTCCAACGATGTAAACCCAAGATATCGAAAACAATTAATAATAATTGTTTCGTACGTATCCCTTGAGGTTTCCCTTACTTGTTTTTTACCGCTTTTTCCTGAAAGTCTTTGAGTGTGTCTTTGACCATTACCGACTTTCCCAGCTCATCCAATAATTCAGTGAATAAAGTTGATAAACCGTCATGTATTTCTGCATATTCTTCAATAGCTAATTCAATCGTTGATTGTTTCGGGGTATTAGTGTGATGTGAAATCCCAGCTTTAATAACCTCAACCAAAACAGTAGGGTTTTTTTGTACTAAATTGATATAAGCTAAGTTCACTCCCATTCCGAATTCCAACCCTTGATAATCAACTTTATATACCTCATCTAATTGTCTAATAAACTTTATACCAAATTTTAATGCATACTCTTTGTTATTAACTTTAAATTCCATACGAAATACCACCTTTTACAAGATTTAGAGAGCACGTATTGTGCTCTCTTTATTTTTTACTCATTTACTGGTGTTTCTTCTACTACAGTATCTTGAAACACGTACTGAACAGCTTCTTCTTGTTCAGCAGTTAATGTGGCCATCCCAACTTGAGGCTCTAATTCTACAATGAAGTTACTTGATACTGTTGCTTGTTCTTCCGCATTCGCAGCACTCTCCCATGAATCTAAGTATCCTTGAGCATATACAGCTGGGTATTTATCTCCCTCTTTTAGTGCTTCATCTACGGTTACTTCCCATAACTCAATTTTTTCACCTTTTTTCACTGCACCTTCTAACATTTCTCGTACTGGGTCATCTTTAGACTGAATTGCCTCAATACTTACTTCAGACTCTAATTCCCCAACTTTTACAATTGTTCCATCTTTCGTGATAATACGATCAAGTGCACGTGAGTATGAAAATGTATGTTCCGTTTGGAACACTAGCTTTGCAGCCTGATTTGTACTTTCATTTAGTAAACGAAATAATAAAACTTTGTTTTTTCCCTGTAACATCTCTGCCATTTAAAATTCCTCCTATAAATATCTAATTTGTTGAAGAGAATACTAATTTTCTGTTGTCCCCCTTCATCCTATAGGTGGGCTTGTATGTCTTTCGTACGACAAGCGACTTTCTTTTTCGCTCTTTGGATAAATTGTTGCACAGAAGATTTCGCAATGTTAAGTTCCTCAGATATTTCACCCATACTCCACCCTTGCGCCATATGCAACAGGTAGCACTGCCTTTCTCGTGCAGATAGCACCAACAATATTTCCGTTATCATGACTTTCTCGTTTTCCGTAAGCTTTCTTTCCGTCGGTTCTATCTCTAAGGATGGTAATAAATCCATATCGTACATAACTCTACGCTGGTATGCTGAACGTTTATCAACTCCACCATAACTGTCTGGTTCTCGTCCAATACGCATCCAATTCATGGCATAGGACATATCTTTGATCATTTCATCAATTACTTTGATATCTTTTTGTTCCATTTCAACTTCTGGGTCTAATTTTTTCTTCATATCCTCTAATGCTTTTTTTCCATGTTCGTACTCTGCTAATAAGTGATCTACCCAATTTTTATCTTCAAGTTTTCTTCCCATTAATAATCCCTCCTTTAAAATGAAAAAGGACATGAGCAACGTCAGTAACGTTATCTCATGTCCTCCAGTTAGCTGGTAGCACGCGATACTATTTGAACTCTTCTCCCTCATCAAAACAAACACGTTTTACTTGTCCTTGATGAGTTATGATTTTTGTCTCTCCATGATCCGGCAAATACGACATCTTTGTTTTTCCATTTGAGTAGACAATAACAAAAGGCTTGTCCTCCTCTTTGGCGGAATAAGGCAAGTGATCTTCTTGAACGAGGATATCTTTTAATCGCATATTTATCCTCCTTTCCTTAATTTCTGTTTTAGAAATCGTAAACTTATCGTACATTTCTATTTCAAAAATGTCAACAATAAAATTTCCGAAAAAGAAATAAATTAGCAGTCAATTATTAAATATGCTATAATAAATTTCTAAATCAGAAAATATAGGTGGTATGAAATAATGGATATCGGAAATCGTATTATTCAATTACGCGAAGCGAAACATTGGAGCCAAAAAGAATTAGCGAAAGTTGCTCAAATTAATGTAAGTGTAATGAATCGAATTGAAGCAGGGGATAGGCCAATTCGTGGAGACGAACTAAGTCGATTTGCCTCTATTTTTGAAGTATCTACGGACTTTTTATTAGGACGTACAAATGAAGGTAAGCTGAAGACTAACGATGAAAAACAGCAATTCATTGAAAAAATTCAAGAAGAGTTTCCAGAAGCAGAGTTAATGTTTAATGATTTAGCAAACTTTACCTCGAAAGATATCCAAGATGTTTATGACTACATCAAATTCAAGAAAAGTCAAAATGAAAATAACGCCTAAGTTCTATTGCAATTTTTATAGAAGGACCTTATACTATAATTACCAAATTAAGGTAATAATTGGAAGGTGCAATGAAGAAAGCACCTTTTTTTATAACATAAAATAGAACATACGTTCTTAATTGGAGGTAATCATGCATTACTCACACCTAGAAGATTATATCCATCACCTTTATAAATCAATCAAAGTCTCTTCTCCTTCCCAGTTAAATATTATTACTATTGCCGATCGTTTAGGAATTAAAGTAAGTTATGGAAATGTTGCTTTTCGCTTTAATGATGAAATCATTCTTCGCAAAGGTACGCAAGAACAAAAATGGCAAGAATTTGGTCATGAGGTGTGTCATTACTTGAGACATAGTGGAAATCAGCTATTGATGCATCCTCTATTTTTCGAACTCCAGGAATATCAAGCAAATTATTTTTCATACCATTTTTGCATCCCAACATTTATGCTAGTGCAACAAAAAAATTGGCATGCTTTATCAATAGCAAGAACATTTAAAGTAACAGAACCATTTGCCTCACGCCGACTAGAAATGTATCAACAAAATCATTTATACGGTCCTAGCCACTTAAAGAATAAGTAGGTCAGATTCTCTGATTTTTCCAAATAAATTTTAATAATTTATAGAAATAATCAAATACATTTGATATTGTGAATGTTAGTGACTGAATAGAAAGAGAGGTGCCAAAAGTACTAGCAGGAAATTATATATTTTTATAGGAGTGATTTGATGGAGTCTATGTTAATCATTACGATTTTATTAGCATTACTAGGTTTAGCAATTATTGGGGGTATTGTATGGTTTATCTATATGAAACTACGTTATAAAACTGTTCCCTCAAATGTTGCTTTAATAATTACAGGGCCAAAGCTCGGAGACCCAGAAAAAGAAAGAAATATATTTCAGGATGATCAAGGCAGATATATGAAAGTCATTCGTGGTGGTGGACACCGTTTGAGAATGTTCCAAACATCTACACCAGTTCCTTTAACAGCATTTCAATTACAAATAACCAGTCCAACTGTACATACATTAAAAGGGGTACCCATTGAAGCTGAGGCAGTCGCTATGTTAAAGGTAGCTGATTCTCTAGAAGGTATTGCTAGATACGCAGAACAATTTCTAGGTAAAGACCAAGATGAGATCGATGAAGAAATTACCGAAGTATTAGCTGCTAACTTAAGGGCCATTCTTGCCAAGTTAACAGTTGAAGATATTAATAATGATCGAGAGAGCTTTAACCAACAAGTTACAGAAATCGCCCAGAAACAGCTTGATGATATGGGATTCCGTATCACTAGTTTAGGTCTAACTGATTTACGTGATGTAGATAACAGCGATTACTTAACGAACTTAGGTAGACCGGAAACTGCACAAATTAGAAAACATGCTGAGATTGCAGAAGCTACGAACAGAAGAGAAACAGAAATTCATAAAGCACAGATGAATGAACAAGTGGAAATTGAACGTTATGAAAAAGAAATCAGTATCTCTGAGTCTCGAAAAGCCAAGGAACTTACCGATGCGAAAATTAAGGCTGAAACAGATCGGGAGCGTGCAAGAACAGAAGCTGCATACTCCTTAGAGCAAGCAGAACGCTCTCTAGAAGTCGAAAGTGAACGACTTAAAGTTGATCGTCAGAAAAAACAAGAAGAATTAGACATTCAATTATTAGAGAGACAGCGTAAAGTTGAATTAGAACAAAAAGAAGTAGAAGTACGTAGAGCTGCTGCTGAGGCAGATTATTATGAGGAAGTAAAACGCGCTGAGGCTGCTGCTGAAGCGAAAAAACGTGCTGGGGAAGCAGAGGCAGAAGTTATTGCTAAGAAGAGCCAAGCAGAAGTGCAAGCAATACGTGAGCGTGCGAAAGCGATTGATGAACACAAAGAAGTTATGTTACTTGAAATGGTAATTGAAATGCTTCCGGAGTTTGCTCGTGCAGTATCCGAACCAATCTCCAATGTAGACTCTATCCGCATATTAGACAATGGCGACGGTAAAGGCATGGACCGCATTCCAAATTCTGTTACATCAATGATGACCAACATGCAAGATAGTTTAAAACAAATGACTGGCTTGGATTTAAATGCGATGTTAAACCGCATTACAGGTGGAGGAAATAATACAACCGATACAAAAGAGCCCATACAAGCCCTTGCATCGAAAATTAATCAACCCAAAAATGAAGTCGCAGCCGTAGATGAACCGAAAACTTCAGAAGGAACTGCAACAGAAGAAAAAAGGGATGATAATATAGAAGAATAATACGATATAGTTGAACAAAGCCCTCCAGAGCGGGGGGCTCTGTTATTACCTTAAATCATTAACGATGGAAGTAACAATATGCATAGAATCCCATTCTCCATTCGATACAGCTATTATTGAATAATTCTTTGGAAATAATTTCGAATGAATTTCCTCTATAGAGCTGCCTTTTTCATATAAAAATTTAATTTCTCCATAAAGGTTTTCAAGATAATCTAATTTTTGCTTCAACTTCTCTTTTCCATTTGGAACATACCCAGCATGACAACAAAATATTGATCGAATATCGTAGCTAAGGATGGTACGAATTGAATTCATGATCTGAGGAATCGATTCATCTTTCATGATTACTTTTGTTTTTGATGATACAAATAAATCACCAGAAAACAGCGTTCCTGATTGTTTATCCAGCAAGCAAATATGATCATTCGCATGACCTGGTGTATAGATTACTTCCCATTCTTTCTTTTGAGATTGAACCATATCTTTAACAGCAATAGGTTTAAAAGGTCTCCTTACTCCCCAGGTTAATTGACGATATTTCGGATAAGGAGTGTCGTCAGAACAAAGTTCTATTCCTTTAGAATGCAGATAAATTGGTACATTTAAATGATCTTGTATCCAGGGAGCTGTACCAGTATGATCTTCATGATTATGGGTAAGAACTACGGAATCAAATGTTATATTCTTATAAAAATCAATTAACTCCGATTCAAATCGTTGTGGACCAGTATCGACTAACATTCCATCGACTAAAAATATAAATACTTTACTCATTTTAGGAGCAGTCATTTCAACACAGGTTATATTTTCTTTATCATAAATTTCAAGCACACTGGTTCACTCTCCTTTATAATTTTACGTTTACTATAACTTTACCACAAAAATGAATGAATAGTCAGTCATTTTGATCTTCACAAAAAAAGACTTGCTCTATATAAAAGAGAAAGTCTTTTTTAATATTTTTCGGCAGGTTGTTTCCCAGCTTATATTGATCTGATTTTTACTAACATGCCGGGGCTTCTTGTCCACGACATGTTAGTTGATGGGAATCGGACGCTTCATCAGCATTGTATTATTTTGATTTCCAAGTGCCGTCTCTATTATTGTCATTAAAACCATGTATTTTATCATTATCAATAATTAATCCCTGGACACTTCCGTGATAAGACGTGTCATCCACATATTGAACATCGAGGCCAAGATCTTCAGGATTCGTTAAAAATATGGAATCCTTCTCAACTTGCAGTACATCCTCGTTAAATTCTAGAAACGTTCTAGGACTGTTCACCGACGCTTGGATTGGTTCATTGAATTTAATGGTTTTCACTAACTGTTGAGCAATCATTGATGTAATTTTTCTTCCACCAGCACTACCAATGCCTATTACAGGAGAATCGTCTTTCGTTAATATTGTTGGCGATGTGTAACTAAAAGGACGCTTGCCAGCCTCAGGAAGATTTGGCGAATCCTCTTTATTACTAAAGTTTTTCAATTGATTATTTAAGAAAAATCCATCCACATATTCCCCTGATCCAAATAAATCACTTAGTGTATTCGTTACGGAAACCATCATACCGTTTTTGTCTACTACTACAAAATGTGTCGTGTTCTCGT
The DNA here is from genome assembly GCF_047238145.1 of Oceanobacillus phoenicis. Taxonomy (NCBI): domain Bacteria; kingdom Bacillati; phylum Bacillota; class Bacilli; order Caryophanales; family Bacillaceae; genus Oceanobacillus; species Oceanobacillus phoenicis. The sequence goes on from NZ_JBDFME010000001.1 coordinate 496,767, forward strand.
GATTCTCTATATCAGCATCTGATTCCAACTCTTTAAGATATTCTTCCGATAAATCAAGCCCTTGGAATTTTGATGCGAGATTTTGAATATGGTCTTCTGAAATCATTTCTTCTATTGGGACATCGGTATAGTTAGGGTCACCTACATTTTCTAAACGGTCACTATAACTTATCCGATTAATTAATCCCATTTTTAAAGAAAAAGCCAAAGGGTGGTCTTTGGTCTCTTCAATTTGTAATGACTCCGCCATTTCCAAAACCTGAATTAACATGACACCCCCCGATGGTGGGGGAGGAGCTAAAACATCATAATCGCCGAATTTCCCTTGTATAGGATCTTTTACTTCTGTTTTATATGTCTCCAAGTCTTTCTCTTCGATATCACTATCTTCTTCAGTAATCTCATTCGCAATATCGCCTTGATAGAAAGCATGGGGACCATTTTCTTGAATATCTTCTAACGTTTCTGCTAATTGTTCTTGTACTAAAACTTCTCCTTCTTGAATAGGCTCCCCATCTGGAAATAAATGATCTAAATCGGATAGACGATCATCATCGGCTTTCAATGCATTATGCAGCGTTTCTGTAACCGTAATACCATTTGCAGCAAAATGAATGGAAGGATCAATAAGCTGTTCCATATCCATTATTCCAAAATCTTCATGAACTCGGTACATTCCATTAATAAAACCTGGAACCCCTATGCCACTTGAAGATACATTATCATCTGGTGCGGTTTCACGATAATCATAAACTACTGGGTCTTGATTATTATTAGGATGAATTATCATCGTTCCACCACCACCAATTCCAGATCCATACGGTTCTGCTACACCTAAAACAAAGCTAATTGCGATAGCAGCATCAACAGCATTGCCACCTTGTTCAATTATTTTCATCCCAACTTCCGTTGCAATTGAACTGTCGGACGATACGCCGTAGGGACCGCTATCCTCTGAAGGTGAATCATTGAGCGTGAAATCACCATTATCCGTCGAGCCGTCTTCAATACCATTTCCTGAGTTTTTAACTCCCAAGACAATTAAAGATACCAATATAACCAAGCCAATAACAATGATGTAAAAACGTTTATTATATATGAAACGCTTCTTGTTGTTCATTTTTCAATTACACCAAAGATAATAAAAAAACGACCGTAGTGATGATTAACCCCATAACTGTATCCATGCTTGTTCTTTTCTTATGCATTTTAACTGTTTTTAATACCCACTCTTTGAACGTCAGTCTTGATTGTTGTTTCTTTTTTGGTTTTTCTAAAATAGCTTCCATTTAAATTCCTCCTAAATAAGATTTGTTAATACAACTGTTCCTAACGTAAATCCACTAAGCAATATTGTACTTCCAACTGTTGGTATGACTCCTTGTTTCTCAATCGTATTTGCAATTAATCCAGGAACAATAATCCCTATAGCAACCAATCCACCTACTGCTTCTGGAATTGCATATCCCGGTAGCCCAAAATCGAAAATTGTTTTCATGATGATTCCAATGATAATCATAGCTGTAAATTTTCTTCTTCCGTATAAAATCGTAAATTTGCCAATTACTTTCATAACAATTAAATAGGTCAAAAAAGCAATCATAAATGTAACAACAATACTCACTGGGGCGTTAACCATCATGGCAATATATCCCGGAACAATTAATCCAGCTGGAATAATTCCTGTCCTTTCTGTATAAAACAAACTAAGAATTACTCCGGCAGCTATAGCTAAATAAACATCTCCTGTATCAAATACAAACATTTTTTAATTCCTTTCTCTAAGCAGATTCTTTTACTATTTTCATTTGTTCAAGTCGATTTACTAATTCATCAGCCCCGCCATGGATATTTCCAATACCATAGATAGTCTTATCTGATAAGTATGGCTTAAGTACTCGTACAATTTCATCGGTGCTTGTCTTTTCTAAATCTAAAAGGTTCTTAACAGGAAATGTTCCTTTTTTATACTCCTCTACTATAAGTCCTGTGCTATCCCCCATTACAATTAGTGTCTCTGCCTCTATATTTGGTAAAACTTGTTTGATAAACTGTTCTGTACGATTTAAGCGGTCCGAACGGGTATTCATGATAACAACTGGCTCGTCTGTAGGATAACTCAATTGCTTGACACGCTCCCATATATTGAGAGTAGACATTGGATCGTTCGCACTGAATCCATTAACTAAAAAGCTTGGATTATCCATATCCCCAATTGGAATTATCTGCATAGCACCAGGATCTGGCCAAGCTTTTAGCATTCCTTTAAAAGCCGTATCATGATCAATATCAAGAACATCAGCCACAGCTAGAGCTAGTGCTGCATTTTCTGGGAAAACCATATACTCAAATTTTTTGAGAAAGTCTTCCGAGATAATAGATGTGTCACATACATGTACTTTCGTATTCCTTTGTTTTGCCATCTGTTTAAAGTGTGGCGCAAAGGGACTATCATTAATAATCAGATCCCCATTATGAGGGATTGCTTCAGAAAACGAATCTGCAACTTCTTGTAATGTTGGCCCTAATACGTCCATATGATCTTCTAGAACATTAACAATCAACCCAATATTCGCTTGTAGTATTTTTTCTTGGAATACTATTTGATAATCAGGCTTAACTGCCATACATTCACTTACTAAAGCATCAGCTTTTAAATCGGATGCTTTCGAAATAACTTTTCTTTGCTCACCTATGTTTGGACCTTCCAATCTTCTATTAATAGGAGCCTCTTGAGAGTCGAACCAGTATAACATCCTCGCATCCGTTCCTGTCGTTTTGCCAACGGTATGATAACCGGCTTCTTGTAAAACCCCTGTTATTAATCTAGTAACAGTAGATTTACCTCTAATTCCATTTACATTTATACGTACCGGTATACTTGCAACATTTTTATCATTAACCATCTTATCTTTAACTCCAAAGAAAATAGCTAAGGAAGCTAATAACAAAATGATTAGAAACTCTTCCAACATGTTTTCACCTCTATTATCATTTTTAAAATTGGTTACCTAGATCTTTTAATAAAAAACTCAAATAAGCACCTTTTGAAAACGCGTCATTTTCCAAAAATGACAAAACACTTACCGCTCTGTGCCTTCTAAACACGATCGAGATTGAAAATCTTTTGGAACTTTTTTCGTTTCAATGTAGGTACCTATCACTCCTTTTTTATTAATCTAATCGCTACTTCAGTGACTACGATATCTTGCACCTACACTATAACCGGCATTTAACGACAGGGAAATAGTAATTCTGACTCAATTTCCATTTATTTTCCAAATATAGTATTTTATATTTATTGGAAATTATTTATTTGGGTTACTTTTTGATCATAAAAATAATAGATTCTAACTATTTTTGCGCAGATATCGAATTATTCTGTTAATATAAACCGGATTTTTTCTTAATTTGACGGATGGTACGGAAGCCTCCCTTTCAAATAATTAGTCATGAGTAAACTCCTCGATTTTAATATAACTAAAACAGAAATTTAACATATAATTTACTTTGATTATTTTATAGAAAAGTTGCTTTGTTGATGATTGTATAAATTACTTGAATTAATTTTCTTATATATTTTAAAAGACTCTTTCCTAATTAATTTACTACTGAGGTTATCTTATAATTTTTTTTGCCACAGAAAAAATGTACCTACAGCTAATATTCCTACTAATTTCCATGAAGTAAATTTTCACACCGAGTTGGTCATTCAAAGCAAAAAAAACACTTTTCCTCTATAGGGAAAAGTGTTTTTTTTAGAGATTTCCAACGGACTTAAACCGCTTTACTCCTTAACTAAAAAGTCACTTTAAACTCTTCTTCTCTATCTGCAGCAGACTATACCTTATGAAAAGTTGAATTTAAAACTCAACTTTTAAGTTACCTAACATTTTTGCAGTTTCCGGATCTTGGTAGGATAAAAATAGACTTTCTCCGGTATCAAGAGACTTAATTTGATTGATTTCATCTAAGTTTAACTTAACATCGAAAATGTCAAAGTTATCAACTATACGCTCATTATTCACCAATTTAGGTATAGAAACAATGTTTTGTTTCGATAGGCAACGTAGTATAACCTGCGCGATAGATTTGTTATGAGTTTTTGCAATAGATATTAATATTTTATTGCTGAACATATTATTAAGGCCTTCTGCGAACGCTAATCGTTCTAATTGTCAAGCCTGTAATGGAGTTTTCTCCCCTGCAATAAACACAAAAAAAACGCTCTATCCTATATAGGACAAGCGTTTACCTAAAGAGCTTCCAAGCGGACTTGAACCGCTGACCCCTTCCTTACCATGGAAGTGCTCTACCGAACTGAGCTATGGAAGCATATGGCTCCACAGGTAGGATTCGAACCTACGACCGATCGGTTAACAGCCGATTGCTCTACCACTGAGCTACTGTGGAATAAGTAGAATAATTGGATAACAAAAATCAGCCTGGCGGCGTCCTACTCTTGCAGGGGCAAAGCCCCAACTACCATCGGCGCTGAAGAGCTTAACTTCTGTGTTCGGCATGGGAACAGGTGTGACCTCTTCGCTATCGCTACCAGACTAATTGGTCTGTTGTTATTTAGGATTGTACCCTAAAAACTAAATAAGAGTAACGTGACATCATTCTAAGAACTTAGATAAGTCCTCGATCAATTAGTATCCGTCAGCTGCACGTGTCACCACGCTTCCACCTCGGACCTATCAACCTCATCGTCTCTGAGGGATCTTACTCACTCGAAGTGATGGGAAGTTTCATCTTGAGGGGGGCTTCATGCTTAGATGCTTTCAGCACTTATCCTTTCCACACGTAGCTACCCAGCCATGCTCCTGGCGGAACAACTGGTACACCAGCGGTGTGTCCATCCCGGTCCTCTCGTACTAAGGACAGCTCCTCTCAAACTTCCAACGCCCACGACGGATAGGGACCGAACTGTCTCACGACGTTCTGAACCCAGCTCGCGTACCGCTTTAATGGGCGAACAGCCCAACCCTTGGGACCGACTACAGCCCCAGGATGCGATGAGCCGACATCGAGGTGCCAAACCTCCCCGTCGATGTGAACTCTTGGGGGAGATAAGCCTGTTATCCCCGGGGTAGCTTTTATCCGTTGAGCGATGGCCCTTCCATGCGGAACCACCGGATCACTAAGCCCGACTTTCGTCCCTGCTCGACTTGTAGGTCTCGCAGTCAAGCTCCCTTCTGCCTTTACACTCTACGAATGATTTCCAACCATTCTGAGGGAACCTTTGGGCGCCTCCGTTACTCTTTGGGAGGCGACCGCCCCAGTCAAACTGCCCGCCTGACACTGTCTCCGAACCGGATCACGGTCCTGGGTTAGAATGTTCATACAGCGAGGGTGGTATCCCACGGGTGCCTCCACGTAAGCTAGCGCTCACGCTTCAAAGGCTCCCACCTATCCTGTACAAGCTGCACAAACATTCAATATCAGGCTACAGTAAAGCTCCACGGGGTCTTTCCGTCCTGTCGCGGGTAATGCGCATCTTCACGCATAGTATAATTTCACCGGGTCTCTCGTTGAGACAGTGCCCAAGTCGTTGCACCTTTCGTGCGGGTCGGAACTTACCCGACAAGGAATTTCGCTACCTTAGGACCGTTATAGTTACGGCCGCCGTTTACTGGGGCTTCGGTTCAAAGCTTCGCTCCGAAGAGCTAACTCGTCCCCTTAACCTTCCAGCACCGGGCAGGTGTCAGCCCCTATACTTCGCCTTTCGGCTTCGCAGAGACCTGTGTTTTTGCTAAACAGTCGCTTGGGCCTATTCACTGCGGCTCCTCCTATGAAGGAGCACCCCTTCTCCCGAAGTTACGGGGTCATTTTGCCGAGTTCCTTAACGAGAGTTCTCCCGCTCACCTTAGGATTCTCTCCTCGCCTACCTGTGTCGGTTTGCGGTACGGGCACCTATGATCTAACTAGAGGCTTTTCTTGGCAGTGTGAAATCCGGAACTTCGGTACTCAATTTCCCTCCCCATCACAGCTTGAAATTGCCAGACGGATTTGCCTATCTGACTTTCTCACTGCTTGGGCGCACACGTCCATCGGTGCGCATTCCTTATCCTACTGCGTCCCCCCATCGCTCAAACAATCATGAGGTGGTACAGGAATATCTACCTGTTGTCCATCGCCTACGCCTGTCGGCCTCGGCTTAGGTCCCGACTAACCCTGAGAGGACGAGCCTTCCTCAGGAAACCTTAGGCATTCGGTGAAAGAGATTCTCACTCTTTTTTCGCTACTCATACCGGCATTCTCACTTCTAAGCGCTCCACCAGTCCTCACGGTCTGACTTCACAGCACTTAGAACGCTCTCCTACCATTGTTCGTAAGAACAATCCGCAGCTTCGGTGATACGTTTAGCCCCGGTACATTTTCGGCGCAGAGTCACTCGACCAGTGAGCTATTACGCACTCTTTAAATGGTGGCTGCTTCTAAGCCAACATCCTGGTTGTCTGGGCAACTCCACATCCTTTTCCACTTAACGTATACTTTGGGACCTTAGCTGGCGGTCTGGGCTGTTTCCCTTTCGACTATGAACCTTATCACCCATAGTCTGACTCCCAAGTTTAAGTAACTGGCATTCGGAGTTTGACTGAATTCGGTAACCCGGTAGGGGCCCCTAGTCCAATCAGTGCTCTACCTCCAGTACTCATCATCTTGAGGCTAGCCCTAAAGCTATTTCGGAGAGAACCAGCTATCTCCGTGTTCGATTGGCATTTCACCCCTACCCACACCTCATCCCCGCATTTTTCAACATACGTGGGTTCGGGCCTCCAGTCAGTGTTACCTGACCTTCACCCTGGACATGGGTAGATCACACGGTTTCGGGTCTACGACCACATACTATATTCGCCCTATTCAGACTCGCTTTCGCTGCGGCTCCGTGTCTTCCACTTAACCTTGCATGAGATCGTAACTCGCCGGTCCATTCTACAAAAGGTACGCCGTCACCCATTAACGGGCTTCGACTACTTGTAGGCACACGGTTTCAGGTTCTATTTCACTCCCCTTCCGGGGTGCTTTTCACCTTTCCCTCACGGTACTGGTTCACTATCGGTCACTAGGGAGTATTTAGCCTTGGGAGATGGTCCTCCCGGATTCCGACGGAATTCCACGTGTTCCGCCGTACTCAGGATACACTCCGGAGGAAATTCTTTTTCAATTACAGGGCTGTTACCTTCTTCGGCTGACCTTTCCAGATCGATTCATTTAAAGAATTTCTTTGTAACTCCAAAGGAGTGTCCTACAACCCCAGAAAGCAAGCTTTCTGGTTTGGGCTCTTTCCGTTTCGCTCGCCGCTACTCAGGAAATCGAGGTTTCTTTCTCTTCCTCCAGGTACTGAGATGTTTCAGTTCCCCGGGTCTGCTCCCTATACCCTATGTATTGAGGTATAGGTACTGCTCCATTACGAACAGTGGGTTTCCCCATTCGGAAATCCCCGGATCAAAGTTTACTTACAACTCCCCGAGGCATATCGGTGTTAGTCCCGTCCTTCTTCAGCTCCTAGTGCCAAGGCATCCACCGTGCGCCCTTATTCACTTAACTAAGTTATTTCAGTAAATAAGCGTGCTAATTTAATAGCCTTGTTTCAAAAAAACATTAAATAGATTCAGCTTCTAATTTAATAGTTGCTTCATCTTTTTGTTTGATGTCGTTGTTACTCTTATTTAGTTTTCAAGGTACAAAAATGGAGCCTAGCGGGATCGAACCGCTGACCTCCTGCGTGCAAGGCAGGCGCTCTCCCAGCTGAGCTAAGGCCCCATATATCTATTGTGTTAGATGGTGGGCCTGAGTGGACTCGAACCACCGACCTCACGCTTATCAGGCGTGCGCTCTAACCAGCTGAGCTACAGGCCCATCTCAATTATAAATTTAAAGAGAATTGCTCTCTCAAAACTGAACCAAACAACCAAGTACGATTCCGTAATAATCTAGCTTCAGCTCCTAGCAACTAGCGAACTTCCTTTACCTTCGTACGATAAATCAACATCGATTCACTATCGTTCATCGTGTTTCCTTTATCTCCTACGGCTCAGTCCAGTTCGTACGTTGCTGAACAGTCGCTTCAGCCTTTTTAATATATCCTTAGAAAGGAGGTGATCCAGCCGCACCTTCCGATACGGCTACCTTGTTACGACTTCACCCCAATCATTAGTCCCACCTTCGGCGGCTGGCTCCAAAAGGTTACCTCACCGACTTCGGGTGTTACCAACTCTCGTGGTGTGACGGGCGGTGTGTACAAGGCCCGGGAACGTATTCACCGCGGCATGCTGATCCGCGATTACTAGCGATTCCGGCTTCATGTAGGCGAGTTGCAGCCTACAATCCGAACTGAGAATGGTTTTGTGGGATTTGCTTGACCTCACGGGTTCGCTTCCCTTTGTTCCATCCATTGTAGCACGTGTGTAGCCCAGGTCATAAGGGGCATGATGATTTGACGTCATCCCCACCTTCCTCCGGTTTGTCACCGGCAGTCACCTTAGAGTGCCCAACTAAATGCTGGCAACTAAGATCAAGGGTTGCGCTCGTTGCGGGACTTAACCCAACATCTCACGACACGAGCTGACGACAACCATGCACCACCTGTCACTCTGTCCCCGAAGGGAAAACTCTATCTCTAGAGTGTTCAGAGGATGTCAAGACCTGGTAAGGTTCTTCGCGTTGCTTCGAATTAAACCACATGCTCCACCGCTTGTGCGGGCCCCCGTCAATTCTTTTGAGTTTCAGCCTTGCGGCCGTACTCCCCAGGCGGAGTGCTTAATGCGTTAACTTCAGCACTAAGGGGCGGAAACCCCCTAACACCTAGCACTCATCGTTTACGGCGTGGACTACCAGGGTATCTAATCCTGTTCGCTCCCCACGCTTTCGCTCCTCAGCGTCAGTTACAGACCAGAGAGTCGCCTTCGCCACTGGTGTTCCTCCACATCTCTACGCATTTCACCGCTACACGTGGAATTCCACTCTCCTCTTCTGCACTCAAGTCCTCCAGTTTCCAATGCACGTTTACGGTTGAGCCGTAAGATTTCACATCAGACTTAAAGAACCGCCTGCGAGCGCTTTACGCCCAATAATTCCGGACAACGCTTGCCACCTACGTATTACCGCGGCTGCTGGCACGTAGTTAGCCGTGGCTTTCTGGTTAGGTACCGTCAAGGTGCCATCAGTTACTATGGCACTTGTTCTTCCCTAACAACAGAGTTTTACGATCCGAAAACCTTCATCACTCACGCGGCGTTGCTCCGTCAGACTTTCGTCCATTGCGGAAGATTCCCTACTGCTGCCTCCCGTAGGAGTCTGGGCCGTGTCTCAGTCCCAGTGTGGCCGATCACCCTCTCAGGTCGGCTACGCATCGTCGCCTTGGTAAGCCGTTACCTTACCAACTAGCTAATGCGCCGCAGGCCCATCTGTAAGTGACAGCAAAAGCCGCCTTTCAACTTCTCATCAGGAGATGAAAAGTGTTATCCGGTATTAGCTCGCGTTTCCACGAGTTATCCCAGTCTTACAGGCAGGTTGCCTACGTGTTACTCACCCGTCCGCCGCTCATTCCATTATCGTCACCTCCGAAAAGGATCAGATAACTTCCTGCGCTCGACTTGCATGTATTAGGCACGCCGCCAGCGTTCGTCCTGAGCCAAGATCAAACTCTCCATAAAAGTTGTGTTTCTTGTGCTTCAGAAGTCAACTTCTGACTTCATTTCTTTTTAAGAAAAACGAGGTGTTTTTCTTCTTTCGTACTGGTTGTTTTGTTCAGTTTTCAAAGAGCAATTTCAGTGTTTGTCGTTTTTTGCGACAAGATACAATTTATCACGTTATCCATTTGATGTCAACACTTTTTTAAATCTTTTTTTAAAATGTTTGTTCAAGGTGACTTGCAAAATGTTTCATCAAGCGACAACAAAAATTAATATACCATAATCCTTTTTATTCAGCAATAGTTTTTAAAGAAAAAAATAAAATTCGATAAAAAACCTTTTGTAGTAATAACATCGATCACCACAAAAGGTACCGAATTAAATATTCCCTTTTCTTTTAGGGATATACTTCATACACTCCTGCTCACTTGCTACTCTGCGGAGTAATTGAAATAATAATCGATATCGTTCTCGCATTGCGCTTTTCACCATTTGATCAATCCGAGTATCATCTAAATCTAATAAGATTTCTTCAAGCTCACGCTTTATTAAATACTCCATTTCCTTCTGTTCCATCTCATTTACTAATAATCCAATCATGCGATCACCTCATATATCACCAAATAATTCCGTTAAATGAATTCATATATTGCTATTAATATATTTCATTAAGTCTTTTTCTGTTCCAATGACTTAAGTATTACAAGTATTCGCAAAAACAAATGAATTTTGTCGGTCGAGTTGTATATCCTATACTATTCCCCAAACACCCTATATTTCATCCATTATTTTCTTAAAGAGATTTCGACAAAACAGGCTTGTACATAATTTATTAGTGTAATGCATAGATATGATTAAAGGTATATGTAGAGGAGGAGAACGAATGGATCATTTCTATTCCTTTCGTCTAAGAGGAAAAAGAACTGCATGGATAATCGCATTAGCATTTATCGTCGCTCTTATAGCATGGACACAAAAAGATGCAGTACTCTCCGTATTTAACGGCGAAGAACCTGTAGCTTTATCAAAAGGTAATGCTGACGAACCCGATATCGCAATTACATTTAATATTAGTTGGGGTGAAGAGAGGGTAAAAGAAATTTTAAAGCAATTAGAAAATGAAGATGTACAAGCAACGTTCTTCATTAGTGGTGAGTGGGCAGAACGTCATCCAGACCTACTACAAGCTATTTCGGATGGAGAACATGAAATTGGAATGCTTGGTTATCGATACAAAAGTTATCTAGATCAAGAGATAGATCAAGTAAGAAAAGATCTATTGTATGCACAAGAAGCGTTTGAAAAGTTAGGATATGAAAACGTTAATTTATTGCGCACGCCTCATGGTCATTTTAACGAAGAAGTTATTGAACTTGCTGAAGATCTCGGTTTCCATGTAGTTCATTGGAATGTAAATCCAAATGACTGGGAAAACCCAGGTACAGATGTAATTGTGGACTACATCATGAAAGAGACTGATAATGGAGATATTGTTCTATTGCATGCATCAGATAGTGCAAAACAAACTGCTGGTGCATTAGAAACCATTCTCCCAGGCTTAAAAAACAAAGGCTATGAACCGGTAACCATTTCAGAAATCATTAATCAAGCAAAAGCAAATACTGAAATCGTTGACTAAAAAAGATCTCTTTCCAAAAAGGAAAGAGATCTTTTACATTACTTTTTCTTCTTTTTTTCATTCTCTTTCTTTTTAGCCTGCCCATTACTTTCTTGAACCTGTGGCTTCTTCTCTTGAAAATTTAATCGATGTAAATTCAAAATTTGGTATGTATTCGACACAAGTAATGGAACAACCATAAGCCATGCATAATCTGTTCCATCTACCATTAATCCCGGCACCCATTCAACGGTCGTAAATACCACCATAAAGAATAGCGCTGGAACAAATGCTTTTTTATTTGTTTCTTTGGCTTTAATCTTAGCAACTATCCAACCAATTAATAATATCGCTGCTGCTAATAAGATAAACCAAAACAGCGCCACATTATCTGCTGATTGATAAGGAAAATAAATAATGTCAAAAAGTACAAAAACGATTAGACCTACTTGTACCGTCGGCCAATACCCTTTGAATAAACTTAATCCCATCCGATGAACAAATAAATACGCAAAAAATCCAGTTAAACTAATGGTTGCAAACGTTAACCCTAATCCTAAAAAGAATACGATAAGTCCTAGAATTTCCATCCCATCAAACGGTTGCAAATAGTTTAAATATTGCTCTGGTTTAACAAAGAAGCTTGCAATTAATCCGGCCAGTCCACCTAGCCAAAATGTTTTCCATAAAAAACTTACAAGGATTCGTGTATTCAAACTTTTTCACTCCTATTGCACATACTGTCAGTTCCCCCAATATTTTACCATGATACGACATTTATTTCTCTTGTGTATGTGCATATTTTAATTATTTATCATACATATTAAGTATATAGAAAGGAGGACTAAAAATGGTACGACGACATCTATGTACTGTACTCCTTAGCTTATCCTTCTTTATATTCTTAGCCGCTTGTGGTGGTGGTGAAAACAGTCAAAGCGAAAGCGAATATGATTCAACCAAAAAAATGGTTGTTGATATACTTCAAACTGAAGATGGTAAAAAAGCGCTCCGCGAAATTATGCATGATGAAGAACTTAAAAACTTATTAGTTATGGAATCAGACAGCGTAAAAAATGCTGTTAATGAAGCTCTTACCTCAGAAGAAAGCAAAAAATCATGGGAAAAGATGTTCGAAGATCCAGAGTTCGTTAAGACATATGCGCAAACCATATCTGATGAACAAAAAAATTTAATGAAAGATCTCATGAACGACAGTCAATTCCAAAAACAAATGATTGAACTGTTAAACAATCCTGAAGTTACTGAGCAAATGCTATCTGTTGTAAAAAGCCAACAATTTCGAGCTCATTTAGAAGAAACGATTCAGGAGACCTTACAATCCCCTATTTTCCAAGCCAAAATTGAAGAAATTTTACTCAAGGCTGCGGAAGAACAAAGCAAATCAAGTGGTTCTTCAAATGAATCCGGTCAAGAAGGCGGATCTGGAGAGTCTCAGTCTGGTTCCAATAGCGAGTCTGGCGGCGGTGGTTAACCATAATCGGCTGGATATGTATGAGAATAGGGTGCCCGCCATCAATCAGGACACCCTAATTCTTTACCCCGCATGTAACGGGAAGTAAAACATCACTGTTTCGCTTTATTCTTCCATCTTGGCAATTACTTTAGCTGCTATCTTATGATATTCTTTTCCAATTGGGTGATCTTCTTGGTACACAGAAGGCGCAAAAACATCTTCTTCCTCATAAGGTTGTTGTAGAGGGAGCTGTCCTAATACTTTTGTTTTTAGTACATCAGCAAGTTTTTTGCCTCCGCCTTTACCGAATACATATTCTTTCTCTCCGGTTGTTTTACTTTCAAAGTAAGCCATATTCTCAACCACGCCAAGAATTTCATGGTCTGTTTTTATTGCCATTTGGCCAGCGCGTGCCGCTACGAAAGCAGCAGTTGGATGCGGTGTCGTTACAATTACTTCCTTACAAGTTGGTAATAGCTCATGTACATCCATGGCGATATCACCTGTACCTGGTGGTAAGTCTAATAATAGATAATCTAATTCTCCCCACTCTACTTCAGAGAAGAAACTATTTATCATTTTACCAAGCATTGGGCCGCGCCAAATAATCGGTGAGTTATCTTCTACAAAGAAGCCCATGGAAATTACCTTAACTCCAAAACGTTCTACCGGAATTATTTTTTCTCCTCGTACAACAGGTCTTTTCTCTACACCCATCATATCTGGAACACTAAATCCATAAATATCAGCATCAATAATTCCAACTTTTTTCCCTAAACGCATTAATGATACTGCTAAGTTTACGGTAACCGTAGACTTACCTACGCCACCTTTACCACTCGCAACTGCGATAAATTTTGTATTTGAATTACCACCCATGAGAGAAGCTTCTTTCGCTTTCTCTGCCGCGGGTTGATATTTTTGAATAACTTCATCTGGAAGTGCTTCAAAACGAAGCCCTACTGTATTTGCCCCATCACGTTTTAAGATACCAACGATTTCTTGTTGTAATTCCATTTGCTCTGCTGTATTCGTCTTGGAAATACCGATTTTCACGCTGACATGTTTTTTGTCTTCCTTAATCGTAACAGACTTAACTCCCCCAGTTTCTTCCAATGTTATATGTAAAAAAGGATCTTTTACTGAGCTTAATAGCTCTACAACCCTCTCTTTAGTTAGCATTGAACATCACCATCCCTTGTGTTTGTATCCACCTGCTAGTATAACACAAAACACAAAAAATCTAAGTAATATGCTATTTGGTGACGGTTTCAGTCTGTCTCTTCCTCGTCTTCTGGCTCCTCTGTCGCATATCGTAATATTCCCTCATAAATACTTGCCGCCATTTTTCGTTGATAATCTTCGTCTTTTAACAATTCTCTTTCCTCTACATTAGACAAGAACCCAATTTCCACCAAAGCTCCTGGAACTTCGGCATGTTTTAATAAATACATACTATTTAATGCTAACGGAGATCGGTTTGTATTTTCTAAATTTCGTATGATTTCTTGTTGAATCATCGTTGCTAAATGTTTATTCTCATCTTTTGTTGGATAATAGAACGTTTGTGCTCCACGCCATTGTGTCGAAGGTAATGCATTTAAATGTAAGGATAGAAAAAAGTCCGGTTCTTTATCATGAATGAATTTCAAACGATTACGAATATCTTCAGATTTTCTTCGAGCTAGTCCACTCGTATCTTCTGCAGCTAAATCCTTATCTTGTTCTCTGGTTAAATAAACAAGTGCTCCTTGTTGTTGCAAATAAGACTGAATAAGTTTCGATACTTGTAAAGCGATGTCTTTCTCTTCGGTATCATCGGATCCAACCGCTCCACCATCAGGTCCACCGTGTCCAGGATCAATCACAATTGTTTTTCCGGTAAGAGGTAATGTCCATCCTTGATTTGCCGTCATATTTGTCTCATTTATTGGGTATTGTAATAAATACGCAAGTAAAAATACACCTAATAGCCAAAAAGCAATTTTCTTTTTTCTTCCCATATATTTTGTGCTCCTTCCTTCTCACTTCTCTTTTACTAAATTTATGGGACAAGAATGCAGTTTATGACTTAACATTTGTGGTATGCTATTTACGAGGTAGGTTTACTTCTACAAACACAGTGGTATCAATTAACCATAGAATTACTTAAACGGAGGGAAACACTCATGATATGGATAGGAATTGGCCTTATAATTATTGGTATAGCATTATTAGGGCTTGCTGGAGCATTATTTAAGCCATTAATGAAACTAGCTGATTTATTCCAAAGCGTCCAAAAAACAACGGACCAATTACCAAACACAGTAGAGACTATTACGTCTCAAGCTACAGACGTTCTTGGTACCGGAGTCGACACTTTACAGCAAGTAAATCAACAAATTAAAGAGTTATCGCCCATCTTTCATTTAATTGGAGATACCGGTCGTGCGACAAATCAACTAACTTCTTCTATTTTAAAGACCGCTGATGGACTGCAAGAAAGAACAGAAGAGGCGAACGCTATGATTGCAAGTAAAAACTTACAAGGGATTTATGGTTTAGCAACCATTGGTTATTTCCTGGCTACACGAAATAAATAATGAAACATATTAAACATATTTATGAACAAAAGCGTAAGCGCCCGTTTAGAAACGTAGCGAGTGGAGCGAATCAACTGAGATAAAGGAATCACGGTGAGGCGACGAATCGCTGATGACTTATCGTAGGGCGATTTCGTGAAGTCGCCTAGTTTCTGGGCGCTGGAGCTGGACGTGGCATTTTCTGTCCACGGAAAATTTGAAACCCAAAGTTTTTATACTTTCTTATCTATTTAAAAAAGCTAAACGATGAGGCCGTTGGTGCGGCAATCGTTTAGCTTTTTTCCATCCTATTTTCTTAGATGCGATTTTCCACTTCTTGACGAATACCTTGTAGGTCATTCGCCTTTTCAAATCCATCCGTATAAAGCTGTTTTTCAAAGTCTTTCAATCGTTCGAGGAGTGGTTGATTCTCCGCTAAAGAACGTTTGTTAGAAATGTATGAACTGACCATCCATCCTAATGAAGCGCCCAGTGCTGCACTTATAGCGATAGCAGTTTGCTTACCTCGCTTATTCATTGGTATAATCCCTTTCCTCGCGCTTCATTTCTCTGCGTTTTTTCAACCAATAGTAACCTAAAGCAAAACTACCATACAAACCACCCAGATTATTCTTATCCGCAATATCTCTCCCTGCTTCTGTACGTGCTTTTACGGAATCCGTTACATCTACTAAAGAAGAGGAGAATTTTCTTGTTGCATTTCCTACATCTCCAACCATATAGAAAAGCGGACTTAACTGTTGTAATTTGTCATTAACATCTGCTAAAGTTTGATTACTCTCATGAATCATATCCCCAGTTTCTTTAAAGATGCCATCCAGTTGTGCCGGCAATTGTTGAACTGTTTTATCTACTCCACTTAGTACACTTGCCAAGTTATTTAACGTATGTCCAATGAAAATAGCTAAAATGATAGCCGCTACCCCAATAATAATGACACCTATGCCGATTAACGTCATTTGCTTATCCCTCTCTTCCTGTATTTACAGAAGTTGAATCGTTCATCGACGACCCCTTTCCTGTTCGATACATTTTAAATACTTGCATAAATGCTTCGCTCCACGTAATTCCTGTTATAAATGGTTGTAATTTCTTTTCTAATTCCGCTTCAGACAGTGTTTCTTTTTGTTGAAGGTATAATTGATTCATGGTTTGTACCGAAGTACCTACATCTTCTACGTGATCAAATACACTGTCGGTTGCGTTTACTTTTTCACTAATATCATCGACCAATTTATCTGCTTCCTGCAGTGATTCCGTCAATTGAGGTGTAATATAATGCATTTCTTTTTCTAATTCCGTCATCGATTTTCCAAGTGATCGCATCGTATCTGAAAAACGACTTAATGCGAATGCCGCATAACATGCAACAATTGCAAATGCGATTGCGATGAACAAAATTCCAACATAAATGACAGCCATATGTAAAATTCCCTCCTCTTAGACAATATTATACCACCTGTCTTCAGAAATAAAACGTTTCCTATCTCTAGGAAAGATTAATCTTATTATGGAATGGGTATAGGTTCCATATAGTACCAGATATGGAGGTTGACCCAATGAAGATAAAATCCTTTGTAAAAACGTTTATGACTAAATTTAAAGAAGACGATGTGCCATTACTTGCAGCTTCATTAGCTTATTACTTTTTATTATCTGTATTTCCATTACTCGTAGTAGCCTTTGCTATTATTCCTTATTTTAATATAAGTCCACAGGATGCCATACAATTTATTTCTTCTATTTTACCCGAAGAACTAGCAAGCACGTTCCAAGATAATATCGTGAGCCTGGTAGAGACACCTCGTGGTGGCTTATTAACAGTTGGTATCTTAGGGACGTTATGGTTTGCTTCCAACGGAATAAATGCATTCATTAAAGTATCGAATGAATCCTATGAAGTGGAAGAAACTCGCTCATTTATAAAGACAAGAGCAATTGCATTTTGCCTTACCATTGCAATGATTTTTGCAGTTATTACAGCTATTATACTACCTGTTTTTGGGGATGTCATTCTAACAATGATCATATCTATCTTAGGGATTAATGAATCGTTTGAATGGATTCTACAAATTTCACGTTTTGCAATTAGTATTGCAGTAATTACACTATTATTGCTAGCGTTATATCGTTTTGCACCAAATGCGACACTTCCAATCAAGCATATTATACCTGGAACATTAACAGCTAGTATCCTCTGGCTTATCATTTCATTCGGATTCTCTATTTATGTATCAAACTTCGGAAATTATTCGAATATGTATGGAAGTCTTGGCGGAGTGATTATTTTAATGATTTGGTTCTTCTTGACAGGGATAATCCTGCTTATTGGCGGTATTATAAATGTTATGTATCATCAGAAAAAAATAGCAGAAGATCCTACGTATTCTCATGCAGCAAATATATAAAGAACGATATTTGGTATAAAATCCGAATGTTGCTCTGTTTGATTTCCATTGCAGATGGTCGCTTTTTAGCAGGCACGGCTTCAACTAATTAGGAAAAGAAACCCGCTTTTTCTAGGATTTTTCAAGCTCTGTTGTTCTGATTAGGAGTCTCCTTCTTCCATTCCAATCAAAGCCCAAGTATTTCCTCTAAACCGAACATTAGTGTTTAAATTATCACTAATTAGTTTTTTTAATGAAATTGGCTCAATTTATTAACTTCTAGGTGGATGTTGTGGCATCTAGAATTCCGTACAATCCAAAAAATCCAAACCGGCTATCTTTGCCAGTTTGGATTTTTATTATCTTGATAATACACCTGTTACAAAGCTTCGTGCCCATTGATCCCATGTAAAAGACGATTTTGATAATTCTTTTATGTGGATAGGGGTAATAAATGTAGCTTCATGCCGGAATTGAGAAGAAGGTTCGTCTGCAACCATGTCACCAATCTCTACCCCTTGCACAACCTCTACTTGCTCATCGACATGTAATCCCTTTTCAATCGGGCTCTTCATAAGTTGTCCGTTCGTATGCATCTTCCATACATGATTCGTATCAATTGAATCTTCAAATAGGGTAGTGGCTCCTAATGCTTCTTCCATGATAATTCCGACTTCTGTATGGTAACCCGGTAGCAATGCATCTAATACTTCTGGATCCTCTTCCGTTATCGATACAGAAAACGGATACACACTTGTTGATTCTAAACCTACTTCCGTTGGATGATCACTCACTTCACTTACTGTCCCCTCTAGTGCTATTGGCAGTTCATTTATTTCCATTTGTGTGGCAAGTCCAGCTTCCACTTTTGTTCTTTCTTCTTCCGTAAATTCTCCAGTAACATGGAGTGTTGTATCTTGTATGGTAATTACAGGATCTTCTAAACTGTCTTTTACCTCACTTATTCGACCATCAAAAGGACTATTCACGGTAATCACATTTCCAGATGATTGTAATTCCATTAACTGCGATTCTAAACTCTGTAATTCAGCTGTTTTCTGGGAAAGTTCGTTTTCTTTTTCAATCAAGTATTGCTCACGTAACAATTCTGCTTCCACCGTGTTTTGCGGAAATTTTATCTCAAGCTCTTCTTCATTTATCGTCACATCACTTGGTGTACCAGTAGCCCCTTCAGGAATTTGATACGTTTCCATTTGTGTAATAGCAGACTGTATCGCTGAAATCTCACCTTCCACTTGAGAGACTTGTTGATTCAAGTTTACTTCCGTTTCATAATAGCTTTGGACTTCATAGGAGAATAGCGGGTCGCCGCTAGCCACCACATCGCCTTCTTGCACCATAAACTCTTGAAAAACACCGCTTGAAGTATCAAAATAAATATGTTCTTCTCCAGCAACATCAACCACACCAGGCTTATATAACATTTCTACAAGGTCTGCCTCATGGCTATTAGTCCAGCTATGTACAAATGATACACGATCTATTTTTTCTTCTTTATCAAATAAAACGAGGACAAAATTCACTACGACAAACGCAGTAATCGCTATCCACAATATATGCTTCTTATATTTCCTCATCCAAACCACCCACTTATGATGTATGAATCAACATTTGCCATAACACTTGCAATAACCCATCCTAAGAAGTGAATTAAAATTACATTTAACCAAACAAAACGATTTCTCACATCGGAATACTTCGCCAAAAAATTGGCTTGAAAGTAAATAATCCATATTTGAAATAAGGATATCGCTCCAAAAAAGTATATAATCCATGGAATATTAGTTATGTAAGAAGCGATTATTCCAAAAGAGAGCGGTGACACATGCCAACTTAATCCAGCAAATAAGGCTAATGGAATCCACAACAATCGCTCTATTAATAACACTATTAACGCAGTATGTTGAATAATGATCAACTTTTTATAAGGAATTCCTGTAAGTAAATAGAATAATAGAGATGGTAAAAAAATCACGAGTGCTGCAAATAAAAGCCCATAGATCATTCTGCCTAACACAAACCAAAGTTTACTAGCTTCAAAATCGCTAGAACTTAACATTACTCCATTTTTTGATATTTCCTCGGAACCAACCCCTAAAAAAGCCGTTATTCCGTAAATAACCATTGATACGAGGGATAAAATCACAGTTATCTTCCATATTCCTCGTACTTCTTCTGCCTTATTTAGTCGAAAACTTTCATCCTTTGTCTGCGAAATCATTCGAAACAAACGCGCATAATAAGTCATTTCGTCACATTCCTTTTGCATTATCCATTCTTTTCCTATAATTGTCATTTTACCTTAATAACTGATGAAATACTATGAAATTTTGATTAATTCGTCGACAATAGTCATGAAGACCTATTAGAAAAAGTCAGCAAAATATGGTTTGGTTTGTGGAATTATGCGATCAAGCGATTCAATTTGGTGTTTTTCGCCTTTGATTAGACCTAGCTCCATTAACTCTACCGGACGTTTATACCCTAATACTATCGATGCTAACTGTTGTACCGTAATGGAGACTGGGGATACCGCTTCTTCAGACTCCTTTTCTACATAGATTTGTTTTTTATTACTTTTTAGTCGATACTTGCCGGAATTCGCTTCTACAAATTCATCTGTAATCTCCAATTCAATCGACAAATTTTCCATCGGTGCTAAAAATGGATATTGTTGTAGAAATGCAGAAACATCGACAATTCGCGCCATAAAATATGGGCTTACTTTTTGTTCAAAACGCGGATCATCCAATAGTAATGGCAGTGCATCAGATCCGGATACTACCATTTTTACTTCTTTCGCCATTGAATCATGATTAGAAATAAAATGAAGCAAACGTCGTCTACTTGCTAGTGTCAGGTGTACGAGTTCCTCTACTTCTAATATATTTTTCTTAACTTCATACTGAATATATCCATCTGGTTCGCCTTGTGGATCATAGCTAACTGCAATTAATTTCTTTTTCGATAAAATTTTATGCTCCCACCAGTGGGAATCTCTCAGTAGCATTCCGTTCAATTGATTTGTATATTTTTCATAAATTGTTTCTACTATCGATACATCATCTTTGTGCACTCGTTGTACCCTACCACTATCTAGCTGCCAATCTCTCTTAAAATGATGCATTGGGATATTGTATTCCTTCTCATCAAACGTAATCTCCCAACCAAATCGGCGATAGAATGGTATGGAGAATGGATGTAAATAGGAAAGCACTTGTCCTTCTTTCTTCATCTCCTGTAGCGCATGTTGAAGTAAATTTCGTACAATACCTTTTCTACGAAATTCTGGCCAAGTTGCCACAGCAGATATACCTCCCATTTTGATTGGCTTACCTTGTACAGAAACTTCTAAAGGAACGATGTGAAGTTTCGCTGCCAAACGATCATCTTCCATCCATCCCCATACTGTCTCCTTCCGTTTTTTATTTTTACTTTCTTCCAATCTTTCTGGTGTTAACTCATACTGAAAAGCAAATGCCGATAATTGATAGATTTCATCATTTTGTGAAGATAGTTTTTTTAACAAAGGCGAATCCCCCTTTTTCCGAAAAATTGGATTACTTCTTCATACTACAATAGATAATGAATTTATTTAAGCCAAAATAAAAAAACATGCAGAAAAACGCTGCATGTTTTCGAAAAAATGATTGTAAGCAATTTGTATAGGGATAAGACTCTAAGTTAACAGTCCAAAAGAAACAGTGCACTGTTCACATCTATATTGTAGCAGCTGATTCTTTAAACTTTTCATTACGTTCTTTAAATAATTCATTATGTGATGAGACCATTGCAAATGTATTTGCTTGTGGATCAATATACTTTTTCGCTTGGTTAACCGCGTTTGCAGCATCTTGAAAAGCACCTGCAATTAAATGTAGCTTCCCTTCATGATGAAGTATATCTCCAGCTGCATATATTCCTGGAACAGAAGATTCACTATTCGGCGAACCTGCAATAAAGTTCCCATCTTTTATCTCTACACCTAGGGAAGGACTATTGTCTAGCAAATCAATATCTCTATCATATCCATGATTGATGATGACTTCATCAATTGGAAGAGCTAGAATATCCCCAGATTCATGATTAGTTAACTCTACGTGTTCGATAGACTGATTATTTTCAGAGATAAGTTTGGTGATCGAGCAATTAAAGTAACATTCCGCTGAACTTTTCATTAATTTTGTCACTTGAGCTTCATGTCCGGACAAAACATCTTTACGATACGTCAGATAAACACTTTTCGCAATATCTACTAGCTCGTTTGCCCAATCCACGGCAGAATTACCACCACCAGAGATAATTACTCGTTTATCTTTGTAACGTTGTAAAGATGTTATTTTATAGTTTAGATTCGTCACTTCGTATTTTTCTGCACCTTCTATATTTAATCTTTTAGGATGTAGAATGCCGCCACCTACTGCTACAATGATAGTCTTTGAATAATGAATTTCTCCAGATCCGGTATGTAACTGAAATAATCCCATTTCATTTTTATCAATGGATTCCACTTTTTCATTTAATACAACGGTTGGATCAAACGTCATTGCTTGTTCTACCATTTGCTTTATCACGTTTTCACCTGACATTGGTGTTAATCCACCAATATCCCAAATGACTTTCTCAGGATAAATATGCACCTTTCCACCTAGTTCTGCTTGATAATCAATGATTTTTGTTTTCATTTCTCTCAAACCACTATAAAAAGCAGAATATAAACCCGCGGGACCACCACCAACAATCGTTACGTCAAAGACTTCCATTTGCTATTCAACCCCCTAAAAGATATGAAGAACTAAATTATTCAACAAGTACTACAATGACAAAACATCTTATATCTGTAATTATAATGATAATGAGAATCGTTTTCAATCTTTTAAGATAAAAAATAATGTACTTATAAAAAGACTAACATTTTAGGCAGCATTACATTGATAATACCCTTGGTCTACAATAAGGCAGAAAAAAGGATCTGGTTTAACATATTGTTAATCAGATCCTTTTTATCTTTAAAATTTAGAACCACTGAGAGTGAAATATACCATCTTTATCTTTTCGCTCATACGTGTGTGCGCCAAAGTAGTCACGTTGTGCTTGAATTAGATTTGCTGGTAAATCTTCTGAACGATAGCTATCATAGTACGCTATTGCGCTTGAGAATGTCGGAACTGCAATACCATGTGCAACCGCTAGGGATACAACTTTTCGTAATGATGACTGGTAACCTTCTACAATCTCCTTGAAATAAGGGTCGAGCATTAAGTTCGGTAATTGAGCATCTCTGTCATAGGCATCTTTGATCTTTTGTAAGAACTTCGCACGAATGATACATCCGCCGCGCCAAATCATCGCGATGTCACCATAACTTAAATTCCAATCGTACTCATCAGAAGCTGCTCGCATTTGAGCAAATCCTTGCGCATAAGATACGATTTTACTCATATAAAGTGCTTGGCGAATTGCTTCGATAAGTTCCTCTTTACTTTCATCTAACGATACATTCGTTGGTCCATTTAATTCTTTGCTTGCACGAACACGTTCATCTTTTAAGGAAGAAATAAAACGTGCAAACACGGACTCTGTAATTAACGGAAGCGGTACTCCTAAATCAAGCGCATTCTTACTTGTCCATTTTCCAGTCCCTTTTTGACCTGCTTTATCCAGAATTACTTCCACTAATGGCTTACCGGTCTCTTCGTCCACTTTAGTGAAGATATCTGCAGTAATTTCAACCAGATAACTGTCTAGTTCTCCATCATTCCATTCCTTGAATACGTTATGAAGCTCAGTTGCATCAAGTCCTAGAACATTTTTCATTAAATCATATGCTTCTGCGATTAATTGCATATCTCCATATTCAATTCCATTATGAACCATTTTCACAAAGTGACCTGCACCATTTGGTCCAATATATGTTACACAAGGATCATTATCTACTTTTGCGGAAATAGCTTCAAAAATAGGAGCAACTAATTTATATGCTTCTGCTTGTCCTCCTGGCATAATGGATGGACCATTTAACGCTCCTTCTTCTCCACCCGACACTCCTGTACCAATGAAATGAATACCTGATTCATCTAATTCTTTATTTCGACGAATTGTGTCTTCATATAATGTATTTCCACCATCGATAAGAATATCACCTTTATCAAGATGTGGTTTCAATGATTCAATGGTCGCATCTGTTGCTGGACCTGCTTTTACCATCAACATGATTTTACGTGGTTTTTCCAAAGAATCTACAAATTCTTCGATTGTTTTTGCACCAACGAAGTTTTTTCCGTTTGCTTCATTTGCTAAGAAACCTTCTGTCTTCTCGTAAGAACGATTAAAAACCGCTACGGAAAAACCTTTGCTTTCCATATTAAGTGCGATATTTTTTCCCATAACGGCTAAGCCGATAACTCCGATTTGTTGTTTCATCAACTCATCATTTCCTCTCTATAATTATTTTGAAATGAATCATTCCCTATTATAGCGAATTTAGTAGTAGGAAACCAATTTCCCACTCTAATAAATAATGGTTAATTGATTCGTCATTGAAATTAATTCTATTGTCTTAGTCCCTTTTGTAAAAATGATAGAAGCACCTTCTTGTTCTCCTTTTTTCCATCCCGTCCGTTCAATAAAGGATTCATAGCTTGATGGGATTCCCTTTTCTTCAGAAGCCTTGCTCCAATGATAAATCTTCGTATGTTGATTGATTTGAGTTAACTCAGCAGCTTTTGGAATCGGAAAGTCATGAATCGTACTCGATTGTCCATAAGCAAACACTCTCGGGTAAACAACTAGTATACAAACGATAATAACAACCACAAAAGTTATATGAGCCTTCTTCATTATTACCTCCTACAATATTTTGCTCGTTATTAGAAACAAAAACTGTAATCCGCGAGTTATATATGATATATCAAAAAATGTTCGTTTTTTTATAAAATTTAACAAATATGAAATAGATTTAATTGATAAAAAAACACCTAAAAGAATAATGTGCAGTAATTATATTCTCAACAGACCACGAAATCCTCTGGAACCATAATAAGAGGAAGCCCCGTTATGATAGACAAACACATGTCCATAACGATAATCACAAAATATAGCCCCTCCCGCTTCACGAATATCGGAAGGTGTTTTTATCCAACTGGATGTTTTCATATCAAAGTCACCTACCTCTTGTAATATGCGATATTGTTGTTCAGTTAATAGCTCAATACCCATCTCAGCAGCAACGTCAATTGCACTATTATCTGGCTGATGCTTTTTCCTTGATTCCAATGCTTCACGATCATAGCAAATACTTCTGCGCCCCTTTGGGCTCTCTTTAGAACAATCATAAAAAATATATTCATCGGTATTATAATCATATTCAATTACATCCGGTTCACCTTCTGTTCTTTCCATTTCATAGAGAGACCAAAGCTTTTCGCTATTTACTTCTAGCTTTGCTTGTACATTTTCCCATTTTATATCTTTATGTCGATTCGGATTCTTTTCAAATCGCACTTTCAGCGTTTCCATTAGTTTTACTTGTTGTTCTTGCGACAATATCTTAGACAAAATAAATTTTCCCCTTTCTAAACCATATAGTTTGAACACTTGGTAATGTCTTTATAATATTATAGTTGCCATTTATAAGCTAAATCCACTACCTTTTTTTAATCTAATGGATATAGTTCTATAACTTCTTAAATATCTTTATCTAAATTGGTTGCGATGTTAAGTTAACAATAGTTTAACATTATAAAAATTATATTGTTACTCAAATTAATACTACACATTTGATGACCTTGCAACAATCCCTAAGGGCCGCCAGTTAACTCTATTTCTCATTTAATTTATGTACCTCTCAGTTATTAAAACTAAGAGGTATAGCAATAAAAAGGTTTAGTAGTACCTTTCGCAACAGAAGCAATACTTCCGTTTTTCTTTCTTATGACACTTATTTGTGTTTTGGTCATAGTAATTAACCTTTTTACAGCCATGATTTACTGATTCTCTTTGTTGTCGACAAGGATAGTGATCCTTCTTTTTACAACACATTCTATTCCCTCCTATCATATTACATAATATGAATAAAAGAACTGAATGGATTAGACAAGGTTCATAGTAGAATACACATTTTCAACTAACTTAAGAAAGGTACAATATCTAACTCCATTTACCTTTTCTGTGAAATTATCTCCAGTGTACAGTTGACTTATCATTAATACCTCGTATCGTTATAACTAGTATGGTACAATGAATTCCATTCTATTGATTTTAAATAAAAGGTGGACACTTTTAAATGAAGAATTATATGTTTTTAATTGTAGGTACTTTTTTCTTTGCGGTTTCCGTGGCGATTTTTGCAATGCCAAATTCCCTTGCTGAAGGTGGGGTTCCAGGGCTTGCACTGCTTATGTATCATGGAATGGACATAT
This sequence comes from Oceanobacillus phoenicis, assembly GCF_047238145.1. Classification (NCBI taxonomy): domain Bacteria; kingdom Bacillati; phylum Bacillota; class Bacilli; order Caryophanales; family Bacillaceae; genus Oceanobacillus; species Oceanobacillus phoenicis. The sequence continues at coordinate 522,913 of NZ_JBDFME010000001.1, forward strand.
CACCTGCACTTACTACCTTCATTATAAATGTAGCAACGCTCCTAATAGGTTATCGCTACTTACCAAAAGATATGATAGTGAAATCAATCGTAACCATTCCACTCTTCTCCATTTTTATATACCTATTAGAAGGTTCCGTTCCAGGGATACCAGATCCGCTACTGGCTGCATTATTTACTGGTGTTTTTACCGGGATTGGCTTTGGATTCATTTTTAGATCAGGAAGCACAACTGGAGGTACATCAACCATTGCGCGAATGTTAAATTACAAGTTTGGCTGGGAATTAACCGGTACGAACTTTGTACTCGATGCTGCTATAGTAATTTCCGGTATATTTGTAATTGGACCTTTATATACGATGTATACAATACTTGCGTTATTCATAGGAAAAAGAGTAACAGACTATGTATTAGAAGGTTTTGAATCAAAGAAAGTCGTTCATATTTTCTCTCAAAAAACTGAAGAAGTCGAAGAAGCCATTCAAACTAACCTTGGTGCGCATACAACTGTATTAACGGCCAAAAAGAATGATAAAGGTATCGAAGAAAATTTAATTTATGTAGCTATCCCAAAACAACGTCTATTTTACTTAAAGAAGCTCGTTCAAAGTATCGATGAGACGGCATTTACCGTAGTGCATACAGTAAAAGACGTTACTGGCGGTAGTTTCGCAGAAGCACACCACCCAGGACAGAAAACATTTAGAAACAACAACATAGAGCAACGTTATTATAAAAACCAAGCTGATGAAGAGAATATGTAAGAGGTTCTTACTATGGTCACGGAACAGAATAATTAGAAAACCGAACTACAACCCCAAGATATAGTTTATCGTAAACTACCTTGTCAAGTAGACAGGGATGTTTACATCGAGGCTATAGTTCGGTTTCCTATTATCTTGATTCACTGCTTTCTACGGGCAAAAATGCTTATACTAAAAGAAGTTCACTTATTGTGAATCCGCTTCATCTTTTATTTCTGATCGTAATCCATCTACACTTTCTTTTCTTCTTTCATTTTTACTCAATAATTCTTCTTTTTCTTTACTGCTTAGTTCCTCTGAGTGAGCATTAATGTAATCTTTTGATTCATTAAGATTTTCTAATGTGTGGTCGATGGTATTCTGAATCTTTTCAACGTTATCAGATCTATCATCTGGTTTCGGATGAGTCATACTATCCCTCCTTCAGTTCATATTCAGGAGTATTTTTTCCATAACCTTAAAATATATTCTTTATAATCATCCAATACTGATATATTAATTAGTTATTTTAAAATTAGTTCTATATAAGAATAGCGACCCATGAGCATAGATTATATTGCTATTAATGAAGGTTTGGAATAAATGTTGCATAAATTCGCCATGCTCAATGTTGAAAAGTTAACCAGTTCGTTGCATTAATTCTGTTTATATAAAATCTCATCTATTCACATTCATTACAAATAAACCCCCCCAAGAATAGGGGGTATATGTGATCGGGGCTATTATGCGAATTAATAAAAACGTATATTTTTATGACAAGGGTCACAAGGTGGACATGGATGATGTGGCTTGCCACACATAATATGCTGCTCTTGAACATCATTCACTACTGATTCCGTATGAGGAAAATAATGCTTATGCGTAGTCATGTGTTTGTTTACTGTCGTCGTATGGCTTGGGTGGTAATGAGCCACTTCCGTGTTAGATACATTCGTTTTAACATATTGCTTTGTTGGAGAAACGTTTGTCGGGCAATATTCTGTTGACGTACTACTACAGTTATTAGCCTGGTTGCCTCCCCAATTACCTTGACCTTGGTTCCATTTCTGCGAACTTCTCATCTAATAACTCTCCTTTCTACTCACTTAAGTCCTGTCTCTATTTTGATTAATATAAAGACCCAATTATTATCAATAATCCGACTGATGAATAGAAGGCATGATAGGCTTTTGTATTCCCCATACTAATAACTATATCCGATGGTTTGTTGTTTTAACATTGTATAAGTAGTTTAAATATGAAGTACTATCTTTTTATATGTAATAGGTAAGTTTTTTACAAGATAACACTCGCTTTTAAATAGAATATAAATTAAATTAGTAAATTTAGGCAAAAGTAAAACCCCCAACCATAAGGGTTGAGGGTTTTCTGATATTCCAAAAACTTAACGTTTTGAGAACTGAGGTGGGCAGTAAATTCAACGCTCGCAGGCGTTTTTGTATGTTACATGTATGTTATACGAACTTATCCACAGGCTTCCAAAGAAACTGAGGATAAAATTTATATATTTGATATCTGCAGTATACCATTTAAATCAACATAAAAAAACCACTCTTATTCGAGTGGCTCGCCAAAATTATATTTAAGTATCATGTCTTCCACATATCCTCTGTCTATTTCATCCTCTGCATTGGATAAACGACATTTAATATGTACCATTGTCCTTAAATTTCCAACAATGACGCCATCTTTTGATTTCAATTCTTCTTTACAACATCCACACCAATATGAACCCAATAAAGTCGCCATTAAACCTCCGCCTTTTTTATAGTTGTATATGCCTATATTCTATAAAAACAGAGATTTTCCTTCTATAATATAGTAACTTCTAAAATCACATCAAAATTTATTCTTGTATCATCTTCTGAGCTTATCTTTTCAACTACAGATACATATTTATGTTGATAATTTATTTTATCCACGTAACCTTTAATGTTGTGGTAATCATAATTCGAATAATACTTTATATTTACGAGAAGGTTGTCCTTATGTGCAATCATTAATTGAAATCCGTTTTCCTCAAATTGCTGTTCATCAAGTATTGGCTTTTGCTTCCTGTTTTGTTTTTCTTTTAATTGATTCAATAACTCTACATGCTCAGGCATCATCATAGCTGTCCATTTTATTGTACCTCTGTCATTAACACTCATGCCCCTACTCTCCTTTTGACTGGTCCACATGAAAGGATGTTCTCATACTTAAATGATCGAACTTGTTTTCTATAATGACAGTAAGCTATAACGTGTTCTCTTTTTAATTCAACAACGCTTACTACTCGTTGAGTTACTTCATTATTATTGTCTATATAATAAATCATTATCTTACTCTTTAGTTCCTTCGAATTTTCAAGTAACCCTTTCATGTTTCACCCTCCTGTTACGAACGTTTGTTCTTATTATAACAAAAAATAAAAAGGTGTAAACATGAAAAAAGTGGAATATTTGTAAAAAAACACTTGCATGTAAGGGAGTATTATAGTATAATTAAAGTATAGAAAGGAGGTAGGAAATGGAGGATGTTAGAAATATAGTCCTCATCATCGCAGGAGTTGTCACAACAATCAAGGCGCTACTTGAAATAGCTGACAGATACCGCGAAGACGAAGACTAACACAAGAGGGGCAACGCCCCTCTCCCAATTATATTATACCACATTCTCCTCAAAATTATGAGAAAAACAATAGCAGCAGAAGACTTCTTAATGATAATGTTAATACTTTTATTTATTGGTGATACTAATTTCAACAATATGAATGTACTCAGTTGGAGTGGCTTAATAGTATCAGCCATGTGGGTACTTGTATTTGTATTTAAATTATATGTAATTATGAAAGGTGATAGCAATGAGCCAAACGAGCGCTAAAAAAATAAAAGAGGAAATCCATAAATTGATCGAATCCAATATTACTGGTTACAAAATTAACAAAGAAACAGGAATATCCGAGAGTAATATTTCTAGACTTCGGAAAGGTCAAATTGACATCGGAAGTATAAGTTTAGATAATGCTATAAAATTACATGAATTTTATAAAAAGAATGAGGGAAAAATTAATTAAATTGGACGAGCGTAGGGGGATACTATGAGTTTGAAATCAAGTATATATAAGTTTCTGCGCATCTGGAACGATGTTGATGCAGTTAAAAAAGGAAAAGTCGGAAAAAGGATTGGAAGAAGAATTGTTGGACGTGCTGCAGGTAAAGGTATAGGAAAATTATTTAAATAAATAAGCCCCCACAAGAGTGAGGGCTTTTATTTGTCATTTTCTTCTGCTTTAGTCAGCTTAAATGCATTATAAACATTAATCGCAGGTAATATAACCGGTGGCATTCCCGATTGTGAAGTAAAACTAGTTATTAAGGATCTTAAATAAGGCAACAAAATTGCTAAGCCATTCATTTGAAATCCCTCTATATCAAAAACTTCCTCTTGTACATTCAAACTAAAATTACCGATAATTTGTATATTAAGAAAGAATGGAGCTTCTCCAACATTGAACTCTTCTTCGAATATCTTACATGTAATAGTCAACTGTGCTTGGTCTCTTTTTTCAGAGATGTCAGCAGATCCATTAAAAGAAAAATTTAAATCGATTTCTTCTTTATTATTAAAATCATAATTACGCTGAAAATTCATTTCTGAAATAGAGTAATCCTCAAATATTAAATAACTTTTTAAATCTTCATTCATAATATCTCTCCAAAATTTATAAATTAATAGCCTCATAGACTGATTAGGCAACTAAAATGTCATAAGAGAACTCTCGCTTTTCTTCGTTTACTTTGAACTTTTTCGAGTAATTAAGACTATATTTTCCATAGTCAACCATTTTACTAATATTTATATCAAAATTTCCAGTGTGTAAGTCACCATTTGAGTCTTCATATAGATTCTCTTCAGAATATATTACTTTTCCTTCACCTTCAGAAACTATAGCACCCAACTCTTCAAACGTCTGCTTAAATTCCTCTTTTGTCATACTTCTAAATCGATTTCTCAACTCTTTTTTCAATTCTTCATGATTCATATTACCACTCCTTAGTGGAATTAAATTATACTATTTGTTTATCTATAACCTTAATAGGATTTCTCAAACATAATTCTACTCCATTCGGAACGTTAGATCGAATTTTCAATTCACGTTCCTCTATACTTGGAGTAAACGTTTCTGCTCTAATTAATAAATACCCCTTATCTTTAGCAAGGTAATCATATACTGCTCCATCAAAGCTGTTTCTATACCCATACTGGAAATCATATCCGTTTTCTTTCATCATTTCCCTGATTATATCTTTATATACTTTATAAATTTCTCTATGCTCTGGAGTTGTTGTATCAAACACTTCATTCTCAGAGACTTCAATTTTGCAATCAAGGATCTTGATTATTTTATTAGGGTGACGAAATCGAGCATATTCTCTAGTTAAGTCCTTGTTTTCTTCCAGAAAATATATACCCGTTCCCAATGAACCTTGATGACGAGTATTTACTACAAATGATGTTTGTATTATTCTATCCGCAAAAGATTTTTCTGTACCATGATAACCATTGTATTGCTTTAGTTTCATATTTATTACCCCAAATTTAGTCCATACACCAATAAAATTATCTGAATATTATTAACAAATTTAGTTGTTACTTAATATAAGATATCACTTATTGGAATATATTGCTACTATTTTGTAACAATTTTAACATATTCTTAAAATAAATGTACTGGAAATTGATTATTTCTGCAATAAAAGAAATATATACGTAACAATACTGTAATGTTTTATTAGTATTTGGGATTCACTAATTAAGTGGGTTCGTACATCTTCCGTACGACAAATGAAGGGCAAAAAGTAAGGAAGCCCCCACTAGGAGGGCTTTTTGTTTTATCCAGTAAATCTAACTCTGCCACTACGAGTATCAACGTGAGTGAAAGTATTATATTTTCCAACTCCACCAGTAGTAAATATTTTATTAGCTTGATTATATACATTAGATGCACTAATACCTTTTACTTTGATATCTGCAGCTTTACCGTATAAGTGTTGTGATTTTGATGCACCACCCACTCTTTTATTGTGAGATTTAGTACGATAGCCACTGTTGATGCTTATTGGCTTATTACCTAGTTCATATCGCAAAGTTTCTAAGTTAAGAATTAAGTTTTTGTCCATTCCACCAGAGAGTATCGTATTTGAACCCTTACAATAAAATTCGTGAATGTTAAAGTTGCGTGTGCCCTTTAATCCTGCGTTATTTTTAGCTTTGCTGATAGAACTTTTTGTCTGTGGACCCGCTATTCCATCCACTTCGATTTTCAGCCACTTTTGCAATGCTTCAATAGTCTTTTCAGTATCCTCACCAAAAATGCCATCAGCACCCGCTTTCCCTAACAATTCACCAAATCCCAATGTAATTGCATCTAGTTGCAATGTTTTTACTGCATGTCCACGGTTACCTATTGCTAACATTTAAATCACTCCCTATTATTTTTAGGCATTAAAAAAACACCTTCTATGGTGTCTACTTGATAAGTCTATTTCTTTGTAATACTTCTTTCTGGCTTTTACCTTTTGCAGTTACATAATTGTTCTTGAACCAAGCAATAGTAGCAGTAACACCTGTAATGATAACCGTTACTATTTCCCCCCACAATGTTTCAGTACCTGGAATAGGGTTAAGTCCAAACGTAACTAAGAACTGGTTAATTAATGCCAAGAATAATACGATTGTTCGTGTTAATGTCGCCTTGTCCATGTTTCTCACCTCCTTTAATTAATGAATTGAACTATTGCGTAAATAACTGTAATTAATAAACCACCGGCACCTGTTATATTTAATATCAACTTCCAAAAATTACTTAATTTCATCTTGTTAGTTGACAGATGGTGGTCTATTAAAGTATTTAGTAGTTTCTTCTGTTCATCACTTGTTTTTTCTACTGTAGACTTAACATCCTTCATTTCGTGAGACATAGCAGAGAATGTATTTTCTAAGGTTGTAATTCTCCTCTCATGGTCTTGCCAAATAGGCATGTTGTCCATCTCCTCTTTATTCGTCATAGCTGACCCCCTAACTCTCTATGTTTGATCATAAAAAATAACGCTTATTCAGCGTTTTCTTCTTGTTGAGCAATATCAGAATTAGTTTTTTTTAATTGTGAGGATAAAGCATCTACATCAACCTCTAACAGAGCGATATGCTCCGATTTCTGTCCTAATTGTTTTTTTAACTTATCAATAACACCAAATGATCTTAATAATTGTTGTTGTAGTTCCTCTTTTGACATGTTACTTATTTGTTGTTGTAATCCATCCATTTAAATCTCTCCCTTATTGTTTTTAATTGCCTATTGAAAATATAAACTATAATGAAGCCATGATATTATTCTATCATGGCTAAAATTTGATCTATTTTTTCTTCTAATTCTTTTATCTTTGATTTTTGCTCTTTCACTAATGGGATTAATAATACCCACGCCCTATCATATTCTATCCCTTCCACTTCTGCATGCCCATTTTCGTCTGGTTCTCCATATTGAACGAACATATCAAGACCAACATCTACCAAGTCCTCAGCGATAAGCCCATAATGTTTCTTAAGAACGGGAATATCATTTTCCTTTAGAAATTCATCCCCACATTCGCCATTTTCTTTCTTAGTTAAATATCTTGCATATGCTTCTGTGCTCTCTTTGTCATTCCATTTTTTAGGCACTAAATCTAAAATTCTTTCGTTTATAGTTGTTTCTGCTTCTTCAATATTCAGTTTATATTTAGAAGCTGATGTTGATCTACCAAGAGTTCCCGAACCTGTAATATACATATTTGGTGAGTTAGAATAGGTTCTGTCGAATATAGTATCACTATATATTCTTCCTCCAGTACTGTCCCCATTGAAATACATTAGTGTTTGATCTGTATCTCCCCGCAATCTCAAACCCGCAAATCCACTTGTATTAGAAGATCCATTAATATAAAGCCTTGAGTTTCCACCTTCAATCATATCATCATGTATTTTTACTTGATAATTACCACGTCCTGTGGTTATAGTACCATTAGAATATATGTCTCCAAAATTACCAGAACTACCAAATATAGTACCGCCAGATTCGATATTCTTATGAGATGCCAATACTTCATTAAAAACTACTGGTGCATTACTATCAATAGCTATATTACTATTAGGTCCAGTAAAATCAAATTTCAAATGATAATTAGATGTGCTATTTATATTATCGATATCTTGTCCCATGATTATATATCCCATTTGTTCCATTGCTATACCCATTTTCTTAAATCCATCGATCTGCCATAAAGACTCATCATCATGCAAATGGAATGTGGCGGATTGAGTTAAATGTTCATGACCCGCCACCAAATGAATCCTACTACTCTCAATCCCGAAGAATGTCGAATATCTTCCCCCAAAATAGGTATAATATCCACTACCATTAAAATCATCATAGTATTCATCATAGAATTGCACTACAAATCTTTTAGCTAAGTCTAGCTTCTCAGTAATCCACCAACCGTGGAAATTAGTTGAATCATTGGATTCTACTTTTCTCAATTTCATCATATCAGTCATCTGAATGAGGTCACTATTTAGCTCAATATCTCCATCACTGTCTATCATGAAACTACCATCTAGTATATGTCGTTCATGGCGTGCACTCATTCTCAAGTCTCTCTGATATGACCATCTCATATAAGTATTCATATCATCGAAAAATTCGAATGATACTGATGGCGTTTGAGAATAGGTTGTATAGTTCAAATTGAATATTTCTTCTGTTGTAGCTGTTTCATTGTTGGGGTTTGTTGCTCCCCTAGTAAAAGTCAACCCCCCACCATTTATTTCAAGGCTTGATCGGAAATAGTCTTGAGATATCAATGCATCTAATACATTTCCTACACTATCAAATCTTTCATCCTGTCCTGCATCTATCATATCTTTGCTTGTATATTCTACAAATAGCAAACTGTCACCCGCTAGAGAATAACCACCTTTAACGAAAGTTTGTTCTGGACGATCTCTCTCGTATGGTGTTGGGAATCTTGCAGAGGAAATGTGTCTACTAGTTAGATTCGATGCACTGGTTATGGCTCTTACAAATCCACCGTCATGACTGAACATCCCCTCATCATATGCATTTAGTGATTCACTAAATGTGCCAGATACACCTTCCAATCTTCCTTTTATGGTAACATCCTCTGCAATAACACTGCCCGCCATTAATTTTTCCGCACTGATTTCTTGAATCATCGCATTGGTAATGGCTGCATTTGCTATTATTCCACTATTTGCAGTTATTGTTCCCGCTGCTATTTCATTCGCAGTTACTGAATTAGCATAAAGAGAGCCACCATCCATATAAATCGAATTGCGATAAGCCCACAAACTCGTGGGATCTTCAGCAAATTGTTTTGGTATACCACCATTTACAAGCATTACCTCACGAATATAGTAGTCTGTAGTTCGTATGGTTTGATCGTCATCTATCCAACCAGTTGTTAAAAACTGCACTCCCCACCAATCTTCTATATCCCTTTGGGTGATGAGTATCTCGAAATCCAACTTAGCCCATTCCCCCGCTTGTAGATTAGGGTATTGATCCATAACATCGCTAAACATTATTACATTAGACCAAGTGCTGGGTGCAGGGTTTGAGAATCGTATACCGTCAGCTTTCATCAAATTATCTTCAGTATTTGGTGAAGTCAAGATTCTTATAATTCTAAAATCCTGTGTTGTAGGGTCAACTATTTCATCGAATTTAACATCAAGAGTCAATGTGAAAAAGTTACCCGCCTGCGATAATACATATCTATTATTCTGGATTGAATATAAACCATTGTAAATCTGTTGATTAATATGCACTATATGGCTATTAGGTTTGTCTGATTCTGGCGCTAGTATCGTGGTTCTGGCATTGGCATATTGATTACTGAAATTCCACCCTTGCTTGCCAATATTGAAACTTCCATTCTGCAACAAGTTGTATTTCTTTTGTGTATATTCTTCTATTTGATCTTCTGGTGATGGTCTATATTTTTGTGCGCCACTAGATTGTATAACCATTGGCTTTTTTATATGGATGTCCCTTCGTCCATCTGTATCCCAACTAGTATAAAATGCCAAAAAACCATTTCCGCTAGAACCTTGGAAAGTACCCGCAGGGATTTTATATATATATCTAGTCCAGTCATCATCTATTGGCAATTCGTCAGTTAAAAAATTGGTTAGGCTATACTGAGCAGGATCCAAATTATCTACTAGCGCCCCCATTACGTATGGTCTTAGCGTATCTGATACTATTCTTGCCTCATAAGATACTACTATATCCTCATTAAGGTTTAATTCTTGTATGAATGGAGGGGAATATAACCTCACTGAGCCATCTACATCCACATATATTCCTATTGCTCCACCTCTTTGTTGATACCCCTGCACATCTGTTGCAGTTCCAAATATGGCGAATCTCCATTGATCTTCATTTCCATCTATAGCAAAACGTTCGAATTTAGTATCAGAAAGTAAATTATCTGCGCCCTCGAAATCAAGATTATTGATCGCATTATCTACGTATGTCTTATCGGCTTTGTCTGAGGGATCATATCCATCGTCATATAAGGCTCCATCACCAATCATTAATACATTAGCTGTTAATCTTCCATTAATGTGGGCATCTGTAATAATAGCGTTATTTAGATGTACTTCATCAATCATTGCCTGTTGCGCTAGTAACTCTTTCGTAATGGTTTGTTCGGATACTTCTGTATTACCATCTATTTTCTTGGTCTGAGCCATTACCATTTGCGAAAAATCAGAGCGCTGCCCATGGGTATTGACCGTACATACGACGAAATACCATTGTTCGTTTACTTCCGCATCATGTGCATATCCTCCGGACTTAGTAGCATAGAGAAAATTATCACTATCGGATGGTACAAAGTTTGCATTCGTACTACCGTATACACGATATTCCGCTATATATACAGAAGGATCATAGTCCCATTTCAACATAATGGAAGAAAATAACCCAGTTGCCTGCAAATTATCTGGTGCAGGTGGCTTTACATTTGGAAAACTATCGTCGTCAATTATTCCCCCACTATCCCATGAACCGCTATTCTCGGTTACTTTACTAATAACCCAGTCTAACTTACTCTCGTCACCTTTTATTCTTAGAAAGTTACCTACCGTTATATCACCAACCGATGGATTTCCAATACTATATGAAACTTTTATAATTCTCGATTGAACAGTTAAAGCTGGGCGCATCTCTTCATCAATAATGTATCCTGTATCACCTAGATAGACTTGCTCATGTTCATAATCTGCAATACCATAGAACGTACGGACAGACATCTCATATTTCACCTGTGGCTTACTATTATTTTGAACATTTTCCCAAGTAACCTGCAGTAATTCTTCTGGGTTTGTGATGTTGTCATTGTCATAGATGCCAATGCGGTGTATCTTGCCTTCTTTTGTTTTAATACCATAACTTTCAAGTGCTTCTGGATCACCGACATATTTTTGACCTTTCGGCTTATTTACTGGATCTCCATTTAGTACATTCCATTCCACATCTTCAAAAGTTATCTTTCTACTATTTCCTTCGCCTACCTCAACACTACCACCACGACCGATAAGCGCTGTTTTAGGATAATGTAGCACAGTACGCCTTATCGATTGTATATCTTTATCTATTTCAAAGCGTTTACCATTGTTTACGCCTCTTCTTTCCCAATCAATAAAACGACCAGTGATTCCATGGTCGTCAAATTCTACTCGATCTATATATTCCCCTCCCCATACGGAGCGAATATGTTTTAAAGATTCCATAACACTTTGATAGTATAAACTAGTTGAGCGTGTACCATAATCTCCTGTACGCCCTCTTTCAAATCGAGTTCCATCTAGTACAACATCTAACACGTCACTAATTGGCATATCCTGTGGTCGTCTCTCATAAACCCAAGCATCATTAAGCTCAACATAAGAAGGCATACATATTGCCATTTTCAGCTTTCCTTCATCACCATTAACATCTTCGAACTCTTTAATCGTCCAAAGGCGGTATACGCCTCGAAGGTCTTTTACAACAATTTGATTTTCACCTTCAATATAATCACATGCATCTGCAGTATAAGGAAAAACGACAGTAAGATTATTACTGTCGTTGTCGATATCCTCTTCTAATATGGATTCATCATCTACGTATTCATCAGATACATGTATTAACTTATCTTCATCGTCAAATATATAGACATTTGCTCTTTCCATTATCTATATACCTCCCTATATTTGAGAACCGCATCTATCTTCAATGGCTCAATCCTGATGTTGTTAACTCCAATATTTAAATCCCAGAATTTAGGGGCAAGCATACTGATCACATTCATGCTTATTTCGTCATTTATAAGGATTTTGCGTCTCTTAAAATCTAAGAATACTTTGTCTCCCGCAGAGAATTGATATATCAAGCGTAACTCCTTGTCACCATTGAATAGTGATATACGATCCGTTGTTTCCTGTACTGTCATGTCTATCGTATGGGTATTGGCTTGTTGAGTTCCTTTATATACTAATATTGGCACACCGTAAGGAAAGACATGTCTAATTTTCTCTCTAGCAAGTACTCTATATCGACCAATTTCCTCATTTGGATCTGTTAATGCTTCATTTACATTTGTTATTGGGTTTGCTCCATATTTCCCGTCTTTTAGAATTTTCCTCCATACTTTAGTTCCTGTACCATTATAAGGAACAGACCAGTTTTCTCCATACATCCTCCATCCCAACAAATATGCCTTTATCTCTTCGTCCGTTGGTGTATAATCTGCTCCCCATCCCGAATCCTTATTCCATACGGACACGAAATAGAATGAACTGCCAGTGTGAATCATGTCCCCCTCGACCATCAGAGCACTATTGGCAGTTTGCTTTAGTACAGTACCGTCATACTTTGTTGATTCGAAAGTTCCAGAGTCGTATATATTTAAGTCCATAAATTGGTGTATTCTAATTATCTTAGATACATCACTATTAACATCCTCATGGATAGAAGCTAGAGTATTAAAATTATTTTCTACATCCCTCATCACCCTTCTCCTGCTTTTGGTTATATTGAGACTCGATATAGTAAGATAATCTTCTCTGAAGAATTCATCATTGAATTTTATTATCCTATTTGTATCCAATTCTGGTGCTACAGATCTATCAGTAGGAGAATTGCTTTTTTCTATTTTTACATCTCTTATCAATATGTCATCATGGTCTGTTCTGGCATAAAATTGCATTGATTTTGTCCCACTCGCTACTTCGAATGTATTGCTGAAAAATCTCCAAGTATTACTGGGATAAGCATCAAAAGGATGTGTACTTGTTCTATCTAAAGTACCATTATCTCCATAATATCCCACTAGTTGAGTCGGTAGTCTATCACTACTCCTACTATTGGTCTTAGCCCAGAAAGAAATAGTGATGATGTCTCCTTCACGTATTTTTATATTTTCTGAAAAGGAAATCCATGATGTCTTAGCTATTATTTCTTTAGAGCCAATATATAAATTTCTTTTACTGCCATGAGTAATATAAAACGTTGGATTTTTTATCCCCTGTATACCATATATATAATTTTTAGGTAATTTACTATCCGATATCTCCCCTTCAAATAACATGGCATTTTGATAATAGAAAGTTGTCCCTAGTGCTCCTCTGTTAGTGTGTAGAAACAATCTTAAACCGACTATTCTATCATCATCTGGAACTGTGAAAACGACCAATTTATTCTCTATATAGTTGAATGGTCTACCTAAATCTTGTATTTCACTGCCATTTACATCAATAAAAAGACCCATTAAAAGTCTATTATGATCACAATAAAGTGTATACGTTTTACCTTTTTCCAACTCAATATTCATATACATAGCACCATTGTCGCCTTCATTAACATTTTTCATTTCTATCCTTGTGGGAGATAATATTGTTGTCTCTGAGTTATTGGTATATGTCCACACATTTGTATAATCAAATGTAGGTAATAGATTTACTAGATGATCAGCAACCATAAAAGGTCGTACCTCAATATCTTCATCGACATTGATCACATTGCTACCTAATGACAAGGAATAGTCAAAACCATCATCAGTCCTCACACCTATTCCACTTGGGTCAGCACCTTCATAATCAAGATATACTTCATTCATGCCCTTTTTAAGCAGTAGTTTATTAGATCCATCAATATTACCATCTTTATTATTAATCTGCTGTTCGTGTTCTTTTCCGTATTTATTTGGATCACCACAGAATATTGTAAGTGTTCCGTCTGCTTTGAAGAATTTTTCTTCTCCTTCTTCCGATGCTGACGGTCTGCCATAATACGTAATATCTGGCTCATCAGAAAAAATAATAGGGACATCTCTTGCAACATTGAGGACTCCGTTTAGATAATCAACAGTTAATCTAAGAGATTCCTCATCATGCGCAATGATGTCCCCATTTATACTAAGTGTTCTAGGTTGTCTTTTTGAGCCATGTACGTAAGCTCCATCTGCACCCGAAATCTCGGTAATAAGTAGTTGGTTGTTTGTGAACCCTCTACCTGTAATAGATTTAATTTTAAAATAAGGTGAAAGATCAACACCGTTGAATATCATAAACTATCATCCTCTATTTCTTTTTCAGTCTGTAATTCTGGCGATCTTGTTCATCAGTTATATCCTCCACAAAGGCAGAGTATGTTTTACCACCTATCACTAGATTAATTTGTGCAGGTTGTTTACTTTTTCCGTTCCCTTCCCCTGTGTAGGCTCCATTATGCTCTGCGGGTACAACTGCTTCTCCAGCGTGTAACATTGCAAGACCATCTTGTGTGATTAAGTCCGTACCAATGTTTAACTTAGGGATATTGGGGATGCTAAAACCTAATGTATTTCCACCCCGTCCTCCCATTCCCGGAACCCAATCTGGTACTTTAGGAAGTTTAATTTTAATACGGTTTAAACCGTTAATCATTCCGTTTATTGCACCTATGACACCGTTAATAGCTCCTTTGACCGCTCTTACTATCCCATCCCATATTCTATCGGTAGTAGATTTGACACCATTCCATACATTGGATATGGTACTCTTAATCGAATTGAATGCATTAGAAATACTATTCTTCAATCCATTTGCGACACCAGATACGGTATTCTTAATCCCATTCCATATGGAAGATGAGGTATTTTTGATTCCATTCCACACCTTCGATACTACGTCCCCTATCTTATTGAATACGTTACTCGTGGTGTCTTTCAAATTGTTCCATATTTTGACTACGGAATTTTTGATATTATTTACGATATTTGTAATCGTATTTTTCCAGTCATTGACCCATTTCGATATCGTACTTTTGATAGCGCTGAATATATTGGATGTAGTGTTCTTAATGTTGTTCCATGAATCCGTAACAAACTTAATTACTGCCTTTATTACATTAGTAAATGTCTCCTTGATAGTGTTCCATATATTGGTGAAGAAGGTGGATAATTCTTTGAATTTCTTTTCTGATTCTTCTTTTTGTTTCTGCCAACTATCAACGATAAATTTTACTATTGCATCTATGGTTTCAGTGAAGAATTCAGAGATAGTTGTCCATAATTCAACAAAGAAATCTTTTATCCCATTCCATATGGAGGATGTGGTCTCACTAATCCACGTCCACGCATCACTGATCATTTGTTTCTGTTTTTCTACTGATTCATTCCAAGTTTCTTTTAACCATTCCCAGAAGGTGACGAAAAACTCGCCTATCCAAGTGAATACTTCCTTTGTTACTGCCCATATTTCATCCCAATAGTAAATAATGACTGTCGCCAATGAAGCTACTAACGCTATCCCCATTGTTATAGGATTTAATAAAAGCCCCATTACTCCACCCATTTTGGTGATGATTGCTATTACTGGAGTGATAGCAGTTATAAGTGAACCTAATACAACTAGAACGGGTCCAATTGCTGCTGCAATTGCACCTATTACCACAATTACTTTTTGTGCGGTTGGGGACAAATTATTAAACCACTCCATTACTGCTTGAACTTTTTCAATCAATGGAGGTATCCATTTTTCAGCTAGATCAAGAAAGATTCTCCCGATAGGCTCAAGATTTGTTGTGGTTTCATTTTTAAAACGTTCAAACCTTTTTCCTAGGGTTTCCGTATCTTCATATGTTTTATCGATATGACCTTGTGTACCTTCCATTACACCGCCTAGTTCGTCGAATGCAGGAATAGCTCCATTTCGAATACCTTTCATGAGTCGCTGTGCTCCCTCAGCACCAAACACCTCAGTCGCTAACGCTAGAGCTTCTTGACTATCTTCCGTATTCTTAATTGTATCTATTACTTTTTCAAATTCTTTACGAGAGTTCTTTCCTTCTCCCGCCCATTTACGAAAAGAGGCGTTTAATGCTGGCATAACACGTGACATGGATATGCCTTCTGACTCCATACTTGCCATAAAATGTGCGGTTTCTTCCATCGAAAATCCCGCATTGGCTAGAACTGGACCAAATTCTGTTAGTTGACCAGATAACCCACCTAACGAAACACCATAGTCCTGCGTTAACTTGAATAATCCGTCTAATGCTTGACCACCTTGTTCAGTAGGAATTTTCCACTGTTTCATGGCTTTACCGAATGCTTCAGAATTTGCTACACCATCCTCACCTAACATGTTAGATGCTCTCATCACTTTACTGGTCATTTCTTCTAGAGAGTCACCTGTTGCACCCGTATAAGTGTTAAGATTTGCTAAAGCATTTGAAACAGCATCGGCATCTGCAGGCACATTTTTAAAAACCTCTTTGAAGCTATCTTTTAATTTATCCAAATCTTTACCTGTGGCTCCTGTGCCAACTTGGATATTGTTATAGGCTTTGTCCAGTGTATCCGCCGACTTCACTGCCATAGTACCTAAGGCGACTAAGGGAGCAGTAACAGCTACAGACATCGCTGTACCTGCGGATTTCATTTTTCCACCTGCAGACTTTAATTTGCCTTGTAAATCTGCTATGCCTTTCTCAGCACCTTTGGTGTCTATCTTTGTTCCTATCTTAATTACGCCATCCACTTATTTCACCTGCTTCCCTTTAGGAATTGAGAAGCTTTTGCAAGTCCACTTTGAAGTGTGTTCGTCTGTTTTTTGAGCTTGACTGCATTTTTCGCTTTTCTTAATTGCTGAACATGCTCTTTGTTATATTTTGTTTCTGCAGGTATTTTTACTGTGCGATAGTAGATAGCTTCTTTCATTGGCGTATCTTTACTAAGTCCACGAAATAAAGCAATAAACTTATACCAATGTAGGGTGTGCTTCTGCTCGATTAAGTCGATATTGTAATCAACTAAAAAAGATGCATAGAGTCGCTCTGCATCTTCGTGATAATCAAATATTTCTGCCCCCGAATCATACTTCTCAGATTCGTTGGGTGTTTGTTCTTGTGCCTCTTGTTCGTCTTTCAAGCTTATAAACTCACTGACAATAAATTTATACATGTTAATCTTGGTCATTAAGTCTGGTATTTCAATCTCATCGTAATTTTTTATGAGCATCTGTAACCCAATAGAGATCTTTGAGATATCACTTAATTGGTCATCATTTTCAAGGTCTTGTAATTTCATTACAGTAGAAAAGGCAAGGTCTAAATAGACTGCTTGCCCTCTGTAAAGAAATTGATCTTGAATTTCATCGGTTAAACGCATTATTGCACGAACTCTTTAGTTTTCTTCTGTAGATAGGACTGACCTTTTCTTTCCTCCAAGTCCTCATAGCGTTCCATTATGATTTCACCAATTACCTCGACAATCTCTGTTAAGTTGTACATAGATCTGCCCGATTCCTCATATAAGAAATCAAACGCATCATTTTCATCAAAGAATGTATTTAAGAGTTCTTTCGTCATCCCCTTGATTTCCTCAATGAATTCATGCTGTTTTTCAACCTCTAATTGTTCTAAATCCGTTTTTATATCATTTGTGATCTTATAATATTCGTTTATTTGCTTTTGCTGTTTAGCGATGCTGTCATCATCTAGGTGCAAACGAAATACTCTCCCATGTACATCAATATCTTCATATGATTTTTTACTAAATTCGAACTTTCTCATGTATATCTCCTCTTTCTATTTATTGTTCAGAGCCTCCACCAGTACCTCCATCATTTTCACCTTCTCTAGATATCTTTGGTTTACCATTGAAATGGATTTCAAAGGATATCTCACCTTTCGCTCCTGCTTCACCACTTGGACCCGATATGTTAGCGATTGTACAAGCCCCCTCTAATATTGTTCCATCTGGTTCTGTCCAACGGAACTCGGTACGTCTAGTTGGACCTAATTCTAATACTTTTCCAAAAATATAATTTTGGGCTGCATCAGCATAATCACGATGACCAGAAAAAGCTAACGTCACTTGAGCTCCGATTACATCTGTACTAGCGAAACCACCATCAATCATGTATTTCGTTTGGTCAGTTTCTTCGTTATTCGCAGGTTCCGCAGAATTAATGCCTGCCCCTACTCTTGCATAAACGTCAGTTCCTGTTTTTATTTCAAACAAATGAGCATTCATTAAATGCATTTCTTGTTTCATTTTCATCCTCCTTTATGTGTATAGTTCCGCTTGAAACAATGCCGACCATAAAGTGCCGTAACTTGTTTTTTGTACGTAAGATGGTGTAGTTACACATTGAAACGAAACCAATTTAAAAGAGCCATCACTGGATGTGATAGCTCTATTTGATAAATTTTCATATTGACTTTCTAATTGATGAATCATTCTATACGCTTCTAAGTTCTCCCTGTGATGCACTAAAAGTTGAAACTGAAAAGGATATATCTTGTTTTTGTCCATATAGCGATCATTAATATTAGCAGGTGAGGGTCTAATGGCTATACTGTTTCCATTTTCTTGATACGTCCCTATCTCAATAACAGAGGGAGTGTAAGTTAAATGTTCTGTATAAGCCTTTAATCGTTCCAAAAAATCCATGTCACACCTCCTAATATTTTGATCTTGCTGCTTTTTGTGAATCGTCGAGCCATTGTTTTAAATTATTCGCTTTTGCTTCCTCGAACCAAAGCCCTCTGGCGTTTGGATTTTTATCCGTAGAAAAATTATAATTTGGATTTAAATAAATCTCTCTTACATAAGGAGTTTCCCAACGAACCTCCCCCGAACCTAGTCGGGAATGAGTGATACCACTATCCCTTGTATTCCATGATCGAGCAGGAATGTAATAATTACTATCTTTTAAAACAAGGCTGTCCAATACATATTGAGAGTATTGAAAGGCTTCTTTATTCTTTTTCTCGATGTTAAAAAGCTCCGTTGTTACTTTTTCAATCATACAATCACCTGAGTTCCAATTCATAATGGTGTGGTTCACTACCAGACGCATAGTGAGGTTTAACATCAACCACTTCACGATTAACACCATTAAACTCGATTTCAGATCTTATTTTAAAAGTGGGGAATGCTGACGAATTGACTCGATCTACTAAAACAACATGATTGACTTCTTCACCTTCACTATTAGCAGTACGCTTTAATTTGCTTACAGGTGTAACTCTCACGTGTTCTATTTTAAGAGGAGGGGCGTGAGTACCATCCCATCCACTAGAGCCCTCATATGCTTTATATTGGATTGTGTGAGGGAGTAAATGTTTTGGAATTGGACTAATGACCATGATAAGCACCTATTCCTCTATACAACAAGCCTGCATATGCTAGATTCTGCATAACCCCATTAGGAATTTGAGTAGAAGCTTCTGCATTCATGGAGTAACTAAATGAGCCAACATTCACACTTTGCATCGTCCCCTGTTGTTTAGTAGCCATATAGCCCCCATTCATTACAAAATGCTCTGTCATTATGGCTGTTGCTTTCTTTAACAAATTCTTTTGTACATCTACTAGCTTATCCTCATCAATAGAAAAGTTAGTTTCTCCATCAATTACATCAGAAGCACGTTTAATACAACGATTAAGTTCCTTTTCATCTTCCATAGGAGTACCTTCATACTCATCTAAATAGTACTCTGCA
This sequence comes from Oceanobacillus phoenicis, assembly GCF_047238145.1. Classification (NCBI taxonomy): domain Bacteria; kingdom Bacillati; phylum Bacillota; class Bacilli; order Caryophanales; family Bacillaceae; genus Oceanobacillus; species Oceanobacillus phoenicis. Next base: position 542,760 of record NZ_JBDFME010000001.1, read on the forward strand.
TCAATATACAAAAAGACACCCCCTATTTAGAGGATGCCTTTTTATTTTCTTCTTGTTGCTCTTTCTCAAGTTGTTTTACTTTCTCTTTGAGTTCCTTATTTTCTTTTACAACTTTTTCATGGGTTGATTTAGCTACGGTTTCCTCTTTCTTCTTGCCGAGTACCTTTCCTTTTTCATCTGCCTTCTGATAACCCATTGCAAGTAATTCTTTTATACGTCCTTCATTATTTTCTTTTAACACAACATTGTCTTTACGAAAGTATGGCATATTTGTTCATCCTCCCTTATTGTTCTTCTCCACCGCCACCAGATGACGGTGCTTTATTCGATACAACTAAGCCTTTAGCTTGGTGTTTAAGCACAAACAAGTCATGGTACATACGATTTTGGTATAGGTATCCATCACCCTCGGTATGTTGCCCCGGTTGGAAAAGGTATACAGAATTAAGCTTCGCTTTAGCAACAATCGCACCTTTATAAACAATAATCCAGTTTAATTCTTGTGCATCATTAGCCGGTTTATAACCATCTGTAAAATCATACGCAGTATGGAAACGGTCAATATCGAATACTTCAATAAGTGTTACCCCATCAATATTTGTAACCCGAGTTTCAATTGTCGTATCCTGATTCTGTAAAGAAAAAGTCCCTTTGCCTTCCTTGTACTTCTCAATGGCATCCATGACATCGGTAGATACATAGGCTTTAAGATTTGCAGTACCGAACTTACGTACTTTTCGAATGTCGGCTTTCAATCGTTCAAATACGTCTTTCGGAGTGCCATCCGTTACGTTCTCATCCTTCGCTTGTTCCAATTCTTGCGCTTTTTGCGCTAGTTTAGAGAAACGATATGCATCAATTTCTGGACCCGCATTCTCTGTTAAGAATATACGAGTTACATTTGCAGCACTTGCAGCTTGATTTGATTCATCTACATCCATTTGGTCGACGAAGAATTCAACGTCACGATCAAAACTAAGTGTATATGGCTCATGTGTAACGTCTACAGTACCTCGATTATAGCCACCGTTTCGGGTATGTTGCTTATAACCAGATACAGATAAATGAGGTACATGGAACGTTTTTGCACCCATCCAGTTTACTCCTTGTGTTTCAAGGTCATTTGTAAGTGTTGTTTGTTTTATTACTTGGTCTAATTGCGTTTGATATCTTTGTGCATAGTTAATTGCATTTGGCATGTTTAATCATCTCCTATTTTCCTAATAATGTTTGTGCGAAGGCATCTTCTGCGCCTCCGTTTTGTTGATGACTTCCCGGAGTATATTCCAAACTAGGGTCATTAGCGCTTTGGTCAGACTGAAACAGATAATCATCTGATTCCTTCAATCCCTCTAATTGCGTATCTAATCCACGCAACTTATCACCATCTAATTTAATTTCATCTAGATTAAGTAAAGCTTTAACAGCAGTTGGATTTTTCACATTGGCATCTTTCAATGTGTTTTCTAACTTGTGATCAAACTCTTGTTTCTCCAATTTCTGTTTCAACTCTGACGTAGTTGTTTCATTCTCTTCCTTCAAACGATCGATTTCAGCAGTTAAATCTTCATTACCCTTTGCCTTTTCTCCGAGGTCTTTCAGTTGTGTGTCACGATCAGCAATCTGTTGCTGATAATCGTTGACTTGGCTTTCAAGCGTATCTGCCTTTTCCGCTTTTTCCTTCAAGTCATTTACTGATTTTCCATGTTCAACCATAATCCTATCGATACTTTCACTTTCTAAACCTAGGTTCTTTAAAAAATCTCTGTCCATATCCATTCTCCTTTTACATTTTTTAACATGGTCGAGTCCACGTAAAGGTTGCTATTTATCGCATAGCTACGAGTTATTGCATAATAAAAGCACCCAGCGCTTGCCTGCTAGGTGCAAATTAACCAATAATATCTAATTGGTTTGATTCTCCACGAGATAATCCTCTGATAAATACATTCTTATTCATCACATGCACTAATTCATCTGTATAACTACGATCATAGAATGCTTGTTTTTCATCAAATGAACGTTCTGGAATGCAGATTGTTTCTTGAACTCCCTCGGCTTCTATACCAACGAAAACAAATGGTGCATTTTCTTCTCTAGCTTTATCGAATTGTTCGATTAAATGTTTTTTCGTTAATTTCATGTTCTCACCGCCTCCCGAATATACAAGGTTTTCTCAAAGGACTAATTAAAATAAGTTGGTCCCTTTTCTTTTTCCTTCAAATCCTTTACAACTTCCGTCAATTGAAAGAATGCTTTTTCCAATCCATCCACTTGTTCCTTTAATTTCTCATGCTCTTTTTTACTTACTGGCAAGCCCTCACCCCCTTAACGTATTTGTTCCCTTTCATTATTTCGAGTACGTCCAGTGCTCTTAATAAAGCTTCTTAAGTTCGCTTGACGCTCCTTTATTCTGTCGTCAGCTTCAACAATTCCTATATCATCATCAAGATCAATCATCATAGCCATTTCACGCTTTGCTTTTCTGATTTCCCTTTCCAGATAACGCTGTTTTTGACTTTCTTCATAAATACGATCATTCTTCTCGCTACTTACAGGGTTGTATGTTTTCTTTGTACCTTCAAAGTATGGATACTTTACATGACCGCAATGCACGCCAAATAAGCCAGCAGGATGTCCCATACTGGTATCACCTAACGCCGGATATTTCGGATGATTTCCAGAACGAGAAAATATTCGTCCTTGATACGGAGCACATAAAGGTCGAGCTCCATCATGTGAACTGACTTCAACAAGATCCACTTCATATTCATCCATGCGAGCATCTTGCATATCATTGGCAACATTATTGCTTGTTGAACGCATCACCATGCTTACATAGGCTTCTGTTGACCACTCTCTACCTTTTTTATCTACTAAAGCAGGTACACCCTTGTTTGCAAGTTCTTTGATAGACTCTCTTAATGCTTGTTGCGGAGTAGAAACACCTGCAAGCACCTTTCCAGTTGTATCGTTGATAACATCGAGGTACTTTTGCCTTGATAGGTCTATCATGGTTGTATTTGTAAGATTAAGCGTATTTTTCGCTTGTCGCTGATATCCAAGCAATACATTTTTTAAGGAGTCACTATCTTTTGCACCTTCTGGTGGCATTAACAACTTGCCTTTTTTAGCGCCTTCGAACATGTCTCCCTCTATTTCATCAACTGCGCTATATCCCGCATTAGATAACATCTTCTCTAATTCTTGCATGGTTTTACCTGATCGAGAAGCAATGATTTGTATATGATCTTTATTAATAGATTCAAGCTTACTTAATCTACTTAGCCTCCACGATTCAATTAATTGCCTATCTCCGTTGCTTTCAATATCAGCGAGAATACTGTTATCTCTTGCAATCTTCTTAGCAATATTCCTTAATATCTGGTCTTCAATGGACAAATAAACATCGGTTACGGGCTTAGTAAGGTTTTGTGATACCCATTTATCCATTAGTCATCATCCGAACCTGTACCGAAGAAATCAACATCACTAGCATTTGTGCTTTGATTTTCTTCATTGATTTCCTCCATCCATGCCTGTGCTTCCTCTTCATTTAGACCATATATACGCATGATTGCTCGTTTTCGAGGCAATAGCTTATTAGATACCTCTTGAATTGTTCGAGCTAGTTCTGCAGCGTTATCCTCGATGACAGAATCATCAAATGTAACCGTAATATCAATATCTTGATTGCCATTAAAGATGTTATAGACCTTGGCAATAGCGATAATCGATTCTATTACATCTTGTAAACCGCCTTCGATAATCGTCTCATGAGACTTTTTAGACTTAAATGTTTTACTGTTTTCGCTCATTACTTCCGTTGCAGTCTTCACGCTCTGTCCATCAAAAGAAAATGTGCCTAAAGAAAAGCCTGTTTGTGTAGCATAGAGATTTAATAAAGCATTAATACCTGCGATATGTTCATCAATTCGAAGAGTCACATTAATATCTTTTATCCCTTCTTCATCATCTTTGAATTTCATTGCTTCATATGTCTCATCTGTATCATCAAAATAACGTTGGATTTCTTGTGTTTTCGGGTCTACAACAGTTTTAACCATGTGAGCAGGAACAATAATCCGTTTTTTCCCTAACCTGAACTCCCTATGAAAACTATCAAAAGCAGTATCGATGGCTTTTAATGTATCTAAAGCATTCGCAAATATGGAGATTCCCATCGGTGACTGTAAATCAATATTATTTGCAGTATTCGGCTTGAAATAAGTGAATAAAGGCTTTTTCAAGTTGTTAAAGCGATATTGCTCTTTCATATCTGGGAAAATGATCTCTAATGAAACACGCACACCTAACTCCGTACCGTTTGATTCGTATAATTCATGGTCTACAATGTATTGATTAGCTTTCTTATCCCATGTATGCCATTCTAAATGCGTATATTTTTTGTCGCCTTTATGATATTCTCCAATGAAAACACCTTCTGTAATAGCATCATTATGCCAAGCTGTCGGGATAAAACTATCTGCAGTAACAAAAGAGAGCATAATCTTACCTTCTTTTACGAATGGTTTAATGACCATACCGCCTAAGGCAAAGTTATACTCTAAGTGATCTTGAAACTTTTTATTAAATTTATTTTGTTTTAACACTTCTCCCACAAATTCTGCGGTTTTATTCTCTCCATCCCCAATGCTGATATTACACTTTTCATTGAATACCAGACTAGCCATTTCTGCAGCAGCAGTTTTTGCCATCATCAACGTGTCTTTCTTACGATGCTTTTTTCCAGATATCGTATACTCGTAAATATCATGCCAATCTGGGTAATATCCCTTGTACAATGCTTGCCATATCGACATTTTGTTATACATATTCTGGTTGATATTGATGTGTTTGTGGTTTTGTATCTTGTCTATGCCTTTAATTAACCCCATTCGATACAAGCCTCCTTTCACTGCATCTATAATTCGTTTTAACATTAATTCACCACCTACAATACATAGTTGTGATAAAAGTGATTGTTCGCATATCGTGCTTCGTCCATAGCATGGTTGTAATCATCAATTGGCTTTCCATTGTCGTCTCGGACATACATTCCAATTTCTTTAATAAAGTTGTAATGATCATATTCATCATTTTCAACCAAGAAAAATTGATCATTGGTCATGGAGTTTTGAAGTCGCTCTATACCTACCTCAATTCCCCCGCCTTGTTTCTTAGCGTCCGATGCGTTGTTATCTGCCCTAGATGTATCAATATGGATATCATGTAGTTCCTCTCGCAACGATTTACAAGCAGGGTCAACGAACATGTCAGAAAAGCGCATCTCATATTTATTGGTACACCATTGGACGAATTTCTTTATTTCTTTCGCATATTTGCTCATTGATTTAACTTGTCCCGTCTCTGCACCAGAATGATAATAATTTGCGACCCTATTTAAGCGAAACTTCCCATCATAAAGTGTAACTATATTACAACTGCAGGAAGTCGCATCCGATTGACCACCATCAGCAACAAAAAACATTTCATAGGGTTTACCAAGTAATGTAGCTTTTTCATGCTCGGCAGGGTTAAACATGGAGTAAATAACGCCTTCTGGCATCACTCTTTTTCCATACCAGTCACGATCAAGTAAATACGGGTTCTTACTTAGTGTTTCAAATATTTCTTGTTTACGTTCTTCATTAATTATCGGATTATCTTGTATGGTCCAGTGTGTCAATCTAGTGTTTTGAACATCGAATACCTCACTTATAACAGGATGATTCGGTGCAGGTGGATTAAGGTCAGCCAAGAAATACCTATCTTGTGCTGCAAAAGTACGTCTGAAACATTCTTGAATCATGCCCATATTAAGTAGGTTAATCTCACAAAATACAACGCTACCTAATGACATACCAGTTATAGCACCAACGCTATTTGCCTTTGCTCCACCTTTGTAATAAACACGCTTAATTCCATTTGGAGTATGAACTTGTAAATGATCCCCATGTTCATCGTGTTTGATTTCTGCTAGATCAGCGAATATATGCATTAATCCAGTTCCATCGCCATCAATAAACAAACGGAATGCCTGCTCTTGGTTATAAGCAGTAATTAAGTGGTTTGAATCTCTAGAATTTGTTAGATAGTCTGCATAACGGAAATGACCAGCAGTCGTTTTACCGCTTCTTGGAGTACCTTCTAACACATCCATGGTGTAATCATAAGGTCGATATATGGTTTCTAGCTGTTTATCCGAGAACTCAATCTTTAGCTTGCTCATATCGCTTACGCCCTTCAATTAATGCATCTAACAAACCAGTATCTTTCTTCTGTCCTTTTAAGAGTTGTGTTCTTGCTTTAGTGAACTCTGTATCAGCCATTATTTTTTCAATCTGCGCCTTGGTCATTTCATCAATGTTTTTAGCTTTAGGATCAAACATCATTAGATGTCTTCCAATTAATTCAAGGGCTCTATTTGCTCCTGTTGAATCATATTGATATTCACCTGTAGGAATCATCTCTTTAGTTGCGTAATCAAAAGTCATAACAGGCTCTGCTTGCATTGACCTATCCACTACTTGAGATAATCTTTCAAGCACCCATAGTGAATCGAGAAATAACTTTTCTTTTTGTTCTTCTCGCAACTTCTTTATATATGTGAGAACGTTCGGATTGGTCAATAAGTAGCTTCCTTGTTGCTTGGCGCTCTTTTCACTATATCCTGCCCTTATTGCTGATTGAGTAGCGTTTAGGTCTATAATATATTCCTCAACGAATCTCTTTTGTTTATCTGTGAGCTCGGGAGCATCAATTTCGACCTTTTCTATGGGTGCATCTTTTTCTTTAGGGGTTGCAACCTTTTTAGATTTAATTGCATCTTTTTTAGGTGAACCCCTTGACCATCTTTCTCGACTCTTCCTGCTTTTTAAAGTGCCTATTTTTATATCATGTTTAGCAGCAAGGTCTTTTAAAGTAATTTTACTATTTTCCCATTCTTCTCTAATCGAATCCCAATTCATTACATACTCACCAACCCCCACTACATAATATTTATAGTGCTTAATCTAGATAGACCTAACGGTCTTTAATTAAAGCTTATAAATCTTAATAAAATATAAATACTATATAACATCCCTTTCATCCTCAATGCGGTTTCGTACGACACTTGGATGACAAGATATTTTTTTCTTCGCTCGTTGTATAAACGTCTGAACAGAGGACTTCGTTATACCTAATTGATTGGATATTTCATTCATACTTGCTCCGTTAGCCATATGAAGCAAATAACATTGCCTTTCTCGATTAGATAATTCAATTAAGATATCATATAACTGCTTTTTTTCTTCTTCGCTTAGTGTTCGTTCTTCTGGTTCAATATCCAAAGAAGGAAATAACTCCATATCATAGAGCACACGCTTTTGATACGCAGAACGCTTATCTACTCCCCTCAAGTTTCCGGGTCTTCTTCCAGTACGCATCCAATCCATTGCATAACTCATATCTGTGATCATGCTATTAATCTGTCTTTTATCCTCTTTATCTATTGGATTTTCATCCGGATTAAGTTCATCAGCCATCGTTCTAAGCCCTTTTCGACCTTCCTCGTATTCAATTAATAATTGATCTGCCCAATTTTCTAATTGCTTGCTATTCATCAATACCGACCCCTCTCAATAAATAAAAAACGAACAACAGCAAGACCCCTCAATCTCGCTATTGTCCGTCGGTTTTTCCGTAAGGACTTAAATATTAAATTTTTAATTCTATTGGCTTTTCATCATCTCGATGTTGTATAAGCATCTCCCTAGCTTCAAACCAAGAACACTTATAAAAATCTTGAATTGCTTTAACCTGTTTGCTCCATTCCTGCTGAACATCTTTAAAAGCTTTCGATTTCATGCTTTTATTGCATTCTAGTGGCGACAATAATTCTTTAGATATAATAACCATTTCGGTTTGTGGCTTTTCAACATCATCTAAAATTATCTCAAAGAGATCCATTTGTACATATTCCTCTACTTTTTCCGGTTCTGGAATTTCCTGTTGAACTTCAACAACTTTAAATCTATCTTTGCTGTAACTGCCTGTATGTGAGCTTTTTTTGTTAAGCTTGGATACGTAGAAGGAGGTCTCACCATGCGGAAAAACAAAATAGTGAACTCCTTCTTGCAATACATTACTGTTTGTTGCATCTATGCACACTGCTTCCATATGCATCCTCCAATTAAATTTTTTCCTGACCCTCAACTCTTACCCGTTCACTACGTTCAATATCTAGCACCTTGCCTCTTTGATATACAATCGTGTCCGTTCCAAAATACTTTGGAATAATCTTTGTCTTCTTACCATCTTGAACAATATAAATTGCGTCCTCATTAAGGTTTATTTGGGCATTGTTTGTTTTCATGATGCTTCCCCCTCAGTTACAATTAATCTCTTTGATTAATCATGTTTGCTTGATAAATTTTTACGTTAATATTTGCATTTTCTAAAGCATGATAGTCCGCATCCTCTATTTTTGTACCGTCTTTTAATTTTGTAATTCCTTGACTTCTAAGGAAATTCCTTATTTCTTCCATTCGTTGAGCAGTTTTTATCTCATTGTTTAACTGTCCCACTGTAGCCCTCCTTATTTCCCTAGTCTGGTTTCTCTTAAAATCGCTAATTTAACTTTTAATTCTCTTAAAGATTTTCCTTCTGTTTCAAAGAAGCCAAATCGTCTTAACTGACCTATCACATAAGCCTTCATGCTATCCTCGTGTACATCAACCATTTTCACAATACCCCTCCTGTGATATGGGGGACTTCCGATAAGAAGCCCCCACCACTTTTTTATGAGATGACTACAATTTTTTTATCGTTAATTTTCTGTTCCAATTCTTTCTCCAGGTACTCTCTAATGTTTCTCATAGCTTCAAGTTTCCATTTGCCTCCGTCAGCTTCAAAAAAGGCACATCTTGGACCATTCTGCATTCGGAATATAAAATCACTTGCAGGCTGTTCAACTTCTACAAATGTTCGATACGGTTTAAGTAGTACAGGGTTTGGTACTTCTACTTGCCCCACTTGAGCGATGCCTACTTTTGCGGTTACACTTTGACTAACTCCATTATCACCAACGCTTTTTACATCTTCTTCACGAATATTACCAACTACTTTTAAAACAATGTCTCTATCTTCATTCTTTACAAAAGTTGATTGCAATTTGATATTAAAACTTTCTGGGTCGTACCATTCTTCAAAGTAGAACTCCGGTATCATTGCCTCGGCATCGATCAAGTATTCACGATTTCTATCGGAGTTTAGTTGTTTAAATGCACTTACACGAGTGGGGGAATTTACTTGAATCATAATTTGTCCATCATCATCAAAATCAGACTTCAAGTAATCTACTAACCCCGATAAACTCCTAACCTGTAATTTTGAAGCTGTGGGCTCTTCAATAAGGTGCAATCTCCCTGTTGAGAAAGATTGACCATTTTCATAATGAATATCCGTTTTTCCTAGTTCGACAATGTACTGAATAGCTTCTCTTATCATAATTACTGCACCTCACCTTTTGGATTTTTAAAGCTGTATATTTTATTTCCTGTATCCTCTTTAATTTCTCCGGTTTCCATATCAACATAAGACTGCCCTTTAATCCCAGATTTTAGCTCTGCGCCTGTTACGTCTCCACCATCGTCATAATCCATGAGTATTTTCGATTCTAATTCTTTCGCTGGAGCAAGTGTAGTTTTTGCTTGTACAGTTGCTTTCACAACATCCCGAGCATCATCAGCTACCAACGTTACAGTTAGATTTATCTTTCTTTTAGCTGTTGGATCTGTGTTTAAATCTGTGAAGTTTTCTAGCACCTTTTGTAATTCTAAATTGAAACGTTCTGCAACTGCTCCACCTGCAAATTCATTTAAGTCTACGATTTGTTTGTCCATAATTAATACCTCCAAATATTTTATTTATAATCCGACTGCTGCAAGATAATCTAAAGCAATCCCTCGACCCGATAAGATCCTCGGGAACTGCCCCATATCTTTATAGGGAATACTCTTGCGACCGCCGGTCATAGCTTTGTTCCAGTAATCTAATACACTATCAAACGGTACAAAATAGGTTTCGTTTAACTTTGTGAATTCGATTAATACGAAGCATGTACCGCCTTGATCTTGGTAGTTCTTAAGAAAGCGCATTTGATGTTCTTCAATGTTCCCTATGGGAAAGCGTGTTGTTTCTCTTGTTGATTTCGCATCGAAAGCAATTGCCTTTCCTTTTGCCACCCCTACAAAGTCAACAGTGCTCTTTTTCTCGGGGTGTGCACTTACTATCTGTTTTCCTCTGCGAATAACTCTCCATGGGGTGGGCACTTTTTGAACCGTTGCCCATTTCTTTAACTGGTACTGCATATTGGATGATTCGATTACTTGTTCAAAGGACTTCCCCCTGTTAGCATGTGAGATCATATTAAACCTCCTGCTCTTCCCCGTTAATCTCGACAAGCAAATTCTCTATTTCTAATTGTCTCTCAATAGTGCTATCTAGTTCAGTTTGTAAATCATTGATAAGATCAAAAGTTTTTTGAAAGTCTTGATCATTTACTGTTTTACGCTTGCTTAAAATCTTATGGCTGTTTTTCCAAATATCGTAGGTAAGAACCTCATAGATATCAGCGTGTTCCTCTATTGCTTCATTTAGTTCTGATTCTTTCAATCCTGCATAAAGAAAAGTTTGTTTATTGTCTAGTGTTGTTCCGTAAAGTACATAAGTTACATCTGGCATTCTTATTCCTCCTATAGGTCGTTAAATTTACTAGGTTTATCTTGATAGAACTCCTTATAGAGCTCTATCTCCTCTTGTGTTGGCATATCTAATTCGTATTCACGTAACTCTGGTTCTTCTGGTGATTTTTTAGGTGCTAATACAAAAATCATTAAAGTTGTGATTAACATAGCGACGATTAAAATTGCACCATTTAGGACATCTTTTTTCATATGCTTTCCCTCGGCTGTATAAAAATCGGTCGCTTTAAATTCCCTTTCCTTGCTTGATCATATAATCCTATGAATATCTCATCGGCATCTCTATTAAATAGACCTGCAATATCCTCGATGCAATAACCCATATCATGTAGTTGTGTAACTTCTTCGATAGTGCTTTCTGAATAAACTCGGTTCATATCTTCTAGGCAATATACAAGTCCATCTTTCGGCTTTTTCACCTTCATTCGTTTGATCGGTGGTAATAAGATCATGAACTCCCTCCCGAAGCTTTCAAGTATTCTTGCAATCGTTTATTAACATCCTCGTGATCAAGGCGATTATCTTCTTGCTTTTCTGGTGGTGAAGAAGATTGCTTATTCTTTCTACGTTCTTTAAACCAATCTGGAACAGTTGATTCTTGATTAAGATGCACCCCTCTACTATTCCTTTGATTTTGAAATTGAATTTCTTCTGCTTTCACTTGATCTAACGTTTTGATGCCCTTCTTATGCCAAGAATTTAAAATACTTTTTGCATAGCCCCAATGAGGCTTATTCTGTTCAAGAGCTTTATTTAAAGCTGCAGTCACCATCTCATCTCCAAAATCTTTTATGAAGTCCAGTATTTGCTGTGATATGGATGGTGGCATCGTTCCAAAATTGTTTTGATAAAAAACAATAGCATCCGATGGAGTAGTAGCGTCGATTTTTTGTTCTTCTACTACTCTACTTTCCTTTACTTTACTTTCCTTTACTTTACTTTCCTTTACTTTGTCAGGTTTCTGCTCGGTTTCTGCGTCAGAAACTCCATTATCCTTGCTACGACTGTACTTTTGGCGCATCTTTTCTCTTTTCTCTACCACAGGAGCAACCCTTTTTTGTATTCCTTTTGAAGTTAATACTCCATGTTGTTCATATAAATTCCGGTCAAATATGTCACGTTTGAAACATGTTTCTAGCATTTTGTGGAATGTTTCCAGACTTACTGACACTTTCCTGCTTAGTATCTGGATAGTTTCTGCGTCAGAAATATCAAGTTCTGCATCTTTTGTGCGGTAAATACGTTCCAGCATGATGAAATAAAATGCATATCCATCATTTCCGTAAAGCATTCTTAATGCCTCCAATTTTTCATCATTCACTGCGTCTGTATCATGTGGAAAATAGTCCATACCTTCTTTCTTTGGTCTAGCCAATTAATACACCTCCATTCAAGCAATAAAAACCAGTTTTCCTGTTAGTTCCTGTACTTCTCGTTTGAATCTAGCTTCATCACTATTACTGTCCGAAAGGTGGAGTAAATGAATCTCCTGTACCTTTGATAAATCATTGACAGTCAAGAACTCTTTTACGTTTTCAAGACTGAAATGCGACTGAATTAATCTTTTTTTCATTCCTTTATGAACTCTACCTGTAGCAATATTCTCATTAAGAATATCGATACTGTAATTGCATTCAATTAACAGGTGTGTGAGCCCTTTAAACTTGTATCGAATGTAATAGGTATCAGTAGCAAACAAAAGCTTGTCACCTGCTTTATTTTTCAATAAGAAACCTATTGGTTCAGATACATCATGCTCTACTTCAAAAGGAAGTATTGTCCACGTTCCTATTTGAAACTGTTTCTTTGCCTTTACCGTTTTAATTCTGCTATTCTCTAGCTGTAGAGTTTCTTTAGTTCCCTGTGACATGTAGACGTTCTTTCCAACTCTCAGAAGGTCTTTTATGCCTTTGCTGTGATCTCCATGTTCATGAGTTATTAAACAACCGGCAATATCTTTAGTATTAAAATTCAATGCCTTTTGGATCTCTTTATATTTAACTCCTGCCTCTAGTAGTAAGGGAGTGCTACCATCCGAAATGTAGTAGCAGTTTCCCTTCGAACTAGAAGCGATTGTTTGAATGTTAATCATTAGAAATCTGGTCCCCCACTTGAAGAAGTAGTAACCGGCTCTTGTTCTTCTTGCTCTTCATCTACATCGGTGTACTCTGTAAACTCTTCACCATCATCTATATCTAAAGATTCACTATTAGCGTGTTCTGTTATTTGTTGCTGTGCTTCTTCTTCTGGAGTTACATCAACACGACTATTGTCATATTCGTTTTCCGTTGAATTATTTATCGCTTCTACAAGCAGATCACTATCATCACTTGTATTTATAAAGGCTTTAGCAGCACGATTGATTACGGTACGTTTAGCCATTTCTTGAGGAAACTTCTGGTGAACTGATTGTTTAGTTTTAGATTGTCCCCATGCTGAATCAATCTCTTTTTTAGTCATAACTGTTAGTAATTCCTCATCCTCATTGGTTTTTACAACTGCATAAGCACCAATTACCTTGTTATCTCTATTTTGAAATTTAGTATTATGCTTTAATAGTTTTTCTCGACCGCCATCAATCTCATAATCGAACTCGTCACCCTCAAATATTACGTTTGCCCAAATGTCCTTAACATTTGTTAATCGTTTAAGAACTGCTTGTGTGCCGAAATAGGAACGGGTCATTTGCAACTGGGTACCATAAACAACGAAATAACATTGTGTCTTAGCAGGGCTTAACCCTTGAACAACCATGTCCAGTAATGAATTTGCAACCGACTCTCTACTGCAAACTTCAAGAGCAGGCTTTCCGTTTTTATCCTTTACTTCACGCAATTTGAAGAATGCACTTTTTAAAGCGTTACTAGCGTTATAGCTAGTCGGAAGTTTTAGTCCATCATCTTGGAGCCTTGTTAAACTGTTATTTACATCATCCGTAATATCCTTTTGTAATACTGCTACTTGATTTTTATTAGTCATTTATGCAACACTCGCTTTCTCTAATTTTTCCACTCTGAGTTGACTATCATTTTTAGAAACTATTAAGCTTATAATTTGTGCGTTGGTTTCTAAGAACTCAGTAACCGATTCTGCATTATCAATGAATATTGGCGCTTCTACTTCATAGTGCTTGGACAAAGTATTAATAATGTCTAAGCCGATATTGATCTTAGCAGCGTTATTCAATCCTGATGCATAAGGCACTCCTTTATAAGTTGTGTCGCATACCTCTTCTAAACCACCATTAATATTTTGTTTAAAAAGGTTAAACCGAGCATATTGAAACTTGCTATTGATCTTCTCTTCAAGTAAATCTACTTTAGTTCTTGTAAATTCTTCCGTTAGATATAGCTCTTTTTCTAGTTGTTCAAATTCTTCTCCCAGACGTTCCTGCTCTGATTCAAGTTCTTTAATTCGCGCTTTTGATTTATCTACAAGGGCAAAGTTACTTAACTCCGATTGCAGTAATTCTCTATCTTTCTTAAGAGCCGATATTTCTAGTTGCAACTTCTGAATAGATTCCTCAGCAAATTCTTTTAGTTGGTTAAGTTCGTCATTAAGATTCTTTTTCACTTCTAATTTAGCTATATAATCTTGATTTTCCGTAATATCTAATTCTTGCTCAGTTAGTTGCTCTAATTTGGTGTTATACTTTTCAATCGATGAAGCTTTTTCATCTATTTGTAATTGAAGCTTTTCGACTTTCACTTGTAGTTTGTTATTTTCTAATTCAAGTTCATTTTTTTGTTCCTTTCCACGTTTGCCCTTGGCATTTATTTCTTCAAGTTTTTGCGATTTTTTCATCTTAAAATCTGATAAAGCTTTTTCTCTAGCTTCGGTTAATTGCTCCTCTGGCAGAGATTGACCACACGTAGGGCATTCACATTGATCATTGTGCGTAAATTCTTCTTCGTCTATCTGTTTCCATTCATCACGAAGTCCACTAAGATGTTGATTCATAGATTTAATATTGTCTTCATTGTGATTAATTTGTTGCTTAATGGTTTGCTGATCTCGTTGGAGTAAAGCCATATTCGATGTCTCTTCTTGCACTTTGGCACGATATTTATAAATTTCATCTTTAGAATCCGACTCATGATTACGTTTAATATCACTAAGTTCCAAGTCTACTTTTTGAATTTCAGCTTTTTTATCAAGCAAGGCATTACCATTTCGAATTTCTGATATCTCGCTTTGCCTTCCGTCGATATCGCTATCCACTTGATTTATTTTTTGTTCAAGCTTTTCTTTATCTAGTTCTGATAGGTCTGGCATACTTCGACCTATTTCATCAATTCTGATTGGTATGCGGTCAAGCTCTTTATTTATTTCTTTCCGTTTAGCAGCAATGACCTTTTTATGCTCTTCAATACTTCTCCCGTCCAGTATTGACTCTAATTCTCGTAATTCTTTGTTTTTATCGAGCACTTCTTGATCAGTAACGTTTCCTGCAATTTCTAATAAGAGATCTCTGCGCTCTTTTTTATTTAATTGAGTGTTGAAGTAAGAAGGATTCGTTAAGAGCTTGAATACATTCTCGTCCACTATTTCTTGTACTTTTGATTCAAATTCTTTCTTTTTGCTAGGAACTTCATTGATAAAATAATCTGTAGTATGTCCAGTGAACTCTGCTTTTGGAGCACCCCTTCTTTTGGTCCATTTTTCCTTATAAATCTTTTTAAGTTGTATCTTCTGGTTATTCACGTAGAGAATAGCTTCTACCTCGTGCTCTAGACCATGTTGTACACTTCCGTTATCATCAATGGTTTTAATATCAAAATCTTTTTTGTTATTGCTATCTTTATCGAACAACAGCCACATAAACCCATCAAAGGTGGTTGTTTTTCCGGTTGCATTATCCCCGAAAATATCTGTGTTCCCATCAAAAGTTATGACTAAATCTCTAATGCCTTTGAAATTTCTTAAATGAAGCTCGTGCAATTGAATTGTTTTCATGTTTCAGACCTCCATAATTAGTTTTGATTTTTGAATTGATCGGCTTTATAATGAAATTACATTCTTTTATTTAAGGAGCCCTCTGCAAAGGGTTCTTTTTTCATGTAATAATGAATGTCACTAACGCTATAACGATAGGCGTTGCCATAATTGCGTAGAATACTTTTTCATCGTGTACGGTTGTTTGATCCGGTTCACCTATGAAGAAACTAATCACCCACTTTCTTAAGTCCATCTTTTTCCTAACTCCTCTCTGCGTTTTTCTTCTGCAAATATTGCTCTTAATAAACTATCTGCTTCTTTCGTAGTTCTAATAGAAAAATCGATTCTTTTAATCTCTCTTAATGATCTATTTGCATTTTCTGAATAAAGGACTGCTTTTTGTAAATCCCCTGCTTTTAATGCCTTTCCTTCTTGCTCCCTGCAATACTTGTAACAGTATTTTTCGTCTTCTAATTGTTTTAGTAACTCTGCTATTGTCATGTGTCATCCTCCTACATAATCTCTTAATTTTTTTGGTGAAATATGATAAGTCCATCTGCTAGATAATTTAACCGCTGTGCCTATAGGTAAGAGATTCCTTTGTAAACCAACTCTTACAAATTGCTCTGATTTGCCAAGAACCTTAGCTGCATCAGAAACCCTAATATTAAGTGTTTCTTGTTCTTGCTTTAATTCCACTGAAATAACCTCCTATACATGATTGATTAATAAGAAAAACAGAATGATAAGACCGATATAAGCTACTCCATCATCTTTTTTCATATAATCATCCCTCCTAAACTTAGTAAGATGCTTCCTACAGTTCCTCCTGTGTTAGCTATATTAGATAGAATTTCTATAGCTACGTTTGGGTCAACATTAAAGATGATTGAAAGGAAAATATCCTGTGAATCAGTTTTGTTTACCCATCTAACAAATTGAGATTGACGTATTGATAAGAGACCTGCTTCGAGTCTTGATACATTACTTCTGGAAAGATACATATGATCTCCCATCTCGTCTTGACTCCAACCTTTGCGTTTTCTCATTTTTTTAAGCTGTTTACCTATTTCCTCATCGCTTAATTCATCAAGTTGTAGTTCAACTTGCTTGTAACCTAACAATCTATTTCACCCCTTTCGTGCAGTGTTTGCACGTTTGTCATACGGTGCAAGGGGTGCACAGTAAATCAATGTTTGTAGCGTTATAATGTAATTACCGACCCCTCAGTTGGCAAATTGTTTGTTTTCATGACCCCTTAATTTGGTGGATTAAGGGGTTAAATAACTTCTTGAAAATCATTGATATCTACTTTAAATTGAATAGCCATTTCTTTTACTACTTGGATGTATATCTCAACTAATCGCTTATCCTCGGAGATAACATCTAACTTATTGATCTTGTTGATATATGACTTATTCATTCCTTGTGCTAAAGCTCTTTCTTTTCTGTTATTAAGTCGTATATCAAGTTTGCACCTTGCTCTTTTTTCAAAGCGTTCATAACTCAAATTTCTAACGCTTCTATACGGTTCAACTCCGGACCATTTATTAGCTATCTTTTTTAGAACTACTTCTGTTGTCTTTCTCCATTCGTCACTAGACATGGAGACGATGTTCGAAATGTTATTTACCGACTCATTTGCTTGCATTGCCAGTTTCTTTGTTTCTGATGATTCGATTGCTTGTCGATTCATTTCTTTAACAAGTCCATTCATTAGCTGTAGTTCTGGACTTAATTGAGAAGTATCAAATTCATAAGAACCTGTTTTTCTAATTGAAGGAATAACTTCATGAGTAATCCATCTTTTAAATTGTTTTGCTTCTGGTTTCCGACTCGATAAAACTAAATTGTATAAACCGAACTCATTAACAGCTTGATAGTTTCGTTTTTGTCTACCGTCGGTTAAACCGACACTAGCTTTCTCATCATCATCTAGCCTTGAGACAGCATCACGACTGTTTTTGATTTCTAAGATTTCACAAACATCCTTTGCAACAAACCACGGTTCGTTGTTTTGCTCGATAATTCTTAAATGCTGACCTTCAAATATTTTTGTTAGTTGTTCCAATTAAATTACCTCCTTCATGAATTTATTTTGCAACTTTTGGTTGCTTTTAGATTTAAAAAAAATTGTCCAATCAATATCTAGTACATCTGCAATAGCCATAGCTACTTCTACAGAAGGTCGTCTATAACCATTTTCAATCATTCCGTAATACTGTCTAGTTATACCTTTATCAGTAAGAGACGCCACTTGTTGATGTGTTAAACCCTTTTTTGTTCTAGCATCTATTAAAGTTTGCTTTAAATGTTCCAAACTGAGCACCACCTTCCCGCAACTTTTGGTTGCTATATATGTAGTATAAACGCAACTTTTAGTTACTGTCAATACTTTTTTGCAACTTTTAGTTACCAATCGTTTAAAGCAACTATTTGTTGCTGTATACTCTTATATATAATATAGATAGGAGATATCAAATGTTTTCTAATAGACTAAAAAGTTTAAGAAAATCGAAAGATAAAACACAAAAATATATGGCGGATTACTTAGGAATTTCTAGACAAGGCTATGCCAAATATGAAGATGGTAATAGCGAACCTGATCACAAAACTCTTCTAAAGCTATCTGAATACTTTGATGTCACTACAGATTACCTATTAGGTAACTCTGATCAACCACATTTAACAGAAGATGAAGCATTCGATGCTTTTATTAACGATCCAGATTTAGAAAGATGGTATAAAGAATTACCTAAAAGTAAAGAAGAAGATTTAAGAAGACTCAGAAAGATTTGGGAAGCTTTCAAAGAAGATGATTAAATTCATCGTTTATATAGATATAAAATCATTTTGTTTAGGAGGCTAATCTTGGGGGCAATTTTTATTTTACTAGGAATAGTAGGACTTTTAGTAGGTCTTGTATTAGCAATTATAGGGGTTATAAAGAAAGAGAAGAAAGCATCTAAAGCATTTATATTATTAGTATCATCAATCATTTTTGTAGCTATAGGCGGAACTATGCTAGGTACAGATAGCGAGGAAACTGCAGAAAGTAAAGAAGATGAATTACCTTCTAAAATAGATGAACGAATTGAATATTATGCTACAGAGGTATTTGGTGAAGATAGCGTGGATGAAGCAAGTTTCCTTGAAGGAAATGCATATGTATACATTATTGGTAGCGAAAGTTGGGACGAAGAGACTGCCCTTTTCGGTATGCACTCGGATACAATAGACTTTCTTGAAAAACTTCAAAATGAAGAAGAAATCACAAGTGTCCAAGTGGATATTACACAGACATTCTCCGATAGTTACGGAAATCAAGAGGACAAAGCAGCTTATCGAACTGACTTTAGTAGAGAAACAATAGATAAAATTAATTACGAAAATATAAATCCCGATAGTGTGCCAGAGATAGCAGATGAATATTGGGTACATGATGCAATGAAATAGCCAAGACTTGGTGTACAAATTTTTGTGCGCCATCTCTTTTACACATAAACCGAACACATATTCTCATAAAGCGGGGTCACATCATGCTAACTACTACCAGAATTGAGAAAATTACTCAACAGTTATTGATGAAACTCCGAGTGAATCATCCAAATGAATTAAACTTCGAGAGAATCACAAAGGGGTTAGGGATTAAAGTTAAGTATTGGGAGTTTGAAAGTGAAATTGTAAAGAGAAAAGGAAAAAATATTATCTTTTTAAACAATTATTCTAATGAAATAACAAGATGGCAGAATTTAGTTCATGAAATAGGTCATCTATATTTACATGTAGGTAGACAAGAAAACTTACCTTATGAATTTGTGCAACTACAAGAGTGGCAAGCAAACACATTTATGTATTATTTTTGCGTACCAACAGTAATGTTAGATGAATTACACACCATTACACCTGCAGAAGTGAGTCGCATATTTAACGTAGACTATAGTTTTTCTGTAAGAAGAGTTGAAATGTATGAAAGTAGAAAAAATGCAGTCATGCAAAAACGAAGAACACTTGCTTATGTTTAAGGAGGTTTTATTAAATGAGAAATCCAAATGGGTACGGTTCTATATATAAACTGTCTAGCAACAGAAGAAAACCATTCGCTGTTGTAATTACTACCGGATGGAATGATGAAGGAAAGCAAAGACGAGAGTATCTAGGTTATTATAAAAGCAGAAAAGAAGCTATGGTTGCATTAGCTGATTACAACAATAATCCTTATGATTTATCATCTGGAAAGCTTACATTTAAAGAAGTATATGAAAAGTTTAAGAAAGAAAGGTTCCCTAAAATTTCAAAGTCGAACCAACTTGGCTACGAGATGAGTTTCAAGAGATCAGAGTCTTTACATGATATGAAATTCAATGATATCAGAAAGGTACACCTGCAGACAGTGATTGATAATTGTGATAAGTCATGGGGCACTAAGAAGAAAATAAAAGTGTTATTTAATCAGATGTATAAACATGCTATGGAAAACGATCTGACGCATAAAGATTACGCTAGGTTTGTCGAGCTCCCCAAAAACGACTCCAAAAGCTCAAGGAAACCATTTACAATGGATGAAATTAATATTCTTTGGGAAAATATCGACCGCTTTGATGATATAGATTCAATTTTGATTATGATATATACCGGATTAAGACCCGGGGAACTTGTCGAAGTACAAAACAAAAAAATAGATTTGGATAGAAGATTTTTCCGAGGTGGATTTAAAACGGAAGCTGGTACGAATAGGTTAATACCTATCCACAAAAAAATTTATAAATTAATCGAAAACCGTATGGATCCTAATCATGAATATTTAATTACAAACTTTGAAGGAAATCAATTGAGCTATTATGTTTATTATCATGAAAAATTTAAAAAGATTATGGAACAGCTAGGCTTAAAGCACAAGCCACACGATTGCAGACATACATTTGCGACCATGATGGATAATGCAGGAGCTAATAAATTGTCTATTAAACGCATCATGGGGCATGCATCCCAAGATATCACCGATAAAGTCTATACACACAAGGACATCGAGCAGCTACTTATAGCAATTGATATGCTATGAGAAAGGCTGCTTTCTCATTAAAAATAGATTGTATGCTACGTGTATGTTATATGTATGCTATGTGTGAATTTTTCCAGATTTTTAAACGTCTTTAGACAAAGTAAAAACCCCCAACCACGTATGGTTGAGGGTTTTGTAAAACTTGATATATTAACGTTTTGAGAACTGAGGCGCACGACGTGCTTTTTTAAGACCGTATTTTTTACGTTCTTTCATACGAGCGTCACGAGTAAGGTATCCTTCTGATTTAAGTGTAGAACGATACTCAGGATCTGCTTGTAATAATGCACGTGCGATTCCGTGACGGATTGCACCTGCTTGACCAGTGAATCCACCGCCATCTACATTTACAAGAACATCATAAGTTCCTTGAGTTTCTGTAGCAGCTAATGGTTGGTTCAAGATTAAAAGTTGAGTTTCATATGGAAAATAGTCTTGTGCATCACGACCATTGATTGTTACATTACCTGTACCTGGTACTAAGCGTACACGGGCAGTTGACTTTTTGCGGCGTCCAGTGCCGTAGTATTGTACTTGTGCCAATTCATTTACCTCCCTTTAATTATCCGCGAAGCTCATAAACTTCTGGTTTTTGC
Organism: Oceanobacillus phoenicis; assembly: GCF_047238145.1. NCBI lineage: Bacteria > Bacillati > Bacillota > Bacilli > Caryophanales > Bacillaceae > Oceanobacillus > Oceanobacillus phoenicis. The sequence continues at coordinate 564,104 of NZ_JBDFME010000001.1, forward strand.
GCTTGATGGTTGTGTTCTGCTCCTCTGTAAACGTGCAATTTCTTGCCCATTTTACGTCCTAGAGGTCCTTTTGGAAGCATACCTTTAACCGCGATTTCAAGCATTTGCTCTGGGTATTTAGTACGCATTTCGTAAGCGTTACGCTCTTTTAATCCACCTGGGTGGTTAGAGTGACGATAGTACATTTTATCGTTGATTTTGTTACCAGTTAATTCGATTTTGTCAGCATTAATAATGATGACATTATCTCCAGTATCAGCATGTGGTGTGTAAGTAGCTTTATGCTTTCCACGAAGGATAGATGCTACTTCACTTGCTAAACGACCAAGACGTTGTCCTTCAGCATCCACAACAAGCCATTTGCGTTCAATATTCGCTTCATTCGCCATGAAAGTTGTGCGCATGATAGTTTTCCCTCCATATATCAATCATTCATTTAAATTCGTTGTCAATATTTATATTCTAACATAATTAGATTCCGGGGCTAATCATGGTTTAGAAATAAAATGCCATATACCATAATATAACGACTTGCCGTAAAAGTCAAGCTGCCGGTGAAATAATTTGTTAATTTTCATTACCATTTTCTTCATAGGAGACTCGCCATAAATACAAGCCTTGTGGAGCTATTGTTTTCCCTATTTGTTGTCGATTTTTACTAGCTAGTAAATCAATAATATCTTCTGGATTACGCTTTCCTTTACCCACATCCAATAATACACTCATCATAATACGTACCATATTATATAAAAATCCGCTTCCCCGAAAAACAAATTCAATGTTAGATCCTGTCTGGTGACAAGAAACATGATACAATGTACGAATCTTTGTTCCTTTCACCGAAGACTTTGCTGAAGAAAAACTCGTAAAATCATGTGTGCCTTCTAAATACTGACATGCTTCTTGCATTCGCTCAAAATCCAGTTTTCGAGGTTCATGATAAACATATCCTCTACGGAACACATCTGGATCCTCTTCATTATAGACAAAATAGTGATATTCTTTTTCTTTCACACTGTACCGAGCATGGAATTCTTCTGTTTGCTTTTCTACTTTCTGAATACGAACATCATCCGGTAGTAACGTATTTAGTGCTTGTTTCCAATTTCGATCAGGAATTTCCAAAGGACTGTCAAAGTGGATGACTTGCCCTACAGCATGAACCCCTGTATCGGTTCTTCCAGAAGCTTGTATTCGTATAGACTGGCCTTTATGCATTTGCAATAAGGCTTTTTCCAAAACACCTTGTACCGTCCTGTGATCTGGTTGCACTTGAAATCCCGCAAAATCAGATCCATCATACGTTATGGTGCATTTTAATCTTTTCACCAATTTCAACCTCTTTCCTTCCTAATATATTCTTATTAAGAATAAAGCAATAACGATGAGTGCAAATCCAACCATGATGCTTATATCCATCGGTCCAATTTTTAATTCACGTAGTTTGCTACGCCCTTCTCCTCCTTGATATCCACGTGCTTCCATAGCCATCGCAAGTTCTTCTGCTCGTTTAAATGCACTGACAAATAGTGGAACAAGTAATGGAATGACCGCCATCACACGATCTTTTATCGGGCCTGTTCGGAAGTCAACTCCACGAGATGCCTGTGCACGTGATATCTTATCTGTCTCTTGCATTAACGTTGGAATAAAACGTAAAGAAATTGACATCATTAGTGCAAGTTCATGTACAGGGAATTTCATCTTTTTCAAAGGATGAAGCATGTCCTCTACAGCATCAGTGATTTCAATAGGTGTGGTCGTTAGCGTTAATAAGGACGTTACTAATATCAATAAAAAGAACCTTAATGAAATTGCAAAACCTTGAATAAGACCACCTGAATATATTTCTATAAACCAAAAATCAAAAAGTAATGTTCCTTCTTTCGTAACGAATAAATGCAAAATAAATGTAAATACAATTAAGAACCAAACAGGTATTAAGCCTTTTGCAACAAATCGAATTGGAACACGTGATGCAAACATACATAAAAGTGCAAATACAGTTAATAAGCTGTAGCTCGGAACATTATTCGCCAAGAACACGATAAAAACAAAAAAGAATACAATCGTTATTTTTGTACGTGGATCTAAGCGATGGACGATGGAATTTCCGGGTACATATTGACCGATTATTAATGCATTATTCATGACGGCCACCGTCCAATCTTCGCTTCATCTCTGTCGCTATATCTACAATGGTTTCGTTTTGATAAACAAGATTATCACCAAAAAGCTGATTATACTTATCAATGAAGTCAATCACTTCAGGCACATCCAATTGAACTTGTTGGAGCTTTTCTCTTTGGCGAAATACTTCGAGAGGATTGCCCTCCATAAATTTCTTCCCATTATTAAGGATAATTACTTTATCTGCATATTGAAGCGCATCTTCCATATTATGTGTGACGAATACTGTCGTTAAATTTTGATTATGATGTATGCTGTCAAACATATTCATCATTTCTTTCTGACCACGAGGGTCTAAACCTGCAGTTGGTTCGTCCAATACAAGAACTTCTGGTTTCATTGCCAATACTCCTGCAATGGCAACACGACGCTTCTGTCCCCCACTTAAATCAAATGGGGACCGTTCTAGCACCGAATCAGATAGGCCCACCGAAGGCATTATTGAGGCAATGCGTTCCTTAATTTCTTGTTCGTTAACACCAAAGTTCTGTGGTCCAAATGCAATATCTTTTTGTACCGTCTCCTCAAACAGTTGGTGCTCAGGATACTGAAAAACTACTCCCACTTTACTACGTAGATTGCGGATATCTTTTGGCTTTCCATCTTGATTAAGGACAAAATCTCCAACCCTTACTTCACCACGCGATGGAACGGTTAAACCATTCAAATGCTGGATCAGTGTGGATTTACCTGAACCTGTATGGCCAATGATTGCAACAAAGGAGCCAGACTCAATGGTAAAGCTTAAATCCTCTATAGCTCGATGTTCAAAAGGTGTATTTTCTTGATATATATAGCTTACATTTTTGAATGATATGTCCATAGTTCCTCCAACAGTTCCTCATGACTTAACGGTGAATTTTCAATTGTTACTCCATTGCGTCGGAATGCATCACTTAATTGCGCAACAAAAGGAACATCTAGTCCAATTTCCCTCAGCTCATCTTTTCTTTTGAATAGCTGGCTTGGGGTTGTCTCATCCCACCGTTCTCCATTATTCATAACGATTACTCGATCAGCTCGTGTTATTTCTTGTAAATCATGTGTAATTGTAATCAAAGACAATCCTTGTGAATCCTGAATCGAGTTAACGGTTCGCATAATTTCTGTTCTACCTATTGGGTCTAGCATGGCAGTCGCTTCATCTAATATAAGTATTTTAGGTGAAATTGCTAATACACTAGCAATAGCGACACGCTGCTTTTGCCCGCCTGATAAACGATGAGGTTCGGTTAACAGATAATCTTGCATACGAACAGCTTGTAAGGTTTCATCAATTCTCTTTTTCATGATTTCTCTTGGTATTCCCCGATTCTCCATTCCAAAGGCAACATCGTCTTGAACAGTTGCACCGACAAATTGGTTGTCGGGATTTTGAAACACCATGCCAATTTCTTTTCTAATGTCCCATATCGTGTTTTCATCGACTTTTGTACCACCGATATATATTTCCCCTTCTTGCGGGAATAACAGTCCATTTAATAACTTCGCAATCGTTGATTTTCCGGAACCATTATGACCAATAATAGCTAGCCATTCATCCTCATATATTTCAAAGGAGCAATTTTTTAATACCCATGGTCCTTCTTCGTCATAACGAAAAGACACATTTCTAAACTCTACTATTTTACGGCTCATCTATAAACCTCCTCTAATACCTAAGCAACCCTATAATGCTTGTACACTACTAGCACTACTACTTCTATGCGTCCGGTAATTATTATAACATTAGGGGAATTAATCTGTGGAATGACATATTTGGGGTTTGTGGTGAAAAGCTTGGAGTAGTCAAATACACACTAAAAAATCGATTGATCCTAAAGATTAATTATCATATAACTGTACGAGCGCGCGTCCTGACTGGAACTATAATGTTTACTAAAAAGAACCATTTGAATGTAAAATCATCTAAGCTTTTCCGTTGAATTGCTTTTAGAGCTCAATTATAAAGTACATTATTTCCTTAATTTTCACCTATTTTAGTTTTAAGAAGTATTCTATTGTACATAAACTCCTTGATTCTCTTCTTTTTGGTTATGAGAAATTATACCATTGTCATTCATTTTACGTTTTAGAGCGAAGCGATACTTTTTATAAAGACATTTAACTTACGATAGAATCAGGAGATAGAAGCCACCATCTCCTATTGTCACTAGGAGACGGGGCAACTACACCCGTACTATACTGAGCGACCATATAATTAAATCTACAAAAAAAGGGCTTGGATTAACCTCTGAGAGAGATTGAGTCCTGCCCCTTGCCGCATGTAGAGTAGATTATACCAATTCGATGATTGCCATTTTAGCGCCATCGCCTTGGCGTTCATTAAGTTTAAGAACGCGTGTGTATCCACCTTGTCTATCTTCATAGCGTGCAGCAACATCATCAAATAACTTTTGAATAACATTGTTGTCTTCATCTGCTTCTTTGTTGTATAAGAATGCTGCAGCTTGACGACGAGCGTGTAAATCGCCACGTTTTCCTAGCGTAATCATTTTTTCTACAATCGATTTTAACTCTTTCGCTTTTGCTTCTGTTGTTTCAATCCGTTCATGAATAATCAAATCAGATGCAAGGTTGCGAAGAAGAGCCATACGACTGTCTGTTTTACGTCCTAACTTTCTAGCCACGGACTATCCCTCCCTTTTTCGAAACTCTAAAGGTGACTGGTTGGATCAGTCATCATCTCGTAGACCTAATCCTAGGTCTTCTAATTTTACTTTCACTTCTTCTAAAGATTTACGTCCTAAATTACGAACTTTCATCATATCTTCTTCTGATTTGTTCGCAAGTTCTTGAACCGTGTTGATTCCAGCACGTTTCAAGCAGTTGTAAGATCTAACAGATAGATCAAGTTCTTCGATGGTCATTTCCATAACCTTCTCTTTTTGATCCTCTTCTTTTTCCACCATGATTTCGGCATTTTGTGCTTCATCTGTTAAACCTACAAAAATATTAAGATGTTCTGTGATAATTTTAGCACCTAAAGAAACAGCTTCTTCAGGACGAATGCTTCCATCTGTAGAGACATCCAATGTTAATTTATCATAGTTTGCCACTTGACCTACACGAGTGTTTTCCACTTGATAAGTCACGCGCGAAACAGGTGTGAAGATGGAGTCGATCGGAATGACACCGATTGGTTGATCATCACTTTTGTTCTCTTCTGCTGGACGATAACCACGGCCTCGCTCTGCAATTAGCTTCATATGAAGATTGCCTTTGCTGTTAAGCGTTGCAATATGCAAATCCGGGTTCATTACTTCCACATCACTGTCATACGTTAAGTCTGCAGCAGTTACAGCACCTTCACCTTGAACATCAATTTCTAATGTTTTTGGTTCTTCGGAGTAAATTTTTAGAGCTAGTTTTTTAAGATTGAGGATAATTGTTGTAACATCTTCTACAACACCATCAACTGTTGAAAACTCATGTAAAGCTCCATCAATTTGTACTGTGGTTACAGCAGCACCTGGCAGTGAGGATAATAAGATACGACGCAAGGAGTTTCCAAGTGTGGCACCATATCCACGTTCAAGCGGTTCAACCACGAATTTTCCAAATGTAGCATTCTCGCTAATTTCAACCGTTTCAATCTTTGGCTTTTCGATTTCGATCATTCCATAACCCTCCTTTAAAACGTCGAAACCCCGGCTAGACATATGGTCTAACCGAAATTCCTCAAATAAGGCAGTTGGCGTTTCTGCGCTACCTGTATTTCTTTCGTACGAACTGTCTCGGATGTCGTTATTCATTTATATAACTTTTAAACCGTTAAGCTTTATCATCCATTATAGACAGGGTGACAAATTCTATACGGTATAATTAAACACGACGACGTTTTGGCGGACGGCAACCATTATGAGGTACTGGAGTTACATCAACAATAGCTGTAACTTCTAGACCAGCAGCCTGTAAAGAACGGATTGCAGCTTCACGTCCTGCACCAGGGCCTTTAACAGTTACTTCTAAAGTTTTCATTCCATTTTCGATAGCAGACTTAGCTGCTGTTTCAGCTGCCATTTGAGCTGCGAACGGAGTTGATTTCTTAGAACCTTTAAAGCCTAATGCACCAGCTGAACTCCATCCAATAGCATTACCGCGAGTATCCGTAATTGTAACAATTGTGTTGTTAAAAGTAGAACGGATATGTGCAACACCAGATTCTATATTCTTTTTCACACGACGTTTACGTGTATTAGTTTTACGTGCCATTCGTTAGCTTACCTCCTTACATTACTTTTTCTTGTTAGCCATTGTCTTACGTGGGCCTTTACGAGTACGAGAGTTGTTCTTTGTTTTTTGACCACGAACTGGTAATCCGCGACGGTGACGAATTCCGCGATAAGAACCGATTTCGATCAAACGTTTGATGTTTAGTGACACTTCACGGCGTAAATCACCTTCAGTGTTGTATTGATCAACTGCTTGACGGATTCTACCTAATTCATCTTCGGTTAAGTCACGTACACGAGTGTCCTCAGAAACGCCTGCTTCTTTAAGGATTTGTTGTGCAGTAGTTTTTCCGACTCCATAGATATAAGTTAAAGAAATTACTACACGTTTATCACGTGGAATATCAATACCTGCAATACGTGCCATAGCTTAGTAGCACCTCCTGTTTATTAGCCTTGTTTTTGCTTGTGTTTTGGATTTTCACAAATCACCATTACTTTACCTTTGCGTTTGATGACTTTGCATTTCTCGCAAATTGGTTTTACTGATGCTCTTACCTTCATCATCATTACCTCCTTTTATATCGGAGCTCGTTTATTTATAACGGTACGTAATTCGTCCTCTGGTTAAATCATACGGAGAAAGTTCAACCGTTACTTTATCGCCTGGTAAAATGCGAATAAAGTGCATACGGATTTTACCAGATACATGCGCCAATACTGTATGGCCATTCTCAAGCTCTACTTTAAACATCGCATTTGGCAATGTATCTGTTACTGTACCTTCTACTTCAATAACATCATCTTTCGCCATCGTGTGATCTCCCTTCTTCAAATCAGTCACAACCTTATCTACATTAGGACAAACCGTAAATTCCTATTTGTGACTCGACCAGTTTCTAGAAGGCTGTATGGTTTCACGGGGAAACACAGCAATTTACTCTGTGCTGCTCCATCTTCTTTATATGGTCGATCGACTTCACGCTATCCCCGTCGGCCAGCAGCAGGACAAACCGGGTCGTTCACATTCATATAATGAATTGTGTGCTGACCTAAAGTCAGTTCCTGCTTCATACGTACAAACTGACCCTGCTCGGAATCGATTTGTCATCGTATATCAGCGCTAACCATCACTTAGGCAATCGTTAGTATCTATATCAAGGTTGAATAACCAATCATTTCTGTTACTATTTCAAAGCAATACACATTACTTGTTTCATTATAACTTTTCAGTAACGGAAATGCACCTAAACTGAATAGTAGATAATAAGTGAATTATTTTTTTTCTAAAATAGATTCAATATCTTGGAAAACTACATTGATATCTTGATCTCCGTTTACTTTCACAAGATAACCTTTATCTTGATAAAAATCAAGTAATGGTTGTGTCTGCTCTATATTAACAGCTAAACGATTTTTAACTGTTTCTGGTTGGTCATCATCTCGCTGAATTAACTGGGAGCCATCTTTATCACAAATGCCTTCCTCTTTTGGAGGGTTATACACTACATGATAAGCTGTTCCGCAAGTCGGACAAATTCTCCGTCCAGTTAAACGCTCTACCAAATTTTCTTCTGGTACATCCACATGGATGACATAATCTATTGACTTACCTAAATCAGACAATAGTTCTTGTAATGCTTCAGCTTGTCGGGTTGTGCGAGGGAATCCATCTAAAAGGAATCCATTTGCACAATCATCCTTCGCTAGACGTTCCTTAACAATCCCAACAGTAACTTCATCTGGAACAAGATCTCCTCGATCCATATATTCCTTCGCTTGTTTACCGAGTTCAGTGCCCTCTTTAATAGCTAAACGGAACATATCTCCTGTTGAAATATGAGGGATGTTATATTTTTCATTAATTTTTGCAGCCTGTGTACCTTTACCAGCACCAGGTAAGCCCATTAAAATCAAATTCAATTGTTTCCCCTCGCTTTTGTTGGCTTCAAAAGTTACTTAATGAATCCTTTGTAGTGACGCTTCACGAGCTGTCCTTCTAATTGTTTCATCGTCTGCAATGCAACACCTACAACGATTAGTAAGCTTGTTCCGCCAATTTGTACTGCAGAAGGTAGATTCGCAAGACTACCTAGGATCATTGGAAATACAGAGATAACTGCTAAGAACAATGCGCCAACAAAAGTTAATCTGTTAATTACGCGAGTCAAGTATTCTTCCGTATTATGACCTGGACGAATTCCTGGAATATATCCACCTTGTTTTTGTAGATTCTCAGACATTTGCTCTGGATTAACTTGAACAAACGTATAGAAATATGTGAAAGCAATTATCATCGCTACGTAAATGACCATTCCCACAGGGGAAGTATAATCAAAAGTACGAATGATGAAATCTGCTACTTGATTTCCTTCAAAGAAACCAGCAATTGTCGTTGGTGCCATCATAAATGCAATTGCAAAGATTACTGGAATAACCCCTGCAGCATTCACCTTAATAGGAAGATGAGTAGATTGGCCACCTACTGGAGAACGATTCACTAGCTTTTTAGCATATTGAACCGGAATCTTACGCAATGCTTGGTTTACAAAAATAACGCCAACTGTTACAGCAACTGCTACAAGAGCAATTAGCGCAACAATAACGATGTTAATAAACAAGTCATTTCCAGGATTAGCGAAATACTGGCTGTATAACTGTCCAACACCGTTAGGAAGTGCGGCTACAATACCAGCGAAGATAATGATAGAGATACCATTACCTACTCCATGTGCTGTAATTTGCTCACCCATCCACATAAGGAATGCTGTACCACCTGTAAGCACGATCGCAATCGTTAAGAACTTCATAACATTAGGGTTTGCAATCAACATGCCGCCTGCCATCGCATTGAAGCCGACTGACATTGCAATTGCTTGAACGAATGCAAGAACAATTGTCCCGTAACGAGTTACTTGAGCAATCTTCTTACGTCCCATTTCCCCTTGTTTCTTCCATTCTGCAAACTTAGGTACTACATCCATTTGCAGTAGCTGCATGATGATGGATGCTGTTATATAAGGCATTATCCCCATCGCAAAGATAGAAAAGTTTTGTAAGGCTCCACCACCAAATGTGTTTAGGAAGCCAAATACATTTTGCTGGTCATTCATAAAGTCGATTGCTGCTTTATCTGTAAATGGTACAGGAATAAATGTACCGATTCGGAATACAATCAACAGTAATAATGTGAAAATGATTTTATTTCTAATATCAGCTACGCGCATAAAATTGGAGAGTGTACGAAACAAATTAAATCACCTCAGATTGACCGCCCGCTGTCTCGATCGCTTCTTTTGCAGAAGCGGAGAACTTATGAGCTTTTACTGTTAGTTTCTTTTCTAAAGTACCTTTACCAAGTATCTTAATTCCAGCATTTAGTTTGCTTACGACACCTGTCTCTAGTAATAGCTCTGGTGTGATTTCAGTGCCTTCCTCAAAACGATTTAACGTATCAAGGTTAACAATTGCGTATTCTTTACGATTCACATTGGTGAATCCGCGTTTAGGTAGACGTTGGAATAAAGGCATTTGACCACCTTCAAATCCTGGACGTACACCACCGCCTGAACGTGCTTTTTGTCCTTTGTGTCCACGGCCGGAAGTTTTTCCGTTACCAGAAGACATGCCTCGACCAACACGATTTCTCTCTTTACGAGTTCCTTCTGCTGCCTTCAATTCATGAAGTTTCATGCGAGCACCTCCTCTTTACACTAATGATTAATTAAACTTCTTTAACTGTCAATAAGTGGGACACTCTGTTTACCATACCACGAACGGCTGGAGTATCTTCACGTACAACGGATTGACGAATTTTCTTTAACCCTAATGCTTCAACTGTTTTCTTTTGAACATCAGTGCCACCGATGACACTGCGATTGAGGGTTATTTCCAACTTTTTAGACATAGTGTTTCCCTCCTTATCCTAACAGTTCTTCAACAGACTTTCCACGTAATTTCGCTACGTCTTCAGCTGTTTTTAGGTTTGTTAATCCGTTTAAAGTAGCACGGATCATATTGATTGGTGTGTTCGATCCTAATGATTTTGTTAGGATGTCACCTACACCTGCTAATTCTAAGATTGCACGAACTGGTCCACCAGAGATAACTCCAGTACCTTCTGCAGCTGGTTTCATTAATACGTTACCAGAACCAAACTGTCCGTGAATTTCATGTGGAATTGTAGTACCAACGATTGGTACAGAGATTAAGTTTTTCTTCGCATCATCTACGGCTTTTTTAATAGCTTCTGGTACTTCTTGTGCTTTACCAGTACCAAAGCCTACATGACCGTTTTTGTCACCAACAACAACAAGTGCTGCAAAGCGGAAGCGACGTCCACCTTTAACAACCTTTGCGACACGGTTTACCGTAACAACACGTTCTTCAAGATCTAATTTGTTCGGATCAATGTTAGTCTTCATACAATGGTTACCTCCTTTATCTTTTAAAATTCAAGACCTTCCTCGCGGGCAGCCTCTGCCAATGCTTTGATGCGGCCATGATATAAATATCCTCCACGATCAAAAACAATTGATTTGTAACCTTTATCGATAGCACGTTTCGCAATCGCTGCGCCAACTTGCTTAGCAGCTTCAACGTTACCTCCGTCGATTCCTAGCTCTTTATCAACTGTAGAAGCACTTACAACAGTAACTCCTGCGATATCATCGATTAATTGAGCGTAGATGTTCTTATTAGAACGGTATACGTTTAAACGAGGACGTTCCGCTGTTCCTGAAAGTGTTCTACGTACACGATTATGACGTTTTTTACGAATGACATTTTTGTCAGGTTTTGTAATCATCTGGGTCACTCCTTTCTCGCCTAACTAAGCTTACTTAGCAGTTTTACCTTCTTTACGACGTACGTATTCATCCGCATAGCGAATACCTTTACCTTTATAAGGCTCTGGTGGACGGATTGCACGAATGTTCGCTGCAATTGCACCTACTAATTCTTTGTCGATACCTTTAACAGTAATTTGTGTGTTTTTAGGAACTTCGATTTCAATACCGTCGATTGCTTCAAGTTCTACAGGATGAGAATAACCAGCGTTAATTACAGTTTTGTTACCTTGCTTTTGAGCACGGTAACCTACACCGTTAATTTCCAATGATTTTTCAAAACCTTTGCTTACACCAATTACCATATTGTTGATCAAGCTACGAGTTGTACCGTGTAAAGCACGGTGTTCTTTATGATCACTTGGGCGTTCAACTGTTAGTACATTATCTTCAATATTTATTTTCATATCAGGATGTAGTTCTCTACTTAATTCGCCTTTAGGTCCTTTAACAGTAACCGTGTTGTTGTCGAACTTAAGCTCTACACCTTCAGGAATCTCTACAGGTTTCAATCCTACACGAGACATACCTAGCACCTCCTCATTTAAAAATTAGTGATTACCAAACGTACGCTAGTACTTCGCCACCAACAGCTTGAGAGCGTGCTTCTTTGTCAGAAAGCAGACCGTTAGATGTTGATACGATTGCAATACCTAAACCGTTAAGTACACGTGGAACTTCATCAGCTTTGGCATAAACACGTAAACCTGGTTTACTAATACGTTTGATACCTGAAATTACTTTTTCTTCATTTGCGCTATATTTTAAGAAGATACGCAATACACCTTGTTTGTTGTCTTCGATTAGCTCGTAATCTTTAACAAACCCTTCACGCTTAAGGATATCGGCGATTTCTTTTTTAATATTTGAAGCAGGAAGCTCTAGCTTCTCATGTTTTACCATGTTTGCATTACGAATACGAGTAAGCATATCTGCAATTGGATCTGTCATAACCATTACTAATTACCTCCTTCCCGAATCGGGGTTTACCAACTTGCTTTTTTGACACCAGGAATTTGACCTTTATAGGCAAGTTCACGGAAACAAATACGGCAAAGTTTAAATTTACGAATTACTGAATGTGGACGTCCGCAGCGTTCGCAACGAGTATACTCTTGTACTTTGAATTTTTGCGGGCGTTTTTGTTTCGCAATCATTGATTTTTTAGCCACAATTTTCCCTCCTTGTATTAGCTTTTAGCTTATTTTTGGAAAGGCATGCCTAGCTGAGCTAAAAGTTCACGAGCTTCTTCGTCAGTGTTGGATGTTGTTACTACAACAATATCCATACCACGAATTTTGCTTACCTTATCATAATTAATTTCTGGGAAAATCAATTGTTCTTTCACACCTAGAGTGTAGTTTCCACGACCGTCGAAAGCTTTCTTAGAGATACCACGGAAGTCACGAACACGTGGAAGAGAAACTGCAACTAGTTTTTGCAAGAACTCATACATACGCTCTCCACGAAGAGTTACTTTTGCACCGATTGGCATTCCTTCACGTAGACGGAAACCAGCGATAGACTTCTTCGCACGAGTGATCAATGGTTTTTGACCAGAAATTAGAGAAAGTTCTTCTACAGCACTATCTAATGCTTTTGAGTTTTGAACTGCATCACCAACACCCATGTTGATAACGATTTTTTCGACTTTTGGTACTTCCATTACGGAATTATAATTAAATTTATCCATTAGAGATGATACGATATCATCTTGATACTTCTGTTTCAATTCGTTCATAGTGTAGCCCTCCTTTCACAGACAACTTATTTATCTAATGCTTCACCGGATTTTTTAGCGATGCGGATTTTCTTACCGTCTTTCACTTCGTACCCAACTCGAGTTGGTTCTCCGGATTTTGGATCGATTGGTAATACATTAGAAACATGAATTGGAGCTTCGATATTAAGAATTCCACCTTGTGGGTTTTCTTGAGAAGGCTTCGCGTGTTTTTGAACCATGTTGATGCCTTCTACTAATACGCGCTCATTCTTTGGAAATGCTTCTAATACAGTACCTTCCTTACCGCGGTCTTTGCCGGATAGTACTTTTACTTTATCACCTTTTTTTACATGCATGCTTTACGCACCTCCTTGACAAGGTAATTCTTTCTTATAAAACTTCTGGAGCTAGAGATACGATTTTCATGAATTGAGCATCACGTAATTCACGTGCAACCGGTCCGAAGATACGAGTTCCTCTTGGACTTTTATCATCACGAATAATTACGGCAGCATTTTCATCAAAACGGATGTATGAACCATCTTTACGACGTGCACCAGATTTAGAACGAACGACAACTGCTTTTACAACTTCGCCTTTTTTGACAACGCCGCCTGGTGTTGCTTGTTTCACCGTGCAAACAATTACATCACCAATGTTAGCAGTTTTACGACCAGATCCACCTAATACTTTAATGGTTAATACTTCACGAGCACCAGAGTTATCTGCAACTTTTAAACGAGTTTCTTGTTGAATCATAACGCTGTGACCTCCCTTCGGAATCCTTCCGAGCGAACTTTAATTATATAATTACCGCTTCTTCAGTAACTTCTACTAAACGGAAACGTTTTGTAGCTGATAACGGACGAGTTTCCATGATACGAACTACATCACCATTTTTAGCAACATTGTTTTCATCATGAGCTTTGAATTTTTTAGAATACTTAACACGTTTCCCATATAATTTATGGAATTTATACGTTTCAACCAAAACAGTTATTGTTTTATCCATTTTGTCAGAAACGACACGGCCAGTATAAACTTTACGATCATTACGTTCAGTCATTGAGGCTAACCTCCTCTCTGTAGAATCAGTTATTTACGCTTAATTCGCGTTGGCGAATAACAGTTTTCATACGAGCAATTGATTTACGTACTTCACGAATACGTGCAGTGTTTTCCAATTGGCCAGTAGCTAGTTGGAAACGTAAATTAAATAACTCTTCTTTTAAAGATTTTACTTTTTGTTCAATTTCGGCAGTGGTTAGATCTCTTATTTCATTAGCCTTCATTGCTTTCACCACCAATTTCTTCACGTTTTACGAATTTTGTTTTTACAGGTAGTTTGTGAGAAGCAAGACGTAATGCTTCACGAGCAACCTCTTCCGGTACACCTGCGATTTCAAACATAATTTTTCCTGGTTTTACTACTGCTACCCATCCTTCAGGAGCACCTTTACCAGAACCCATTCGAACCTCTAAAGGTTTAGCTGTGTATGGTTTGTCTGGAAAGATTTTAATCCAAACTTTACCACCACGTTTCATGTAACGAGTCATTGCAATACGAGCAGCCTCGATTTGGCGACTTGTAATCCAAGAAGCTTCAGTAGCTTGTAACCCGTACTCACCAAAAGCAACGGTTGTTCCACCTTTTGCTTGGCCTCTCATTTTACCACGATGTTGTCTACGATATTTAACACGTTTAGGCATTAACATAGTAATGAGCCCCCTCCTTTACTTATCAGTTTTAGTTGGAAGGACTTCTCCACGATAGATCCATACTTTAACGCCTAGTTTACCGTACGTAGTATCAGCTTCTGCTGTACCATAGTCAATATCTGCACGTAAAGTATGAAGTGGCACTGTACCTTCACTGTAATGTTCCGCACGAGCGATATCTGCACCGCCAAGACGTCCGGATACTTGTGTTTTAATTCCTTTTGCTCCACCACGCATAGCACGTTGAATTGCTTGCTTTTGAGCACGACGGAATGAAATACGATTTTCTAATTGACGAGCAATGCTATCAGCAACCAATGTTGCATCTAAATCAACTTTCTTGATTTCTACAATATTGATATGAACTCGCTTGCCAGTCAAGTTGTTTAAAGATTTACGTAAAGCTTCTACTTCAGAACCGCCTTTACCAATAACCATTCCTGGCTTACCAGTATGAATAGTGATGTTAACACGGTTTGCAGCACGCTCGATTTCAATGGAAGAAACAGCAGCTGTGCTTAGACGGTTTTCAAGATATTCTCTGATTTTAATATCTTCATGTAGTAAGTCTGCATAGTCCTTGCCAGCATACCACTTAGACTCCCAGTCTTTAATGATACCTACGCGAAGACCCGTTGGATTCACTTTTTGACCCACTGACTACCCCTCCTTCTTTTCAGTTACCACTACTGTAATGTGGCTTGTGCGCTTGTTAATTCTGCTTGCACGTCCTTGAGCGCGTGGACGGAAACGTTTCAATGTAGCACCTTCATTTACGAATGCTTCAGAAATGACCAGACTATCTGAGTCCATTTCATAGTTGTGTTCTGCATTTGCGATTGCAGATTTTAGTACTTTTTCTACGACTGGAGAAGCTCCACGCTGTGTATGATTTAAAATAGCGATGGCTTCGCCAACCTCTTTTCCTCGAATTAGATCTACAACTAAACGAACCTTACGAGGAGCAATACGAACTGATTTCGCAACGGCTTTAGCTTGCATGCCTAGTACCTCCTCTCATTAGCGTTTTGTTTTCTTGTCGTCACCAGCGTGTCCTCTATACGTACGAGTTGGTGCGAATTCACCTAATTTATGACCGACCATATCTTCTGTAATATAAACCGGCACATGTTTGCGTCCATCATAAACTGCAATAGTATGACCTACAAATGTTGGGAAAATTGTTGAGCGACGAGACCATGTTTTAACAACTTGTTTCTTGTCGTCTGTGTTAAGCACTTCAATTTTCTTCATCAAATGGTCATCTGCGAAAGGTCCTTTTTTCAAGCTACGACCCATGGATAAGCCTCCTTCCCAGGTTGAAGACGGGTGTTATTTCCCGTCCGTTACTTAAGTTTATTTTTTACGTTTACGAACGATATACTTATCAGATGGTTTATTACGCTGACGCGTTTTGTAACCAAGTGTTGGTTTGCCCCATGGTGACATTGGTGATTTACGTCCGATTGGCGCACGTCCTTCACCACCACCGTGTGGGTGATCGTTAGGGTTCATTACAGAACCACGTACAGTTGGACGAATACCTTTCCAACGAGAACGTCCAGCTTTACCTACGCGTACAAGTTCGTGTTCAATATTACCAACCTGACCAATTGTAGCACGGCAAGTAGTTAGTATTAAACGAACTTCTCCTGAAGAAAGTCTTACTAGCGTATACTTTTCTTCACGTCCTAGGATTTGAGCTTCTGCACCAGCAGAACGAGCTACTTGTGCTCCACGACCTGGTTTTAATTCGATATTGTGAATAACAGTACCTACTGGAATACTTCCAAGCGGTAGTGCATTACCTAATTTAATATCTGCATTTTCGCCAGACTCAATTTCTTGCCCTACTTTAATTCCTTTAGGAGCAATGATATAACGCTTTTCACCGTCAGCATAATGAATTAAAGCAATATTCGCTGAACGATTTGGATCATATTCGATTGTAGCAACGCGTCCTGGTATACCATCTTTATCACGTTTGAAATCGATGATACGGTATTGACGTTTATGACCGCCGCCTTGATGACGAACCGTTAATTTCCCTTGGTTGTTACGACCGCCGCGTTTTCTAATTGGGCTTAGTAGGGATTTCTCTGGAGTATCTGTAGTAATCTCTGCGAAATCTGACACAGACATATTACGTCTACCATTAGAGGTTGGTTTGAATTTTTTAATCGCCATCGTTGTCCCTCCTTCTCACTGAGTATATTTTTTAAGCTTCAAAGAAATCTAGTTCTTTACTGTCTTCTGTTAGTTGAACAACAGCTTTTTTGCGATTCGGGCGATAACCACCGTAACGGCCCATTCGCTTAAATTTACCTTTTTGGTTCATTGTGTTTACTTTTTCAACTTTAACACCAAAGATTGTTTCTACAGCATCTTTGATTTCCGTTTTATTTGCTTTTGGGGATACTTCAAACGTATATTTTTTCTCTGCCATTAAATCAGCGGAATGTTCCGTGATGACAGGGCGTTTAATTACATCGCGTAGATCTTTCATTATGCGAGCACCTCCCCTGCTTTTTCAGCTGCATCTTTTGTGATGATCAGCTTGTCATGCGTAAGCAAGTCAAGAATGTTTAGTTCTTCAACAGTTAATACTGTAACATTTTGTAGGTTGTTAGCAGAACGAATTACTGTTTCGTCTTTCTCTGAAAGAACGATAAGTGCTTTCGCATCTACTTGAAGACCTTTCAAGATATTTACAATTTCTTTTGTTTTTGGAGCATCAATAGTGATGTTCTCTAAAACAACCAAACTTTCTTCATTTACTTTAGAAGATAATGCAGATCTTAGTGCTAAACGACGTACTTTCTTTGGCAATTTGTAGCTGTAGCTACGTGGAGTTGGTCCGAAAACAGTTCCACCGCCTACCCATTGTGGTGAGCGAGTTGAACCTTGACGTGCACGACCAGTTCCTTTTTGACGCCATGGTTTACGTCCGCCACCGCGTACTTCAGAGCGGTTTTTAACAGCATGAGTACCTTGACGTAATGATGCACGTTGCATAACTACTGCTTCGTGTAGTACATGAGTGTTAGGCTCAATACCAAAAACAGAATCGTTTAACTCGATGTCTCCAACATTGCTTCCGTCTTGTTTTAAAAGTGCTACTTTAGGCATGACATATCCTCCCTTCGTTTGTGTGATTAGTTACCTTTCACTGCACTTGTGATTTTAACGTAAGATTTTTTCGCGCCAGGCACGTTACCTTTTATTAATAGTAGATTCTTATCCGTATCTACACTTACAACTTCAAGGTTTTGGATCGTTACTTGTTCAGATCCCATGTGACCTGGTAGCTTTTTACCTTTGAATACACGCATTGGATCAATTACACCCATTGCACCTGGAGCTCTATGGAAATGAGAACCGTGTGTAGTAGGTCCACGTTGCTGATTATGACGTTTGATTACACCTTGGAAACCTTTCCCTTTAGATGTACCTGTTACATCAATTTTTTCTCCAGACTCAAAGATGTCAACCTTGATCTCTTGCCCAACTTCAAAGCTATCAACCTCTGCGCCACGGATTTCACGAACGTAGCGCTTAGGGGCAGTGCCTGCTTTCTCAGCATGACCTTTCTCCGCTTTGTTAGTACGTGATTCTTTTTTATCAGCAAAACCGATTTGCAACGCTTCGTAACCATCATTTTCTAATGTTTTCTTTTGCAATACAACATTTGGCTCAGCTTGAATTACTGTTACTGGGATTAACTCTCCATTATCAGAGAATAGCTGAGTCATGCCGATTTTACGACCTAAGATTCCTTTCGTCATCCGTTACACCTCCTATATTAAGAACGAATTATAATTTGATTTCAATATCTACACCAGATGGTAAGTCTAGACGCATTAGCGCATCAACTGTTTTCGGTGTAGGCTCGAGAATATCGATTAAACGTTTATGTGTGCGCATCTCGAATTGCTCACGAGAGTCTTTGTACTTATGCACCGCACGCAAAACTGTATAAACAGATTTCTCAGTTGGTAATGGAATCGGACCAGACACTTTCGCTCCGGAACGTTTCGCAGTATCCACAATTTTCACAGCAGATTGATCTAAAATACGATGATCATATGCTTTTAATCGGATTCTGATTTTCTCTTTTGCCATTATTTTCCCTCCTTTATCGCCCATATTCATATAGACATTCTCCGCGGAAATTTCTCGACACCCTCGCCATGGCAAAGGGGCCGGGTGTGCCAACAACCTTCCGCATCAACGCACCAAGTGACCAACATTAATAGTATACTAAAAACTATTGGTCAATGCAAGCTTATTATGTGAATACCTATAAGTTTGCACAGTTTTTTATTATACATAGTTTCATAAGTAATTGCAAGGGGAATTCAAGGTTTTTATTGAAGAAATTAAATCCTTTAATTTCCTTATATAATGAAACTTTCATAAGTAAGAAGTTTTCATTCTCTCATTACATGATAGTTACTTTTAAAAGTGAGTATGTTAGTTGATTAATTCTATATACATCTGGTTAGCGTTCTATCTTTATTAGATCAATTGTACGTACTAAAGTATTTAGTACTAAAACAGAATGCATCAAAAAAAACAGACAACGGAAATCCATTGTCTGTTTTTTTACTTAGTTTACTTATTTTTGGATAGAAGAAACAACGCCAGAACCTACTGTACGTCCACCTTCACGAATTGAGAAACGAGTTCCGTCTTCAATCGCGATTGGAGAGATAAGTTCAACTGTCATTTCAATGTTATCTCCAGGCATTACCATTTCAGTTCCTTCTGGTAATTCGATTACACCAGTTACGTCCGTAGTACGGAAGTAGAACTGAGGACGGTAGTTAGAGAAGAATGGAGTGTGACGTCCACCTTCATCTTTAGAAAGTACATAAACTTCAGCTTTGAAGTTAGTATGTGGAGTAATTGAACCTGGTTTAGCTAATACTTGACCACGGTTGATGTCTTCACGAGCAACCCCACGAAGAAGTGCACCAATGTTGTCACCAGCTTCAGCATAGTCAAGAAGCTTACGGAACATTTCTACTCCAGTTACAGTTGTTTTAGAAGAATCTTCAGCAAGACCGATGATTTCTACTTCATCACCAACACTTACTTGTCCGCGCTCAACACGTCCAGTTGCAACAGTACCACGACCAGTAATTGAGAATACATCCTCAACTGGCATCATGAATGGTTTTTCAGTGTCGCGGTCTGGAGTTGGAACATATTCGTCAACTGCAGCCATTAATTCAACGATTCTTTCTTCGTATTCTTCATCGCCTTCAAGTGCTTTAAGTGCAGAACCTTTGATAACTGGTAGATCATCACCAGGGAAGTCATACTCAGTTAATAGATCGCGAACTTCCATTTCTACTAATTCAAGAAGTTCTTCATCGTCTACCATATCTGTTTTGTTAAGGAATACTACAATTGTAGGAACCCCAACGTTACGAGAAAGTAGGATGTGCTCACGAGTTTGTGGCATTGGACCATCAGCAGCAGATACTACAAGGATAGCTCCATCCATTTGTGCAGCACCAGTGATCATGTTTTTAACATAGTCAGCGTGACCTGGGCAGTCAACGTGTGCATAGTGACGAGTTTCAGTTTCATATTCTACGTGAGAAGTTGCGATTGTAATTCCGCGTTCTTTCTCTTCTGGAGCACCATCGATTTGGTCATAAGCCATAGCATTTCCGCTACCGTTTCTTTTAGCCATTACAGTAGTGATAGCTGCAGTTAAAGTAGTTTTACCATGGTCAACGTGTCCAATAGTTCCAATGTTTACGTGACTTTTCGAGCGATCGAATTTTTCTTTAGACATTTATGTTTCCTCCTTTAATTAAATACCAATTTGTATTAGTGCCAAGAAATACAGTAATGTATTTCTCGGCCTTTACTAAATGTTATACGTTAGATTTATAAAAAAATCAATTATTCACCAGCATTTTTCTTAATAATTTCTTCAGTAATGCTTTTCGGTGTTTCTTCGTAATGATCAAAATGCATTGTGTATACACCGCGACCTTGTGTGTTCGAACGTAGTGCAGTTGCATAACCAAACATTTCTGCAAGTGGTACGAACGCTTTAACAACTTGTGCTGTACCGCGCGCTTCCATACCTTCTACACGTCCACGACGAGATGTTACGTCACCCATAATATCTCCCATGTACTCTTCAGGTACAACAACTTCAACTCTCATCATTGGCTCAAGAAGAACTGGGTTACATTTGTTTTTAGCAGCTTTTAGAGCCATAGATGCTGCAACTTTAAACGCCATTTCGTTTGAGTCAACATCATGGTAGCTACCATCATAAAGTGTCGCTTTGATATCGATTAACGGATATCCAGCAAGAACCCCGTTTTCCATTGATTCTTCGATACCTTGTTGTACCGCTGGAATGTATTCACGAGGAACTACACCACCAACAATTTTGTTTTCAAATTCAAATCCGGCACCTTCTTCGTTTGGCTCGAATTTAACCCAAACATGACCGAATTGTCCGCGTCCACCAGACTGACGTACGAATTTACCTTCAACCTCAGCAGATCCACGGAATGTTTCACGATAAGAAACTTGAGGCGCCCCTACCTGAGCTCCTACTTTAAATTCACGTTTCAAACGATCAACAATGATATCAAGATGAAGTTCACCCATACCAGAGATAATAGTTTGACCAGTTTCCGGGTTTGTTTCAGTACGGAAAGTTGGATCCTCTTCAGCTAATTTAGATAAAGCAATTGCCATTTTATCTTGGTCAGCTTTTGTTTCTGGCTCAATCGCAACAGAGATAACTGGTTCTGGGAAGTCCATAGACTCTAAGATAACAAGGTTCTTCTCATCACAAAGAGTGTCCCCTGTAGATGTATCTTTCAAACCAACTGCTGCAGCAATCTCACCTGAGTATGCTCTTGAGATTTCTTCTCGAGAGTTAGCATGCATTTGTAGAATACGTCCTACACGCTCACGCTTATCTTTTACTGAGTTTTTCACGTATGAACCAGAATCTAATGTTCCAGAGTACACACGGAAGAATGTAAGTTTACCTACATAAGGGTCTGTCATAACTTTGAAAGCTAATGCAGAGAAAGGCTCATCATCAGAAGATGGACGAGTAACTTTTTCCTCTGTACCAGGAATGATACCTTCGATTGGAGGTACATCAGTTGGTGCAGGTAGGTAGTCAAGTACTGCGTCTAGCATTAACTGAACACCTTTGTTCTTAAATGCTGAACCACAAAGTACTGGATAAAAATCAACATTAAGTGTTGCTTGACGAATAGCAGTTTTTAATTCATCGTTGGAGATTTCTTCTCCTTCAAGATATTTCATCATAAGCTCTTCATCAGTTTCTGCAACAGCTTCGATTAAACTTGCACGTAACTCTTCTGCTTCATCTTTTAACTCTGCAGGAATTTCACGTGTTTCAGAACGTTGACCCAAGTCATCTAGATAGAAATAAGCATCCATTGTAATTAAGTCAATAATTCCGTGGAAATCATCTTCAGCACCAATTGGCATCTGAATTGGATGTGCGTTAGCACCTAAGCGCTCTTTTAATGTACCCGTAGAATACAAGAAGTCAGCACCTGTTTTGTCCATTTTGTTGATGAATACGATACGTGGTACGCCATAAGTTGTTGCCTGGCGCCATACCGTTTCAGTTTGTGGTTCAACTCCAGATTGTGCATCTAGTACAGTCACCGCACCATCAAGTACACGCAAGGAACGTTCAACTTCTACAGTGAAGTCTACGTGTCCTGGAGTATCGATGATGTTGATACGGTGATCTTTCCAAGCGGCTGTTGTTGCAGCAGAAGTGATTGTAATACCACGTTCTTGCTCTTGCTCCATCCAGTCCATTTGAGAAGCACCTTCATGAGTTTCACCAATTTTGTGAATGCGTCCTGTGTAGAAAAGAATACGCTCAGTAGTGGTTGTTTTACCCGCATCAATGTGGGCCATAATACCAATATTACGCGTCTTTTCCAAGGAGAACTCTCTAGCCATGTATTCTTCTCCTTCCTAAAATAAAAGCTTTTGTTAGATTTATATTACCAACGGTAATGAGCGAATGCTTTGTTCGCTTCTGCCATTTTATGCATATCTTCGCGTCTCTTAACAGCAGCTCCTGTGTTATTAGAAGCATCAAGAATTTCATTAGCAAGACGTTCTTCCATTGTTTTCTCTCCACGTAAACGTGAATAGTTAACAATATAGCGTAATCCTAATGCTTGACGACGTTCTGGACGAACCTCTACTGGTACTTGATAGTTTGATCCACCCACTCGACGTGCGCGAACTTCAAGTACAGGCATTACGTTTTTCATAGCTTGCTCAAAAACTTCCATAGCGTTTTGTCCACTTCTTTCAGCGACTAATTCAAACGCATTATAAAGAATTTTTTGTGCTTTCCCACGCTTTCCATCAACCATAATTTGGTTAATTAAGCGAGTTACTAACTTAGATTTATAAAGCGGATCTGGCAATACATCACGTTTTGGTACTGGTCCTTTACGAGGCATCGTTACATCCTCCTTTCTTCTAGTTGATTATTTTATTTATTTTTTAGGTTTTTTAGTTCCGTATTTAGAACGTCCTTGCATACGGCCTTCAACACCTGCAGTGTCAAGCGCTCCACGAACGATATGGTAACGCACACCTGGTAAGTCTTTTACACGACCGCCACGGATTAGTACAACGCTGTGCTCTTGAAGGTTGTGACCAATTCCAGGAATGTATGCAGTTACTTCCATATTGTTAGACAAACGCACACGCGCATATTTACGAAGTGCAGAGTTTGGTTTCTTTGGAGTAAGTGTACCAACACGAGTACATACACCACGCTTTTGAGGAGCGTTTTCATCAGTCATTCTCTTCTTAAAGCTGTTGTAGCCTTTATTAAGTGCAGGAGAGTCAGATTTTTTTGTTTTGCTGACACGACCTTTACGCACTAGCTGATTAATAGTAGGCATGATTATGTCCTCCCTTCATTTGTTTATGTGATTAATCAATCGGTGACCGTAGAATCATGATTTGTAATACCACACATCCAGGTGGTTCATCTTTAGGGAAAAAATAACGTCTCTGCGTATTATATACACAAAAACCTTATATCTCTTTGTATCAATCAACATTAGTCACTGTTCGTTGATTAGTCTAGTAATACATTTAGTGTTAACTTGTAATCCGTAAGTTCCGATTACACTTTTACACCCGAAAATACTTTGTAAGCATAATCGGAAGCACCTTGAATATAGTACCATTCTAGAATTTTAATGTCAATATCTAAAAAGGTATTTTTTTGGTGCTTCCGTTTGCTTATTTATAATTGACGATCAAAGGTCTTTATAGAACTTCAAATAATTAAACTGTTTGTGTTTCTTCTTCTGAAGATTCTTCAACAGCTTCTGGCATATCTAATCCTGATTCAAGAGTACGATACTGTGGCATTCCAGTACCAGCTGGTACTAGCTTACCAATAATAACATTCTCTTTCAGACCTAGAAGCTCATCGCGTTTTCCTTTGATTGCAGCATCTGTAAGAACTCGTGTTGTTTCTTGGAATGATGCAGCAGATAAGAACGAATCTGTTTCTAGTGATGCTTTTGTAATACCGAGTAGTACTGGACGTCCAGTTGCAGGATCTCCATCTTCCATTAATACTTTATGGTTCGCTTCTTTGAATTGATGTAATTCAAGTAACGATCCAGGTAATACTTCAGTATCTCCAGATGATACGATACGAATCTTACGCAACATTTGACGAACCATTACTTCAACGTGTTTATCGCCAATTTCTACCCCTTGCATACGGTATACTCGTTGTACTTCTTTAAGCAAGTAATCCTGTACCCCTTCAACACCTTTAACTTGTAAGAGTTCTTTAGGATCAACGGAACCTTCCGTTAACTCTTGACCAGCTTCTACGGTGTCTCCGATGGATACTTTCATTCTTGCATTATAAGGTACTGCGTAACTACGTTGCTCTACTTCGCCTTGAACAACGATTTCTTGTTTATCTTTAACTTCTTTGAATTCATGCACGGTACCAGCAATTTCAGTAATTACTGCTTGCCCTTTCGGATTACGCGCTTCAAATAATTCCTGAATACGAGGTAAACCTTGTGTGATGTCATCTCCTGCAACCCCACCAGTATGGAAGGTACGCATTGTAAGCTGTGTTCCTGGCTCACCGATGGATTGTGCAGCAATAATACCTACTGCTTCTCCAACTTCTACATCAGAACCAGTTGCTAAGTTACGGCCATAACATTTTTGACACACACCGTGCTTCGTATTACAAGTGAACGCAGAGCGAATAGTCACTTCTTGTACACCAGACTCAACAATTGTTTTCGCCTGGTCTTCAGAAATAAGCTCGTTCTTTTCAACAAGCACTTCTCCAGTTTCAGGATGTTTCACATTTTCAAAAGATGTTCTTCCGATTAAACGATCCAATAGTGGCTCGATTACTTCAGAACCATCTTCTAATGCTGAAACAGTTAAACCACGATCAGTTCCACAATCGTCTTCACGAATGATTACATCTTGCGCAACATCAACAAGTCGACGAGTTAAGTAACCTGAGTCAGCTGTTTTCAATGCTGTATCGGCAAGACCTTTACGAGCACCGTGAGTAGAAATAAAGTATTCCATTACGGTTAAACCTTCACGGAAACTTGATTTAATTGGAATCTCAATAATTTTACCAGCTGGATCGGCCATCAAACCACGCATACCAGCAAGCTGCGTAAAGTTAGATGCGTTACCACGGGCACCGGAATCACTCATCATAAAGATTGGGTTTCGGTTGCTCAAGGAGTCCATCAACTTATCTTGAATAACATCTTTGGCTTCAGACCAAATAGCAATTACTCGATCATAACGCTCTTCTTCTGTGATTAAACCACGACGGAACTGTTTGAGTACTTTATCCACTTTAGCTTGAGCTTCATCTAAGATACCTTGTTTTTCACCAAGTACAACAATGTCAGAAATACCAACTGTCATACCGGCTTTTGTAGAATAACTAAATCCTAGGTCTTTCATGCGGTCAAGCATTTTAGATGTTTCCGTGATCTGGAATCGTTTGAAGACTTCAGCAATGATATCTCCTAAGAAACCTTTTTTAAACGGTTTAACAAGTTCACGACTTTGGATTTCTTCTTTAATGGATGTACCAGGATCAACAAAATAATTCTCCGGAGTTTTTTCTTCCAGATTTAGTTGTGTTGGTTCATTGATATACGGGAACGAGTCCGGCAATATCTCATTAAAGATTAATTTACCTACAGTAGTTAGTAACAATTTGTTGTTTTGCTCTTCTGTGAATGTTTTGTTGTTTAAGCTTGATGCTTGAACAGCAACACGAGTATGCAGATGAGCATAACCAGTTTGGTATGCAATTAATGCTTCGTTTGTATCTTTAAAGTAAGATCCTTCTCCGATAGCATTTTCGCGTTCCAAGGTTAGGTAATAGTTACCTAACACCATATCCTGTGACGGTGTAACTACAGGTTTACCGTCTTTTGGATTTAGAATGTTTTGAGCAGCCAACATCAAAATACGTGCTTCTGCTTGCGCTTCTGCACCAAGTGGTACGTGAACCGCCATTTGGTCACCGTCAAAGTCTGCGTTATACGCTGTACATACGAGTGGATGCAAACGAATTGCACGCCCATCTACAAGAGTTGGCTCAAACGCTTGAATACCTAGACGGTGAAGTGTTGGTGCACGGTTTAGAAGTACTGGATGTTCTTTGATAACATCTTCTAGTACATCCCATACATCTGGGTGCACACGCTCGATCTTACGTTTTGCTGATTTAATATTATGAGCTAATCCTCTAGAAACAAGCTCTTTCATAATAAACGGTTTAAATAATTCTAATGCCATCTCTCTCGGTAACCCACATTGATACATTTTCAAATGTGGACCTACGACGATTACGGAACGACCAGAATAGTCAACACGTTTACCAAGTAGATTTTGACGGAAACGACCTTGCTTCCCTTTTAACATATGAGAAAGAGATTTTAAAGGACGATTACCAGGTCCTGTAACCGGACGGCCACGACGACCATTATCGATTAACGCATCAACAGCTTCTTGCAACATACGTTTTTCGTTTTGAACGATGATGCTAGGTGCCCCTAAATCAAGAAGACGTTTCAAACGGTTATTACGGTTAATAACTCGACGATATAAATCGTTCAAGTCTGACGTTGCAAAACGTCCACCATCCAATTGAACCATTGGACGTATTTCTGGAGGAATTACTGGAAGAACATCTAAAATCATCCAGCTTGAATCATTACCAGAATTACGGAATGCTTCCATTACCTCTAAACGTTTGATAGCTCTTGTTCTACGTTGTCCTTGCGCAGATTTTAATTCTTCTCTTAATGCATCAACCTCTTTTTCAAGGTCGATATCTTGAAGAAGTTTGCGGATCGCTTCCGCACCCATTTGCGCCTTAAACGTATTGCCGTACTTATCATAATAAGAACGGAATTCTTTCTCAGAAAGCAGTTGTTTTTTCTCAAGTGGTGTACTTCCTGGATCTGTAACGATATATGCTGCAAAGTAAATAACTTCTTCTAGTGCACGTGGTGACATATCCAATACTAATCCCATACGACTTGGGATTCCTTTGAAATACCAAATGTGTGACACTGGAGCCGCAAGCTCGATATGTCCCATACGTTCACGACGTACTTTCGCTTTTGTTACTTCTACTCCACAACGATCACAAACTACGCCTTTATAACGTACGCGCTTGTATTTACCACAATGACATTCCCAGTCTTTCTGTGGTCCAAAAATACGCTCACAGAAAAGACCGTCTTTTTCTGGCTTCAAAGTCCGATAGTTAATCGTTTCCGGCTTTTTAACTTCACCGTATGACCAAGAACGAATCTTTTCAGGTGATGCGAGACCTATTTTCATGTACTCAAAATTATTTACATCCAACAAGGGGCAATCCTCCCTTTTTAATGTGCGATTTTACCACTGGATCAGGTTATATATAGAAAGCAACAGAAAGGTTCTCGGATTGTCGCCCTAAAACCTTCTGTGCTAATTGTTTTATTCACTTTCTTCGACATCAATATTTAGCTTTGTTGCAGCCTGAACTTCTTCTTCCTCTAATTCGCGCATATCAATCTCGTCTTCATTGCTGGAAAGCATTTTAACATCCATTCCAAGACTTTGAAGTTCTTTAATTAATACTTTAAAGGATTCTGGAACGCCAGGTTCTGGAACATTATCACCCTTAACAATTGCTTCGTATGTCTTCACACGACCAACTGTATCATCCGATTTAACGGTAAGGATTTCTTGTAGTGTATAAGCAGCTCCATATGCTTCGAGTGCCCATACCTCCATCTCACCAAAACGCTGTCCACCAAATTGTGCTTTACCACCAAGTGGTTGTTGTGTAACAAGTGAGTATGGTCCAGTTGAACGAGCGTGTAGCTTATCATCAACCATGTGCGCAAGTTTAATCATATACATAACACCTACGGATACGCGGTTATCAAATGCTTCACCTGTTCTTCCGTCGTATAAGACAGTTTTTGCATCACGAGGCATGCCTGCTTCTTCAAGTGTTTCCCAAACATCTTCCTCACGAGCGCCATCAAATACTGGACTTGCCACGTGTATACCTAGCTGTCTTGCAGCCATTCCCAAATGAAGTTCGAACACCTGTCCGATATTCATACGTGAAGGTACACCTAGTGGGTTCAACATAATGTCGATTGGTGTTCCATCTGGTAGATACGGCATATCTTCTTCCGGTAAGATTTTAGAGATAACCCCTTTGTTACCGTGACGACCAGCCATTTTATCCCCTTCATGGATTTTACGTTTTTGCACGATATAAGCACGCACGAGTTGATTCACACCTGGTGGTAACTCGTCACCATCTTCACGGTTAAATATCTTCACATCAAGAACGATACCACCGCCGCCGTGTGGAACACGTAGAGATGTGTCACGCACTTCTCGAGCTTTCTCACCAAAAATGGCATGTAATAAGCGTTCTTCTGCAGAAAGCTCAGTTACTCCTTTTGGAGTTACCTTACCTACAAGGATATCTCCATCAGTTACTTCAGCACCAACACGAATAATACCGTGCTCATCAAGATTTTTCAGTGCATCTTCCCCAACGTTAGGAATATCTCTTGTAATTTCTTCAGGTCCTAATTTTGTATCACGAGCTTCCGATTCAAATTCTTCAATGTGAATGGAAGTATATACATCATCTTTCACAAGACGTTCACTCATGATGATGGCATCCTCGTAGTTATAACCTTCCCATGTCATGAAACCAACGAGAACGTTTTGACCTAGTGCAAGTTCGCCATCTTCCATAGAAGGTCCGTCTGCAAGAACTTCACCTTTTGTTACACGGTCTCCTTGACTTACGATTGGACGCTGATTATAGCAAGTTCCTTGGTTGGAACGTTTATATTTTTGTAATCCGTAACGATCCAAGTCGCCTTCAACTTCTTTGCCATCAACATAAGATATGCGGCGAACGTAAACTTCTTTCGCTTCAACACGTTCAACAACACCCTCATGATGACAAATAACTGCAGCACCTGAGTCTTTTCCGTTAACATACTCCATACCGGTTCCTACGATCGGAGCTTTCGGTTTCATCAATGGAACTGCTTGACGTTGCATGTTCGCACCCATTAGTGCACGGTTGGAGTCATCATTTTCCAAGAATGGAATACATGCTGTCGCAGCAGAAACAACCTGTTTCGGTGATACGTCCATGTAATCAATCTTATCGCGGGAAACCACAATGTTGTCCTCTTGGAAACGCGCAATTACTTCTTCATTTTGGAAACGACTTTCCTCATCTAACGGAGAGTTTGCTTGGGCAACAATATAGTTGTCTTGCTCATCCGCAGTAAGGTAATCAATTTTATTTGTTACTTTACCAGTTTCAGGGTCTACACGACGATAAGGAGACTCAATGAAACCAAATTTATTCACTTTCGCATAACTAGATAGCGAGTTTATCAACCCGATGTTAGGTCCTTCTGGCGTTTCGATCGGACACATACGCCCATAGTGGGAATAGTGAACGTCTCGAACTTCAAAGCCTGCACGCTCACGCGTAAGACCGCCGGGTCCTAGGGCAGATAGACGACGTTTATGCGTTAACTCACCTAGTGGATTTGTTTGATCCATAAATTGAGATAGCTGTGAACTACCGAAAAATTCTTTAATCGATGCAATAACCGGTCGGATATTAATTAGTTGTTGTGGTGTAACGCTAGATGTGTCTTGAATAGACATTCTTTCGCGAACAACACGTTCCATACGAGATAATCCGATTCGGAATTGATTTTGTAATAATTCTCCAACAGAACGCAAACGACGATTACCTAAATGGTCAATATCATCTGTTCCTCCAACCTCATGAAGCAAGTTGAAGAAATAGCTGATGGAAGATAAGATATCAGCAGGAGTAATGTTTTTTACATCATCTGTAACTCCTCCGTTACCAATTACAGTAAGTTCTCTTTCTCCATTAGGATCTGTCGGGTCAACAATCTTAACAGACTGAATCGTAATTTCATCTTCTAACACACCTTCGTGAGGGGATAGAACAGATTCTCCAAAACGATCTTCTGCGCGCTCTAAATAAGGGAGAATTTTATCAAGTAACTTCCGTTCTAATTTGTTTCCCTTTTCAGCAATCACTTCACCAGTTTCTGGATCAACAATTGGTTCAGCAAGCACTTGGTTGAATAAACGATTCTTCATATGAAGTTTTTTATTCATTTTATAACGTCCAACATGCGCCAAATCATAACGCTTTGGATCAAAGAAACGAGATACTAATAAGCTCTTTGCGTTTTCTACAGTTGGTGGTTCTCCAGGGCGTAAACGCTCATAGATTTCTAATAAAGCTTTCTCAGCATTCTCTGTATTGTCTTTTTCTAGTGTGTTACGTAAATACTCGTTTTCACCAAGTAAATCTGTGATTTCTTGATCTGTACCGAATCCTAATGCACGTAAAAGTACAGTGATTGGTAACTTACGAGTACGATCAATACGAACATACGCGATATCTTTCGCATCTGTTTCAAATTCCAACCACGCTCCGCGGTTTGGAATCACCGTTGCAGCGATACCTCGTTTTCCGTTTTTGTCGATCTTCTCGTTATAATATACGCTCGGAGAACGTACAAGCTGCGATACGATTACTCGTTCCGCACCATTAATAATGAATGTTCCCGTTTCTGTCATAAGCGGGAAATCACCCATAAATACCTCTTGTTCCTTCACTTCACCGGTTTCATTATTAATTAAACGAACCTTCACGCGAAGCGGAGCATTGTACGTTACGTCTCTTTCCTTCGCTTCATCTACAGGATACTTTGGATCACCTAAACTATAATCAACAAATTCAAGCGATAGATTTCCTGTAAAGTCTTCGATTGGCGAGATATCCTGAAACATCTCTCGTAAACCTTCTTCTAAGAACCAATCGTAAGAAGCGGTTTGGATTTCGATTAGGTTTGGTAATTCCAACACCTCATTGATACGCGCATAGCTCCTGCGTTGGCGGTGCCGTCCATACTGAACTAGTTGACCTGTCAACTGCTTCACCCCTTAAATCTTACATTTTAATAGCACTTTACTAAAAAAATGTGAATCATATTTAAAAGAACCTACTGAACAATTTGAATCAGATATGTTCTTTGAAACTAACAACATGTAACAAGTAAGCATCTGTCTATTAGAATGAATCTCTCGATAGAGCAGATGGCTTCATTCACGCAATAATTCTTATACAATCATAAATCTGATTGTACAGATTGCTAAAATTTTGGTAAACTATAGAAAACAATGAACCGGTCAGTATTTTTCCGATTCTATCAGTTTTACCTCTAATGATCAAAATATACATTTCCTTTTAATGAATATACCCCTTGACAAAGGTATCCTCATCTTAGCATCTTCCTATCTTAGCATATCCGGAAGTGATGGTCAAACGCTTTGCGCTTTTAATATATAATAGCCTTTATCTTTCTTCACTACCTCTACATTACCAAACAAATCATTTAGCTTTTCCTTGGCAGATGGGGCACCTTGCTTTTTCTGTATAACAATCCACAACTCTCCGTCAGGAAGCAGTAAATCCTTTGCACCTTCAAAAATCTGATGCACTACTTTTTTTCCGGCACGAATCGGTGGATTAGTAACAATCGCAGCAAAACGAGAAGCGTCATCAATGGCACTGTACAGATCGCTTGTTTGTATGGTTACGTTTGTTATACTATTTGCACTCGCGTTTTGTTTCGCTAATTCTACCGCTCGTTCATTGACATCAACCATCAAAACTGAACGGTCTTTAATGTCCGCAGCTAACGAAAGTCCAATCGGCCCATACCCACAGCCCACATCAAGTATATCCCCTTTAATCTGAGGCTCTTGAAATTGTTCAATAAGAAGACGAGAACCAAAATCAATATCATTCTTTGAAAAGACACCCACATCACTTGTGAAATGAAAGGATCTACCTCGCAATTCATACATCCACGTTCTTGGTGAAGTTTTTGACTGAGGATTATTGGAAAAGTAATGCTCTGACATTTAGGCACCTACTTTACTATGAAATGTTTGTTGGAGACTCTATAATCTAAAAATAAACCACCGAATAACCGAAAAATATCCTAGCTGACTAGCATGTGCTTTTTCTTCTATACCGGTGGTTTACTTCTATCTATTACTACTCCTTTATTGTGTTAGGAGGTTTCGTGATAAAGAGCCCGCCAAAAAAAACGGCGAGCTCCTTATTTATTTAGGTTTCCTTATTTAACTTCTACAGTAGCTCCAGCTTCTTCAAGTTTACCTTGAACTTCTTCAGCTTCTTCTTTAGAAACGCCTTCTTTGATTGCTTTAGGAGCGTTATCTACTAAGTCTTTAGCATCTTTTAAGCCAAGACCAGTGATTTCACGTACTGCTTTAACAACTTTGATCTTAGATGCGCCAGCACTGTTAAGAACAACGTCAAATTCAGTTTTTTCTTCTTCAGCAGCTCCACCAGCAGCTCCCGCAGCAGCAACAGGTGCAGCAGCAGTTACTCCAAATTCTTCTTCAATAGCTTTTACTAGGTCGTTAAGTTCTAATACAGACATTTCTTTAATTGCGCTAATCATTTCTTCTTTAGTCATGATTGAATCCTCCTATTAATTGTAATTAATTTTTATTTGTAAACCGATTGGTGTATTATGCACCTTGTTCTTCTTTTTGCTCAGCAACAGCTTTTGTAACGTAAGCAAAGTTACGAACTGGAGCTTGAAGTACGCTAAGCAACATAGAAACCATACCTTCGTAGTTTGGAAGGTCTGCAAGTTCTTTGATTTGATCAAGTGTAGCGACTTGTCCTTCAATTACGCCACCTTTGATTTCCAATGCCTCATGCTCTTTCTTGAAATTATTCAAGATACGTGCTGGCGCTACGACATCTTCGTTACTGAACGCAATAGCTGTTGGTCCAGTTAACGTGTCGTTTAAGTCTGTAAGTTCTACAGCTTCAACCGCACGACGAGTCATTGTGTTTTTGTAGACTTTAAACTCGATACCAGCTTCACGTAGTTCTTTACGCAGTGCAGTTACTTCTGCTACGTCAAGACCACGATAGTCAACAACAACAGCTGTTTGGCTAGCACGGAATTTTTCAGCGATTTCTTCAACCACTTGTTTCTTTTTCTCAATGATCCCTGACATTGTTCCACCTCCTATAAAATTCCTCATTACACCGTTTGTATGTGCTTTACATATTCATACAAAACGCAAGATCCTTACGTTAGAGCTAGACATGTAAAAAGCTCTCATGCAGACATGAGAGCTTATATATGGCAGATAGCAATGCATTAATAACGCGAAACTATCTTCATCATAAACACCTCGGCAGGATAATTAAGCTACTTAAGCCCCCACTGTCTACGGTATAACGTATTCTTTTAATTACCGAAATTAGTATATCGAACGTTCCGACAAAAGTCAACTACCAATTAACGGTAGTTAGAAACGTCTACTTTAATTCCAGGTCCCATAGTAGAAGTGATAGAAACGTTCTTCATGTAAATACCTTTAGAAGATTGTGGCTTCACTTTTACTAATTGTTCTGTAAGAGCAACGAAGTTATCCACTAATTTTTGATCATCAAAAGAAATTTTTCCGATCGGTACGTGAATATTCGCTGACTTGTCTACACGATATTCAACTTTACCAGCTTTAATATCGTTAACAGCTTTCTCAACTTCAAATGTTACTGTACCAGTTTTAGGGTTTGGCATTAAACCTTTTGGTCCAAGTACACGGCCAAGTTTCCCTACTTCAGCCATCATATCAGGTGTAGCTACGATTACATCAAAATCAAACCAACCTTGGTTGATTTTGTTAATGTAGTCTGCTTCACCTACATAGTCTGCACCAGCAGCTTCTGCTTCTTTCGCTTTTTCACCTTTAGCAAATACCAATACACGTTGTGTTTTTCCAGTGCCGTGTGGTAACACCATCGCACCGCGAATTTGTTGGTCTGCTTTCTTCGGATCTACGCCTAGACGGAAAGCCGCTTCTACAGTTTCATCAAAATTTGCTTTAGCTGCTTTTTTTGCTAATTCAACAGCTTCTTGAATTTCATATGATTTAGAGCGATCAACAAGCTTTAATGCTTCTTGATGCTTCTTACCGATTTTTGCCATTTTATTTCCTCCTCTATTGTGGTTATAACGGTTGTACCTCCCACTTATAAAAGCACAAGGCTTTTATCAAGCACACTAACAAAATACCATGTTAGCATCTCACGAATAAGGCTGCGGATGTTATCCAGCCGCAACCCCCTTATTGTAAACTTCAATCAAATCATATTGATTGAATAGTGGAATCGATTAGTCTTCAATCGTGATTCCCATACTACGTGCAGTACCTTCTACCATACGCATTGCCGCATCAACATCAGCTGCGTTTAAATCAGGCATTTTTGTTTCAGCGATTTCTTTAACTTGATCGCGTTTAACAGAAGCGACCTTGTTTTTGTTTGGTTCACCAGAACCAGACTCGATTCCAGCTGCTTTTTTCAATAGTACTGCTGCCGGTGGAGTCTTAGTAATAAATGTAAATGAACGGTCCTCGAATACCGTAATTTCAACAGGAATAATCATACCCGCTTGATCTTGTGTTCGAGCGTTGAATTCTTTACAGAATCCCATAATATTAACACCCGCTTGACCTAGTGCTGGTCCTACTGGCGGTGCTGGGTTAGCTTTACCAGCTGGGATTTGTAATTTAACTAATTTAATTACTTTTTTAGCCACGAGACACACCTCCTTAAAGTCCGTGATGTGGTAATAGGGTTATAAGATTTGGTAAACCCTCCCACTCAAATTTACCATCTGCACCACTTTGGGGCACATGAATAACAAAAGAATTTTAGCATGTATTTCAAAAAAATGCAAGCTTTGAGCGATGGAGAATTTATGATAGTTTTTCTACTTGTGAAAAGTCTAATTCTACCGGAGTTTCTCTACCAAACATATTTACATGTACTTTAATTTTCTGCTTGTCCGTGTCTATATGTTCAATAGACCCTGTAAAGTCCGTAAACGGACCATCGGTAACTCGGACGTTTTCTTTTATCTCGAAATCTACTTGTACAGTTGGCTCAGATACACCCATACGTTTTAGTACTACATCAATCTCACCAGGCATTAGTGGAGTTGGCTTTGCACCATGTCCACTAGACCCTACGAATCCAGTTACTCCTGGTGTATTACGAACAACATACCATGAGTCATCTGTCATTACCATCTCCGTTAACACATATCCAGGGAATGACTTTTTCTTCACCATTTTTTTCTTGCCGTTTTTGATCTCAGCCTCTTCATCTTCTGGGACAATTACTCGAAAGATTTTATCTTCCATCCCCATAGATTCAACACGTTTTTCTAGATTCATTTTTACTTTATTTTCATACCCTGAGTAAGTATGAACGACATACCAGTTTTTCTCCATCTTTATTAGGACAATATATTGTCCTTCCCTCCCTTGCTATTAAATTTCACAAACATACTAAATATTAGTCTTTTAGAAAATTTTTTCTACCAACATTAAAAAACCCGCAAATGCCGGGTTTTTAGTTTAAATATATATGCGCTTAGTACAGTATACCTTATTATAGCTTAATTATTCAAAAAATGCATTTAAAAGTTGAGAAATCCCTAAATCTACAACAAAAAAGAATACGGCCATCAAAACTACTGTAGAAATAACGACAACAGTGTAATTTCTAAGTTCCTTTCCTTTTGGCCAGCTTACCTTTTTCATCTCTCTAGATACATTTCTTAAAAACTTAAACATTCATTGTACCCCCCGAACCCACACGATTCTATATAAAACGAAACTTCATTCGCCGGGGTTCCTAGCCCCAACTGATGTTAAGTGAATGCATTAATTTGACCATCCGTAATTCCTCTCTTCAATAGATTTACTTCTCCTAATTGGAGGCGAATCTTGAAGACGGATGCAACGTAAATTGCATTCTTTTATTTCGTCTCGCGATGTAATGTATGTTTCCCGCATGTTTTGCAAAACTTTTTTACTTCTAATCTTGTAGATTGACTGGATACATTTTTGTTTGTCGAATAATTCCTGCTTGAACATACAGCACATGCCAGTGTAATTTTTTTACTCATTATTCCACCCCTTGTGAAGGGATTATAGACTATATTACTGTAGCACCTAGCACGAATTATGTCAACGGCATCACAGCAATCTATCACACCAATTACAAGAAACAGTAAAATTTTCCCATAATTTTCAGATTCTTGTTGTCGATTATTGTCGATAAGTTTTATATTTTTTACAAAGATACTCCGTTAGATTCCATTAGTTGCTCTAATTTTCGTTTTACCCGCTGTAACGCATTATCAATCGATTTCACATGGCGATTTAAATGCTCTGAAATCTCTTGATACGTACGTCCATCTAAATATAATTGCAATACTTTCTTTTCTAAGTCGCTTAATAATTTCGATAATTTATGTTCCAACGTTCCATAATCTTCTTGACTAATCAATAATTCTTGTGGATCGACATCGATAGACCCACCTATTATATCTAGCAGTGTTCTATCTGATTCTTCATCATAAATCGGCTTGTCCAAGGAGACGTATGAATTTAATGGAATATGTTTTTGACGAGTTGCTGTTTTTATTGCCGTAATAATTTGTCTTGTTACACATAATTCTGCAAATGCTTTGAAAGAGGAGAGCTTGTCCACATCATAGTCACGTATTGCTTTATATAGACCAATCATTCCTTCTTGAATAATATCCTCTTTATCAGCACCTACCAAAAAATATGTCCGTGCTTTTCCTCGCACAAAACTAATGTATCGTTGTATAAGGAGGTCTAACGCATGACTATTCCCTTGACGAATGAATTGTAGCAAATCAGTATCATCAAGCTGTTCTAAACCCTTGTTGCTCGTATCTATTTGCCCGATATTCACCAAAGATCGCCTCCTGCAATTCCGCTTCTATAGTATAGGAAATATTATACAGGAAGCGTTTTAATACCGTCAACTTGACCTAAACTCGGTTAGGGTCATAATTTGTCGAATTGTATGATTTTGATGAGACATACGAGCTATTATTCTCCTCTGCGCATTCGTTCGAACCTTTCCATGATTTCTTTATCAATTTTTATTTTTGCTTGTGGTTTTGCTTTTCGATGAACTTCTAAATTGAAATGTATCTCTCTATCCATATCCTGCACTTCAATAAGCAACTCTCGAGCAGACTTACGTAATGCCCCTTGTCCAAAAATAGTCCGTTGTTCAGCGTAATCCGATGTTGCTACATAGACTTGCGTTTGAATGTTTTTCACTTCTTTAACTAGTTTTTCGATACACTCGTCTGCCGTTTCTTTTTCTTTCGTATAAATAATGTCCATGTTAAATTTTTCTTGTTTATTCTCTACACCACGTACATAGTAGGCATCAAAAACAAGAATAACATGCTTTCCAGTAAAGGCTTGATATTCCGCCAATATTTCAATGAGTCGATCTCTTGCTTGACCAATATCTTTATCTTTTAGTCGTTGTAATTCTCCCCAAGCACCAATTACGTTATATCCATCGACAATCAAGACCTCTTTCATTACTGATCTCCAAGAGAATGGCGTTTACGATAGACTTCATAAAGTAAGAGTCCGCAAGCTACCGACGCATTAAGAGAAGATACTTGTCCGACCATTGGTAAACCCACTGTCCAGTCACATTTTTTTCGAACGAGCCGACTCATGCCTTTACCTTCGTTACCAATTACGATACCAATAGGCAAGGATCCATCTAATTGTCGATAGTCTTCATCTGCTTCTGCTTCTGTTCCTACAATCCAAACATTTCGCTCTTTTAATTCATCAATAGTATTCGACATATTGGTTACACGCACAACAGGAATATGTTCCATAGCTCCAGCTGCTGTTTTTGCTACTGTTGCGGTTAATCCAACGGAACGTCGTTTAGGAATAATAACTCCATGGACCCCTGTCGCATCTGCGCTTCGTAATATCGAACCTAAGTTATGTGGATCTTCTAACTCATCTAATAAAATAAAGAAGGGATCCTCTCCACGTTCATTGGCCCGATCAAATAAATCATCTAAAGAGGCATACGCATAAGATGCTACATATGCTACCACCCCTTGGTGATTCCCCAATTCCATCTGATCTAATTTAGAACGAGGCACTTTTTGTACAATTGTTCCAGCCTCTCTTGCCAATTGATTAATTTTTTGAAATGTGGAACCTTGTATTTGTTCTGTAACCATTACTTTATTCACTGATCGCCCCGATTTTAAAGCTTCCATAACAGGGTTTCTTCCCATAATGACCTCATTATCCATGGTTATCTCTCCTTTCTTCCACGTATTCAATTGCATCTTGAATAAGTTCTTCTAATCGATCATGATTCTTTAACATATAATGATATCCAATAAGTGCCTCAAACGCGGTACTATACCGATACGTTTGGACACTTATATTCTTTGGTACTGATCCTGATTTAGCATTTCTTCCTCGTGCAACAACTTTTTGTTCCTCTTCGGTAAGAAATCCATCGACATCCAACCAATGTAAAATAACCATTGCCTGTGTTTTCCCTGCAACATACGATGTTGCAGATTGATGTAACTTATTAGGATTTACTGTACCACGCTCTAAGAGATACTCTCGAATAAATAATTCATATATAGAATCACCTATATAAGCAAGGGCAAGGCTTTTTAGCTGCTTCACATCACTTTGTTTCATTACTTACCTCTTTTCCAACGTACACCCTGCGGAGTATCTTCGAGTATTATATTTTTTTCTTTGAGCATATCACGAATCTCATCCGCTCTATTGAAATTACGATTTTTACGTGCTTCATTTCTTTCTACAATTAACGCTTCAATTGTTTCATCAAGTAGTGTTTCTTCATCTTCTAATATATTAATTCCCAATACTGTTAGAATCTGTGCAATCGCATCTTGAAAAGCATCTATAACTTTCGTAGAAGTTTGATTTTCTTGTAGGTAAACATTTGCTTCCTTCGATAAATCAAATAAAACAGAAATCGCATTCGCTGTATTAAAATCATCATCCATATCTTGCTCAAATTTGCTCATAGCAACTTCTACGATTTGCAGCCACTTGGCATCATCGTTAGTTAAGTTTAAGCTTGAATCGCGTCGATGAGATAGATTATGATAAGCTGTTTGAATACGCTCTAAACTTGTTTTTGCACTCTCAAGTAGTTCTTCTGTGAAGTTAATCGGATTACGATAATGGACAGATAACATAAAGAAGCGTAACACTCTTGGATCATGCGCTCGAATTAAATCTCTGGCAAGCACAAAGTTACCAAGTGACTTCGACATTTTCTCGTTATCAATATTAATATACCCATTATGCATCCAATAGTTTGCAAAAGTCTTTCCGTTCATTGCTTCCGATTGCGCTATTTCATTTTCATGATGTGGGAAGGTTAAATCCTGACCACCAGCATGAATATCAATCGTATCTCCTAAATGTTTCTTCACCATCGCCGAGCATTCAATATGCCAGCCTGGTCTTCCTTCACCCCAAGGAGATTTCCAAGCAATTTCATCGTCTTTTGCTTTCTTCCATAATGCAAAATCAAGTGGATCTTCTTTTTTCTCTCCTACTTGAATACGTGCTCCAGAACGTAACTCATCAATAGATTGATGGGATAGTTTGCCATAAGAGTCAAAGGATCTTGGTTTAAAATATACATCTCCATCCGCTTCATACGCATAGCCTTTCTCAATTAAGGTTGAAATGAAGGCAATAATATCATCCATCGTATCCATTACCCGTGGATTTTTAGTAGCTTTTTTTACACCAAGTGCTCCAACGTCTTCTAGATATGCATTTACAAATCTATCCGCTAACGCCGGAACTTCTTCACCTACTTCTTTTGCTGTTTTAATGATTTTATCATCAACATCCGTGAAGTTTAATACATAATCTACATCAAATCCTCTATATTCTAAATATCGACGTACGGTATCAAACACAATCGCGGGCCTTGCATTACCAATGTGAATATAGTTGTATACAGTCGGACCGCATACATACATTTTTACCTTTCCTT
Source organism: Oceanobacillus phoenicis (assembly GCF_047238145.1). Taxonomy (NCBI): domain Bacteria; kingdom Bacillati; phylum Bacillota; class Bacilli; order Caryophanales; family Bacillaceae; genus Oceanobacillus; species Oceanobacillus phoenicis. Next base: position 604,442 of record NZ_JBDFME010000001.1, read on the forward strand.
CTTCCATTGGTTTGAACGTTTCTTTTTGTCTTGTTAACGTGTTATATATTTGAATGGTCATTTTCTAAGACTCTCCTTTCCTCTTTCAACGAAGCAAGTTCCGCTTTTAGCTCATCAATTTGCGTTTGTAAATGGTCACATTTATCAGAGACAGGATCTGGTAATTTATGATGATCAAGATCTCTTCGTACTCTTTTTCCATCTTGTACGACCACTTGCCCAGGAACACCTACAACCGTTGAGTTATCTGGTACATCCTTTAGCACGACAGATCCGCCACCGACTTTAGAATTTTCACCAATCGTAATTGCACCGAGCACTTTAGCGCCCGTAGCAATCAGCGCATTATCCTTTATAGTTGGATGGCGTTTACCTTTTTCTTTACCGGTACCACCAAGGGTTACTCCTTGAAAAATGGTAACGTTATTGCCTATTTCGCATGTTTCCCCAATGACAACTCCCATACCATGATCAATAAATAATCGACGACCAATCTTCGCGCCGGGATGTATTTCGATTCCAGTGATAAACCGACTTAATTGTGAAATAACACGTGCGATAAACAACAATCGCTTTTTATAAAACCAATGGGCAACTCGATGCGACCATACAGCATGTAACCCAGAATACGTAAGCATAACTTCAACATTCGTTCTAGCAGCAGGGTCTTGTTCAAATACAACATTCATATCCTCTTTCATCATTTTAAAGATACCCAAACGGAAAACCTCCTTCCTTCATTAACAAAAGCGCAAGCGCCCGTTTATCACCGTATGTCCTGGACGGCCAAAGCTCCAAAATTTTATAATTTCCTAGACCATTAAAAAACGCCTCTGTGTATGATATACACAGAGACGCCTCTCGCGCGGTTCCACTCTGTTTAGAGAAGTAGCTTTGCTTCTCTCAACTTGGCTCTTATAACGGCAGAGTTTCCGCTGTGATGTACTCTGTATTCCATCACAGACTCCGAGGAGCACTTCAAATTAATTGTCTAAAACCACTTTCAGCAAACGTGGTTCTCTCTGTGTAAACAAATTAATCTTACTTTCCCTCTTCTACGTTTTATCTATTTTAATAGCTCATGTTTATCGGATTTCTATATGCTTAATATATTACAAATCCGCCTAAATGTGAATCCTTATGCTCCCATTTCTTTCAATAGTTTATCCAATCGATTAAGAATAATGTCTCTACCTAATAATTCAATTGCAAACGGGAGTTCAGGACCATGCATCTGTCCAGTTGTTGCAACACGAATTGGCATAAATAATTTCTTACCACGATGCCCAGTCTCTTTCTGTGTTGCTTTAAATTGCGCTTTTATAGAGTCTTTATCAAACGACTCTAAGTGAATCAATTTATCCGTGAAAACTTGTAGTACTTCCGGAACTTGTTCCCCGTTAAGTACTTCTCGTGCTGCTTCATCATAAGAAATTTCTTTTTGGAAAAATAGTTCTGTAAGTTCCACGATTTCAGCACCATAACGTAACTGTTCACGGTAAAGTGAGATTACATTTTCTGCCCATTGATGAGTTTCATCATCCATTTCCTCTGGCAGTTTTCCTGCTTTTATCAAATGCGGCAACGCAAGATCGATAACTCTATCAAGATCCGCAGCTTTAATGTACTCATTATTCATCCATTTCAGCTTATGTTGGTCAAAGATTGCAGCAGAGGTAGACAGTCTTTCTGGATCAAAAATCTCAATTAGTTGCGCTTGGGTGAACATCTCTTCCTCCCCAACCGGAGACCATCCAAGTAAGCTAATGAAATTAAACATCGCTTCTGGTAAATAACCAAGATTACGATATTGCTCAATAAATTGGAGAATATGTTCATCACGCTTACTTAATTTCTTACGCTCTTCGTTAAGAATCAGTGTCATGTGTCCATAACGTGGAGCTTCCCAACCAAATGCCTCAAAAATCATCATTTGCTTTGGAGTATTCGAAATATGTTCCTCTCCTCGCAAAACATCACTGATTTTCATTAAATGATCATCAATCGCTACAGCAAAATTATACGTTGGAATTCCATTCTTTTTCACGATAACCCAATCACCAAAATCACTTGACTCGAATGTAATCGGTCCGCGCACTAGGTCATTGAATGTATACGTCGTATTCTTTGGAACTCGGAAACGGATACTTGGTTGACGACCCTCTGCTTCAAATTGTTCGATTTGATCTGGAGTTAAATCGCGATGAGCTCCAGAATATTTTGGAACTTGTCCATTTTGACGTTGCTCTTCACGTTCTGCTTCTAATTCATCTTCTGTCATATAACATTTATAGGCTAAGTTCTTTTCAAATAATTCATCAAGGTAATTTTGATAAATATCAAGGCGTTCTGTTTGACGATAAGGGCCATAATCTCCACCGATATCAGCGCCTTCATCCCACTGGAGCCCTAACCACTTTAAGTATTTTAATTGGCTTTCTTCGCCACCTTCAACATTTCTTTTATCATCTGTGTCTTCCGTACGGATAATAAACTTCCCATCAAAATGCTTTGCATATAAATAATTAAATAATGCAGTACGTGCATTCCCAATATGCAAATGCCCTGTTGGACTTGGTGCATAACGCACGCGAACTTCTTGACTCATTACTTGTTGCCTCCTTAGGAAATAAATATGAATTCGTTTATCATCGAATAAGTTCTATATGAAAAAGTGATAACATATTTCATGTTATCACTTTTCTTCGTCCTTTATCAGTTATACCCTTTTTAGAGCGCTTTTTCAAGTAATTTTGGTTTTGCAAATATCATTCTACCTGCAGAAGTTTGTAGAACGCTTGTAATAACTACTTCTATATTTTTTCCAATATAGTCTCTACCTTCTTCAACGACAATCATCGTACCATCATCTAAATAAGCAACACCTTGGTTTTGCTCTTTACCATCTTTAATTACTTGTACATGTAATTCTTCACCAGGTAATACGACTGGTTTCACAGCATTTGCTAGGTCATTAATGTTCAGAACGTTGACTCCTTGAAAATCACAAACCTTATTCAAGTTAAAATCGTTCGTCACAACAATACCATCGATTACTTTCGCTAATTTGATTAGTTTACTGTCAACTTCTTGGATCTCTTCAAAGTCACCTTCATAAATTTCCACATGAATCGGTAATTCCTTTTGAATACGATTTAAAATATCCAATCCACGACGGCCACGGTTTCGTTTTAGTGTGTCCGATGAATCGGCAATATGCTGTAACTCTCCTAAAACAAATTGTGGAATGACTATGGTTCCTTCTAGAAAATTTGTTTGACAAATGTCTGCAATTCTTCCATCAATAATTACACTTGTATCTAATATTTTCGCCTTTGGTTTGTCAGCCGGTGCTGCTGCATTTTCTTCTGGAATACGACGTCCCTTTTTATTAGCACGCATTAAATTACCAAATTCCTCACGTCTACGAAAACCTACTTGGAATCCTAGATATCCAAAAGTAATCATAATGAAAAATGGTAATACTTGTGACAAGATATGAATTCCAGTATCTTGAAGCGGTATATTAATAAAATATGCAATTACTAAACCTACGATTAGACCAATACTTCCAAAAAACAAATCCATTGCTGGGAGTTTAATAAGTGCATCCTCTACCCAGCGTAAGAAACCTACAATATAATCGACCAATAAGTAGGAAAGTATGAAGAATATAATAGCACCAATAATCATACCTAATATCGGCGAATTCAACCATGCGGGATCTGTTACGTTTAACAAACTAAAAATTTCCGGTATATATAAATACCCGACGGTACCACCTAATATAATAAAGAATAAATGAACTATCTTTTTAAGCACCATCGCTCACCTCCTAACCTTAGTATTGCCTATTATTTGGAAAAGTATCCCATAAGGTTTTTTCATAGAATAAAAAGAATTATTAATGACGTAATCCGATATCTAAAGCCTCTTGTACACTTGATACACCGATGACTTCAATTCCGCTAGGGTAATTCCAACCATCCAAATTATTCTTTGGACATATCACACGTTTGAAACCTAGTTTTGCCGCTTCTTGTACACGTTGTTCAATTCGCGAAACCCTTCTAATTTCACCAGTTAATCCTACTTCACCTACAAAAATATCATTCGGATTCGTTGGTTGATTTCGAAAACTGGAAGCAATACTTATAGCTAATGCTAGATCAATAGCTGGCTCATCCAACTTTACTCCACCAGCGACTTTTATATACGCGTCTTGATTTTGAAGCATCAACCCTACACGTTTTTCTAAAACGGCCATTAACAGCGGTACACGATTATGATCTACTCCTGTTGCAGTACGACGAGGATTCCCAAAGCTAGTAGGAGAAATTAATGCTTGTATTTCTACCAATACCGTTCTCGTTCCTTCCATCGATGCCACAACTGTCGATCCGGCTGCCCCTTCTGATCGCTCTTCTAAGAATATCTCAGACGGATTCATTACTTCTCGTAATCCTTCCTCTTTCATCTCAAATATTCCCATCTCATTTGTGCTACCAAAACGGTTCTTTACTCCCCGTAATATACGATATGTGTGATGTCGCTCCCCTTCAAAATATAGAACAGCGTCTACCATATGTTCTAATAATCGAGGACCAGCAATGGAACCTTCTTTCGTTACATGACCTACAATAAAAATAGGTATTCCATTTGATTTTGCTATTTTCATAAGCTCCATGGTACATTCACGTACTTGAGAAACACTTCCTGGAGCACTCGTTACTTCTTCTTTAAATATGGTTTGTATCGAATCGATAACTACAAAGGACGGCTTTACTTCTTCTATCTGTTTACTAATATCATATAAATTTGTTTCCGATAAAACATACAACTGATCAGTTGCAATATCGAGTCGATCTGCACGCAATTTTGTTTGACGAGTTGATTCCTCTCCAGAAACATAAAGTACCGACATATCTTTTTCTGCCAATTGGGAGGATATTTGGAGTAATAGAGTTGACTTACCAATACCCGGATCTCCTCCAATTAAAACAAGTGACCCTAGTACGATTCCGCCGCCAAGCACTCTGTTGAACTCTTTCATATTTGTAGTGATTCTAGGTTCTTTTTTCGATTCAATTGCTGTAATTTTTTCAGGCTTACCTGCAGATGTCGTACTAGTAGCATAGCCTGTCCGACCTTTAACCGAAGCTGGATCTATTTCCTCCACCATGGTATTCCATTGATGACAAGCCGGACATTTCCCCATCCATTTAGCTGATTCATAACCACATTCTTGACATACAAACTTTGTTTTTCTTTTTGCCAAATTTATTAACCCCTTCTCTATTATTGTAGCCTATTTTTTTATGTAGTAGGTTACAGAAAGCTATCAATTTACAAATCCATCTTCCATATTTATGCCACAACCGAGCGTTTTGACATTAAAATTCCTTAAATGGAAATAAAAGCTAGAAGAATCAAGTCCTCTAGCTTTATCTCTGTTACATCATATTACCTTTTTCTATGGTAAAACAATAAATTCACCTTTATTATTTAATCCTATTTTCACCTGTTGCTCTTTTTCAATGGCTCCTTTTAATAGCTCTTCGGATAACAAGTCTTCGATATTTTTTTGAATGGATCGACGTAATGGTCGAGCACCATATTCTGGATCAAAGCCTTCATTAGCAATTTTTTCAACTGCCTTATCCGTTAATGATAAATGTAGGTCTTGTTCTTTTAATCGTTTTTGTAATTGTTTTACCATCAACGTCACAATATCCTTCATATGTTCTTTTTCTAAAGAGTGGAAGACAATAGTCTCATCAATACGGTTTAAGAACTCTGGACGGAATGCTTTCTTCAATTCTTCCATCACTTTTGATTTCATATCTTTATAGTCTTTCTCCTCATCATCTAAAGAGAAACCAACATATTTATTACGTTTTAATTCACTTGCTCCAACATTAGAAGTCATAATAATAACCGTATTACGGAAATCAACCACTCTTCCTTTTGAATCGGTTAGGCGACCATCTTCAAGAACTTGTAACAGAATATTAAATACTTCTGGATGCGCTTTTTCCACTTCATCTAATAGAACTACAGAATAAGGCTTACGACGAACTTTTTCGGTTAATTGTCCACCTTCTTCATACCCGACATATCCTGGTGGAGAACCAACCAAACGTGAAGTCGCATGTCTTTCCATATACTCCGACATGTCAATACGAATCATTGCATCTTCATCTGCAAACATTACTTCTGCTAACGCACGAGCAAGTTCTGTTTTACCTACTCCCGTTGGTCCTAAGAAGATAAATGAACCAATTGGACGCTTCGGATCTTTTAATCCTGCACGAGCACGGCGGATTGCTTTAGCAACTGCATTGACCGCTTCAGATTGCCCAATCACACGATCATGAAGAATTGTTTCCATGTTTAGAAGGCGATTACTTTCATCTTTTGTCAATTTTGATACGGGTACTCCCGTCCATGTAGAAACAACTGCAGCAATATCTTCCATGGTAACTTCTGAATCAGTTTGACCTTGTTTTTCTTTCCATTCATTTTTCGTTGTTTCTAACTCTTCACGGAAACGTTGCTCCGAGTCTCGTAAAGATGCGGCTTTTTCAAATTCTTGACTTTGTACTGCAGCATCTTTTTCTTTACGGACTTCATCAAGTTTCTGTTCTAACTCTTTTAAGTTTGGTGGAACGGTATAAGAACGTAACCTTACTTTCGATCCAGCCTCATCAATTAAATCAATCGCTTTGTCTGGCAAGAAACGATCAGTAATATAACGATCGGATAGTGACGCCGCTGCTTCAATTGCTTCATCAGTAATGGTTACGCGATGATGTGCTTCATAACGATCACGCAAGCCATTTAAAATTTGGATTGTTTCTTCCAATGTTGGTTCGTCAACTTGAATTGGTTGGAAACGTCGCTCTAATGCAGCGTCTTTTTCAATATATTTTCGATACTCATCTAGCGTAGTTGCGCCAATACACTGTAATTCTCCGCGTGCAAGTGATGGTTTTAAGATATTCGAAGCATCAATAGCCCCTTCTGCTCCACCAGCTCCAATAAGTGTGTGTAACTCATCGATGAATAGAATAATATTGCCTGCTTGACGAATTTCTTCCATTACTTTCTTTAAGCGATCTTCAAATTCACCACGATATTTCGTACCAGCAACAACCGTACCCATATCTAATGTCATTACTCGTTTATCACGTAATGTTTCTGGCACTTCATTATCAATAATCTGCTGTGCAAGCCCTTCAGCTACTGCCGTTTTACCTACACCAGGTTCCCCAATCAAGACTGGGTTATTTTTTGTACGACGGCTAAGCACTTGGATTACTCGTTCAATCTCTTTTGAGCGCCCAATTACCGGGTCAATCTTACCTTCTTTTGCACTAACGGTTAAATCCCGGGCTAATGAATCCAACGTCGGTGTGCTTGCATTTGACTGCTGCCCTGCACGTCCTTGACGACCTGCTTGCGATTCATTGCTTCCTAATAATTGTAGTACTTGTTGTCTTGCTTTATTAAGACTAACTCCTAAATTATTAAGAACTCTAGCAGCGACACCTTCTCCTTCTCTTATCAATCCAAGTAAGATATGTTCTGTACCTACGTAAGAGTGGCCTAATTTTCTTGCCTCATCCTGAGAAAGTTCAACTACTTTTTTTGCACGAGGTGTATAATGAATCGATTGTGTAGGTTGTTTCCCTACACCGATTAATTTTTCTACTTCTTCTTGTATTTTCGATACCTCTAAACCAAGAGATTGTAAAGCTTTTGCAGCAATTCCTTCTCCTTCGCGTACAAGTCCTAGTAAAATGTGTTCTGTACCAATGTTATTATGTCCTAAACGTACTGCTTCTTCTTGTGATAATGCAAGTACTTTTTGTGCTCTTTCTGTAAAGCGTCCAAACATCATAAGGATTTTCCTCCTATTATTCTGAGATTTAATCGATAGTCGGTAGGTCGAATATCGGCTATATATTAAAAATGTGTTTATACGTAGAAATAGAAGCCTTCTAACTTATTCCCTTACATTTCATATCTCTAAACATCTTATAAAACAGGTAACTAAAGGTTGTTACTCTTCTAGCTTCAATCTCTCTCGAATAACTGATGCCCGTAAAACATCACGCTCATCCGGACGAAGAGATCGATTTGCATAATGTTGTAAGAATCCTGGTTGTGTGAGAACCATTAATTCATTCAAAATGTTTCCAGAAGTGTTGTCTATCCAACCTAAGTCAATTCCAAGTCGAACATCCGAAATACATTTAGATGCTTCTTTGGAGTCCATAATACGACTATATGCTAGTGTCCCGTATGAACGGAAAATGCGATCCTCTAATTTTGTTCCTGTTCTTTCTAGTATATGATTACGTGCCATTCGTTCATGCTCAATAAGTTGATGAACAACACTTTCTAAATCATCGACAATATCTTGTTCCGATTTCCCTAACGTGATTTGGTTTGACACCTGAAAAATATTTCCGAGTGCCTCGCTACCCTCACCATAAATGCCTCTAACTACGAGACCAAATTGACTAATCGCAGGTATTAAACGATTAATCTGTTTAGTTAGTACCAACGCAGGTAAGTGCATCATTACAGAAGCTCTCATTCCTGTTCCAACATTCGTGGGGCAACTTGTTAGGTACCCTTTTGTCTCATCAAATGCATAATCGACTTTTTCTTCTAGCCAATCATCTAATGCAAATGATTGCTCTAAAGCAGTTTTTAATTGAAGACCTGGATAATATACTTGTATGCGAAGATGATCTTCCTCATTAACCATTATGGACACTTGCTCATTCTCAGAAATTAATGTAGCAGCATAATCGGAATGTTTTATTAAGTGTGGGCTTATTAAATGTTTTTCCACTAACACACTTTTTTCAACCGGTGATAAGTCCGTCAAAGGAACATACTGCAAATCTTTATACGTTTGAAAAGATTTATTTGCATATTCGTCTCGAATAAATTCTTGAATCTCCACTAGTTTTTCTTCATTAGCTAATATAGGATACGTTTGATCAGCAAAATTTCTAGCAAGTCTGATTCGACTACTCATTACGATATCTTTATCTGGTCCTTCCTCACGCATCCAGGGGCTGATTGCTTGATCAATAAATTTATCTAATGTCATTGATCATCACCCTCTTTCAAATCTTTCTTAGAAGTTTTTGCTTGTAGTTCCTTAATTTTATCTCTATACTCCGCCGCTTTTTCAAACTCTTCATCATCAATAAAGTTTTTTAATTCTTGTTTGTACATTTCAATCTGACGTCTAGTTTGTAGATTTGTTCCTGTTCGTTTTGGAATTTTTCCATTATGTTTTGTGTTACCTGCATGAACTCTACGAAATATTGGTTCAACCTTTTGTGCAAATGAAGAATAACAATTAGCACAACCGAACTTTCCAATTTTTTTAAATTCGGAAAAAGCCATTCCACATGAAGAGCATGTCACTTCTTTTAACTGCTTCATTTGATTCGTACTTGTTGAACTCATATTTAATGTTTCTACATTAAATAATCCAGTTAGTAGGTCATGAAGGGAATACCCTTCTTCAGGAAAAGTAACATAACCTTTTTTCTTTGCACACGCTTCACAAAGACTTAACTTTCGTTCCTCTCCATTGATTACATGTTTAAAATGAAGTGTCGCTGGGTTTTCATGACATTCTTGGCATTCCAAAAATCATTCCCCCTTACATGAATTATTTATTCAAATACTTAAGTGTTGTTAACATAGATATTAAAATACGAGCACGTATTTCATCTCGTATAGGTAATTGAAACGCAAGCGTCGTTCTATCAATCGCAGAAAGCATTAGTTTAGCTTCTCGCTCTGTAATTAGATCTTCTTCCAGTAACCTTTCCAAAATATCGATTGCAGATCGCTGTGGGATAGAATCACCGATTAATTGGATAATCTCATCAATTAAAACGGATTGACTTTGATGCTGAATCCGCATAATTCGAATATATCCACCCCCACCACGTTTACTCTCTACAATATATCCTTTTTCTATTGTAAATCTTGTGTTGATTACATAATTAATTTGAGAAGGTACACATTGAAATTGATCAGCAATCTCACTTCGCTTAATTTCAATAACATCTTTCCCTTGAGACTGTAACACTTGCTTTAAATATTGCTCGATTATGTCAGATATATTGCTCATAATTTGCACCTCATATCATATTAAGATGACAATTCTTTCTTTGACTTTGACTATCTTTGACTATATCTTTATTATACGCGAAATAAATGAAGTTGCAAATAGATTACATATCTTATTTTAGACAAATAATACTAAAATCAAAACAAAAACCTTATATCGTAAGAGACCTTTTTTATTTCAAGTATCACTTACGATATAAGGTTAATTTAGTTTAGATATATTTAGAACAGAGCCCATACTTGAAATTTCATCAAATACATTCATTAAATCTTTATTTTTTCTTATATTTGTCCAAACATGTATTTTTCTTTGTCCACCTTCTAGCGTTTGAATCTCAACTCGTTTAACGGTGAAATGATTTTTTTCAATTACTTCTACAGCTGTAGACAGATGAAATCCATCAGTTACAATGATTTCTAAAAAGAAGCTAGACTTATATTTCGGAAATAGATTTTCTATTTGATTAAGGAAGATTAAACTAACAAGGATAATTAGAGTAGCTACAATAGCGACACTATACATTCCTGCCCCTATAACCAAACCAATACCTGCTACGGTCCAAATGGATGCTGCTGTAGTAAGCCCACGTATCGTCCCTCCATAAACAATAATGGTTCCCGCCCCTAAAAACCCTATTCCGCTAATAACATAAGAAGGAATACGAGCAGGGTCAAATTGAACATTATCATGCATTTCCATAAAGCTTAAAAATCCAAATAGTGATAATATCATCATTAGACAAGATCCAACACCTACTAATATATGTGTACGAAAACCTGCTGAATGGTTATTAATTTCTCGTTCAAATCCGATTAAACCAGATAGTATTAATGCAATAAACAACCTACCAGCAATAACTAAAAAGTCTTCCCCCATTAAATGTTCCATTAAGGAAGTCATACACGTACCTCCCCTCTTTATTAATTAACTAAGTTAACCTGCTAAAAACTTTAGTCTGCAATGTTAAACAGTGTAGCATTCAGACTTCATTCAAAATATCTTATTATGAAATTGATTCAACCAAGTATATAATTATGCTATTGTTTAATTACATATGAATCTAATTATAACAAAAAGAGTTAAGCACTCTCTGCTTAACTCTTTTTCGTTGCCTGGCGGCGTCCTACTCTTGCAGGGGCAAAGCCCCAACTACCATCGGCGCTGAAGAGCTTAACTTCTGTGTTCGGCATGGGAACAGGTGTGGCCTCTTCGCTATCGCTACCAGACTTTCGTGTAATATGTAGTCCAAAAAAAATAAGGACAAGTTATATTATATGCATTTCTTAGACAAAATGCAACACTTTTTTAGGATTGTACCCTAAAAACTAAATAAGAGTAACGTGACATCATTCTATTCTAGCTCCAGTCTCTATCAACTAGCAGACTTCCTTCTCTTCCTTACGATAAGTCAATATCAAATCGTCTAACGACTCTTTGTATTTCCTTTATCTCATTCAGAGAACGTCCAGTCTGTACGTTGATGTACAGATCCTGTCGCTTTATATACTTAGATAAGTCCTCGATCAATTAGTATCCGTCAGCTGCACGTGTCACCACGCTTCCACCTCGGACCTATCAACCTCATCGTCTCTGAGGGATCTTACTCACTCGAAGTGATGGGAAGTTTCATCTTGAGGGGGGCTTCATGCTTAGATGCTTTCAGCACTTATCCTTTCCACACGTAGCTACCCAGCCATGCTCCTGGCGGAACAACTGGTACACCAGCGGTGTGTCCATCCCGGTCCTCTCGTACTAAGGACAGCTCCTCTCAAACTTCCAACGCCCACGACGGATAGGGACCGAACTGTCTCACGACGTTCTGAACCCAGCTCGCGTACCGCTTTAATGGGCGAACAGCCCAACCCTTGGGACCGACTACAGCCCCAGGATGCGATGAGCCGACATCGAGGTGCCAAACCTCCCCGTCGATGTGAACTCTTGGGGGAGATAAGCCTGTTATCCCCGGGGTAGCTTTTATCCGTTGAGCGATGGCCCTTCCATGCGGAACCACCGGATCACTAAGCCCGACTTTCGTCCCTGCTCGACTTGTAGGTCTCGCAGTCAAGCTCCCTTCTGCCTTTACACTCTACGAATGATTTCCAACCATTCTGAGGGAACCTTTGGGCGCCTCCGTTACTCTTTGGGAGGCGACCGCCCCAGTCAAACTGCCCGCCTGACACTGTCTCCGAACCGGATCACGGTCCTGGGTTAGAATGTTCATACAGCGAGGGTGGTATCCCACGGGTGCCTCCACGTAAGCTAGCGCTCACGTTTCAAAGGCTCCCACCTATCCTGTACAAGCTGCACAAACATTCAATATCAGGCTACAGTAAAGCTCCACGGGGTCTTTCCGTCCTGTCGCGGGTAATGCGCATCTTCACGCATAGTATAATTTCACCGGGTCTCTCGTTGAGACAGTGCCCAAGTCGTTGCACCTTTCGTGCGGGTCGGAACTTACCCGACAAGGAATTTCGCTACCTTAGGACCGTTATAGTTACGGCCGCCGTTTACTGGGGCTTCGGTTCAAAGCTTCGCTCCGAAGAGCTAACTCGTCCCCTTAACCTTCCAGCACCGGGCAGGTGTCAGCCCCTATACTTCGCCTTTCGGCTTCGCAGAGACCTGTGTTTTTGCTAAACAGTCGCTTGGGCCTATTCACTGCGGCTCCTCCTATGAAGGAGCACCCCTTCTCCCGAAGTTACGGGGTCATTTTGCCGAGTTCCTTAACGAGAGTTCTCCCGCTCACCTTAGGATTCTCTCCTCGCCTACCTGTGTCGGTTTGCGGTACGGGCACCTATGATCTAACTAGAGGCTTTTCTTGGCAGTGTGAAATCCGGAACTTCGGTACTCAATTTCCCTCCCCATCACAGCTTGAAATTGCCAGACGGATT